>JAUHWL010000015.1 GCA_030424545.1 Bacteroidia bacterium
TCCATGTGTACGTTTGTGTACCGATACCATTGTAATAGAAGTTAGTAGCATCACTTGCTCCTGCTCCTTGTCCTGTTTGAACAATACATGTTCCGTTTGGTCCAATAAATGTTCCTACTGGGAAGGTATAATCTTGAACTTTGGCAGATGTAGTCCATTGCTCTAATGAATAACCTCCTAAGTCTGATCCAGGAACTCCTGTAATCTCAATGTAATCATCGGCCGTTAAATACGTTGGCCATGATGCTGGAGCACCACTTGTGGTTTTAAACTGGCAAATCTCTGTGATAAAGAATGCCCCCGCTCCAAAAAATGGTGATTTAACTTTCAACTCTGCTGAGTCTAATACAGTGTACAATGTATCTGTATCTGGGGTTACTTCCCATACTGGGTATACGGTAAACATGCCCGTTTCTAACGTATCGTTAATTGGCGATAGGTTATAGCTACTTGGCTCTATGTACGCATTGTACGTGTAAACACCAGGAATAGATAAATCTATGTTTGTAGCCATCATGGTAAGCGTATCACCAACAGCCATAGTACCGCTATTTAATGTAATTGTACCATTCGTGTTTGCTGGTCCAGTAACATCAAACTTAGCAACAACATTTGTAGTTGCCATGTTTAAGGTGCTACCTAACAAGTTTGTTATTTCTAAAACAATGGTATCGTTAGTGGTTAAGCACATTCCTTTTTCTAAAGATCCACTTAAAATTGAAAGGTCTGAAGTTATTGGTGTGTACTCATAAGCACCTATATCTACAGTGGTAGAACCACTCGCTGGTCTTGTGTTACCATCAATATCAACCAAAACACCTACTGTGTTATCTCCTGAATTGTTCGCTGCAGTACCTAATAAAATTCTAAGGTTATCTATAGCTAAAAATGCTGGGTCAGCTTCTACTGAATTGATGTTTAACAATGGTGTGGCTGTTTTCCAAGCACTAAGTGAGGTATAGTAAGTAGATGCCCAATAAATCAAATTGGTTCCTGTTGAAGTATAATACACGTTATTATCAACCGTGTTATTTAACCCACCTGAATTGTACCATGCTTCTAATGTACCTCCTTGGAAGATGTTGTTACGTATATCTGAGTTGTTATACGTAAAGCAATATGCTCCTCTTGAATTTCCAAAGAAAGAGTTGTGATACATATCAATATACCCACCAGTTGAAACATACAAACCTGCTGTGTTACCAGAAGCCATGTTGTTTACAACCGTAGAATTTGTAGTAGGTGTAACACTGTTGGCTTGGCCAATGTACATACCGTAGTTACCACCGTACATTTCGTTACCAGAGATATCAAAATTATCTATGTAATAACCATAAAATCCATATGAGAACGAGTATGTAGGTAGTATTGTGTTGTTGGTAACCGTTAGGTTATCTACATAATAAAATCTACAACCGTAGTAATATGCATCTATCATCTCGTTGTTTTCTAAAACAAAGTTTGAAGCTTTGGCCGTTGTTCCAGCTCCTGCCATAACAATACCATAATAACCACCGCGAACAATGCTGTTTTTAATGGTAATATCATTCGCGTTGTTACCATATGTTGTGGCACTTGTTTCTGAATTAGACGCTACAATTGGATTAAATAAACTCGAGGTTGTAATTTGTCCAATAACATCACAATCATCAATAGTTATATGATGCGCATTGTTGTGGAACCAAATTACACGGTTTGTATTGCTTCCGTCTATGGCAACATTTTTAATGGTTACGTAAGATGTTCCGTCAAAATTCATCCCGATGGTTGCTCCAGTAGGTATAGCGATGGTATCTACTGTTTTTCCACCACCGTTTATTGTAATGGTGTTGGTTGCACCTGCACCTTGAATCTGACCCCAATTAAGCGCTGCTACATGCGTTCCACCTTGTAAATTCAAGGTTACTGGTCCACTAATTCCACATCCTCCTATTACAAATAATGCAGAGTCTAATGTCGCAAAGTCTGATGTTGGTGTTCCTACCGTATAGGCTCCTGATAATTGACCTAAACATAGCGTCTTAAATGTATAAGGACCTGCTAGATCTGTAGAATCACAATTGTCTGCCACATAAAAATCATACAATGTGTTTGGATTTAAACCGCTTATTGTTGTTGGAGATGTTGCGTTCTTTACAACTATTCCGTTACCACCTGTTCCCGGAATAAATCCTGTTGGACCATATTCTAAACGGAACGCTGTTCCAGAAATATTATTCCAAGAAGCTACTGCACTTGTTGCGGTAATATTACTTGCATTCAAGTTCCATGGCGCAACACAAGAAGGTATATCCTCAATCGTAATGTCATCTAAGTACATAGTTGAATAAGTAGTAGACTGACCCGTCATAAAGAATATGAACTGGTCTGTACCATTGTATCCTGAAGCAACATCTAGATTTACAACAAATTGACTAGAATAAGAACTTCCGTCACTATAAATTGTATCTATTATTGTGGCATTGCGTAAATCTCCGCTTGATGGAGATGTACCAACGATTACAGGCTCAGAATATAGAGTTGAACCACAATATGCACTAAATTTAACTCTTTTGTCTCCTGCAGTTAGACCAATAATCATAGGAGAAATTAAACTAATTGTATCCGAATTTAAAGTACTTGAATACATACGGAAATGTTGGGTACCAATTGGCAAACCATATTGATAGGTATAACCATATCCTGATGACGATGGTGCTTTCCAATATGTCCAGCAATCTGGGGCATTAGGTGTAGTTGTATTGCCAGGGGTTACATTTTCAAAACCTTCAGCAACAGGTGTATTTAATGGGTTACAAGCTGTACAGAAGTTGAAAGGACCAAACCAAGGACCAACACCACCTACACAG
The DNA here is from genome assembly GCA_030424545.1 of Bacteroidia bacterium. GTDB lineage: Bacteria > Bacteroidota > Bacteroidia > Flavobacteriales > Schleiferiaceae > JAUHWL01. The sequence goes on from JAUHWL010000015.1 coordinate 2,850, forward strand.
CTATCTCTTACATAAACATCGTAGCAAGTATTACCTGCTAAGCCAGTTAATGTATAATTTGGAGAAGTAATACCTGTAATTACAGGACCAGTTCCTTGTGTAAAACCAGTTGGGCCGTATTCTAAGTTGTAAACAGATCCGTCTCCTGAAATCCAGCTTAAATCAACACTTGCATTTGTGATATTTGATGCAGCAAGACCAGTTGAAGGAATACAGTTTGGTACATCACTAATGGTGATGTCATCAATCATAGGGTAGTTATACAAATCAGAACCATCAAAAATTGCTACGTATTTGTGTGTACCGTTATAACCATTTGCGGCCGTAAAGTTTACTACTGCATACTGGTACGTAGTGTTTTGTCCAATTGTAATAGTATCTATTGGAACGAATGTGTTTAATTCTGAAGGACTATTTACTGTACCTACAATATATTTAACGTTATAAGAAGAACCCGAATAATAACTTCTTGCCCAAAATTCAACACGTTTGTCTACAAGGTCCATTCCGTCTACTTCGGGCGAAACTAGTCCCATTGTATCTCCGGTAGTTGCGTTATTACTGGTGTACATGTAGAAGAATTGGCTTCCAGAATGCGCATAACTTGCAAGGTTTCTAGTATAACCATAACCTAATCCACCGTCCATTGTATGAACATATTTCCAGCAATCAGGAGGTGAAGGGTTAGAAGTAGATCCAGGAACAGCACCATCAAAGTTTTCTGTAAATGGTGTAACAAGCGCAGTACATTCTGTTTTAAAACATCCAGAATTTGCCCAGATTGAGGTACCGTTACCACCAGCGCTACAATCATTTTGAACATATACTTCGTATTCTGTATTTGCCGCTAAACCTGTTAAGGTAAATGTGCTAGAATAAACCGTATCTAAAATACCAGTTCCTTGAGTAAAGCCACAAGGACCATATTCTATAAAAAACTTATTTCCAGTAGAAGCAAAGCTTACCGTAGCGCTAGAAGAAGTTATAGGCGAAACAGCAAATGCATAAGGAGTTGGACATGCTGGAGGAGGCAAAACCTTCACGGTATAATCGTGAATTTCACCGTAAGAAAATGATGTACAAGCATCCGTAGCCAACATAGCTGAACCAGCATATTTTCCACGTAATCTCATTCTGTAAGTTCCTACAGGAATAGTTGTTGGAACAACAAAAGAACTGTTAGCCGCATTTGCGCCTACAGTAGTAAACCAAATATACTCTCCAGCGTCATTAAAATCACTGTCATTATTGGCATCAATCCATAAACCATAAAACTGAGAAGAGAAATTACTTGTAATTGTAATTGCTTGAGATTCAGTTTGCGGAATTGTAATTGTGTCAGAGGTGTAATCATTGTAACCACTACCAGTACAACCTGTACTCAAATGGCTAAAGGTTCCAATTGTTACATCATCCAAGTCATCACCAAAGGAACAACCTGAACTATACAACAAAGACGCTGTTGTACAATACTGGGCAATTGCTCCCGTAGAGTAGGTTAAAAAGCCGACTACAATAGCCAACATTTGTAAATGTTTTTTCATTCTTCTATTTTTTTTAAAATTAGTGCGGCAATATAACACAATGTTTCGTTGATATTAAGTGAATATTAACCAATTAAAGTCCACTAATCATATTAACAAAATTTATTAATAGTGTTATATATAAAACAATACTTGAAGTGATTACGAAAGGAAATATAAGGCTATGGCAAATAATTCACCACATCATTTCCTTGAAAGAATTTATGATCTACTAAAAAGCAACGCCTGTCTGCTCTGCTTAATTTGCTTTGCTTTTTACAAAGATAAATTTGATCAAATCTAAAACTAACACCAAACTCGTGCGTGCCTTGGGATTGAGATACACCAAGCTGAGAAACGGTTAAATCATAGCTATATCCAAAACTCATAAATTTGGTTGAATACACCATATTTATAACCGCAGCATCCGTATTAATATTCGGTATATTAAATGTTTGGTTTCTATACCAAAGGCCTAGCAAGAAATTTTTTCCGAATGTAAATGTGCCTCCTGTTTGCATTGTTTGCAACGTTTGTTGATGATCATATTTTCCGCCAAGTGTTAAATAAATTGGTATTTTATTTGAAAACTTTCCTGAAATTCTAAAGTTCACAAACAAGTGTCCAGAAAACCTCATCGGAACTGTTACTTCTGTTCCGTAAAACGATTCTACAGGGCTGTTTAAATGATAACCTGCCACACCAATGGAAATGTACGAACTCCTTCTACTAATTTCTGATCTAAACAATAACCCTGCGCCCAAATCATGCACTAGGTTTGTTACTTCTGCGGCACCTATGGGCGCATTGCTAGGCCTAACAATTCCGAGAATTTCATCCAATTGATCTGTAAAAACCAAATTATTCCAATCTACCCTTTTTTGCGCAATGCCATATTGAAGCGCTGCCGAAAAAATATATTTTCTACCTCTTAAAAACTTCAAAGCACTGTTTCTAGGGTATCTCCCCGGTATGTGTGCAGCCAAAGAAAAGTTAGCTTGATTTTTTGTTAAAAAAGCATCTCCCGCTACATCGTTCATAAACATCAAACCAAACCCTAGCCTGCTTTTAGGGCAAGCTACATCTAAGCTTGCATTTGTTGTGTTCATTTTACCGGGTAAACCTGTCCATTGTAACCTGTTTAATACACTAAATTGTAAATCTCTATTTATTCCGGTATAGGCTGGGTTAAGCGCTATTTTATTTAAATAAAACATAGAAAACACAGGGTCTTGCGCTTTTGCCTGAAAAAGAAAACATAAAATTAATATGGAGATGAATAAATTACGCATTAACGTAAAATGGTAATGGTTCCTGAATTTGTAACATCATTGTCATTCAACCCTTGCCCACGCCAAACAATACCATTGGCAAATGTTGCTTTTATTCTCCAGATATATACACCGGCAGGTACAAGTTCACCGCCATAGGTTCCATCCCATCCTTCCACAGGGCTCGCAGTATCCTCACTCAATTCTTCTGTTTCCCACAATAGGTTTCCCCATCTATCAAATATCATGAGCTGGTATGTTTCTAACCCCTGCCCTTTTGGAAGAAAAATTCCATCTTCGCCTTCGCTATCCGGAGTCATGGCATTAGGTACAAAGAGGGTAAACGCGCTAATATCTACCGTATCGCATACGGTTGAATCACATCCATTAAAATCTGTTACCGTAAGACAAACATTAAACCCATCTCTGTATCTGCCTTTATCAATAATAAATTCATGCGTTGGGTTAGATGAAGTGCTTGACGTTCCATCACCAAAATCCCATAAATATGAATATGGAGGAGTACCGCCAACCGTAACTTGATTAAATGTATATATGCCAAATTCTACAGGTACGTAATTAAAACTAGGCACAGGAACAGGGAATACTGTAATTAATCTACCGTAAAATGCACTGTCTTCGCAAGCATACTCTGATGTTGCTGTAAGCTTAACACTATATGTACCTGGACTTCCATAGGTATGATAACCATATTTATCACCTGCTAAAACGGTTCCGTCTCCATAATCCCAAACATAAAATATTGAGTCATTGAACCCTTGTGGTAGTTTAGTTGTGTTATCAAAATACACCGTCAATGGGGCGCAACCTGCAGTAACACTAGGTAAAAAGTCTGGCTCTGGTATAGGATGTATTCTTATTTCTTGAAAAACGGTGTCTTCGCAACCCAAACCGTTTCTTGAAATAAGCATAACACGATAGGTACCCGGAGTTGTAACTGTGTAACTTGGGTGCATCGTAACAGAAGTATCTTGATACGGATTGTTTCCAAAATCAAAATCCCAGTAATACCCTCCGGCTCCATTGCTATTATTTGTAAACTGTATGGTTTGCGGAACTCCACAAGTGTCTCCAGACAATATATTATAACTGAAATCTGCATCAGGCACTGGGAAAATTACAATTTGTTTTGTGATAGAGTCTTTACAAAAATTAGTGTTTGTTACTACTAATTTAACATCATAAGTACCCGCAACTGCGTATGTATGCAACGGATTAATTTGAGTTGATAAATTACCATCTCCAAAATACCACTCGTAGCTTATAATGTTACCTGTACTATTGGTAGATTGATTTACAAACTGAACAGGTTGCAAATTGCGGCAAACATTATTATTAAAGGTAAAATTTGGAACCGGTTTCTCGTACACCGTTATCGGTATGCACCTTATACTATCGCAACTTTGATCAGTAGTTACTTCTAAACAAACCATAAAAGTTCCCACTGTGTCATAAATGTGCATGGGTGTTGTTAGTAACGAAGAATCACCATCGCCAAAGCTCCATTTATACCCCCAAATACTACCCGCACTTACAGTTGTAGAATTTATAAAATTCACTGTGTCGCCTTGGCAGATTGAAGTTGGAAAATTAAACTGAACGTTTGCTTTTGGCCGTACATCAATGACCTGATAACTGGTATCAGCCCCACAACCATTTGCCGCAAACTGTGCAACTACGTACACACCTGGCTGCGTAAATGTGTGATTAGGTGATGGTCCAAAATAGACGTTGCCATTACAACTTTTGGTTATTGTATCAAAATCAAAACAATAAGAACGGGTTAACGCAGCAAAAGAAAAGTCGTTGAAATTTACATTTAAAGGTGCACATCCAATATTTTTACTTGCCGTAAAGAAACTTTGCACAGATCTATTTCTCACGTTGATTGGCACTGTGTAGGATGAATCTCCACATTCATTGGCCGCATAAAGAGTAACAAAATAGGTTGTATCTAAATTGTTTCCGGTATAGCTAAAGGTATGCGTTTGCTGATTCCAAGTAAACAAGGTGTCTCCATTGGGCAATATGTTAATATTCGGATACAAGAGTAAGTTTGGGGTTCCGTCTCCAAAATCAAACAATATAGAATCCGGGTTTCCTGTTGCCAATCCATCAACTTGTATTATCACGGTTAAGGGAGAACAGCCCGTATCACTACTAAACGCAAAAAACGGTATAGGAATAGGTTTAATATTTATTGTATCAGTATATGTAGCAGAATAACAATTATTAGAAACCGTTAATTCAGCAAATACTGTCTTATTAGAAAGAATATTTGCTTGAAAAGGTGGAATTGGATTCGGATTTTGATTAACAGATGAGTATTCTAATATTTGGTTCTGATTACTGTCTAACGTATAAAATCTCCACAGATAATTTAAAATGTATCCGTAACTAGAATCTGTTGCCGAAACGGTTACTGGAGTACATCCACCAAAACTAGAAAGCGAGAAAACTGGGGTTGGCGGTCTGGAAACGTGAATAGTATCTACAACTGTACTTATACAACCTGTGGCTGAAACAACAGTGAGCCTAATCGGGTAGCTGCCTGGTGTATTAAAAATATATGAAGTATTTGCGACTGTTGCTTCAATTGATCCATCATCAAAAACATCCCATTCATAAGAAACTATTGGTGTACCATTAGAATCTATAGTGGATGTGTTAATTAAAAACACAGAATCATTAATACAAGCAGAGTCTGGTTTGCTAGAATAGTTTATGTTAAAAGATGCCATTGGAGGAGAAAACACCCAAACGGAATCAATATACTGTGAGGTACAGCCATTTGTATCTGTAACCACCAAACTTGCATTAAAAATACCTGGTGTTAAATATGTATGTTGAGGATTTTGTAAAGCCGAAGTATCTCCATCGCCAAAATCCCAGTGCCACGTATAAATGGGCGCCACGGCTTGTGTAGAAGAATCATAAAAATTAGTTGTAGAACCTAAACAAACCGAATCAACAGAAAAATTTGCCGTTGCACTTGGATGAACTGTTGCGTATTTAATAATTGTATCAGAACAACCTGGGCCAGAATATACCAGCAAGGTTATTTTATAAACAGAATCCACGATACCTGTATTGGTTAAAACCATAGATGTATCCATAGCGGTACTGTAATGGTTAGAATCTATATACCAATCATGCTGAACACCTGGCGTACTTGTGCTTTGAACATTCACCACCAAAGGACTACACCCTTCATCAAAATCAATATTAAACCCACCATTGGTTAATGAATTTACAATAACCGTTTGCGTTGAAGAATCTGTACCACAAGCATTTGTTACCCAATGGGTAATTGTATACGTATTAGGGGTTAGCACAAACTGAGGATACTGAGACGTAGAATCGGTACCATTAATATAAGGCACCCATGGCACTATTTTCCATAAGTAGCTGGTAATTGGCGCTCCATTATTTACAATAGTTGGTTTGTGTTTATTGTTAGTAGCCGTATTTACGGTTACAGTATCACAATAAGCTTGAATGTTTTGTGGTAAGATAACTGTTGGCTTATCTCTTACCGTAATAATCTGCGTAATAGTATCTCCTCCACAATTATTTATATGATAATACATAAGTGTATATGTACCCGGAGCTGTAAAGCTAAAACTTGGTTCTGGATCATTTAATGTTGTTCCCCCTGTTAAAGTCCAACCAAACGTAGTATCTACGCTCCAACCATATACAACGTTGGAACAATATGCTGATGTATCACTAGTATTGTTTATCAAAGGAGTTACAGGCTGACAACCCGTAACATTTCCAAAACTTACACTTGCTGATGTTGCATTTTCTATACAAACAGGATAAGTAACTGTGTCTCCTGGGCAATTTCCAGCTGGTGATACAAGAATTAAGGTTACATTATAAATACCAGGAGCCATCCACGTATGCACACCAGGTGGGGGCACTGGCTGATTTACTACTTGGGTAACCAATGGAGATCCATCTCCAAAATCCCAGATATAAGTAGATAGTCTGGAGCATGCATTGGTATAGCCCGGAATACTTAGGTTAGGCAATGAATTAGGAACACCAACACAGCCTGGTGATGGAGTAAATTCTGCAACACCCGGTTGTGTTACAAAAGGACCTTGTAATGTTGAAACTGTAGATACGCATGCATTGGTAGCCGTAGTTTTTATGTTGAAAAACCCACTTGGTTCAATACAGGAAGTTGTATCGTAGGTATGCGTAACAAAAGGAGGAGGCGGATGCTTAAATGTTGTATCTGAGCCATCTCCCCAATCAATAGTATATGTAATAGTAGTATCTGTATTTGTTGTGGTTAACGGAAAAGTTACCGTAACTGGTGCACAACCATTTGTACCACCCGGGTTGGACATGTTCAAACTCGCAGGGTTGGTTGTGTTTACTACTAAATATTTTGCCGTATCAGTACAGCCATTCAAAGCTGTAACAACAAATTTTAACTGATAAATACCTTGTCCGTAATACGTGTGTTTTAAACCCGGCCTAAAAGCAATAGAATCCCAAGCTAAAGTGCCATCTCCCCAAAAAATCTCGTAATGGACAATCGAGTCTTTACTCGTAGTTTGATCGTACAATTCAATTTCAAAATCAGGATCTGCAAAAGAAAAACCATTACAATTGCTAAATGAATTAAGTTCAAGTAGCGAAGCATTTGGTCCTGGCTTAACATAAACTGTACTAAATGCAGTATCAGAACAGCCGTTTGGTGCCGTATACACATAACCCAAAGTATGGTATCCCGTGTCTGCTACACCAGCAAAAAATTTATTATTAGAGACTCCCGGACCAAAATATACACCACCAGAGGGTGATCCTTGAGTTAAGAATGTACCTGGATCTGAGCTACAAAAATCATTTATAGGAGCAAAGTTTACATTTGGCTTATTGCTTGCTACAATAACATTAAAATTAATTGTGTTTGAAACCCCACCTGTATCAACAACTGTTAAGGAACAAGCTTTTGTGCCATTACTATTCCAAGTTACAGGAACCGAACTATTAGAACTTGTTGATGGATTTCCCGTAGCGAAAGTCCAAGAATAGCTTGCTATAGCACCTGTAGATATGCTACTAAATATATTTACATCATACCTACAAATGCGCACAGGATTTTTATTGGTATCTCCTTTTACAACGTACGAAGCAACAGGTTGTGCGGCCACAGAAGCAACCAGCAATACCAATACAGCAACCAGCAATATTCTAAATTGCGTCATCATCCAAAGATGTATATTTTTTCGCACGGTCAAAACTAATAATTATTGACTTGTTAACACTATAAAGTGCACTTTTATTAACTGATTTACAAACGATTATAAGCGTTAGCTACTAGGCTTTTGTTATTTTAATAGGCAATTAATACAGTTTTACTAAAATCTCGTAATCAAATTCATACAAACAAAAAAAGCTCCTAAAGAGGAGCTTTATGTGATCGCGACAGGATTCGAACCTGTGACCGTCTGCTTAGAAGGCAGATGCTCTATCCAGCTGAGCTACGCGACCAATAGGTTTTTAAAAATATTTATAGAGCAAAATTGCTCTCTAAACATTCATGGTTTTGGTATTCTAAAGTTCCGTTTCTACAAATTAATTTAAATTAATTTGTAGAAACAAAAAAGCCCTGAATAAACAAGGCTTTTTGTCGGGGTAGCAGGATTCGAACCTGCGACCCTCTGCTCCCAAAGCAGATGCGCTAACCGGGCTGCGCTATACCCCGAAATAAAGAACTTTTAACTTGCGGAGAGAGGGGGATTCGAACCCCCGGTACCCTAAACAGGTACGTCAGTTTAGCAAACTGGTGGTTTCAGCCACTCACCCATCCCTCCTAACGGGGCGCAAATTTAATCTTTACTTTTATGTGCGCAAGTACTATTTTATTTTTTCTGGATATTCTATTCTAGCATGGTATATATTAGCTAGTTGCACCTTGAAAACTTGTTTGATTTCTCCTATTTCTTTTAACGTAATATTCGCATTATTAAACTGACCCATAGCGAGTTGATGATTAATAATCTTTTCAATCAACTCATTAATATTTTCAGCATTTTTAATTTTTAAACTTCTTGTACCTGCTTCTACAGAATCGGCCATCATCAAAATTGCCGTTTCTTTAGAAAAAGGCAAAGGCCCTGGATATGTAAAATATTTTACCGCTTCTTCGTTATCCGGAAAAGATTTTAAATACTGTCTATAAAAATACTCCACTCTAGTAGTACCGTGATGAGTTCTTATAAAATCGATTATTAAATCGGGTAATCTGTTCTTTTTGGCTAGTTTAACTCCATCCAAGACATGGCTAATGATTATCGTTGCACTTTCGTCAAATGATAAATCATCATGCGGATTAACCCCTGTAACTTGATTTTCTACAAAATACATGGGTGCCAACATTTTACCAATATCATGATATAACGCACCTGTCCTTACTAATAACGTATTTGCTTCTATAGTTAATGCAGCGTTTTCTGCCAAATTTGCCACTTGGACGCTATGGTGAAAACTTCCAGGTGCTTTATGCGCAAGTTCCCTTAACAAAGGTGAATTTGTATCTGCCAATTCTAACAACGTTAAATCAGATACTTGACCGAATATCTTTTCATAGATATAGATTAACGGAAATGCAAAAAGACTAAAGAAACCGCTAGCCACTAAATAGCCAGCAGCTATTAGTTGATCATCTCCAAATCTTTTTTCTTCTAGGAGAATAAATGCGCCAAATGCAAGTAAGTAAACGCCAATAATCTTAAGTGCAGCAATAAATAAATGCGATCTTTTGTACAATCCACCAACATTAATGATGGCAGACATACCTGCAATAAATTGTATAAAAATAAACTCGAAACCATTTGGCGCATAGTAGCCAACCAGTAAAATAGTTACTAAGTGTACAAACAATGCAATTCTGGTATCATAAAACGCGCGCATAATAATGGGCACAATAGCAAATGGTACAATAAGCAGCCAATTGGCATTAACTTTTATGACCACAATGGCCAAAACAACCATGGCAACTACAGAAAACATAACTAGGTTAATGTTGGCTATATAATTTAATAACCCTCTCCTGAAATAATAAATAAAAGAGTAAAGAACACTAAGTAGAAGAATGATGTAAATAAGTTGACCAGCAATCAATTGGAATGGAAAAGACTCTTCTTTTAGATCTTCTTCATATGCTTTCTTTAAAGAATTTAGGATGGTATATTTTTCATCATCAACCAAACTTCCTTTTAGAATTATTAATTCTCCTTGGTTTATAACACCACTATTCTCTATAATTTTATTTAACCGTTGTGCCAAATACATTTCAGTTCTGGCATGGTTGTATTTAATGTTCGGAACAATTAATTTTAAAATATTAGTAACAATCTTCTTGTTTTTTAACCCATTTTGAAGAAATTTTGAAACCTCTGCTTTGTTAAAATAATCTTCAGGTAAAAATTTTTGCACTTTATTATCAACAATTAAATAATAAGCGCTTGCATTACCATTTTTTAATTCTTGTGTTTCCTCAATAACCCCTCTTTTAAATAAAAAGGCAATTACTTCTCTAATTTTTATAGAATCTGCGTATTCCAAATTTTCATCAGAAATTAGAGTGCTCCAATTGGCATTGAGTTCAACCAAAATATTGGTTAAAACTTCATTATCTCTTGTAAAGAAAAGGGCCTTCGTTTCGGTTAGCCTTTTCTTCTCTTCCTCTATTAAAGCCGCAGATTTTTTTTTGCTAAATCTAAAAGGGGCAACCAAGTCTTCGTGCTGCCATGTTTTTCCTTTCTGAAATTCATACTTAAACTGAATTTGCCCAGGATAGACATATAGTATTATTAATGCGCTAACGCTAAAAACAAACAGCAAATAAGCTTTTCGGTGATTTTTCTGAATAAATAAGAGTAACTTTTTCATTAATTGCAAAGCAAATATTATCTGCCAATTGTTATTATTTACCCTTGGCAATTTCACTAAATTCGCGCAACCTTCAAAATAGATATTTTAAAGATGAAAAAAGTAGTAATAGTTTCTGCCGTTCGTACACCACTAGGCAGTTTTGGCGGGGTTTTAAGCACCGTTCCAGCAACTCAACTTGGTGCAATTGCCATAAAAGGTGCACTAAACAAAATCAATCTTGCACCAGAAAACGTGCAAGAAGTACTAATGGGTAATGTATTACAAGCAAACGAAGGTCAGGCTCCGGCAAGACAAGCTGCTATATACGCAGGTTTAAGCGAAGATGTTCCCTGTACAACAATTAATAAAGTATGTGCCTCAGGTATGAAAGCCATTATGCTTGGTGCTCAAGCTATAAAAGCTGGAGACGTTGATGTTGTGGTTGCCGGTGGTATGGAAAATATGAGCATGGTTCCTCATTATATGCCTGGTTTTAGAACAGGACAAAAATTAGGTGATGTAAAGATGATAGATGGTCTGGTAAAAGACGGTCTTACTGATGTTTACAACAACACACACATGGGTAATTGTGCAGAGACTTGCGCCTCTGAAATGAATTTTAGCAGAGAAGAACAAGATGCATTTGCCTTAGAAAGCTACAAACGAAGTGCCGATAGTTGGAGTGCAGGAAAGTTTAATGATGAAATTGTTCCTGTTGAAGTGAAAACACGTAAAGGTGTTGTAACCATTTCGGAAGACGAAGAATACAAAAACATAATAGCAGAGAAAGTTCCAACATTACGCCCAGTATTTAATCCTGCTGGAAGTGTAACTGCAGCAAACGCATCTACTTTAAATGATGGCGCAGCAGCTGTTGTTTTAATGAGCAGCGAAAAAGCAGAAGAACTTGGCCTAACACCTATTGCAACCCTTAGCGGTTATGCAGATGCTGCACAAACACCAGAATGGTTTACAACAGCTCCTGCCAAGGCCGTGCCTATTGCTATTGGCAAAGCCGGTTTAAAACCAGAAGATATTTCTTATTACGAGTTAAACGAAGCGTTCTCTGTAGTTGGATTAGCCAATATGAAGTTACTGAACATTACGGCCGAGCAAACCAACGTTAATGGTGGTGCCGTTTCTTTAGGACATCCTTTAGGTTGTTCTGGCGCAAGAATTATTGTTACCTTAATTAATGTATTAAAACAAAACAACGCAAAATATGGTGCAGCCGGTATCTGTAATGGTGGTGGAGGCGCATCTGCAGTTGTTATAGAAAATATGCAGTAAATAGCATCTAAACATAATCCACATTGTTGTTTATAGTAAGGTGGATTTCTTTGTTAGAAGTATGAAACACGGCATTGGTCATTTAACTATAATTCCTGTAAGAGCAGAGCCTGCAGATAGCAGCGAACAAATTACACAACTCCTGTTTGGAGAAGTGTATGCAATACTAGAGGAGCGTAAAAAATGGTTACGCGTTCGGCTGGCATTCGATAAATATGAAGGCTGGATTGACCGTAAACAAAGTACCGAAATAAGCCAAGAACTAGCCACAAAAATTTCTAAAAGCCCGAAACATTTATCTTTTGATACAGTACAAATGGTAGATTTAGGAGGCATAACAAAGCACCACATCTTATTGCAAGGTAGCACACTGCCCTTTTATCAAACTAATAAATTTACCTTTTTAGACCAAGATGTAGATTTTAACGGTGAGGTAATTTCTGGCAAACACCCTAAAGAAGAATTAATAGACTTTGCCTTCAGTTATTTAAACGCACCATATTTATGGGGAGGCAGAACCCCAATGGGTATAGATTGCTCTGGATTTAGCCAAATGGTATACAAATTTGCTGGATATAAATTACCACGAGATGCAAAGGATCAAGCACTTTTAGGTGAAGCTTTGAGTTTTATAGAAGAGGCCGAACCAGGAGATTTGGCGTTTTTTGATAACAACGAGGGCGCTATAATACATGTTGGAATATTACTGAAAGACAACCATATTATTCATGCATCTGGTAAAGTTAGAATAGACCGAATAGATCAGCATGGTATATATAACAGCGAAGCCCGTGAACATACGCACAGGCTTCGGGTCATTAAAAAAATATTCTAAGCAGCTTATCTTTTAAGTTGATATACCTCGTCTTTAAGCATTAATACAACTTCTCGTTGTTTGTGTATTTTATCACTTGCAAACTGCTCGTCTTGCGCAAGTTTTTCTAAATCATATTGCAACTCTCTTATTTCAGTTTCCACTTTAAAAATATTGCTGCCAGATTTATCTATCTTCTTACTCATTTTATCTCGTTTCTTTTCAGCATTTTTTAATTCCTTCCTTGCAGCTTTTCTTTCATCATCTGTAGCATTGACACCTAAAGAATTTAGCGCGCTATGCTTTCTAGAAACCTCTGAAATTAAATCCTCTTGTAATCCTTTAAAAATGATAATGTCTTGTTGATAGTTTTCTATGTCTCTTTTAGATGATAATATTTGTCTATTAATTTTATCCTGTTCTTTTTTGATCTTCGCTAAACTCTTTTCCAATTCAGCAAGATGTTTTTCTTCTGCACCTAAATCTTCTTTTTTAGACATTACGAAAACCTTTTTAGACTCTTGGCTAATTAGCTCTTTTAATTTAATGCCATATTGTGTGTGATTTGGCCCTATAAATTTTCCATCAATATCTTCAAAAGCCATATAAACGCGTGTGCCGTCTTCCATATCTTCAAAAAACATATAGATGTTTACCTTAACAGAACTTACCTTTTTTAGAATAGCTTCCTTAACAGACATCGCATAATCTGCTCTTTCAACTTTTAAATCGCTTTGGTCTTCAATAAAATCTTCCCAATGATCCATAAAGTCCTCTTTTTTTACTCGCTGAACTTCAACTTTAAAAACGGTTTCTTTATTTTCTGTTAATACAGAATAGGTTGATTCTTGCACATCTATAAAGCTTTGAGCCGAAATAAACATGGGAATACAAAAAATGAGGAGGGCAGTTAGCTTTTTCATAATTCTAATATGAGTGATAAGTAATTATTTAAATACAGAAGGTGAATGTACTTCTATTTGATTAAAGGTATAAAACAGATTAATTAGACACAGGTATAAGTGTAAAATTTTCGACTTTTACTTTATACACATAATTGTTGTTGGGCCCTGAGCCAATACCATTGTTAAACTGAAACCCTTTTTGAGTTGCCTTTATTCTAGGCCAATGACCAATTTCGGGTAACGTACCGTTTACTCCAATTAGTTGTGTAAAGTACAAGCCAACATCATAACCACTAAAGCCAAACTTGTTGGGTTCTGTTGCCGTAAATGCTCTGAATTTAGAAATAAATAATTGTGTTGTTGTATCGGTATAATTGGTAAACTCTGTTTGCATACCTAAAAAGCTTTGGTTGCTCAAGTACCTGTTTTCTAGCGTATTTATACTAAACACTTTAGAGGTTGTTACCACTGTTGTAAGTGTGTCTTTTCTTTTTGCAGCAGAAGTTAGGAATGCACTTAAAAATGCTTCATCCTGATCTAATGAAATGATGATATTTTTTTTACCTGAAACAATATGGTTTTTGTAAATAGAATAATCACCGCTGGTAGGAATTGCCCAAATCTTTATGGGCTTTTGGCTGCTATCTCTTGCATTTAAATACGTTTCTAATAGATGTAATGCCTTTCTGTTTTCTGGAGTATCTGTATTGTAAAAAATAATTTGTGAATTGGCACCTTGTTTATTTATGTAGGCTGCCATAGCAATAAACTCGCTTGTTAAATTAGGAATACAATTTATTAAGTTAGGGTTATTTGCGTTGTTTAATGTTTTACTCAAAGGCGAAATGATTGGCTTATCTTTTAATATTTCAGATAGCATTTCAGCGTTTTTAGAAAACAAAGGCCCTATAATAGCATCTACATTTTTATCAATTTTTTGTGCAATTCTTTTCACTCTTTCCGCATTGTTCTTGGTATCATAAACATCCAGCTTAATTTCATAACCCAAAGAAGCTAATGTGTCCATAGCCAATTTTAAACCAGAAAAAAACTGAAATGCCACTTTTGATTTCTCTAAAGTTTGAGGTTTTCCACCTGAATTTTGCATGAAAATAGAATCGTTCTCATCAAAGTAAAATGGCAAAAGCACAGCGTAATGAACTTTTATTTTATTGCCATTTTCTGGGAGGTTCCAAAAAAGTGATTCTCGTTTAGAAACATCCTTATATGTGCTATTTACGTTGTTTTTAGCTGGTACTACAATATACTTTCCTTCTACCAAACCCTGCGCTAATTCAGGGTTTAACTGTAAAATTTCATCTGCTGTCGTATTGTATTTTTTGGCGATACTCGCTAGATCATCTCCTTTTTGAATCCGATATAATCCGTATTCTTTTGCTTTAACGCTTTGGTCTGTAGGAACGTTTTCTGAAACTTGGTTGTTTGTTTTGGTTGCTCTTTTTGGCAATTTTATTTCTAAACCAATTTGTAAACCTTTTTCTGACACAATAGGGTTTAGCGCTAAAAATTCTTCTTCGGTAATTCCTGCTGCACGACAAATACTGTACACAGTTTCCTTTGGCTCTACTGTATGATAGAAAAACTTTGTACTATCTCTATCTTCTACATTTGCTTTGGGAACAACATTGCTTTTTATTGGGCATTTTATTTTCGCCCCTTCCTTTAGCCCATCTTTAAGCTCAGGGTTCAATTCTAATAATTCTTCTTCGGTACAATTATATTGTTTGCACAACCCGTAAATGGTTTCTTTTGGTTGTACGGTATGCCAAACAAAACTCTCAATATCTGTAGGGGTTGATCTTGTTTCTTTGTTGGCAGGAAGTATGAGAATAGTTCCTTCTTTTAACCCACCCACAACATCAGGATTGTATTTAATTATATCATCTTCGGTAATATTATACTGTGCAGAAATGCTTTTTACAGTTTCTCCTTTTGCAACAGTATGCTTTACCAAACTGTTTTGTGCAAAAAGAAAAACAGTGCAGCATATTAAAAAAAAGGTAATGGCTAATTTGTTTATTCCCATTCTATGGTTGCTGGTGGTTTGGAGCTAATGTCATATACAACACGATTTACACCGCGTACTTTGTTTATTATTTCGTTTGAGATTAATGCTAGAAAATCATAAGGTAAATGCACCCAATCAGCGGTCATTCCATCTGTGCTTTCTACGGCTCTCAGAGCAACTACGCTTTCGTATGTGCGTTCATCTCCCATTACACCAACACTTTGCACCGGCAATAACATAGCACCGGCCTGCCAAACCTGATCATATAGTTTATGGTCTTTTAACCCTTGTATAAAAATATGATCTACTTCTTGCAATGTTGCTACTTTTTCAGGGGTAACATCATCTAATATTCTGATGGCTAAACCGGGTCCTGGAAACGGATGGCGCCCCAAGAGCTCTTCATCAATTCCTAAAGATCTGCCTACCCTTCTCACCTCATCTTTAAATAATGTATTTAAAGGTTCAACAACTTTAAGGTTCATAAAGTCGGGTAAACCACCAACATTGTGGTGCGATTTAATGGTTGCACTTGGCCCCTTTACAGAAACCGATTCTATAATATCTGGATAAATTGTTCCTTGTGCTAGCCAAGAAACATTTTGAATATCCATTGCTTCATTATCAAATACTTCTATAAATACGCGCCCAATGGCTTTGCGTTTTTTCTCCGGGTCTTTTACATTGGCTAATTGAGATAAAAAAGCTTCGCTTGCATCAACTCCTTTTACGTTAAGGCCCATGCCTTGATATTGATTTAAAACGCTTTCGAATTCGTTTTTCCTCAACAAACCATTATTTACAAAAATGCAATGTAAATTATCTCCTATCGCTTCACTCAACAATACTGCGGCAACTGTGCTATCTACCCCTCCAGATAATCCTAAAACTACTTGTTCACTACCAATCTTGGCTTTTAGTTCATTTATTGTTGTTTCAATAAATGAGCTGGGAGTCCAATCTTGCGCGCAACCACATATGTCA
This sequence comes from Bacteroidia bacterium, assembly GCA_030424545.1. GTDB lineage: Bacteria > Bacteroidota > Bacteroidia > Flavobacteriales > Schleiferiaceae > JAUHWL01. Next base: position 19,583 of record JAUHWL010000015.1, read on the forward strand.
ACTACAAAGTTTTTAAGCAAGGTCATGCCATCTTTACTATGGTAAACCTCTGGGTGAAATTGAATACAATATGTTTCTTCTCTTTCAATTTCAAAACCAGCAACTTTAACATCTCTTGTACTTGCCGTTAGTTTAAAGTTTTTTGGCAAACTCATAATTGTATCGCCATGGCTCATCCAAACCTGACTACCAACATGCACATTTTTAAACAATTTGCTTTCGGTATCTACAAAAGAAATGTTGGCCCTGCCGTATTCTCTAACTTTACTTTTTTCTACAATACCACCGTGGGTATGTGCCAAATATTGCGCACCATAACATACTCCAAGCAAAGGTAGTTTGCCTTTTATATGCTCTAAGTTTGGCACTGGGGCATTTTTTTCCAAAGCACTAAATGGGCTTCCAGAAAGAATAACACCCTTAATGTTTTCGGTTATTTCTGGTGCATTATTATACGGATGTATTTCACAGTATATGTTTAGTTCGCGCACTCGCCTTGCAATTAATTGCGTGTATTGCGAGCCAAAATCTAGGATTAGAATCATTTCTTGCATGCGGCAAATGTAATGTGATTTAACAATTTTTTAAAGACAAAAATGTTGAATTAAATTGGCAGTAAATTGAACTAGAATATAGCTCTAATCTAGATTAGAAAACGCTGCGTTTGACAAGAAATCGTTATCTGTAAGTGCGTTTAAAAATTGGATTAAATCTTCTTTATCTTGATCTGACATGTTAAACTTAACAATGTCTGAACTTTTGTTTGGATGGTGCTCTCCCCCTTTGGCATAAAAATCTAAAACCTCATCTAGTGTTTTAAACTGGCCATTGTGCATATATGGGGCCGTAACGGCAATGTTTCTAAGTGTTGGTGTTCTAAACTTTCCAAAATCTGTACTATCTAACGAAACCCTACCTCTACCATAATCCTTATAGGTTTCAGCTAAGCCAACGTTGTGCATTTCATTGTCTATAAAAAGAGGAGGAATATGACACGTAGCGCATTGCGTACTATCAGATTGAAAAAGTGCTAAACCTCTTTTTACACTTTCTGAAATAGCCTTTTTATCACCCTTCATGTATTCATCATAAGGAGATTGAAACGACAGTAGAGTCCTCTGAAATGCTGCCAAAGATTTTACAACGCCCGCATAATCAACATCAGACTGAAAAGCTTGATTAAAAAGGGTTTTATAAGTATTATTTTTCTTTAATCTATCAATCAATTCGGAGGTAGTGATACCCATTTCAAACTCTGTTAATACAGGTGGATGCACGGCTCTTTCTATGCTATTAACGCCACCATCTGCAAAAAATGAATTTTGAAAAATAAGATTTGCCAGTGTTCTAGAATTTCTAAAACCTGTATCGGCATGCACACCAACACTTACCCTTGCTGTATCTGAAAAAGCAAACTTTTGTAAATGACAAGAACTGCATGAAATAGAAGAATCTACCGAAAGTGCGTTTTCATAAAAAAGTCTTCTTCCTAACTCTATTTTTGATGGGGTTGGAAGATTATCTTGTGGTGGTTCAGGAAAAACTAATCCTTTTGGCAATTTTGATTCATTGCTATTACACGCTATAAAGCCGAATAATATGAACCAAAGGCCAAGCCTACGCATGATTACATGGGTTCAAAGGCAGCCGCAAAGTTTTCCATAAACTTCTTAGCAAGATTGTAATCTGTAGGTGTTGTGTGTGTTTGAGGCTCTGTTTCTACATCAATCACTCCACCTGGCCCATTAAAAAACTGAGCAACATCTAGTTTAAGCTTATAAACAGTAGTTTCACCTTGCTTTAAAATAAATGGTTTTTTAAATTTTCTTTCAGAATAAAACTCATCTGCCCCAGGGTGATATGCAACTAGAATATTGTTTGTATCTCCAATAGAACCACTTTTACTGGCACGTCCATTAATGAGCACAAACCTGTATTTCATCGCCCAGCTCCAATACATGCCTTGAGCAGAACTTAAAGGTTCCTCAGGCTTAAAATTAATTGGGTCTGATGCATTAAGTGTAGCATCTAAGCCAATTCCTGCACCTAGTTTTTCATACATCCCAACGGGTACCTGAAAAGTAAAAGTCATCTTATCTGGATTAGACGCATCTGCTAACAATACAGAAGCTATATTCACAACCTCCCCATTTCCGTTTAAAGCTCTTAAATTGCTTAAATAGAATTGAAAAAATTCCATTTTATATTCATTTACATTATCAACTGCAACAATTTCATCCCAAGCCATTGGGGTAGCTCCGTTGTACAATTCTATATCTAATTTCAATATTCCTGTTGTTGCATCTGCACTGCAATTACAATCCTCTTTACAGCCAACAGCAATTGTGCTAATTAATATTGATAAAATAAATCCTTTAAGCAAAAACCTTTTCATATCTGAACCAAATAAGCGTTTTTAAAATTTTGTTGTAAAACCTCGGTATTATCCATATCGGCTTGATTTGTTGCGTCTGCTTTTATTTGCGGAGTTACAATTGGATAAAGCCCGTTAAACAGTTGTTCTATTTGTAAAACAACGGCAAAAGTTACATCTTTTCCAGCAGCTACGTTAAAGCTTTTCGGTTGAAAATAATTTATTTGTAGCCCGTTGTTTGCAACTACCCATTTCATTGGTATTGAAGGCTCAGTACCTGGTTTATTAGGATCTTGAATGCGCCCTGTAATGGTAATGAAGTTATAACCTTTGCCGGGGCCTCTATATAAACTTGTATTTGTATTTAATACACTTTCTTTAGGCTGTAATTGCGGTGGGTAAAAATTGGCAGCAGAATCTACACCAACGATGTACTCATAAAAACCCGTATAAGAACCTGGCTCTAAATAGGCAAGGTCTAAAAATTCTCCACTAGTCAATTTCCATTCAACTGGGTCAGAAGCTGGCAATGTATCTCCTGCGTTTACAAAATAGAAATCCGAATGAACGATACTTATTTCATCTATTTTAATAAATGCCCCTCCCGCAAAATACAACGAGTCTGGATTGTAATAATAACTCCCCCAATACGGGAAAATCTGAAGTTTTATGTTTTTATTCTCAATTGTACCTGGGTCATCCGAAAGAATACTTTTTTTACATGACAGAGTTCCCGCAGAAACAACCAATACAAGAAATAAAAAATATTTTACAAATTTCATTTTATTTTTCTTTTAACTATATAAATCTATTGCTTTAAAATCTATTTCAAATCAATTTTATGCTGGCTCTATGCATGGCTTAGTAAACGCTTACAGCAATCTATTAAGCTTCTGGTGCAGGCACTTGCAAATGATCTTTTGTTTGTTCTATTGCCTCCATGATTGTGTTCATAATATTTACAGCAGAATCATTATAATCCAGCATAAGCGGATCTTTTATTGTAATGCTTAATTGGCAATCTTTCTTTTTCAAGAAGAGTCCTTTTTTATCAAAAGCTCTTCTAAAGCCATCAACAACTACTGGAATAACAACGGGCTTTAGCTCCTTTATTATATGTGCTGTTCCTTTTCTTCCAGGAACAAATGGGGTGGTTGTTCCTTGGGGAAAAGTAACTACCCACCCACTCTCAATTGCATGTTTTATTTTATGAATATCGCCAGGGTCTACACCTCTATCAACAGCTTGGCCTTTTGCCCTCCAAGAACGTTTAATGGATACCGAGCCTACATAAGAAAAAATCTTTGGCAAAATTCCCGCGCTCATGGTTTCTAAAGCCGCAATAAAATAAACATCCAATTTTGGATTAAAAAGTGCCCAGAAAAAATTCACACGATTGTATACGCCCCATTTTGCTGCATTAAAAACTTGATACATACCTGCAACATCAGCAAAATATGTTTGATGGTTGCTTACAAACAGAACCTTGGTTTTTGGTAATCCTTTTAAATTTTTAGCTCCCGTAATTGAGGTTTGATTGGCAATATTAAACCTATACCATGTTATTGTACCAAATACAAAAATGATAATGCGTTTAAGAATTAAACTATTACCAAAAGCATCTTGCTTAAAGGGATTAAGATTCATTTTTGAATTTTACAATTGGCCGCAAATATAACTTTTACCATTTTTCAAAATTTATTTAATGCCATCATGATTCAACATGTTTTGTAAAAACATTGCGTGCAATTCGGCAATCATCATTGCTGTAGCGCCCCAAATCACCTCATTTTTAACATGGTATGCAGGCACTTGTACTCTTATTCCTCTTGCATTAACAAACGTATTTTTAAAATTTTCTGCCCGTAAAAACTCTTCAAAAGGTACTTCTAATATAAAATCTACTTCTGTTCTATCTGGGATAAAGCTGGGGCGCTCTTTTGCCGTACCCACTACAGGCTGAACCAAAAAATTACTTGGTGGAATATAAACTCTTGTTAATAATCCTTTTACTTCTATTAAGTTTCTATGCACACCAAACTCCTCATGCGTTTCTCGTAACGCTGTGTCTATTAAACTTGTATCATGTGCTTCCTTTTGTCCACCCGGTAAACTTATTTGTCCGCTATGTACTCCTGGATAAGCATTTCGCTTCATCAAGGCTATATGTGGTCTCTCTGCATGCGGATAAAAAAGCGCCAATACTCCCGCTTGCTTTGGGTTACTTTTTTCAATTTTGCCAAAATCTGGCCTTTCTCTACCAGGGGGCATTGCGTTAAATTGGGCATCTAACCCAGGCAATTCTGTAGTAAAAGACTTTTCTAAATCATTTACAAAACCAAAGAAATTACTATCCCAACTAAGCATTTTACCTCCAGATTTCTTTTTCTTGCTGAGAAATGAATTGAATTAACATAACTGCATTTTATACACGATTCATTTTAGACAAATCTATTGTGAAATCAACATTTTTGATTGTTTTATTATCTATTAAGTTCAAATGTAATTTTGTTTGTCTAATTTTCGCCCTTATCCACTTAGAACGTACTTATACGCTTATAAACCTAAACAATGACGTTAACCCAATTACAATACATTATAGCCGTAGATACGCATAGGCATTTCGGTAGGGCAGCAGAATCTTGTTTTGTAACTCAGCCAACATTAAGCATGCAATTGCATAAACTAGAAGATGAACTTGGCCTAGTGTTGTTTAACAGAAGTAAACAACCTGTAGAACCTACAGAAATAGGCAAAAAAATAATTGCCCAAGCAAGAATTGTGCTTTCTGAAGCTGAAAAAATAGAGCAACAGGCACAAGCGGCAACTGGTGATATTTCTGGCGTTTTTAAGTTGGGCATTATTCCAACCGTTGCGCCAAATTTAATCTACAGATTCATTAATAACTTTAAAAATCAATTGGGCGATGTGCAGCTAATAATTGAAGAAATGCACACCGAACAAATCATAAAGAACTTATACAATAATGATATAGATGCTGCCATTTTAGCCACCCCGCTAGAAGAAAAAGGCATTGAAGAAATTCCGCTTTATTATGAACCGTTTATGGCTTTTGTACCCGATGGGCATAGGCTAGCTAAAGATGATTTTGTGCTTTGCAGCGAACTAGATATTGAAGATTTACTCTTGCTAAATAAAGGGCATTGTTTTAGAAATAGCGTTATCAAGATTTGCCAACAAAACAAAGAAAAAGAGGCAAACATGAAGTTAGAAAGCGGCAACTTTGATACCCTTATGCGCTTGGCAAAACTCGGCTATGGAATGACTTTAATTCCTTATTTAACAGCAATTGACCTGCATGATTCTGAAAAGAAATTTATAAAAGCCGTTGCAGAACCTACTCCAAGTAGAGAAATAAGTTTGGTTTATGCAAGCAGTAATGTAAAGTGGGCAATACTAGAAAAGTTGGCGCCCATTATTAGAGCTAGCGTGCCTAAAAGATTATTGTTTGAAAAAAATGAAGTAATTACGCCTATGTAATTAATTAAGAGCTAAAGATTTTTGTGCTGGCTTTTTATCATAGTATGCTTTGTAAAATGCATAATAGCGCATTACCTTCTCTACATAATCTACAGGTTGTTTGCCATTGCAGTACCCCCTTTTAGCCACAGGGTCTTTGTAATATTTTGGTTGAGATTTTTTCTCTAACATAACCTCTACGTTGTCTTTCCAGACTTGCGGGTTCAATCCATATTTTTCTGCTAAATACATGGCATCTAATACATGGCCAGGGCCCGCATTGTAACTGGCCAATACAAAATAGATAATCTGTGTTGTATCTTCAATGCGCTTATACCAAAACTGATCTAACCATTGTAAAAATCTTGTACCTGCAATTACATTGGGTTCGGGCATTAGTAACATTGTACTATCTATACCAAAACGTTTTCCTGTATTGGGCAATACTTGCATCAAACCAACAGCGCCAAAACTTGATTTAGCACTCGGATTAAACTTTGACTCTTTATTCACTAAAGATGCCAACAGCAACCAATCCCAATCAATATATACCGCATGCTTTTTTAAAATATCATCATAAGGAGAAATAATACCTCCTTTAACAACCAGGTAGTTTTTTGGATTATGTAAATGCCCTCTAGACCCAAAGTATTTATTGTAAATCATGTTAAATCTTGTCGATTTTTTTCGTTCGGCAATCCAAGATTCTAAAAGTTTTTTTAAGTGCAGGTTTCCTTTCGGGATGGCCCAAGCAATGCTTTGACTTAGACTCACAGGAACCGAAATGTCTAAGTTTTTATAGATTGACGCATGAATCTTGGCGACATTTTCATCCATAACCGTATATTCAATTTCGCCCTTGGCAACCATTTCAACCAGCTCATCTGTTCCTAATTCTGATGGCACTGTTTTTATAGTTAAGTCTATTCCGTTTTCGGCCGCATAGTTTTGTAATCTGGCGTAAAACGCAGAACCCGTATTAACATATACCGTTTTACCGTTTAAATCTAGTGCATCTTGTATTAGCCGTGCTTTGCGCTGTTTTTTTGATAGTTTTTTATACCCTTCTGGCAATTGCTGGACTAGTACTTGTCTTGTTCTTAGTACTTCTGGAGAAAAATCTAAATATGCCCTTCTATCTTTTGTAATGGTAATGTTTCCAGCGGCTATATCCCCTTTTCCGGCTTGTAAACTATCTAGTAAATAATCAAAGTCGCGAATTACATTTATCTTTAAATGCAAGCCATTGTCTTTGCAAAAAAGCTTCAGCATTTCATATTCAAAACCGCGTGGCTGACCTTTAAAAATATAATAGCTTGCAATGTTGTTGCTCATCAAAACATTAAGAGTTCCATCTTCTAAGAGCTTAACTTGCTGTATACTATCTGTTTTTAAATAATCATCATCGGCATCTTCTTCAATTTCTGCCGAGTTACAAGATGTAAAAATCAATGCTATAGGCAGAAAAAAAATCAGTATGTTGGCCTTAAATGGCATAAGCAGTTTTTAATTATTACTGAAAGTATAACCAACACTGCGTTAAACAACAACAAACATCTTCAAGTTATTAACAGCACTAATAGATGAATAAAAAAGAGGCATAAAATAAATGACGAATCAAAAAGAAATTAAATGGCCTGTTACCTTTTCTAGAATTGCTACTGCCGTAGCATTTTCGCCAACAGCCTTGGCTGTAATGTTTGAAGCAATGCGCATTGCTGATAAGTTTGGTGCGGAAATATTTTTTATACATGCCGGAAAAAAGAATAAAGAAACTCAGGCCCGGCTTGATAAGTTATTAACACAATTAAAAGCCGCAAACGTGCCGCATACCGTAGTTTGGAGAGATGAAGAGCCTGCTACAGCCATACTTAATGCCTGCAAAGAGAACAACATAGACCTCCTTATAGCAGGTGCCATGCAGCATGAAAATCTAGTTCAATATTTTAGAGGTTCTATAGCACGAAAGCTTTGTAGAAAGGCAAATTGCTCCCTCATGCTTTTAACACACCCAGAAATAGAAAGTACACCTTGCAACAGAATTATTGTAAATGGTTTGAAACACCCCAAAACAGCAGATACAATTAAAACCGCATTTTATACCGCCAAAGCCTTTGGAACAAAAGAAATCACCATTGTAGAAGAAGTAGACCCTAAAGATGTGGGCATTGCTGCTGATGATGATTTAACCATTGCAAAAGCAAATAGAAAAAAAGCAAACATTGCCAGAAATGAGCATTTGCGATTAGAAAAGTTAATGTCTGAACTGCCAATAGAAATAGACATAGACGTTATTGAACGCTGCATCTTTGGTAAAAAAGGTTATTCTATTGGTCATTTCACAGAAAAAAATAGGGCTGATTTGCTCATATTAAACTCTCCAGATACCACCCTTGGATTTTTAGACAGAATTTTTACACATGATTTAGAATACATTTTGTCTGATTTACCTACCGATATATTGCTGGTTCATTCTACTAAAAATGCCAACGTATGAATTTACCAAAACAAGGGTTAGCAGGTCTTAAAGAAAATTGGCGCAAAGATTTATTCTCAGGATTTGTCGTTTCATTAATTGCACTTCCGCTAGGATTAGGCCTGGCCATGGCAAGCGGTGCCCCACCAATTGCGGGGATAATAACAGCTGTTGTTGGCAGTATTTTTATAACCATTTTTGGCGGCAGTTTTATAACCATTACAGGCCCTGGTAACGGTTTGGCCGTTGCAACCATAGCAGCTGTAGAGTTACTAGGTCAAGGCAACATGAACCAAGGTTGGATGTTTACAATGGCCGCAATTGTAATGAGTGGTGTAATCATTTTTTTACTCGGTATTTTACGTTTCGGGTCGCTTAGTGATTTTTTTCCGCCTGTTGCCGTAGAAGGAATGTTGGGTGCCATTGGACTGATTATTATGGCCCGCCAATTACATATTATGCTGGGCTTTAAACCGAGTGCAGATAATACCATTGAGTATTTATCTCAAGTTCCTGATACCGTTTCATGGTTATTTGAAGAAGGATCTTTTTTCGTTGCATTTATTGGGATAGTGAGCTTAGTCATTATGGCTGGATATTCGCAAATACGGTCCAAAATTTTTCATTTGGTTCCTGCCCCAATGTGGATTGTTGTGCTAAGTATAGCATTAAGTTATGGTTTACAATTTAGCGGAATGCAGGGGCTTATTCCGAATGAAATGAGCATCATTATTCCAGAAGATTTGTTTGGCCAATACCAGCCTCCAGATTTTAGCTTGATAGCCACTAGCAACTTTTGGGTTGCCGTTATTACCCTCACCTTAATAGCAAGTATAGAAACACTTTTAAGTATTAAAGGGATAGAGCGTTTAGATTTTTTTAAACGCAAAGCAAATTCCAATAAAGATCTAAGAGCCCATGGTTTGGCTACTGCAGCCTCAGGTTTTTTAGGCGGATTAAATGTTGTTACCGTAATTGCCCGAAGCTCAGTAAACGCCAATAACGGTGCAAAAACAAGATTTTCAAATCTATTTCACGGGCTTATTCTTGCCGTGATTATATTATTTCTACCCAATTTAGTTTCACGCATTCCGCTTCCAGCGCTTGCAGCAATTTTAGTTTATACCGGGTATAAGCTAATTTCTCCAAAAAACATTATACAGCTTAGTAAAATGGGCTGGGAAACGTTTACCATCTATGCCTTAACTTTTATTATCACCCTTGTTAATGGCATTATTCCTGGCATTTTAAGCGGAATATTTATCACCTTGCTTTTGCAACTTATTACTACACGTAGGGCAGGATTAATTTTAAGAAACATATTTAGGCCCAATACTTTATTGTACACAGAAGATGATGGCACCTTTGTTTTAAGTGTACAGAAATATGCCAACTTCTTAAATTTTGCACGCATGCGTGTTAAAATGGATTCTATTCCAAAAGGCTCCCAAATTATTGTAGACTTTACACTATGCGAATTCATAGATAATTCGGTGATGGAAAATTTAACCATCTACAACGAAATTCATCAACGCAAAGGTGGCGGAGTAGAAATTATTGGCTTAGATAATCTACAGGCTTCATCAGACCATCCTTTTGCACCTTGGGTACCCATAGTTGGTAACAATCCCAAAAAAGATAAAGTGTTAAGCAAACGGCAAAAAAGTATGCGCATTTATGCACAAGAATTAAACATGAATTTCTATACACCTGCCAATACCACAACAAACAGCCTGCAGAACTTTAACTATTTCAAAACAAAAAGCTTAGATAATTTTAGAAATGAAATACTGGGCACCATTGGCAGAGCGCATTTCAAAATGTTAGATTTAGATTATCATGTGGGTGAGTTTATTGCGCAGGAATCGTTGCATGTAACCTTAATAACCCTAGATTTTGATTTTGACATTCCAGACTTTGTCATGCACGAAGAAGGGTTTTTAGACCGCTTGGTTTCCGTGGCTGGATTTACCGACATCAGCTTTAAAAAGCATACCGACTTTACCAAACGGTTTTATTTAAAAGGCCCCCAACCTGCCAAAGTAAAACGCTTTTTTAAAGATGAGTTAATCATGTTTTTCGAGTCTAATAAACCCTACAACATTGAAGCAAAAAATGGACGTATCCTTATCTTCGGTAAAGAGCGCTTAGCAAGTCTAAGCGAAATAAAACTAATGGTTAGTTTTGCAATCCGATTAGCGGAATTAACACAAGTTTTATTTAAACAAAAGGTAGATGCTTGGACTTAAATTACCCACAGACCCAAGATGGGTAGACATTGCCGAAAAAAACATTGAAGAAATATTAACCGACCATGCCTTTTGTGAGCAAAAAGCAGCCTCGTACGCCATTTCTCTTATTATTAATTACTCTGAACTATCTGAATTAGTAGAGGCCATGAGCGCTTTGGCACAAGAAGAAATGGAGCACTTTAGAATGGTGCATAAACGCATTGTTGACAGAGGCTTAGTTTTAGGGAGAGACAGAAAAGATGAATATGTAGCCAAAATTGCCAAATTTTTCCCGCAAACCCATGATAGAATGAAGCGCTTGGTTGACAGACTATTAGTAGCTGCCCTTATAGAGGCCCGCAGTTGCGAGCGTTTTAAACTCCTTAGCCAACACATTGTCGATAAAGAATTGGCCGCTTTTTATCATGAATTGATGATTAGCGAAGCTGGCCACTATACCATGTTTTTAAAATTTGCACGCCAGTATGGCGATAAAAAAATAGTAGATAAAAAATGGAATGATCTACTTGTTTTTGAAGCTGAAGTAATGAAAGATTTAGGAAATAAAGAATTAATACACGGATAAAGAAAAAAGAAAATGGAACTTAAAAAAACCGCATTTTATCAAAAAAACATTGAAGCAGGAGCCAAAATTGTTCCTTTTGCTGGCTACGAAATGGCCGTTACTTACGAGGGCTTAACTGCAGAGCACAACAACGTGCGCACCAATGTAGGTATGTTTGATGTAAGCCACATGGGCGAATTTTATGTAAAAGGCCCCGAAGCATTACAACTAGTACAAAAAATCACAACCAATGATGCTTCTAAACTTACACCAGGTAAAATACAATACAGCTGTATGCCTAACCAAACTGGTGGTATTGTAGATGATTTGTTGGTGTATTGCATTAGCGATACTGAATACCTGTTGGTTGTAAACGGTGCCTGCTTAGATAAAGATTGGGCATGGGTAAATAAAAACAACGCCTTTAACTGTACACTTGAAAATCGGTCAGATCAAATTTCATTATTGGCTGTTCAAGGACCTAACACTGCTAAAGTTTTACAACAGTTTACCGATGTTGATTTAGCAAACATTTCTTACTACACCTTTACCACAGGCACTTTTTGCGGGGTAGAAAACATTACTATATCGGCTACGGGATATACAGGTTCTGGTGGATTCGAAATTTATATGCCCAACAGTGCAGCAGAAAAAATTTGGGACGCATTTATAAATGCGGGTATTAAACCTGCTGGATTAGGTTGCCGCGATACACTTCGCTTAGAAATGGGTTTTTGTCTTTATGGAAATGATATTGACGAAACTACATCTCCTTTAGAAGCTGGTTTGGGTTGGATTACAAAATTCACAAAAGACTTTACCAATAGCGCTGCTTTAAAACAACAAAAAGAGCAAGGCGTAACCCGTAAACTTGTTGGCTTTACATTAATAGACCGCGGTGTGCCTCGCCAAGGTTATGCCATATGCGATGCCGATGGAAACAAAATAGGCAATGTGACAAGCGGCACAATGGCACCTAGCGTTGGTAAAGCCATTGGTATGGGCTATGTACCAATAGAATACAGTGCGGCTGATTCTGAAATATTTATTGAAGTACGTGGGAAATTGCTAAAAGCCATTGTAACCAAAGTACCATTTTACAAAGGTTAATTCACTCATTCTTATTATAAATCCCACCTTGAGAAATTCATGGTGGGATTTTTTATTAACGCACTTTAAAAACGTAATTACCTAACCTCCCCCCTAAAAACCCCTTTTTTAGAAAAAAAATACCGTTCTGTCTACTCTTTGTCTACCCCAAAATAAACCTATTTCTAAGATTAAAATTATCTTGGCCTAAAGTAAATACCAACTGTAGGTTCTGATGAAACTAAAAAATACACATGAAAACATGGCAAAAAAAACAGCAGGGCAGCTTTTGTTTTTTTTGTGCTTATGCTCGTTAGTGTTTTCATCACAATGTGTAGAAGCAAAAAGTAACTTTAGTCAAAAAATTGCCTTACAAAAATTAAATACATGCCTTACTGAACAGCCTCTATGTAAAGAATTAGAAGATAGCATTATTCGTGTTGCATCTGCCCAACTTCCAGACTCTTCTTTTGCTTCATTTTTATTTGATGCCAGCAATTTATATCTACAACAGTATCAATTTAAAAGCACAAAAGCACTTTTAACCAAAGCAAAAGGAATAGCCCTACGATTAGAGAACACGGTACAAGTAATAAAAATTAAAAGACGTTTTTCGCTGGCCTATTTTTATGAAGGGCATTTAGATTCTGCGCAATTTGTAGCGCAAGAAGTGCTTGAGTATTATCAAGAAAAAAAAGACAGTTTAAATCTTGGAATTTCTGAATTATATATTGGACAAATATTAAAAGAAAAAGGCGTCTATTCTGAGGCCATGGCAAAATATGTAAAGTCGTTAACCATTTTTAAAAACCTTAAAGATCAAATAAACCAAGCCAACGTTTATGCCGAAATATCTACGCTTTATGCCATGAGCAACGACAATGAAAAAGCTATTGAATTTGGCAGAAAGGCAGCAAAAATTTTTAAAGGACTCCCTAATCACGAATCTAAATTTGCATACGTAAGTTTAAATCTTGCTAATAACCTAAGTTTTGCGCATCAACCAGACTCGGCCATAAAAATTCTAAACTATGTAATCCCTTTTTATGAAGCTGAAAACAACCAATATATGCTTATGAATGCGTTAGCCCAATTAAGCAGGGCTCAATACGAAAAAGGTAATATCTCAGAGGCACTAGAAACAATGAAAAAATCGAACGCTATTGATCCAGGCGCTCGATTTCCCGGTCAGAGCATTTACAATTTTCAGCTGATGGGAAGGATGTATAATGAGCAAGGAAACATAGATGAAGCCATTGTATTTTTTAAAAAATCGTATAAACTACATCAAGTCATTGGGATAAATGATGAGCTAAAAACCCTTCTTGAAGATTTAGCAACAGCATATACCAATGCCGGCCAAAGTGATTCTGCATTAAAATATTATATAGCTTTTATAGATGTTACAGACAGTTTAAACTCAGTAGAAAAAGAAACACGATTAAATGAAATTAAAGAGCAGTACGAAACCGAACTTAGAGAAGAGCAATTGCGCAACAATGCCAATGAAATTTTATTGTTAGAAAAAAGTAACACCGCTAAAACGCAGCGCAACATTACACTCATTATAATTTTAATGGTTGTGTTGGCCCTTACAATTTCTATTATAAGCCGCCAAAGAAACTCTATCCGGCTAAACAAAATGTTGGCTACACAAAGCAAAAAAACACATCAAGCAGAACTACAAGCACAGGCGGCCGAAAAACAACAATTAGAAGAAGATTTAAATCATAGAAAACGAGAGTTGGCCAATCAAGCTTTGCTAATTGCTGAAAAAAATGAACTGCTACGTTCTTTTAGAAATGAAGTTGAAAAAGTTGGTGAAGCTGAAGAAAAAGCCAACAAATCATTAAAAAGAATAAGTCGTAAAATGGAACGTGCCGAAAACCAGCAAGGAGATTGGGATAAATTTATGATGCTTTTTAAAGATGTCCACCCCAAAATGCTAAATGAGCTAAGCCATATAAATGCGGACTTAACTCATAACGATTTGAGATTGCTTGCGCTTATGAAAATGAATTTTACCAATAAAGAAATAGCCGACATACTGCATATAACAGAAGGCGGGTTAAAAAAAGCAAGATACCGTTTGCGCAAAAAGCTTCAATTAGTGGCGCACGCTAGTATTCATCAATACATCCAAAATATTTAAGGCTGTCTACCTTTTGTCTACCCAAAATATTATTGCTTTTCAGGCGTTTACGTTTACTTGGCTAAAAATTAAATAGCCATGAAAAAACTAATCATCTTCGCATTGCCGCTGCTCTTATGGCATTGCAAAAAAGAAGTAGACACTTCGGTTACACCAGATACATTCGAAGGCGTTATTGCTTCGGGCGGTGGATTTTCTCCCGTTGTAAAATCAGAAACCATTATCGATTCTTCGAGTACAGAAAAAACTGAAGGTGGCCAACGTTGGCGCTGTACTACAAAAACAATAGAGGCCAAAGCAGGTTCAGGAGGGTCTGGTGGGTTCCCCATGTTCAATCCAAATGCAAACGTAATTTACCCGGGAAGTTTACTGCAAGGAGCCTCGTTACGCAAGGCCACACCCGATGTTATTGCTGTTGATAGGGCAGGTGGGACAATTTCTTATGACATTGTAGATGGCAACCCACAATCTTCTTTTACGGTAGATGAGGTTAGTAAAGGAAGCATTACTGATGCCATGAATAACATAATTTCTCAGAGCACTGGGGTTGTTCCTGCCAATTTTAGTTTTAACTATACCAGTATTCAAAGCCGTAAAGAATTTGCATTGGAAGTTGAAGCAGACTATGAAAATGCATTTTTAGAATTAGAGGGCTATCTACAATTAAACACAAGCAAAGCCTACAGTTCTTATTTAGTACGGTTAGACCAGAGTTATTATACCATGAGTTTTAACATTCCTACCAACAGAGGTCAACTTTTTGCCCCTAGTGTTACCCCGCAAGATTTGGCTTTATATGTAAAAGAAGGCAACCCAGCTACCTATGTTAGCGATGTTACATACGGCCGTATTTATTATATGTTGATTGAAAGCACATCCTCGTCTTTTGATTTAGAGGCAGGCATATCTGGTTCATTTAGTGGTATTGCCAGCAGTGGCGGAGGTAGTGTAGATGCCAGTTACTTAAGCACTTTAGACAATTTAAAAATACAAGTATTTGCCTATGGCGGTGAGGCTTCTTCTACCTTACGTACGGTAGTAGATGCAAGTTCTTTAGATAGTTTAGTTAACAAGCTTGCTGCGGCAGGTAGCATTGGTAGCGCAAAACCAATAAGCTATGTTGTGCGCAGTGTTTATAACAATCAAATAGTTAGCGTACAGCTTGCAAATAAGTATGATGTTACAAACTGTGTACCTATTGGCAGTGGTAATACACCGCCTGCCATTACATCGCATTGGGTAAATGTGGTAAATGATTTTGGCGCAATTGGCGCAGCGGTAAACATGGGTAGCAGTCGTGTTGCCCTTTTTAATAAAGCAGGAAACCGATTTTTACTTAGCGAAGACAATGTTCTAACCGGGCCCTATAATCTTAGCGACCTTACCGATGGCCAAATAAAACTAGAATCTGTTGGTGCAGCCGGTTTGTACAATACAGGCAGTTTTTCAAACCATATTTACTTTTTCGATTTAAATGGTAATGTATATCACCGATTACAAGGCGGAGTAAACTTTGATTATAACACTTTTGGTATTGGCAACTTTTTAGGTGGAAACTGTCCTTTTAATGCCCAAGGCATAACCGCACTTGCTTACATAAATCTAGGCGGTAGCAACAGTGTAGCACATAATATGATGGCTATCAATAAAGCGGGTGACGAATATGCACTTTACAATACAAGCAACGGGCAATGGTCACAGGCCCAAACAATTCCGAACCTTGAAAAAAATGGCAACCAAGCTCCGTTTACAAGGTTTGGTGCTGCTTGCTATGTCTACATCGGACAAAAAGACTATACCATTTTCTTTAATCAACAGGGCACACAATATTGTTTATGGGAAAACGTGAACGGATTTAGCCCAGCATATGATCTTTAAAAAGTATTACCATGAAAAAAGCAATAAATAGTATACTGCTGGTTTGTGTTGCCATTTGGGCATATGGGCAAGCCGGAGAATTAGACTTATCATTTAACGGTGATGGCATCTATATTCAAAACTTAAATGGATACAACAGGGCGGAAGCCGTTGCCATACAACCCGATGGTAAAATTCTTGTGGGTGGACGTTTAAACAATTCTGATAACGACTTACTGTTAATGCGATTAGACATTTACGGAAATCCAGATTTCACTTTTGGTGTGCAAGGGTACACAGTAGTAGATTATATGGGCGATGACGAAGAAATACAAGCCATTGTTGTGGGGCCTAATGGTAGCATTTATACGCTTGCCGAATGTGATTCTGCCAACACACAAGGAGCTCTTTTCAGCAAATTCTCCAGCAATGGATTACTCGATGTAACTTTTGGCAATCAAGGACACTTGTTTGTACATAAACCCAACAACAGCACAACAAATACTTGGCATGATTTAGCCCTTCACCCTGATGGATCTTTACTAGCCGTAGGTCGCACAAACACATCAGGTGTTGGATTATCTGGCGCCATACTAAAAGTAAGTTTACAAGGGCAATTGGTGCCAAACTTTGGCACTAACGGCCTTATAGAATTTCAAAATAATGGCGAAAATGTGTCCTTTAGCTCTATTTATGTTTTTCCAACTGGAGAATTTTTAGTTTTTGGTATTACACCTCAACAAGGCTACAATGTGGGTTACTTAATAAAACTAACTGCTAACGGTAATTTTGTAAGCAATTTTGGTGGTAATGGTTTAGTCTTGATTAGCTTAACAGATGCCCCATGGGCACGAGATCTATTTGTAAAGCCAGACGGTAAAATCGTTCTAACTACCAATGGGTATTTAGGTGGATGGAGCCATATATCCCTCACTCAATTAGAGAGTAATGGTTTGCTAGATCAAAGTTTTGGTACAAACGGACGAAGCGATATTCAAATTTTAAATGGACACACCTATGCAAGTAAAACACTGTTATTGCCTGATGGCAAGTTTCTTTTAACAGGTACCGCATCAGGCCCTTGGAATGATGATTTTGCAATGGCTCGCCTGCATAGCGATGGAAGTTTAGACCTAAGCTTTCATTTTGATGGCATTTCTACAAAAAATATAGGAGGTGGTAAAGACTTTGTTGTAGATGCGGTTTTACAATCAAACGGCAGAGCTGTTCTTGTGGGCAACAGTACCATTTCTGGTGTTGGCAATAGCATTAGCGTAGCTCGTTTTTTAACCGGGTATGTAAGCAATATTGATGTAGAAGAACAAGAAAAAATTCACCTTAGTGCTTATCCTAATCCGTGTAATCAATGGTTACGCATAGAAGCACCAGAACAATTTCAAGAGTTTAAAGCGAGCATTTATAATATGCAGGGCGGCCTTGTTTGGCAAGAATTCATCAACAAATCAGAATCTATCAATACACAAAACTTACCTAATGGCATGTATATACTTTCTATTCAAACATCTTCGGGTCAAGTAAAAAACATAAAGATTAATATTCTACACTAAAAAATACCTTTTTATACCGGCATATACCTCAATTACATTTTTGATTTAATCTGTTCTATAACTTCCATATAAGAGCTAATATCGGCATCTGTTGCTTTTGCCAAGTCTAACGCACGTGTTTCTGTTTCTAGCGCTTGTTTATACTTACCATTAGCCATCAATAAGTTGGCATATGTATCTAATATAGCATGAGATTTTGGTTCTAATTCTACCGCACGTGCTGCCCATTTTTCGGCCGCTACTAAGTATTCGCTTTCTTCTGTATTTTCAAAAAAGTACCACGCAATACTGTTTAGCTGGTTAGCATTATTCCAAATTGCATTTTCTACATTATCTACACAAAATTGCATGTACGCTTGTTGGTCATCTTTTTTAAGCCTTGTAGATTCTACCAAGAAAATTACACCGTCTTTCCCTTCAAAATTCCATGTTTTTACTTTTTCTAACAAAGCCAAATAATCTTGATTTGCATTGGGAGCACGGCTATACAGCAATGTGCCTAATGCATTCTGTATGTTGTAAGTGATGTATTGATCTACTTGCTCTCCATTTTCTTTTCTGTACTTTTCTGTGTCATTCAACACATCTTGAAAAACATCGCTGTTTACGTCATCTACAACTGCAAGTATTATTTTCCAATTATCTTTTGTCCCCCACTCTTCTTTTGGGATTTTAGAAAAATAAATACGTACCTCTTCATCATCTGCCATACCAGCTCCAGACATAATTTCAAAGTATTTACTCATGTAAGCCGCATCCTCTCTGTTTTCAGCCACATTTTCAGATAGGGCAATTAAGTTAAATTCATCACTTAGCGCGTTACCTCCTAGTGTAATATATGCCTCTTTTTCTTGGCTTGCACCAATCGATTTCATGATCAACTCTCTGTCTGCGTTTACAAAAATGAGCGTTGGGTAGGCACGGATACCAAATTCTTTTGCCAGGTCTATCCCTTCTCCTTTTTCCATATCAAACTTTACACAAATAAAATTTTCATTGTAATAATCGGCCACTTCGTTTAGTGTAAAAATGTTGGCGCTCATCCATTTGCATGGGCCACACCAAACGGCATAGCAATCCATAAAAATGGGTTTGTTTTCTTTAGCAGATGCTTCTAAAGCCTCATAAAAAGTATAGTCTTTAAAATTTATGCTCCTGTCTTGCGCTAATAGGGTTACGCTAAAAAAAATAGCGAATAATAAGATTGTGTTTTTCATTTCTAAGTATGTATTTGCCGCTAATCTAATTAAATTTAGTGCAGAATTTTAAGCAACTTTACTCGAGTACTTACATGAAAGTAAGCAAACCCGATATTTTCTTTTTTCTCTCGCTATTGCTAGCCCTGTGGTTTGCCCTTTGGGGAACAATTTGGGTTTACTATGTGGCGCTACTTTATGCTTATCCTGCCGGTATTGTAAGTTTTATTTTATACAGAAAAGGAAAAGCCATCGACACAAAAAAGACGAGATATGCTCTAATAAAAGTAGTTTTAAGCATCGGCATGTTGCTATCTATAAGCACGCTTGTTTACCTTTTGTTGTTTGAATAAGGGTTTTTATCTAGACCTTGCCATACATTGCAGAAACGGCCACAATACCCGCTGTTTCTGTACGCAGCCTTGCACTGCCTAATGTTATTGGCAAAAACCCAGTTTTAGCCGCCATATTTATTTCATCTGCATTAAAATCGCCTTCTGGACCAATACAAACCAACGTAGGAATGTTTGGATTTGCTTCTGCCAGAAAATTTAATTTCTCCCCTTTTGCACAGTGCGCGATATATTTTAATCCTGTAAACGGAGTCTCTATAAATGAAGAGAATTTTTGCAATGGATGCAGTGTAGGAACAGTACCTTTTAAAGACTGCTTAGCCGCAGAAAGCAAGATGCGCTCCAGCCTTTCTGCTTTTATATTAGTGCGTTCTGAGTGTTTGGTAAGTATGGGATAAACGGAACTTATGCCCATTTCTGTAGCTTTTTCTAAAAACCACTCAAAACGATCTATGTTTTTTGTAGGACAAATAGCCACGTGCAATTGGTATGGAATATGGCCAAAATCTTTGTGTTCCTCTAGTACTTTGGCAAGCACTTTATCCCGATGTATTTCAACAATTTCACAATGATACAAACTTCCTTTACCGTTAATTAATTGAATTGGGTCACCTGGTTTTTTGCGCAAAACTTTTACTGCATGTCTAGCTTCATCAGCCTGTATTATTGCTGTGTTGTCCAGCACATCTCCAAAAAATAACTGCATGAATATCGCTTCGTTTATATTAATGTTACAATGCCTATTGGGTTTTACATGATGTAATAATCTTGTGGCTTCACTTTTTCTGGCAAATCATTATTGCCAATCATTTGTCTTAAATCTGTTTCTATGGTTACGGCCAAAGATGTTACAGGGATATCGCTCGGATTATTTTCCCAAGGATCTTGTAGTAGCACGGCAACTTTATCTAGGGAAAAAAATATGGTTGTTATGATAATGGTGGATGGAATTTCTATTAAACCCGTAAAATCTTCTATACCTATAACCAATGTTATAGAAAAAACATAAATAGTAAGGTGTACAAAACGGTTGTAAGGTGATGGAAAAACAGTATTCTTTATACGTTCACACATTCCCATACTGTTTACCAAATTCATAATTATTTCATCTAACCTAAGTTGCCCAAATTCCGTAATCAATCCATTTTCTCTTGCTACTTTAATATCATTAGAATGAAATTGCAATAACGCATTGGGTACATTTCTGCGGTCTTGTATGGCGTTAAATTCGTGGTCTGACAAATACTTTTTTATGGGATTTAAATCAAAATTCCCACGTAGGTTTTCTCCTAAAATATGTGTCCAAGCCATTTGCCGAAATGCTATTTTTTGCACAAACTCTTTTGCGTTGGCATTGTTTAAATCTCCTCCTGCAAAAGTTTGACATGCACGCACCAAAGAGCGCGAATCATTTACAATGGCTCCCCAAATTTTTCTTGCTTCCCACCATCTATCATAAGCTTGAGATGTTCTAAAAGCTAAAATTAATGACAAGGCCGTGCCCAGAAGGGAGGGTATGGTTAATGGAAATGCCTGATCGTTGGGTAAAAAGTTATCTAATACACTAATAAAGACTGTCATTACCCCTAGAATAAGCAAGTCTGTTTCATTACTCTTTATTATGTATAAAACGGATTTTTTATCAGCTAAAAACATCTATTGGGTTTAGGCGATAAATATAACAATAGAATGTATGCTTGCTTTTTACAGCAATGGTTAAATGGTAACTACCCTAAAATATTCTTTGTTAAAAATATTCCAATACAAGGTTGGTGGATACCAGTTGTAGTACGGCCAAAACTTTTTTAAATTTTTATGCTGTGACTTATAAGCCAACATAACATCTGTTTTTAATACCGCGTTTTTCGAAATATCTATTTCTACACTTGGTTCTGGCAATTTGTTAACCTTATACACATTTTTTGCTGCTATAAAAACAGACAGGTGGCCAATAATATTATCATTCATTGTAGGGGTAAAAACAGCTTGATATATTCTTTTCACCGAAAATACTTGCGTAGCTTTTTTTGCCTGACAAACATCAATTATACTTTGGCTTACGCATGCATGCTCTGGGTGTCCGTAACCGCCCATAATATTGTCTAAAGTAAAAATCACAGAAGGCTGATGCAGCTCTATGGCGCTAGCAATAAAGTATTTCAATGAATCTGTTTTATAGTAATAATCCCATTTATCCTGTGCAATGGGCATCCAAGGTTCTTTAACGGTATCTGATTTTGCCATAGAAAAATCTATAAAATGGGTACTCCCTAGGCTTAGTAATTTGGCGGCTTGGCTTGCTTCTCTTTTTCTCGTTTCATTCATTTCTGCATGATGATTCCCATAAAATGTCAAAAAATGAACTTTCCAGCCATACTCTACCAACGCTGCAATGGTGCCAGCGTTGCTAATGGCATCATCATCATGCGCCACAATAATTAAAGCCGTTTTATTTTCTTCTTTAAAAAGAAAGTTATCTTCTGGGTATTCTTCGTTTCCGATAAAACTTGATAACCAAATGACATGCCCGACAACAATGCTTGAGAAGGCAAGAATTAGAATGACTCCTACTTTTAATACGTTTTTCATAATGCTAAAGTTGATTGAATAAACGGTTAGTGCTATTCTGAATTTAAATTTTCTCTTTCTTGCAGATGCTTTTCTATGCGCTCTAGTTTTTTATTGTTGCTTGATACAGCGGCCATTATACCAATGCCCAAGAATAGAATTAGATAATCCATATTTTAATATTGTTATTGTATTAATAATTTTTGTGTTGTGCTTAACCCATTATTCTCTGCGGTAACCAAATAATTTCCACGATTAAAACCATGTAATGGTATTTTTATTTCTAAAAGCGCCTGGTATTTACGTACGCTAATCCGATAAACATGGTCTCCTTTTGCATTGTAAAAGCCTATTACAACAAGGCCAGCAAAGGCATCGTCTAATAAAATTTGTAAGGTCTGACTGCGCAATACTGGATTAGGAAAAACCGTCACTACTTGTGTTTTAATTTAATGTTTGAAAAGAACAGGGCAGATTTTGGCTTAGGCAAATGTGTTTAAACATTCTGTAAGGGTAATTTTAGGTAAAACCTGCCCTGCATTTTGTTTAATAAACAATTAACTTCTGAACGCCTACCTTGCCTTTATTTTCTATTTTAATCATATACATGCCTGGTTTTAATTGATGTGCAAACGATGCATTTTGATTTTCTAGTTGCTTGTTAAATTCTTCAATTTGCATTAATTCTCCTGAAATAGAATAAACAGAGAACTCTATTTTTCCGGATAGATTCTGGTTTAACGCAACAGATATATTGTCTGAAATGGAAATTGGATTTGGGTACAATTGTGCATCTTTCTTAGAAATTTCTATTTCATCAACACCAATGGTATTATTTTTAAAAACCATAACATTAAAAGATGCGCCAGTAGGCATATTATCTAAATCCTCATTGTATATAACCCATTTATTGTTAGAAGTTCTGTATTGCACACCCACATGATGATTATTATAAACACCATTTGCTGTTCCTCCTGGATTCCAAATTTGTGTAATAAAAATGATGGCATCCGGATTATTGTTGGCATCTGGATTATTTATGTATGTAAAATGGTTTGACGTATTGTTGGCTGTTGCCGTATGTACAAAATGTTCATACCCTGTATTTCCATTGGGAACTATAATGTTAAAATCTAGATTTTCAGCCATATCATCGCCACTCCCAGCTTGGTTGTATATGCACCATTTGTTTAACCCCGTATTGTAGTAAATACCGTTTACCTTATTGTTATAATTGGCCAAAACATTTTCCACAAATACCTTTGCATTTGGGTTGTTGTTTATCCTTCCATCATCTATAATGGTGTAGTTATTACTAGTATTTGCATTTGTAGAAGAATGCACCCAAGTATATGCATCGGTGCCTGGTATAAAAACATTGTAAAAAGAATTGGCTATAAAGGCCGAATTATCTTGATTAATGATGTACCACTTTAAACTCTGAAATCTAAAACCTATCGCTTTATCAACATAAATTCCGGTTGCACCGTTTGGGTTATAATTATGCGTTGATAGCAAAATCAAATTAGAATTGCCATTTAAATCTGCTGTATCTAACATCGTTTTAGAGTTAATAATACTGCTTGGCGTAGCCTCGTGGATATATGCAGAAGACTTTTGTGCCATAGATGGCAATGCCATCATGGTTGCCAAAAAAAGATTCATGAATGTAATTTTTACCTTTTTCATTTTTAGTTGTTTTAATGATTTATGGTGTAAATGTGAGATTATAGCCCTCCAGATTTTTCACATTATTAGTGAACCTTAAGTAATTTTTGGCGAACGATATCAAATAGATGGCGAATGACTTTTAATGACAATTTTGCCTAGGACTCTTATGCACGTTTTGTAGTAATGCTTTTTACATAAAGATAAAACAAGGCTTTATAGCGTATAAAAGCAGCAAATCAATCTTTACAAATACTTTACAAATAAAATGCTGATGAAATAATAATCCTCCATAAGCTCACCTACCTGTACAAACCGTTCACCAATAAATAAGAACGGTTTACCATAAAGCTGTTAAAAACCACATCGATTCGCTACACATTTGGGGAAATAAAAAATAACATTAAAAGAGAAAAAAATGAAAACCAAGATTATTTACTTCGTACTAGTAATGCTTATGTGCTTGGTAGCTCGGGCACAATTTAACGGACAACAAGATTCTACATTTGGCACAAATGGTATGCTTACCATTACTAACCAAGCCTATGTAACCCAAAGTGTAATTGCCCAATATGGTAGCGACAATAAGATATATGTAGCTTCAATTTCTGGCGGGCAAACGGTAGATATTCTATTATCTCGCTTTCATCCCAATGGCACTCCAGATAACACTTTTGGCAACAACGGCAATGTTGTTTTTAATCCTTCGGTTGTTGGGAACGATCAAGTACTTAGCATGAAGCTTGATCCGAATAACAAAATTATTATTACGGGTTATGCCGATTTTGGCGCACCCTTAAACTACCAAGCTTTTATTGCGCGCTTTAACGCAAACGGAAGTGCAGACCTTAGTTTTAACCAAACAGGACTTGCCATTATGGGGAAAAACTATACAGACGTTTGGTATGATTGCGAGCTTGAACCTAATGGAGACATTACCGTAGTGGGCGCGATGAGTAACGCATTGGGCAACAATCTAACTATAGCGAGATACAAAGAAAACGGCAGTCTTGACTCAAGTTTTGGTTACAATGGCGTAAGCACTTTAGATTTAGCTGATGATGAATATATTTTTGGAATTCAAAGAAGAACGGGAAACAAATACTTCTTACTGGCCCAAATTGATGATATAGATTACGTTTTAGCCATGGATGGCGATGGAGACCAAATTTATACGTTTGGTGCCAATGGGAAAGTTAAATTAGACTTTGTAGCCGGTTTCGAAGTAAAGTCGAGTAAACTAAAACTGGTTGGCAACTACCTGTATGTGGTAGGATCTGCTAAAAACAATCAAACCAACAAGCATGATGTTTTTGTTTGCAAAATGAATACGGCTGGTGTTCTTCAGCAAAATTTTGGCATAAACGGTTATTATAGAGCCGACCTAGGTGCAAGCAATACAGATGTAGCCAGCGACCTTCATGTATTAAACAATGGTGGTATTTTATTAGCGGGTTCTCTAAAAGACGTTACGAATAAAAACCGCATGGCAACTTTTCTACTTGCCTCAGATGGAACATTAGATGCTGGATATGGCACTCTTGGCGTTATGCAATATTTAAATTCGGGCAATGATCAATCTACTGCTGTAAACATTACAAAAGACAACCAAGACAAATTGCTTTTATGTGGATATAAAACCGATGGCAATGCAATTAATGGTGTTTTATTGAAGCTAAAAACAACTACTTCTGGCATTGGTGTAAAAGAGAATTATTTAAATAGTAAAATGATGAGCCTGTACCCAAATCCAACCCAAGGCCATTTAACATTACAGCTAGAAAATTTAACTTCTGGCAATATACAAGTTGATATAGTTGACGTACATGGTCGTATATTTTATAGTAACCGAATGGCTGTAACCATAGGCAACCCAAAAATAGATTTAACAGATGCAGCAAGCCATTTAGCTTCGGGTATATATTTAGTAAGAATAAACTCAGGCAGCCAAACGCAAGTGCAAAAATTAATTAAACAATAAAGCCCAAAGAAAACCCTTGTATATAGTAGCACGTGTTTAGTTGACACCGATTGTGATGGTTTTGAAAGCGATAATAAACATATCTTATTGTGATAAAAACATCACCTCTAAAACTCTTCTTGTATCTACGAGAAGAGTTTTTTTTTTACAAAAGACTAATGCGTTTCATAAACTCTTCGCGGTACGTTTTACCTACGGGTAAATGATTTTCTTTTATCAGCACCACATCTTCTTCAATGCCATCTACAGCACGCAAATTAATGAGGTACGACCTATGTATTCTAATAAATTGATGTTCGGCCAACTTGTGTTCTAACATTTTTAGGTTAGAACCAATGATAGATTTGCTGCCGTTGGCGGTGTGTACAAAAGAGTAATTGTCATACGCCTCTAAAAACAAAATATCTTCTAACAACACTTTTTTTAATTGATTTTTCACTTTAATAAAAAAGTGCTTTCCCATAACATAATCTTCTCCACCTTCTGCTTGTTTAGGCTCCAATTTTTGGTGAGAATGATTGTATAGCGCCAATTCAATGCTTGTTTGCAAGTTGTGTTCTTCTAATGGCTTTACTAAATAGGCGCTGGGCTGCACGGCTTTTATTCTATCTATGGTTGTTCTATCATGATGGGCCGTTAAAAAGATAATAGGCAACCTTTGCTTTTTGTTGATGATTTCGGCTAAATCAATTCCATCCATATCTCCCTCTAATGTTACATCTATTAGGGCAAAATCAGGTTTTATGTTGTTTAAAACCAACAAAGCATCTTCTGCAGAGGCTACTGGCGGAAAGGGTGAATAGCCTAAATCTTGCATTAAAAACTTAAGGTCTGCCGCAATTATAGGATCATCTTCTACAATGAGTACGGTAATGTTATCACTCATATTTTTAGGCTTTTTGTTGGTTTGGAAAACGCAAAGTAATACTTGCTCCATTTTTATTCTGTGCTTGCACTTTGGCTTTTAATTTTTCTGCAAGCGATTGCACAAGTTTAAAACCAAAACTCTCCAATTCATCCATTTTAAAGTTTTCTGAAAAGCCTTTGCCATTATCACAAACAGACAAAATAAATTCTTCTCCACTTTGTTTCAAGCTAATTTTAATTTCCCCAGAGCTTCCTTCGTTAAAGGCATATTTAAATGCATTGGTAATAAGTTCATTTAATATCATGCCTACGGGCATGGCGGTATCAATGTCCAAATAAACGGTCTCTACATCTACTTTTACATCAATAAACTTTCTATCAATTTTTAAAGAGTGTACCAAACTATCTACCAAGTTTTGCACGTAATCGCGCATTTGCACCCCTTTTAAATTTTCTTCTTGATAAAGTTTTTGGTGCACCAAGGCCATGCTAAGCACTCTGTTTTTTCCTTCGGTAAGTACGGCAAGGGTTTGTGGATCTGTTATATGCCGTGCTTGCAAGTTTAACAAGCTAGAGATAAACTGTAAATTGTTTTTTACCCGATGATGAATTTCTTTAATCAACACTTCTTTTTCAGCAAGTTGTTTTTTAATAATTTCATTTTTATCTCGCAGTGTATCATTGTTGCGCATTTTTATACGGTATTGATTGTAAAGCAACACCAAAATAATGAGCACAAAAGCAGCCAATCCCATAAAAGCATATTTCTGGTTTTGCTGTTTCTGTAAAATCAATTCGTTTAATTCTAAGCTTGCATTCGCTTCGGCCAGTTGTTTGTCTTTTATTTCGCTTTGGTATTTTTCTTCTAGCTCGGCAATTTTATTATTGGTTTCTACGCTGTTAATGCTATCATTTAAATCTTGGTTTAGCACCCTGTACTCCAATGCTTTTTCAAAATCTTTTTTTTCTTTATAAATGTTTGAAATTAAATTGTATGAAAACGAAAGTTGACTCATGGCTTGCATTTCCTCAAAATTGGCAATGGCCAGTTCTGCATTTTTAAGTGCTAATGAAATGTTGCCGAGCTTTAAATCTATTTCGGCAAGCCGCAATATGGTTCCGTTTATACGCAGTTTGTCGCCAAGTTTTTCAAATATTTCAAGTCCATTTAAAAACTGCTTTTTACTCTCTTCTAGCTTATTCTGAAGAGAATAGGCTACTCCTAAATTAAAATAGGTAACGCCTAACCTAAATTCTGTACCGTGCTCTTTAAAATAATCTCTTGCCTGTAAAGAAAAATCAATTGACTTCTCCAATTCACCCATGTCATTATACATCCCCGCCATATTAAGCATGGTTAAGTACTGTCTAGGTTTGTTGTCAATGGCCTTAAAACTTTCTATGGCTTTTAAAAAGTAGGCCTCAGCATCCTGATTTTTTCCGCGTACCGCGTACAATATTCCAATGCTTATGTAGCTTGAGCCAACTTCGTTTGTATCACCTCGGTCTAACGAAATTTTAAGCGATTCCTGCATAAACTCCAAAGCGTCTTCATATTCATCAGATTGGCGTTTTGATTCGCCCATTCTATTCAACATATTGGCTTGTTGCCGCTTATTGCCTTCCGATTTATAACGCTCATACGCTTCTTTATAATAGCGAAAAGCCATTTTGTAATCCCCTAAGTAGCTGTACGCCCTACCCAGCTTTTCATTCGCCAAGTTTATTCCGTTTGCATATTCTAATGCTTGCGCCAGTTTTAAGGCTTCATCCGCATATTCTTTTCCTTTATCAAAAGATTCTTCCAAAGCACCTTCGCTAAGTTGTAACCATGCTAAAACTTTAGCCGTGTCATTAGTCATAGCTTTTACAGAGGGCAAAGTGAGTTTGCTATTTTCTTGGCTATACATTGTAAATGACATTACCAGACTAAAAAGAATAAGTTGATAAATCTTCATCGTGCTTTTATGTGAGTGAAAATTAAAGTATTTTAAAAGTTTGAATTTAGATATTTGTGAAAGAATGTCTCGTCATGAAAAATTTTCTTTTTACAATTTTTGTTTTTTCCTCTTTTATATGCCTGGGTCAATTTAATTGTCAACAATCCAAACAACATTTTAAAGTTGCAGCAGCTACCCCTCCACTAAACAACAATGGCAAAAGTGATACGCTTGATATTTTGCATTACAACCTTGAACTTGATGCAACCAACATTACCAGTAATACCTTAGAGGGCATTTGCACCATCACCATGGTGAGTAAGCAAAACGGAGTTATTACGGTAAATTTAGACTTATTGACTTTAAGTGTTACTTCTGTATTATACAATCAAACTACCAGTTGCACTTATTTTTATAATGGCGGTCCACAGTTAAAAGTTATTTTGCCCAATGCCGTTATGGCCTCAGATACATTTCAGTTACAAATAAATTATGGCGGAGCGCCCACGCAAGATGCCAGCGGCTGGGGCGGGTTTCACTTTACAAATCCGTACTATTTTAATTTAGGTGTTGGTTTTGCGGCAAACCCGCATACGTACGGCCGGGCTTGGTTTCCGTGCTTCGATAATTTTGTAGAACGCAGCACATATTCTTTTCAGGTAAAAACCGAAGGCGGCAGAAAAGCATATTGCAACGGCTTGCGCACTTCTATAGATTCTGTAACATTTGGTGGCGACACCCTTGTTAGCCATTGGGAAATGACCAACGAAATTCCAACGTACCTCGCCAGCATTGCCATTAGCAATTATGCCGAATTAATTCATACACACAATGGCATGCCATTTTGGATTATTGCGAGACCCAGCGATACCTCAAACGCAAAAGTTAGATTTAGCAATTTAGATGCTATTTATGATGGATTTGTACAACGCTATGGTCCTTATTATTGGCAAAAAGTGGGTTATGCGCTAACAACCATTGGCGCCATGGAGCATGCCACAAGCATCCATTTTCCTAGAAACTCTTTAGCGGCAGAAGATATTATAGCACATGAGCTTGCTCACCATTGGTTTGGCAATTTAATTACCTGCGAAACCGCTGGCGATATGTGGATAAACGAGGGCATGGCCGAATATTTAAGCCATCAATACGAAGAAGATTTAAACGGACGAAGTGCCTATATGCAGGTAACAAAAGACAACCACACATATGTATTAAACAATGTTGCCGTGGCCGATAGCGGCTATAGAGCCTTGTATGGATTGCCAAACGAATTAACATACGGCACAACAACGTACCAAAACGGAGCGGTTGTTGGGCACAATTTACGGGGCTATTTAGGCGATTCGCTTTTCTTTAATGGCATTACACAACTAATGGCAAACAACAAATACAAGTCCATAAGTAGTGCTCAATTTAGAGATCAACTCTCGGCAATAACCGGTTATAATGTAACGCCCTTTTTCGAAGATTGGGTTTTTAACCCCGGATTACCTGATTTTAACATAGACTCTATGCAGGTTGTTTCTTCTGCCATTCCAGAAAAAACGGTTCATGTGCGCGTTTCGCAGCGTATGCGAGCTACCACAAAACGCTTTACCCACGTGCCATTAACATTAAGTTTGCACGATGCACAAGGAAACAAGCAAGACTTTTCGGTAGCGTTTTTAAGTGCCGATACCACCTTTACATTTTTGGTTCCCTTCCACCCTACTTGGGCTGCCATAAACCAAGGCGACCATATTTATACTGGCGTTGCCGCCAATGATTATGTTATTACAAGTGCCGGAACTATACAAGATTCTCGCACAAAAATGCGCGTGGCTACAGGTGCCGTTACCGATTCTACTTTTTTACGCATTGAGCATCATTGGGCTGGGCCGTCTACCACAGGAAACGAAAACTTTAAAATTTCTACCTCAAGATATTGGCGTGTTACGGGGCATATTCCAGCAAGTTTTAACCCTACTGCGCGGTTAGAATTTACATCTAGCCCAAACAATTTTTACTTAGATGAAGACTTGCTAAAAAATGGCGAAGACAGTCTAATTCTTGTTTACCGCAAAGATGCTACCGAAGAATGGCGCGAATTCACCCACTATACTAAAGATTATTTTGGCAGCCCCACCAATAAATACGGCCGCATAGAATTACACACTTTGCCTATTGGCGAATATGCTTTTGCTAATGGCGTTTCCCTTTTTGGTGTTGAAGAAAAAAACAAAACGGCAAATCATTTTAAGCTTTTTCCTAATCCAACTAGCCAATTTATTACGGTAGATTTTGGCGCAACTAGCAATAATTTTTCTTGGCAAATAGTAGATGCCAAAGGGGTAGAAATGCTAACGGGCAAGCAAAACAACCAGCAACAAACACTGCGCATTGATGTGGCTACACTTGCCACAGGCACCTATTTTTTCTGCACAGATAAAGGCTGCCAAGCATTTGTTAAAGAATAGTTCTAGACATAAAAACCCTAAATTGTGCTAACTTTCTGAACTTAAAAAACATGATAAAATGAAAATTATTCTCAAAAATATTTTGGCTGTAATTCTGGGTATCATTATAGGGGGTGCTGTAAACATGGCCCTTATTATGGCCAGTGGTAGCATCATTCCGTACCCAGAAGGTTTTATTGAGGGAGATATGGAAAGCCTTGCAGAATTCATTCCTCAATTTGAAATAAAACATTTTATCATGCCATTTTTGGCGCACGCTTTAGGCACTTTGGTGGGCGCATTTATTGCCGCAAAAGTTGCAGGTTCGCACAACATAAAGTTTGCCCTTGCTATTGGTGTTTTCTTTTTGTTTGGTGGAATTCAAATGGCGATAGAACTGCCCGCACCACTGTGGTATGATGTGGTTGATCTG
Source organism: Bacteroidia bacterium (assembly GCA_030424545.1). GTDB lineage: Bacteria > Bacteroidota > Bacteroidia > Flavobacteriales > Schleiferiaceae > JAUHWL01. The sequence goes on from JAUHWL010000015.1 coordinate 50,819, forward strand.
GGTCTTGCCTACATCCCTATGGGGTATTTAGGTTGGAAAATGGCCTCTAGAAAATAATTCATTTCTTAGATTTTCCGTTCACATTTAAGGAACATGCTTTGCAAATATTTCATTAGCGATTCAACTTTGCTGATGATATTTCATTATGATTTCTTCCTAATATTTTTACTTTTAAAGCCCAAATTAATTTAATCAAATGGCGGTTATCGATTACTACAAAATCTTAGGCGTAGCCAAATCTGCAAGCGAAAAAGAAATTAAGAATGCGTATCGCAAACTGGCTCGAAAATATCATCCAGACTTAAACCCAAACAACAAAGAAGCCGAGTTAAAATTCAAAGAAATTAACGAGGCCAACGAAGTTTTAAGCAACGCAGAAAACCGCAAGAAATACGACCAATACGGCAAAGATTGGAAACATGGCGAAGAGTACGAAAAAGCCAAACATCAGCAACAATCGCAATACCAATCACAGCAAGGTGGTTTTGCCGGTGGCGATTTTGGCGGCCAAGATTTCTCTGATTATTTTGAATCTATGTTTAGTGGAGCCCGTTCTACTTCTGGTAGAGGTACGCGCGGAAAGTTTAGAGGTCAAGATTTTAACACCGAATTTCACCTCAACCTAAAAGATGTTTATGAAACGAAACAACATGTTTTAACCGTTGACAAACATAAAATTAGACTCACCGTTGCGGCTGGTGTAAAAGATGGGCAAGTCATCAAAATTGCTGGCAAAGGTGGCCAAGGCATCAATGGCGGACCCAATGGCGATTTATACATCAAGTTCATCATCAACAATAACACAAAATTTAAGCGCGATGGAAACAACTTGTACACGCAAGTTGATGTAGATTTATACACCGCCATTTTAGGTGGCGAAATTACAGTTGATACCTTTGATGGAAAAGTAAAACTTACCGTTAAGCCCGAAACACAGAGCGATACAAAAGTAAAACTCACCGGAAAAGGATTTCCAAAATACAAGCAAGAAGGCGAGTTTGGCGACCTTTACATTTCCTATAAAATTAAAATGCCAACCCAATTAAGCGACAAGGAAAAGGAACTTTTTAGAGAATTACAAAACGCAAAATCATGACGAAAACACAACACTTAATATCCGCAGAAACGCTGTGTACGCATTACCAAATAGAATTTTCGTTTGTAGATGCGTTGCATAATATTGGCCTTATTCACATAGAAATTGTAGAGAAAAAGCATTTTATTCATCAAGATCAAATTGCCGATTTAGAAAAAATGATACGGATGCATCTTGAGTTAAATTTAAATCCAGAAGGCATTGACGTGGTTTTTAATCTCATTGAAAAAGAGCAGGAATTACAAAACGAAATAATTTTTCTTCGGAATAGGTTGCGTATTTACGAAAACGAGTAAATCAAAAAAGACATTTGAAAAATCTTTATACATGAAAAAAAACAATCGAACTGTCTACATCATCATTTTAATTTTGGGCATTTTAAACCTGAGTATTGCGGCTTTTGACATAATTAGCGGCAACCCTGTTGACAAGTATATTTTCACTTTATTTATAGGAATAACATTAACCGGATTAGGCTATTTGCGTTTGCGCGCCAAACCCGGCACCGATGAAGAAGCCGAGCTTTAAGGCATTTCTTTGTTAAAATAAACCTTGTAAAAACGCATGCCGCGTTCGTCATCAAAGCCTTCTTCTATAAAGTGTTGGCTGCTTTCTGGGTTGTTAAAATCTAGCTTTATTTGGATGTTGGTATCCAGCTTTATGTAGTTTTTAATTTTTCGCTTTTCTTTCTGTAGTATAGGTTTAGAAATGTCAAAAGCATCTTCAAACTTAATTTCACGCTCTGCCTCAAAATGGCGCTGATAATCTACAAAAGCCTCTTTTTGCTCCACATTTTCAAAAACCTGATCTTGAAAATTGTGGTTTTCAAGCTTTTCATTTTCATTAAAAAACTTTACCGAGGCATTTAAAAAATCTACTTCAGCCTTTTTTGTGGCGTGAGGTTTAATCACTTCCTCGGCAAAACCCTTACACAAATCCAAATAATTTTTAGTGCTAAAATGTTTGTCTTCAACAAAGTCAATACCCAAAAAATCATCTTTCCAATATTCGGCATCATAGCTATTTTGATCGATACTTAAAATCTGAAAACGCGGTTCTTCATCTGTATCTAAAATAATGCAGCCTTTGTCTAACTTGTTTAGACTTATGCCTTCTAGCTGGTTTAAAGCAAGGTTTTTATCGTTTTCTATCAGCTTTAAAAAAGATTCTTTGTTTTCAGATTTAAAAATTCCAACACCTTTTCTCAACCTTTCATTCAACAATAAATCATGAAAAAGCACCACAAAAACATCGCCTGTTTTAATGTGTGGATGGCTAGATTGATCGTACAAATGTTCTACTAATTTTTGCGAAGATTCTTCAAAAGTATCTTCATTGGCTAGGATATTTTCCGCCAATCCTTTAACCGGATGATAGGCCAAATCTACCGTATGTTTAAACTGATAGGTTTCTGTAGCTTTTAAAAATGGCTTAAAAAAATACTGACACAAACTTCTGTGTATTTCTTCTTCTACCACCAAACAAGATTCTGATAAAAAATTACCTGTTTCTAAATTTTTATTGCCCACTCGGTGTACAATAATTTTGTCAATTTCTACGGCACCTAATTCTATCATCTGCTAAATTTAAGGGTGGCGAAGATAAATTTATAGACCGCGATTAACGCTATCTTTCTAACATTAAAAATTATTGCTATGATTTATTATTGGCTACACACCCTTTATATTTTTATAGGTAGTAGGCTTTTTTGGAAAAATGTAAATGTGCTCAGCAACTTGTCGCGCACCCGTAGAGTTAGCATTTTAGACTGCGAAGGGTTTCGATTTATGAATAATTCTAAATATACCTTCTACATGGATTTAATCCGGTTCGAGATTCTGTTCCGTTCTAAACTCTTTGATGCAACGCTAAAGAAAGGGATCATTCCAACACTTGGTTCACAAAAAATAATTTACAAAAAACCCTTAAAAGTGTTTACTAAATTTAAAATCACACTCATAATAGATGGATGGGACGATAAATGGGTTTACCACAAACAAATGTTTGAACAAAATGGAAAAATTATGGCCATAGGTTATACCAAAGTGGCCTTTTGGAAAAACAAAAAAACGCTTAACCTTACTGATATTCTTGCCGATGCTGGCGTACACATTAAACAGCAAAAGCCCAGCTTAGCTATTTTAAACCTTTTTAATAATGATTATGCATTGTTGCATTCAAGTAATAAGTCCCAACTCAATATTTCTACTCAGGTTGATTAGCACAATTGCCCGTTCATTTTTTAACTTGAAATAAACCATTTGCAATTATTAAAACTACTGCCGCAAGTTTGGCAAGTTTATATTTGTTTTGCAGCAAATTTTAGAGATGACAGATTTACAACAAAAAATAGAAGCCGCTTGGGAAAATCGCGATTTATTGGCCCAAGAAGAAACTCAAAATACAATCAAAAACGTAATAGAATTGCTTGATAAAGGCCAACTACGCGTTGCAGAACCAAAAGAAAATAGTTGGTTGGTAAATGAGTGGATTAAAAAAGCTGTAATTCTGTATTTCCCTATAGCAAAAATGGAAACCATAGAAGTGGGGCCGTTTGAGTTTCACGATAAAATTCCACTAAAGAAAAATTATGCCGATTTAGGTGTACGCGTTGTACCTCATGCCATTGCTCGTCACGGTAGCTATGTGGCCAAAGGTGTTATTATGATGCCGAGCTACGTAAACATTGGCGCTTTTGTAGATAGCGGCACCATGGTAGATACCTGGGCAACTGTTGGTAGCTGTGCACAAATTGGCAAAAACGTTCACCTAAGTGGTGGTGTTGGTATTGGCGGTGTGCTAGAACCCATACAAGCAGCACCCGTTATTATAGAAGACAATTGTTTTGTAGGTAGCCGATGCATTGTTGTAGAAGGCATTCGTGTAGAGTCTGAAGCCGTACTTGGCGCCAATGTGGTTTTAACAGGATCTACTAAAATCATTGATGTTACGGGGCCAGAACCAAAAGAAATTAAAGGATACATTCCTGCTCGTTCTGTTGTTATCCCTGGTAGCTACACCAAAGAGTTTCCTGCCGGAAATTACAATGTTCCCTGTGCTTTAATTATTGGAACGCGCAAAGAGAGCACCAATAAAAAAACATCGTTAAACGATGCGTTGCGAGAATATAACGTAGCCGTTTAACCGATTAAAACTTGGGTATGAAGGTGCTCTTAAAAAGTTTAACTTTATCCCCAACCAATTAAGAAAAAAATAAAATGCGCATTGGTTTTGATGCAAAACGTGCTTTTCAAAACACCACCGGACTTGGCAATTACAGCAGAGATGTAATTCGGCTGTTTACCAACAATTACCCAAACTCACAATTTTTTTTATTTGACCCCAAAGGTCAAGGAATTCATTTTGAATACAACCTGTTTAACACCCAAATTATAAGTAGCCAGCGCAATTCTAGCATTGGTAAATCCATTTGGAGACAATATGGATTAAAACGAGAGATTGAAAATTTACATCTTGATATTTACCACGGTTTAAGCAATGAGTTGCCCGTGGGCATCGAAAAATCAAAAGTTAAAACCGTGGTTACCATTCACGATTTAATTTTTGAAAGACACCCAGAGTGGTACCCAAAGTTTGACCGAAATATTTACAGAAAAAAAGTAAAAAGAGCCACAAAAATTGCAACCGAAGTGGTGGCCATAAGCGAACAAACAAAGAATGATTTAATTGAGATTTACAATGTAGAACCCGAAAAAATCACTGTTATTTACCAAGGTTGCAACCCCGCCTTTTCTGTAAAACAATCACCTGAAAGCATTCACGATCACCTTAAAAGCTTTCATCTACCAGAAAAGTATTTATTGTATGTGGGTACGATAGAACCAAGAAAAAACCTGCTTAGCGTAGTAAAAGCATTGGCCGATACCGATATAACTTTGGTGGCCGTAGGTCGTAAAACAGATTACTTTAAAAAAATAGAATCGGCATTAGAAGGCACAACTTTAAAAAATAATTTTAGGCACCTCGGTGATTTAACCCAGTTGCAATTGGTGGCCCTTTACCAACAAGCACGACTTTTTGTTTATCCTTCGCTTTACGAAGGGTTTGGCATACCAATAATTGAAGCTTTGCACAGTGGCACACCTGTAATTACAGGTTTTGGTTGCTTGCAAGAAGCCGCTGGCAAAGGCGGTGTTTTTGTAGATGTTACCAATACAGAAGCCCTAAAAAATGCCATCCTTACCACATGGGAAAACGATGCGCTTTTAGAAAATTTAAGCGTTGCCGGATTGGAACATGTAAAGAAATTTTCTGATGCTGCTATTTGGGAAAACTGGAAATATCTATATGATTCAATCTAGATAAAATCTGTCAACCAAAGGCCCGTAGAACATTATCTTCGCAGCTTTTAAACACATCAACCATAGTTATGATAGAAGAACAGAAAAACAGAAGCAACATAACAGATGCTGTGTTTTCTATTCTCATTCCTAGTTGGAATAACCTTGAGTTTTTGAAGTTATGCATCAACAGCATAAAAAAGAATTCTACGCACAATCATCAAATTATTGTCCATGTAAATGATGGCAGCGATGGCAGTTTAGCGTGGATACGAAGCCAAGAAGATTTAGACTACACTTGGTCTAAACAAAACATTGGCGTTTGTTATGCCCTTAACGCCATGCGCAATTTGGTAAAAACAAATTATTTGGTTTTTGCCAATGATGATATGTACTTGTGCCCTGATTGGGATGCAATTTTCTTGAACGAAATTAAGGGAAGAAAAGATGATTTATTCTTTTATTCGGCTACGCTGATTGAACCTGTTTACAGCAAAAACGATTGCGCTATTGCTCCCAACAATTACGGCACAGATCCACAAAATTTTATGGAAGAAAAACTTTTAGCCGAATACCAAAGTTTACCAAAAAACGATTGGAATGGCGCAACATGGCCACCCAATATTGTTTCTACAAGAATGTGGGATTTGGTTGGCGGCTATAGCACAGAATTTTCACCTGGCATGTACTCAGACCCCGATTTTTCTAAAAAACTTTGGGATGCTGGCGTTAGAGATTTTAGAGGATTGGGCAACAGTAGAGCCTATCATTTTATGTCGAAAACCGTTGGCCGCGTGAAGCGAAACAATGGTAGAAAACAGTTTTTATTAAAGTGGGAAATTACCTCGGCAACATTTGTGAAATTTTATTTGCGCAGGGGCGAACAATATACAGGCCCATTAACGGAACCTGAATTAACTAGTGCCTTGAAAAAGAAACTTTTCACCACTAAGCTAAAACGTATTTTGACGAATTAAACATGGCGAAAAGTGTTAAAATATCGGGTTTAATTATAGCGTACAACGAAGAAAAAAGCATTGAACGATGCATAAACTCGTTACTAGGAATTTGTGACGAAATTCTGGTGATTGATTCTTTTTCTACCGACAACACAAAAGCACTTAGCGAAGCATGCGGTGCAAGAGTGATAGAAAATCCCTTTGGTGGCCATATAGAGCAAAAAAATTACGCCATCAGTCAGGCGCAATATGATGTGGTTTTGTCTTTAGATGCAGACGAAGCGCTATCTGATGAACTTAAAAAAAGCATCGCACATATTAAAAACAATTGGCAGGCAGATGGTTATAAGTTTAACCGTTTTACAAATTATTGTGGCCAATGGATTAAACATAGCGGTTGGTATCCTGACACAAAAATTAGGTTGCTTAATAAAAACAAAGGCAGTTGGGGCGGTATAAACCCGCATGATTGCATCATGATGGAACCTACAGCTACCGTTAAAAAACTGCAAGGCGATCTTTTGCATTATTCTTACAGCAGTATGGAAGAACACATACTACGTTCTGCCAAATATGCCAAAATCTCTGCTTTAGCAATGAAAAAGCAAAACAAAAACTCATCAATTCTAAAGATGCTAAGCAGTTCTTCATTTCGGTTTATACAAGATTATGTTTTTAAACTTGGTTTTTTAGATGGGTTCTATGGCTTGGTAATATGCCTAACCAACGCGCACACGGCATTTTTAAAGTATGCATATTTAAGAAACCTGAACAACGGCAAAAGCATAGATTAAACCTAGATGCAAAAGAAAAGCGATTGCAGAAATTAATCCCACAACCGCTTCTCTACCTAAACCGCCATGAAAACTGTGAATTTTGTTCTTCACACTTTTCGTTAAAATAATACGTCACCTAAAAACGTATATGTTAATAACCCACGCTTTTGATATTAGTTCTTTAAAAACTAATTTTTTAAAAATATTTAACAATAATTTTTGCCAGCTTCTTGCTAAGCTTAGAATGAGGTGGGTAAAATATTTTGGCCATCTCTAGAGGCCACCAAGTTTTTACAATAGCTTTTTGATTAGAGAACTCTAAAAATCCAAAATACCCGTGAGATTTTCCAATGCCACTCTGGTTACTTCCGCCAAAAGGCAAATTGCTATTTAGGTGATGTATATGAGCTTGATTAAAAACAAGGGCACCCGATTGCACATTTTCTGTTACATAGCGTTTGCTTGTTTTGTTTGCCCCATAATAATATGTCCCTAATGGTTTGCCGTTTTTATGAATTCGCGCTACAGCACCCTCTATTGTGGTATATGTTTCTATGGGTAAAATGGGCCCAAAAATCTCTTCGTTTGCAATCAACATTTCATCTGTAACGTTGCTGATGAGTAGCGGTGCAACAAATTTTTGGGCTATATCAATCTGAATTTTATTTTCTGCCTTGGCTCCTTTTTCTATGGCATCATCAACAAAACGTTGCATGGCTGCCGTAGCTTTTTCGTTTACCAACCTGCCGTAATTTGTATTATCAGATAATTTTTCAGGTGGGTACATTTTCTGCAACGCTTGCTTTAAAGCTTCTACAAATTCTTTTTCTATGCTTTTGTGCACCAACACAAAATCTGGCGCAATACATATTTGGCCATTGTTGTAAAACTTAGAAAAGATGATGTTTTCTGCTGCGGATTTAATGTTTACTTTTTCATCAATAATGACTGGAGATTTTCCGCCAAGTTCTAACGTTACCGATGCCAAGTTTTTTGCTGCAGCACCCATTATTATTTTACCTACGGCTGTACTGCCTGTAAAAAATATGTGGTTAAAAGGGGTATTGATGAGTTGTGTGGCTAACTCTCTTCCGCCTAAAAGCACGTTCACAACATTCTTTTCAAAAACATTTTCTACAATTTCTTTAATGAGTTGTGCCGAATGCGTGGCCATTTCGCTTGGTTTTAGCAAAACAGTATTGCCTGCGGCAATGGCCGAAATTAATGGCGAAAACGAAAGATTAAAAGGAAAATTCCAAGGCGAAATAATCAAAACAACACCTTTGGCTTGAAATTGAATGTGTGATGAATTGCCAAAAAACACAGCTGGTGTAGGCACATTTTTAATCGTCATCCAATTATTTAAATACCTGATTGCAAATTTTATTTCTTTTACAATCAGCCAGATTTCAGACATTTTTGTTTCTAACGGACTTCTTTTAAAATCTAAAAATATGGCTTGTTCTATTTCTGTTTGTTTGGCTAAAATTTCGGTTAATAGCTTTTGGAGCAACGCTTTTCGTTGTTTTACGCTGGTTACATTTTGATGAATAGCATTTGCCTTTAGCGCCCTAAAGCTATTCGCAACAGAATCTTGGTCAAACACTTCATTGCCCATTCTCTTCTTGTTTTGATTCAAATTTGGCAATCATCTTTTTTGCTTCCTGTCTTCCGTAATTTATTAACTCTTCTGCCTTAAAAAACTCATAGGTTTTTGCTGCATTTTTTGGAACATGCATTACCATGTCTGGCCTATTCTTCTGTAAAATTACGTTGGTTAGTTTGGTTTGCATGAGGTCTATAGAACCATTCATGATGTCAAAATAATCGTGCTTTTTTTGCTTTTCATCCGAACTAAAGAAATCATTAAAATGTCTATTTAGTTTAGATAGCCATTTGCCTTCTTCACGCTTTAATTCTTTTTGTCTTTTGGCTTCTATTTTTTTCTCTAAATGATAATCGCCTGGGCCGTTTAAATCAATGGCAACCAAAATATCATTCTCATTACGCGCCACTTTATCTACGGGCAATGGGTTTAAAACACCTCCATCTATAAGCACCATATCATTTAAATAAACGGGGGTTAAAACCGAGGGGATAGCCACCGATGCACGAATGGCGCCAAACAAATCTCCTTCTGAAAAAACATGCTCTTTGCTGCCACTAATATCTACTGCAACGGCACAAAACGGTATGCGCAAGTCTTCTATGTTTCTAGCAGAAACAAACTTCTTAATTTCATTAAAAACGCGTTCTCCTTTAATAAACCCTTGGCTGGTAAGCGTAAAGTCCATTAAATTAAATACTTTATATCGGTCTAGGTTACACATCCAAGATTTATAATGATCTAATTCGCCAGAAGCGTAAATGGCACCAACCACTGCGCCCATACTAGAACCAGCAATAGAGGTTATGGTGTAACCATTATCTTCTAGCTCTTCTATAACGCCAATGTGCGCTATTCCGCGAGCACCTCCGCTACCTAAAACTAAAGCAACATTTTTCATATGCCGTCAAAAATAACCTAAGATTACTATGCATGCATAAAATACAGTAGATAATTTTACTCAAAAAAAGTAAAGCAAACATTGCCGTATTTACGGCTTTCAACAAAACGAGGATGTTCTGTAAACGAGGTGTGTTTTGCATGTTCTAAAATAAACATGCCCTCTTCTTCTAAAATTTCGTTCGAAAAAACGGAATCTATTAAAGGCAAATAATCTTCAAAATCATACGGAGGGTCAGCAAAAACAAGATCCCACTTGCGGTAGGCTTTCGTAGAAAATTTAATAGCATCAGCTTTTAAAGCGTGTAAACCTGTAATTTTTAATTGCTCTGCCGTATTTTTTATGTAGCGTACACAATGGTGGCTGGCATCTACCGATGTTATATCAGCTACACCTCTTGATGCGCACTCAAAACTAATGTTTCCGGTGCCAGAGAATAAATCTAAAACCGAGATTAGATGCAGCTCATAATGGTTTGTGAGCATATTGAACAATGCTTCTTTGGCGAAATCAGTAGTTGGCCTCACTGGCAAGTTACGTGGTGCTATCAATACCTTGCCTCTAAATTTTCCGCTAATTATACGCATGTTGCTGCTTGAAATACTCGGTTATATAAATGAGCGGGCACACTTTTAAACTCGTGGCTATACTGTGCTGTGGCTGGCCTTTCTTCTAATTCAACAAAACGTATATACGTGAGTAGTAGGCCCCATATAGAAGATGATTTTTCCATTTCGCCAGAAATCTTTAACGGTACCGATTCTGGATTTAACCCCAATTGCTCATAAACATTTAACGTAAAATAAAGCATATCCTCGTCTGTTTGAAAAGCAAAACTTGAAAGCAACAATACTTTGCCGTTTTCTATGGCAATAACTTCTAAATGTCCGTTCCAAATTTGTAGATGCAAATGCTGCCCTGGTTTGTTTTTATACAAGTTGTGATAATGCGAAATGGTAAAAAAACCAGCATGTTTAATTTTTACTTCTGGAAAAGAATTTTGTACCGTTTGTAACAATGCTTTAGGTGCACTATAAATTAAAACCAATCCTGACGTTTTTAATTCATCGAAAAGCAAGATATGCTCTTCGCCTTTTTCAAATTGAAAATTTGCATATTCTTCAATTCTATTTGGATTAAAAAGGGGCGCAGGTATAATAGAGAAATTTGGCGTGTAGTATCCAATTTGATAATGGGCAAAAACTCCTTCTAATTGATCTTTAAACGAAAAAAGTGCGGCAAAATCGGTTGTGTTTTTTTCTAGGGTGTAATCGCCAAGCACAATGTATTTTTTAACATCATTGCGCAGAATACAAAAAACAAGTCCATCCTCTTGTAAAAGGATGGACATGTTACAATTCTCTGGTAGAGCGTTTTCTATTGAAGGATCAATTATTTCCGCTCTTACACTGGGTGTTTTCGTAGTTTCCACTTATGGATGCTTCAGTTAAAGAACCAATTTTCAATTCGTGTTCTTTGTCTATAAATTGGTCGTATCTCTTTTTAATATCATCAAAAATAACAACATCAGAAACGCTAACTTCAAATACGGGTACTGTTACACCGTTTCTAGTAATTTCTCCAGCTCCTAAATTAAAATTGGCTCCATCTGTAAAAGGCACTTCTTTTAGCATATTACCGCTAAACCCTTTGGGAAATTTTGAACTTACTTCTTGATATCCAATTACACGAACAATCACGGTATCCTTGTTCATGTCTTTTCCATAAAGCTTGTTATAGAAAACAAAAGAAGAATCTTTTCTTTCGTAGATTGTTACTTTACCTGTATCTACAAAAGCGGCTAAAATTTCAAAGTCACCCGTAAATTCTCCATATTCGGTTTTATAGGCAAGTTGCGCTTCTCTCACGTGCTCCATTCTTTCAAATACCGTACAGAAACGTTCAAGCTTTATCCGTTCAAAATATATAGGCTCCATAATTACATTATAGATTTTATATGTTAAGAAAACCGATAGTACTACTAAAAATGCATTTACAGCAATAATTGTCTTTGAATTCATCTTTTTCAGATAAAGTTTAAATTTTTTAGAAACGGCAACAAATCTACAATTTTATGCGAATTAAGTATGTTACTAAATTGCATCTTCTACCCTACTTTTAAGCCCGTGAATATAATAGAACTTAATAAACTTTTTGTACAGAATTTTCTGCACACATGCAATGAAGAACAATCGATGTTTTTCAGCAAGCTTGCATCGTTTATTTACAGTAAAACGGACAATTGCTTTTTGCTAACTGGTTATGCGGGTACGGGAAAAACTACTTTGATTAATAGTGTTGTAGAAACCTACAAGCAACTTGGCGGTACCATCATCCTTTTAGCGCCTACAGGTAGAGCTTCTAAAGTGCTTGCGCAACGCACAGGTAAATATGCAAGCACCATACATCGGCATATTTATATGATTAAATCTAGCGGCAATAGCACCGAGTTTGTGGTAAAACCCAACAAACACAAACACGCGCTTTTTGTGGTTGATGAGGCCAGTATGATTGCCGATAGCACTACAGACGGCATTTCGTTACACGGACAAAGTTTGCTAGAAGATTTGCTAGAGCATATTGCTGCCGGGCACAAATGCAAAGTTTTGTTTATTGGAGACCGTGCCCAATTGCCACCGGTGGGTTTAGATTTAAGTCCTGCGCTTAATGTGCAAACGCTGCAAAATTTGTTTGGGTTAACCGTTGTACAACAAAATCTTACCCAAGTTATACGCCAAGCGCAAGAATCTGTTGTGCTTAAAAATGCCACAGCACTGCGCCAGCTTATTGCCGAAGACGAGAATAAAACCCCAAAAATAGAAGTTGCCAAAGATGTTATTCGGCTTACCGATCCTTTTGAGATGGAAGAAGTTTTTCAAAAATGTTTTCATGACAATAGCACCGAAAACGGAATTATGATTGTGCGAAGCAACAAAAGAGCCAATCAATACAACCTAGACATCCGCGCACGCATACAGTTTAAAGATGATATTTTAAACTCTGGAGACCAGTTGATGGTGGTAAAAAACAATTACCATTGGCTACCAAAAGATGCCAAAGCAGGATTTATTGCCAACGGAGATACCATAGAGGTTTTAAGCTTGCGCAACAGAGAGCAGCTGTACAATCACACATTTACAGATGCTACCATTCAGCTATTAGATTACCCAGAACAGCCGCCCATAGATGTAAAAATTATGTTGGATGTGCTGCAAGCAGATGCGCCTTCTATTTCGCAAAAAGCTCAACGAGATTTGTTTGAATCCATATTAGAAGATTATGGCGAACAAGGAACCATAAAAAGAGTAAAAGAAGACCCCTACTACAATGCGCTACAAGTAAAGTTTGCCCACGTAGTAACGTGTCATAAAGCACAAGGCGGGCAATGGCCACACGTTATTATAGAACAATGCTGGCTGCCCGAAGGAAAAGTAGACCGAGAATATTTACGTTGGCTTTATACCGCTTTTACGCGTGCCGAAGAAAACGTATACCTAATTGGTTTTGACGATTCTTATTTTGAAGATTAATTTGCATCTACAAACAAAAACACCATGAAAAATTTTACATCAATTTTAGTTTTACTGCTGTTTACATATACCCTTTCTGCACAAAATATAAACAAGCAAGTAGAAAGTTACATTGCCGAAAAATACCAAGCTGATGGCCCAGGAGGTGCTATTTTAATTTCTAAAAAAGGAAAAACCGTTTACGAAGAAGGATTCGGTAAAGCCAATTTGGAGCTAGATCTAAACAACACCCCCAACAACGTTTTTGAAATTGGCAGCATATCTAAACAGTTTACGGCTGTAGCCATTTTAATGCTAGAAGAAGATGGTAAACTAAATGTTACAGACCCTATTTCTAAATATTTAAAAGACTACCCAAAACAAGAAAATGAAATTACCATACACCAACTATTAACACACACCGCAGGCATACCCAATTACACAAGCATGCCCAGTTGGATGAAGGTTTGGAGGCAAGATATGACCACCCAAGAAGTAATTGATATCTTTAAAAACGAGCCGTTAGATTTTGTTCCGGGCACCAATTTTAGCTATTCTAATTCGGGTTATGTTTTGCTTGGCGCCATTATAGAAAAGGTTTCTAAAAAGAGTTATGCCGAGTTTATACAAGAACGCATTTTTACTAAAATCGGGTTAAACCATACGTATTACGGCTCTAGAAGCCAAATTATTCCCAATCGCGCTTGCGGATATCAACCCACAAAAGATGGATTTATAAATGCCGAATACCTAAGTTTTAGTCAGCCGCATGCAGCAGGTGCAATTATGAGTACGGTAGAAGACCAAAATACATGGATACACGCCATAGCCAACAACACCTTAATTAGCGAAGAATCTAAACAAAAGGCTTGGAAAAGCTATACCAATCAATTTGATAAAGCGCTCAATTACGGTTACGGTTGGGTAATTAGCCAGCTAGATGATAAAAAAACCGTAGAACACGGAGGCGGAATTTTTGGGTTTACCTCGTATGGCATCTACATTCCGTCCGAAGATGTTTTTGTTTCTATACTTACCAATCGAGATGGGTTTTCACCAGAATCGGTAGCGATAAAATCGGCCGCTGCGGCCATTAATTTTTCGGTAGAAAATCCGCCCATCTTAAAATTAAGCGCCCAACAATTAAAAGAATACGAAGCTGTGTACGCTTTTGAAGACGGCACAACGCGCACCATAACCGTAAAAGAAGATCATATTTTTAGTGTAAGAACGGGCGGCTCTGTGTATGAAATATTTCCGTACCAAGAAGACAAATTCTTTTTTAACAACAGCTTTACCCGCCTAACTTTTAAACGCAATGGTATGCATCAAATAACTGCAGTGGTATCTAACAACCGCGGTGTTAAAGAAGTTGCCAAAAAAACAGACCAAGAAATTAGCGTGGTAGAAGAAATTGCGTTAGACCCAAAAGCACTAGAAAAATTTGTTGGCGAGTATGAGTTAGACCCAAATTTCATCATTACCGTAAGTATACAAAACGGTAAACTTTTTGGGCAAGCTACAGGGCAGCCTGCGTTTGAACTTTACGCCAAATCTGAGTTAGAATTCTTTTTAAAGGTTGTAGATGCCCAAGTAGAATTTGTGCTGAATGACCAAGGCGATGTTGCCGCATTAATTTTACATCAAGGCGGACAAGATTTAAAGGGGGTTAAGAAATAGAGGAGATAATAAGGTAGATGTTAGTTGTAAGACGTTAAACTAAACGGAAGAAACAAAATTCGGGATACTTAAAACAAGGATGATTGTTTTAGGGATGACGGATAAAGGCCGTTTGTTTTAAGACGGGCAGAATACAAAAGTCGATAGCCGCTAACCGAGGTCCAAAATCAGTATTCCCAAATCAGCCTACCGCGGTAAAATTGTAACCGTGCCCATTTTACGGCCAGTGGTTACTTCGTCTTTGCTCCAATATATTACGTAGGTATAAACGCCAAATTCTAGTGGTTGGCCGTTGTAGGTGCCATCCCACGTGTTTTTGTAGTTGGTGT
>JAUHWL010000028.1 GCA_030424545.1 Bacteroidia bacterium
AGCAAACGTGAGGGTTGCTTGCCCAGAGGTAACGTAAACCGTATCTGATTTTAATACCAGGTTTGGTGCGGTGGTATCTGCTACGATTACTTGCACGCTGTCTGTAAGGGTTGGGCCGCTGCCGTTTAATGTAAATGTTATGTAATGCGGGTTCTGAAGTAAATCTGCACAGTAAAATATGGTGTCACTGGTTAGTGTTAGCACTGGGGTATAACATCCGCCCGCTACATTTTGCAAGATGTTGGCGCGACTTACCACTGCAGAATCGCCAACCAATACAGCCACATAAGGTGTTTTGGTGTACGTGGCATTAATGGTATCTGCCACATATACATCTACAGAATCTGTGCTGGCATTTCCTGATAAATCATACAATACTACGTGTACTTTTTGCCATCCGGTATCGGCACAAGTGTATAAAACTTGGTTGCTGCCGTTTACCGTGGCGCTATCTAAAGCGCAATTGTCGGTTGAGTTATTGTTGATCTCGGCAAACGTGAGGGCTACTTGGCCGCCTACCAAAATTAACGTGTCTGATTGCAGAGATACCACAGGTGCTACGGTGTCTAGCACAATAATGTTAACGGAGTCTGTAGCCACATTGCCGCTGGCATCGTATAGGTTTACCATTACTTTTTGTAGGCCTAAATTGGAGCATCCAAAAAAGGCTTGGCTGCCGCCATTTACCGTGGCACTATCTAAAGCACAGTTGTCGGTTGAGTTGTTGTTTATATCAGCAAACGTGAGGGTTGCTTGCCCAGAGGTAACGTAAACCGTATCTGATTTTAATACCAGGTTTGGTGCGGTGGTATCTGCTACGATTACTTGCACGCTGTCTGTAAGGGTTATAACACCTGTAGAAATAGAAAATACAATGTAGTTGGGGTTTTGTGCGATATCCGCACAGTAAAAAGTTGTATCGCTAGAGATTAAAACCGTTGGGGGGTAACACCCTCCAGTAATGTTTGACAAGACATCCGACTGAGATACACGCACAGAATCCTGGTTTAAATAAGCTGTAAATGGAACTTTAGTGTAAGATGGAATTGCCGCATCGGCAATATAAATTGTGGCTGTATCTACCGAAAAATTACCATTTACATCATAAAGTTTTACCACAATTTTATGCATACCCGTATCTGCACAAGTATAGTTTATGGCAGAAAGTCCGTTTAAGGTTGCGCTATCCAGCGCACAATTATCATAGCTACCATCATCAACATGCACAAAACTCACCGAAGCAACATTAGAAACCAAATACACCGTATCTGGTTTTAATACCAACGTTGGTTTTACTGTATCTACAACTGTTACCGCTACACTATCCAGTATATTAATTGCTCCACTACTAAAATTAAACTTAATGTAGTTTGGATTTAGTAATACGTCTGCACATGTAAAAACGGTATCACTTAATAAGGTAACTGATGCATTGTTGCAATTTCCTTTTACATTGCTCAATACATCATTCTTGCTAATCGAAACTGTTCCAGAAATAAGACTTGCCGTAAACGGAGTCTTAACATAACCTGCGGTATTTGTATCTAAAACGGTTAATAATATAGAGTCTGAAGCTGTGTTGCCGTTAAAATCTGGCACATAAATAACACGTTTTGTAGTGCCCGTGTCTGCACATGAATAGTTGATTTTTGACAATACTTTAAAGCCATTATAATTCACCCCACAACTATCCCAGGTACCATTATCTATATTGGCAAACAACAATTGGGCGGTTCCAAGCGCATTTAAATAAAGTGTGTATGAAGGTAAAATTGAAATGCTTGGTGCGCTAGTATCCTTAACCCAAGCCAAGGTGCTACCAGCAAACGAAAGCATTGGCACAACTCCCGTAGTATCAAAAACCTGAACCAGTAAATTATTGTTAGGCCCAACATGTGCACATGAAAATTCCGTAGAACTTAAATAAACGCTATCTGTGTTAATGTTGTAAGAATTTGTGTTAAGCGCAACGGTAGCTTTACCTGTTTTACTTAAATAAATATTTGTAACCGGAGCTAAATTGGTATCAATTACATTTAGATATGGCGTTGCATTTGCCAAAACTCCTATTACAAAAAATAAAAAAAGTAATGCGTATTTTTTTATCATTAGAACATCTTTAACACTTCTTAAACCAGTTTTTCTCCGTTAGGCAATAATAACACTAAATAGTAGTAAATACTCATCACAATATGCCGCAGTTACTCATCATTTAGCCTAGCCATTGGGTCTTTTATATAGGCCATAAAGGCCTCCTTATATTCTTCTTTTATGGGGTTGGCGTCAGGGAGTTTTTCACCAAACGGATCTATTTGCTTACCGTTTTTCCAAAATCTGTAACACACATGTGGACCCGTTGCTAATCCTGTACTCCCTACGTATCCTATCACATCTCCTTGTCTCACTCTATTTCCTTTCTTGGAGACAGAAGCAATTCTACTCATGTGTAAATACTGCGTGCTATACACGCTATTGTGCCTAACTTTCACATAATTGCCATTGCCACTTGTGTACCCAGCTTTTTCTATTACACCATCTGCTGTGCTTAAAATTGGCGTGCCTCTAGGCGCGGCATAATCTGTTCCTAAGTGCGCCTTCCATCTTTTTTGAACAGGGTGAAAACGCCTCATTGTAAACCGCGAACTTATTCTTGAATATTCTAATGGTGCTTTTAAAAATGCTTTTCTAAGACTCTTGCCTGTTTCATCATAAAACTCACTTTCACCGGAAGGGTCTGTATAATTAAATGCATAATAATCATTGCCATAGTGTTTAAACCTCACAGCTTTTATTTCTCCTACACCGGCATAAATAGAGTCATCAATAAATATTTCATCATAAATCACAGCTATAGAGTCTCCTTTTTGAATTCTAAAAAAATCAATTGTCCATGCATATATACCCGACAATTTGTTGGTTAGTGTATGGTTGTTTAAAGTTTGAGACAAAGAGCTTGAAATAACACCATAAACATGCTTTTCTTTTATTGTTTTTAAACGCTCTCCCTTTAGGGCATAAACGCTATCTTTTAGTGACACTACATAGTATTCAAGCAAACTTTCTTCGTAAACAAAAAATGATGGAGTCTGCGAATTTTCTCCTTTTAACAAGGTAAACCTGTTGCCCGCTTTGATTTTTCGAACATCAAATACGGCTTCAATTTTGGCGGCAATGTTATAAATGGCAGAAGTAGGCAGCCCCGCTTCACCCGCTAATTTTCCAAAAGAATCTCCAGATTTAACCTCGCCATTAAAAACAATTAAAGTATCTATTTCTAGGCCATATAGAGGTGCTTTGGGTGGAGGAACTACCGCTACAGAGTCTGTAACCTCATCATTATATTCTGGCAATGGATTATTGTCTTTAAGAACAATTACCAAAACAACAATAATTAGAAAGAATCCTGCTAAAATGAGGGTAAGTATATTTTTTCTCTTCATTAATTCTCTTAAGAAACCTAGACTTATTTGTGTTTTAAAAGCCCATATTTAAAGCACGCGAATGTATTGATTTACATTCTTTTAGTAAGTGTTAAAAGTCACTTAAAATGAATGATTAGAAATAAAAAGAGCACCGCCAAATAAATTTAGCGGTGCTCTTTTTAAAAATTTTTATTACTTAAATACCAATGGTGTTTTTAATCCCTTAAACTCAGTAATATCTGCTTTAATAGAACCAACAAGCAATTCAGATTGGATGCGTATTGGCACATGGTTAATATCATCACTTATCCATAAAAACAAATCATCTTCATCTTTAAAAACACGACCTTCTTGCACTACGGGAACAAACTTTAAACATGCGATTTTGCCAAAATCTGTTTTTACCATTTCTCTACCCATAAACTTTATGGTAAACGGAAACATTTCATGATCTAAGAAAACCGGAATTTGAATGATATCGCCTTTTACAATGTCTGTAACATCTAAAGATCTTGCAAAGTAAAATGCCGAAAAAATATCTTGCACATTAGATGGCATTTTAAAAACGGTATCTTTTTTAAGATAAAGGTCTACAGCCGTTTCATTTTCTCTGTTAAAGTTGATGTTTCGCTTTATAATAAAACCGTTTTCATCAACATCCCTAATAAATTTGATGGGTTCTAAGGTATGGGTATCCATAAACGTTTCATATCTATCATTGGTTGGAAACAACCAATGAACCATTCCTGCACTTTTACCTGTGCCCACCATGTGATACGTGTCTTTACCTCTAATCTTCTTGATTCCTTTTACCTGAATATTAGCTGTTCCGGCATTCATCAACCCATAATGTATACGGTATGAAATGTTTTCCCCAACAGCAAATGGCGTTTGAGATAATTTTTTATAAACCTTAATTGTGTTGTCTTTTTTACCAGCCTGTATAGATATTACAGAAGCCAACAAAAGAACTGTAAGTAGTTTGATCGTTTTCATAACTAACGAATTTAAAGTTATAACGCTATAAATGCGAAAAGCGTGCCACAAGGGCACGCTTTAAGGATTAAACTAAAACTTACTAAATAAAAATAATCTGGGTACCTTCCCCAGCAGCTCTTTGGTAAAAATCGCCAACGGTTAACACACCATCTAAATATTCTACCAAATCTTTTTCTTCTAATTTAAACATATCCATAGCGAGTTTACACGCCCAAATCTTACCTCCACTTAAATGAATCATCTCCATAAATTCATCAACAGGAGGTAAATCCAAACGTTCCATCTCTTTTTTCATTTGGTTAGAAACTAATGCTTCCATTCCAGGTAGTCCGCCAAGCATTGTAGGTATCGGCATAGACGGATTTCCTACTGTTGCTACATGCAAATTGGTCATTTTTGATTTGTTTATTACATCTAAACCAAAAAAGGTGAAAAACATTTCTACATCAATTCCTTCCATGCGTGCACCATTTGCCATAACCATTGCTGCATACGCGCTATCTATGGTGCTTTTTGCCACTATAAAACATACTTTTTTAATGGGTCTAGGCTTCTCTATTTTTTCTTGTTGAGGCTCTTTTGTTGCTGATATATCTGTCATAGCATTAAATTTTTTAATTAAAACATCTCTTTTAAATGCACCCTACAGGTTTTTTAATTCCTGCAATTTTTGTTGCTTTTTTTAGCGGACCACCTGGAAAAAGCGCATAAAATTCTTTTATATCTGTTACACCACTTTTGCCAAGTTTACGAATGGTTAGGGCAACCTTATTTTTTTCTTGCTCTTGCAACCATGTTACAACAGCCCAATGCCGGTCTGTTAGCTCTCCAATACCTTCTTCTATTGCTATTTGTTCTGCAATGCTTTTATCCCATTGATCAAAATCTAATAAATAGCCCTCTTCGTTTACGTTTATGGTTTTTCCTGCAATTACTTTTTCCATTTTTTTTAAGTTTAGTTTGTTTTAATGTTTTTTCCTTTTAATGACATTTTTGGTTTTACAAAAGGTATAGGTATAGACTTTAAAAGCATATTCCAATATATCCACCTAAAGGCCATTTTACCTAGGTGATTAAACCAAGATTCCTTAAGCAATTTTAAAGGCCCTATTCCCGGTATAGGAAAAGTTCCGTCTACCGGTTCTTGGGTATAATTAAAATCTATAAGCATACCCTTGTTATTGCCCGTTTCTATAAAACAATTAGCATGGCCGTCAAACCCTGGAACAAGGGGTTTGTCTTGAATAAAATTCAAGATGTTTTCAGTAAGTACTTCAGCCTGAAAATGTGCCACAGAACCTGCTTTAGATGCAGGAACATTGGTTGCATCACCAATTACAAAAATGTTATTATGCTCTAGGCTTTGAAGTGTGTGATGATTTGTAGGGACAAAATTTAAATCATCTCCTAATCCGCTTCTTTCTATACATGTATCACCCATATTGGTTGGCACCGTTACCAATAAATCATATGGAACTTTCATATCGTCATAGCTCACAAGCTTTTTGTTCTCATTATCAACTTGCATTACGTTAAAGTCCGAAACGATATTTATATTTTTTTCATCCAACAAATAGTTTAATTTTTTTGTTGCTGTAGGTTTGGTAAAGGCCCCAGATAGTGGTGTTACATAGGTGATTTCTACCTTTTCTCTCATCCCTTTTTTCTTAAAATATGAGTCTGCTAAAAAGGCAAATTCTAATGGTGCAACCGGACATTTTATGGGCATCTCTGTTATATGAACTACCATTTTACCTCCTTGCCATGTGCGCAAGTAATCGCGCAAATTTTTAGAACCCTCAAACGTGTAGAAATCAAAAACATCTTTGTGCCAACCAGACCCTTGCATTCCATCTATTTCTCCGGGAGCAATCTGAGATCCCGTTGCAACAATTAATACATCAAAGGATAATTTTTGGCCGCTTTCTAAGTAAACCAAATTTTCCTCTGCCGAAACCCTATCTATAGATTCTTCGATATAATTTATGCCTTTGGGTACAAATTTTTTCTTTGGTTTTTTTACCTGATCTTCTGTATAAATATCAAACGGAAGAAATAAAAAACCTGGCTGGTAGTAGTGCACTTTGTCTTTGTCCACAACTGTAATTTTCCAGTTTTTAGGTAATTTTTTAATCAGGTGATTAGACATCATTGTGCCTGCAGATCCTGCACCAAGTATGACAAGATTTTTCATCTTTCGCCTCTTTTATTTGTTAAATGCTTATGCTAAAGAACATAACAAATTTAAGGCGACAAGGATCCTTAGCACGTGACATTCATCACATACATTTTTACTTAAGTTGCTGGTTGTGTGGTTTTTAGTCCGAAAACATGATGAAAATCATGAAAGGTTGATGATGAAAAAAAAGACGCGGAATTACACGAATTAAAATGCTATAAGGCTATGATTTCAAATTTTGCATATCCTTTTTCACCTTGGTCATTATAATACTCTACAAACCTAAGTTTGTAATAATTGCCGCTGTTTTCTTTTATTATATAAACCAAATTTGGCAACACTTCGTAAATACCCGTAACCAGCGAAAAAGATTTCCAATTAAAACCTATGGCATTTTTTGCATTGCTATAGTTTAAATTTTTTACATCATCTTTTTTTAACGCATCAAACTCTACATTTTCTAACCTGGCTACCTCTGTGTTGGTTTGATTTATTAACACACTACGTACCAAGTAAGGAATGGTGTCGCCTTGATCCGTAATATCATAATCTGTGGCTTGTGTAAAATGCAAATGCCAATCTGTTTTGTTCGGCTCAATATCTTCTATAGCAAAATTTAAAAGCGAAAATTGTATTTGATCTTTTTCGGCATCTTTATAAATGATTGCGGTTGTATCAAAGGAATTATTTAAATCAGAAACCCGAATTGCGTAGCTTGTTGCATTGGCTTCTTTTACTTGCATTTTTAAAAACCCCAAACTATTTCCTAATTCGTTATAACCTAAATTAACTACGTATACATTGTTTTTTGTTATTCCGTTTTCATCAAACCAACGGCCAAAAGCCGTTCTATTTTCATCTCCATCAGGAAAATCATATTTCCATAGCGCTGCACTTGTGGTATCAGTAACGCTTGCAAATGGCACCTGGCCAAAATTGCGAACGAACATAAAGTTGCTGCTGTTTAAATAAACATGCTTACTGCTTTCTGCATTTTTAAACTGTAAACTATAACCTGTATGTGGCATTTGTTTTACAAAAAGCCCAGTGTTTACATTAAAATAAAGCATGTTTAGATAATCATCTCCCATGCCTGCTATAAGTGCTTGGCTTGTTGCTGGTGCTACCGGTACTTCTTTTTTTTCGCAGGCTACAAAAAACATAGCCACGAGTGTTACAAGGAATATGCTTTTCATAACAGGTTAAATTTTAAGCTAACAAAATAACTACGTCCCCAACCTGCAACAAAACTACCACTGGCATGTACCCCTCCGCTGCCATTTATTACATCTAGATTACTTACATCAAATATATTTTTCACTCCTGCACTCAATGTTAATTTGTTTTTGAAAAAAGCATAACTTGATGTTACATCTAATAAATTAAATGCTGGAATGGTTACTTGAACGGCTTCCCCAGCATCTCCAACTCTAAAATCTGGCACCTTGCCGTTATATTTATATATCACGTTAAACCTAAATCTTTTTTCTGAACGCCAATAATTAAACGATGCCGAAAACTCTGGCGAATAAAAGAATTTATTTTCTTCTTCGGGCTGTAGGCTACTGCTATAAGCCAATTCTGCGTATCCAATTTTAAAATCAAAATCAGGATGAATGCGGTAATTTACCTCGATTTTACCTCCAAACGTTGTGTATTGGTCTATGTTTAAATAAGTGTACTCTAACCCATTGTACGGGGTTAAATCTATCATATTGTTAATACGGTTGAAGAACAATGAAGGCTCTACTTTTATACTTTGTGTTTTTGTAATGCTTTTATTCCACGTAAAATATGCATGAACATGTTTAGAGTTTTCTGGCTCTAAATTAGGGTTACCATAAATTTTATGATTGGCATCTACAAACACTAGATGCAACTCTTTTAATGAAGGTGCTCTAAAACCGTGGGCATAACTTAGCCTTACTTGCCAGTTGGCATCTTTTTTTACTTGAAAATTTATGCTAGGCACCACAGGCGAATTGTATTCTGTGTTATACGCCCATCTTAGGCCAGGTTGAATTTTTAGCCAATCTGTAGCATACCAATTTACATTTCCGAATATGGCGTAGTCTCCAATTTGTGGCGTACCTTCTATTCTACCACCAAACGTGTTTTCCCAATTAAAATCTGTACCTAGTTGATAATTGATGCGTCCCTTAAAACCACTACTTAACACTGATTTTAGCAATACTGTGTTTATACGCGTGGTATCATGATCGCCCGGATTTTGTGTTATTTCTTGCGATAAGTTTACAAGGTCTCTGTTGTATCTAATTTTTTCTCGGTTGTAGTATGTATAAGACCCAATTACATTGAGTTTATGATTTTTAATGTTTTTTACATCGGCCGTAAGTGTTTGCATCCAACGGTTTGTTGTGTACCAGTTATCGAAGGCATAATTGCTAAACTCACTTCTTCTATCGCCTTTATCTTTTATGCGTTCCCATAATCCATCAACGGCAAAACCAAGATCTAGGTTTTTAAAAGAATGTTGATATGCTGCATTGCCAAAATACTGTTCTTTTTGCTTCCATTGTTGCCAGCGCTCTGTTGGCTCTGGGCTCCATCCGTCAAAAAAGTTACGACCTATGTTAATTTTTGCAGTATTTTTTTTATTTCCGTAGTTAGCCCATGCGTCTGTATTGTACATGCCTACGCTTTCGTAATATAATTTTGCACCACCACTGTAGCTGTTTTTCTTGGCTTTTTTGGTAATTAAATTTATAGTGCCTCCCAAAGCATTGCTACCGTACATCACACTCATGGGGCCTTCTATAATTTCTACCCGCTCAATGTTGTCTAGGTTTATTTGGCTTAAATCTATGTTGCCATTTAGGCGGCCCGACATAGGCACACCATCTATTAAAATTTTTATGTTATTTCCTTTAAGGCCTTGAACTTCTAATCCACTGCCCAAAATATTGTCTTGCGAAACCCTAATGTTTAATTGGTTATTAAGCAATTCATTCAAGGTAATTGCTCCGCGACTTTCTATTTGCTCTCGGGTTAACAGCTTTACTTTAAATACCGAATTAGACTCAGATACAGGAGAATATTGTCCCGTAACAACAACTTCTTCTAAACCTTCTGCCCCTGGTTTTATTGAAAAATTATAGGTTTGATTGGGTTCTATTTCTACTTCTAATTTTTCATATCCGATAAAAGTAATCAGCGTTTTCGATTTATTTCGCGCTAAGTTATCGGCTCTGCCTTTCTCGTCTGTAGTAGAAACAAATTGTTTCCCATTAACCAAATCTGTAAAAATTAGATGAACAAATTCTACAGGTTTTTTGGTTTCTGCATCGAATACAAAAATGGCACCTTCTTGAGCTACCATGGCCCAAGAAGATGCTACAATTATTAGAATAATATGTTTAAACTTACTCAACAACAACCTTGAAAATGCTTACTTGTTGATTTTGGTAAACGCGCAATACATATACGCCCGTTGCTAATGAAGAAACATCTAGCGAATTGATTCCGGCATTTAATGTTTTAGAAACTACTCTTGCACCTGTTAAAGACAACAATTCTGCTTTACCGTTTCTTTCAACATCAACATTTAAAATATCGTTAGCCGGATTAGGGTAAAACATAACACTGCTAGCAAGCACGTCTTCATTAATGCCAATGGCAGAAACTATGGATGTAGCAAACGTTATATCGCCCGTAGAAGAGCCTCCAAAATCTTTAAAAATTAGCTTGTACATATTGCCATCTTGCGCGGTAATAAAGTAAGCCAATGAATCCGCTATTACCCATTGGAAAGTTCCGTTGTTAAACGATTTCCAGTTTGACCCTACAATAGTGATTGAATCTGTTTGGGTGTAATTATTCCAATCAGCTGTGTTTGTATCAACACCTTCTGCTTTTGCACCAGTTACTGCAGGGTTTATATAAACACCTGTTACGGGGTAATATGTTCCGGGAATAATTTCTTCCATGTATCGGGTAAACAACATGTCCCAATCAGCATTAACAGGCTCTCTATCAACAAAAACATCGTTAATTACATCATAATAAAACAAGTTCTTTGTGTTGTAACTGCTTTTGTTTACTGTTTTAGAAACTTCTGAAGTACCATCTAGGTTGGCTATTTTAAAGCTAAAGTCTCCATTGGTTAACATAGATTGAATCATAACCTTTTTGTAACTACCGTTTTCTAGCTTCATTACAAATATTTTGCTACCAAAAACATTGTGCGTTATGTTGTTATACAAACCCCAACCGTAGTCTGGGTGACCTACCGCACCATCATTAAACGACCCTTCGTCCCAAGTGTTTGGTGAGTTATGCATCAAATCCCATGTCATTCCTGTGGTGTCTAGCGTATTCCAGTCGCTCGTATCGGTAGAAGCAACAAACAACTCAACACCTAAACCTTCATTGGTCCAAATAGCGGCATCAACAATTTTTGTTGTAAAA
>JAUHWL010000016.1 GCA_030424545.1 Bacteroidia bacterium
GTAGGGCTGCTGTTTAAACACCACGCTGCCCCAACGGTTAAACACTTCTAAACTGCTATTTTCTGGCAGGTTTTCTATTTTGTAATACTCATTTACACCATCTTGGTTGGGGCTAAACACATTGGGCATAATAGGTTCTGGCAATTTACGCACAAGGGTATCGCTGGCTTTGTAGAGTTTTACATTGTCTATGAGGTAATAAGCGTTTTTATAAGGCCCTTGATAACCATCATTCGCGCGCTGGGTTCCTATTAAATTATCAGGACTAAAGTTTCCAATGGTTAGCCATTGCTCACCGCCTTTGGCTTTGTAGGTAAATGTTAAAGTTGTCCAATTTGCCGTATCATTTAAAAATGCACCTAGGTAAACCAAACTGGGCGTTGTGTCTATGCGACCGGGGATATAACCTTGAACTAAAGGGGCGGAAATTTTATTATTTTCAAGTAAAAATTCTAATCTATTCACGAAAAGACCCATTTGCGCAAAATCGTAATAAGGTATTATAGATATTTTAAAAATATAAAAGGTGTCTTTTACCAAAACAGATTCAAGTGTTACTTGCAAATATTCTCTATAGAATGAATTCTCAGTAATCGCTAGTATTCCTGCACAACCATGGGATTCTTTAATTAAATATTCGTTTATCGGTGGGAGGGGGGTAAAACTTTCATTAAATTGACATTCATTAAAATAATCAGAAGAGCAATATTGATTGGGTAAAGCCGCACCCCAATAAGGCGCTTTCCATATTGAATATCCCCAACCAAAGCAACTATCAATTTCCGAAAAATCACCATTAGGCACAAGGTTGTTTATTTGTTGTGCTGTAATTTGTTGCAAGAACAAAAAGGATAGAAATGATATGATGTATATTTTTTTCATTATTAATATCCTGCACAGCAAGTGCTGTGCAGGATATTGATTTGTTATTTGTTAACTACAATCCGTTCTGAGAAAAGAATTTGATTTGCCTCTTTTACTTGCAACACATAAATGCCGCTCTGTAAATTCGTTAAGGGCAGAGCAATGCTTTTAGCACTTACGGCTGGCTTGTGATGCAAAACAATTCTACCCATAATATCCATAACCACAACTTCTGTCGTTTCTGTAAAGGTATCGTTAAGCAGCTCCACTGTTATTGCTTCTTTGGCAGGGTTAGGATATACCCTGTAAGTATCTTCTATTGCTTTACCCATATCTAATTCACCTTTATAGGCCAAACCTTCCTCATCTGGGTCTATGCCCAACATAACCCGTGCACCAAATACAGCATCTCCACCTACGTAAGGGGTTTGCAAAGCTATGGGAGAAAGTGCTAAACTATCTTCATAACCAATTTCTTTGCCCTGCACATATTTGGTAAGGTAATAGTAGTTTACGGTTTTGCGGTTGCTTTCAATTACATTCTCTGGGTTTATTTGAGCATTAAGTAAAATGGCATCTGTAATATTACCTGAGTCTAACGCTTCCATTACGGCATAAAATTGGCCTATGTTGGTTTCGCTAATACTGTCCATCCAGTTTACATAAATATCATCTTCATTGGGCGTGTTGGTGTTCATTATTTCTGGTTCTTGGGTAAGCAAATCAAACAGATATTCTTCGCCAAATTGGGCAAACTCTTCTTGCAAAGCTTGGTATTGCTGGTCGTTTTGTACAATAGCACCTAATTCATCTTCTCGGTCGCCTTTAAAAAACACACCATCTGTCCACCATATAAATGTGTTGCAACTGTTTTGGGGCACTTCGTTTTGACTCTGCCCCACAATAAAAGTAGGATCATTACTTGCTGAAATAGCAGCATGATATAAATTTGGCATAGAATTAAAGTACCACTCGGGTGCGCCATTGCTGGCATCTACTTGGCCAGCAACACGGTCAAAAGCACCTACGCTTGCAACGGGGTCTATCCAACGGTTTTGGGTGGTTTGGTTGGGGTGCCTTGGTGGCTTAAAATGGTGTTGGCTTTTGGGCTAGGGGGTAAAAAATAAAATCCATAATAGTTTGCGGTAGAAATATTACACCCAAAATAAGTGCCTCTTAAAACGCCTGCGCCCCATATACCGTTGCCATAGGTTTCAATATCATTATTAATTATCTGTGCATTTTGTGTTTGGCTTATGGCAATGCCGCGCTCTGTGGTTGTTCTGCCATAACTGGTCGTTGTAATGCCGCCAAGCCTTTTGGCTGCGTTGTCTTCTACGTTTGCGCCATTGGCATGTTGCAGGCGTATGCCATACACCCGCTTGGTAGCGGTGCCGTTGTCTGCATTATTAACAGTGTTGTTTTTTACATTTATTTTACGTGTAAGCAAATCGGGCTGTGTCCCAATATAGGCTTGTGTATTGGTAAGCTCTATACCGCTGCGGTAGCGGTGTATGGTATTGTTGTTTACAGTTAGCTTCATCCCTAAATAAGGTGCTGCAGCACGCTCTAATTTTACAGCGGGTACGGTTACATTTACCCCTGTATTGTTATTTATAGGGCTAAAGGTATTGTTATTTACGTAACTATCTCGTGCAACTTCGCGTACCCAAATGGTGGGTGAGTTTGCGTTGCGGTTTTTAAAGGTGTTGTTTTTTGCCTCTATGCGCCCAAAACCATAAATGGCATGTGGCATGTTGCCCTGAAAAATATTGTTCTCAACATGCATACGGGCATAAACTGCATAAACATAAAAACCATTTTGTGCCACAGCCATGTTTCTAAAATATACGGCAGAGCCTTCTGTGTTCTTTATAAGGTTGTTTACCAAATGCATGTAGGTGTTTTCTGCATACACCGCACTGCCAATGGCATTAAACACATTTTGGTTTTGGTTGTTGTCTCCAATATGTAAGTCGGTAATATTATTTGTATAAATGGCACTAGCCCCTTTGTAAGTGGCCGCAAAAGGTGGTTTAAAATTGCCTGTGCTGTAAAACTGGTTGCCATACACATAACTTGTATTGGCAATGGGTGCAATGGGGCTACCAATGGGCTTGGGTTCTGTATCTGTAAACTTTAGGCTTACTTCATTATTTACAAAATTGCTAGCTGTAACCGAAACGTAGGCGTTTTGCTTTGCCCAAACGGCATTATAGGCATCTTCTATAAAAGTGCCATTATAACTATTAAAGTGTGCAGTGCGATCTGTTACAACAATACCTTTCCACATGTAGTTGCATTCGTCTCCTGCCAAGCGGCTGTTACCAATGTTTAAGGTTTTACCTGGGTTTATAATAATTTCTGCGTTGGGTGCCATTTTTATGTGATTGCAACCCGTAATGTTAAAGTTTTGGTCAATGGTAAACGTACCATTTATTACAATTTGGTGGTTTGCGTTTGTAAAGCTACCTGCGGTAATTTGACTAGCGCTAGCATTTACATATTTAACTGGCGCATCTAAATCTCCAGATTGGCTTCCTTCGCAACAACTGGCTACCTCAATAGTAGTGGTTTCTGTGCAGCCTAAGTTTAAATTATCTGTTGCTGTTACAGTGATTGTAGCCACTCCGGGGTTGGGGAAATTCTGCCACGTTACGGTAAACTCGCCATTGGCGTTAACAGAACTTGCACTGCCATGACTAACCGAAATGTTATACACTTGATTTGCTTGATAATTTGAAATGGCATAAACATTATTATTATCGCACATGGTATTGTTGCCAATAATTGCAGGGGGAATTGGAGTTTGAACTGAAACAGTAGCTTGATATGTTGTACTTAATAAATATACGCTAGACGCTGGACTTGTTGGAATAGGAATAAAATCAACTACAAAGGTTTTTGTAATAAATTTATAATTAGTTGTAGATATTGGATTTACGGTAATATTATCAACACCAACTGCTCCTGTAGACCAATAAGCGAGCAAAGATGGATAACTCGGGTCATATGTGTTTTGCGCATAAATTAAACCACACCCAGTAGCAGTAAGTGTAGTGTTTTGGTTTGGGCAAATTGTAGGTGTGTTAATATTTATTCCTTTTTCGACATCTACTTTAACATACCAAATATCATTAGATATTGGATCAGAAACAGATGACATTCCAGCATCAGTTGTAAAACCAATATAAAAATCATCATCGGTAAGCAAATCCTTATATCCTTCTTGCCCAAAAGTGAATAACTGCCAATCAGGATTTGAATTTAAACTTGTGCCCAAAATGTACGGTGTCGGATTTGCCTTATAACTAATTATCATTACATAATAAGGTTTATCAGACGCGCTGCATTTTCTTTCAAACCCCAGTCTAGTCCCTTGACAAATACTGTAATTATAGCTAGTAGAAGGTGTTCGATGCTGTGTAATTCCTCCTTCAAAAATTGTATAATTACCTGGGGAGTTACTATATGGCATGGCCATATCATGTATTCGTAATGAGGGCGGTAAAGTCGAGTTTTGTCCATGACTGTAATGAACTAAAAACAATGAGATTAATAGAAAAGTGATTTTTCTTATGAATGAAATAATTTAGGTTTATTGCTTTTGGGGTTCAAAAAAGCGGCTAATTAAAAAAGGGCGTGAACCTCTTGCCGTTTTACAAACTGAACAGAGGTACGACCAAGCACCCAGAGTCGATAGTAAAAACAGCAAAGAAGCCACACCCCTATTGGGTGCGCTTGGCTTTAACTGCTTTCCGACTCTAAAATTTGGTCGTTTTCTGTTCAGAAAGAAGTTTGGCAAACGCCTTTATAATGTTAAGTCTAAATGTATAATTATTTACTAAATATTTAAAGAAGAATAAAATTTAATTTTAGCCCCGCATGAAAACATTCCCCCAAACAGTTTTTACAGAAGTTGAGTTTGACGTTGTACGGCAGCGCGCATCAGAATATGCGGTAACGCTTTCGGCAAAAAAGAAACTGGGGCAACTTGTGCCTTTTGCAACTCCAGAAGATGCGCAAGAGGCCCTGCACGAAGTAAACGAGATTTTAGGTTTGTACGAAGCCGATATGGCTGTGCCTGCATTAGCGGCTACAGAGGTTGATGAAATTTTTCTGCGATTAAAGGTTCGAAACGCCATTTTAGAGCCCGAAGAATTTTTACAAATAAAAGATTTGGTGGGATCGTTCAACAATTTGCACCGCTTTATTCATGCACAAAAAGAAGTTGTTCCCCATGTAATTCAATACTTTTTGTATGCACAACCCAACAAAGAAATCCCCGTTGAGGTGGACCGTGTGTTTGATATTCGCGGAGAAATAAACAGCAATGCATCGCCAGAGCTGGCTAATATTCGCCACCAATTGGTACGCAAACGTGCCGCTGCAGACCGCCTTTTTTACAAGGTTTTAAAAAGGTATCAGGCCGCTGGTTATTTGGGGGAAATTAGCGAAACTGTGCAACAAGACAGACGTGTATTGGCCGTGAATGCTGCCTATAAATCTAAAGCAAAAGGCATTTTTCACGGTAGGTCGGCCAAACAAACTTTGTTGTTTATAGAGCCGCAAGAAACCATAGAAATAAATAACGAAATAGCCATGTTGCTGGATGAAGAGCAACATGAAATAAAGAGCATTTTAAAATTACTTACCGCATTTATTGCCAGGTTTAGAGAAGAACTTATTGCGTTTACCCATGTTATCCGCACTATAGATTTTATAAATGCCAAAGCCCGTTTTGCATACAGAGAAAAATCGGTGCTGCCCAAATTAAGCGCGTTGCCCGAAGTTGATATTATAGACGGAATAAATCCTGTACTGCGGTTTTTTAATCAACCAAAGAAGAAAAGCGTTGTGCCGTTGCACGTAAAATTAAATGCCGAGCAACGCATTTTGGTTATTTCGGGTCCCAATGCAGGCGGTAAATCTATCACCCTAAAAACGGTAGGGTTGCTACAACTTATGATACAGAGTGGCATGCTGGTAACGGCAAATCCGCGCAGCACTTTTGGCTGGTTTAATTTGCTTATGGTAGATATTGGCGATGCCCAAAGCATAGAAAATGAGTTGAGCACGTACAGTTCAAAACTCAGTAAAATGACCTCCATTTTGCAAGATGCTATGCCCGACTCCTTGGTGTTAATAGATGAGTTTGGTTCTGGCTCTGACCCAGAATTGGGCGGTGCTTTGGCGCAAGTTTTTTTAGAAGAACTCAATAAAATAAAAGCTGTTGGCGTGCTTACCACGCATTACAATTCTATTAAAGCGCTGGCCGATAAATTACCTGGAGTGTGCAATGCCAGTATGGAATTTAACAGCAAAACGTTTTCTCCCGAATATATTTTAAACACGGGTACGCCAGGCAGTTCTTACACATTTGAGGTGGCGCAACGCGTAGGCATTCATCATACATTAATAAACAGAGCGCGCCAAAAATTAGACAAACGCACAGTAGATATAGATAAATTATTGGTGGCCGTGCAAGGCGAAAAAAACCTGTTGGCTGCGGCAAGAGAAAAAATGCAAACCGAGTTAGCCGAACTCAACGCGTTAAAAAACAAACATACAGGCAGAATAAAAATTCTAGAAACAAAGCTTCAGAAGGCGCAAGAAAATCAGCAGAAAATACAAACCACCTTGCAATGGGGTAAACGTTTTGAAAGTTTGGTTGCCAGCTACGTAAAGTTTAAAAGTGCTAAAAAGAAAAAGGAAATTACCGAGCGCTTTTTAAAAATGCTTGGCGAGCACGCAGGAGATGTAGAAAAAGAAATGAAAACTGCGGTTAAAAAAGAAGACAGACGCAAGGCGGCCAAATTGAAAAAACAGTTGAGTGAGCCCATTGCCCTTGGCGATAAGATTAGGCTGTTGGTAACCAAACAAAGAGGTACCGTTGCCGAAATTAAAAAAGACAAATACCTTATTGCCTTAGGCGGAAATATTAGTACTACGGTTACTAGAGATAAGTTTGTAAAAGATTATTCTGGGTAGATTTTATTGGGTTTTTCTACGCTCAGGCCACTAGGCCTTTCTTTTCCATTGCTGAAAAGAAACAAAAAGCTAGACATTTTTCAGGAACTTTTTGTTGCGCTGCGCTACACAAAACCGCGGTTAAAACGGCACTTCATGCTCTTTTTTCTCTCTCCGGTCGAAAACGCACTTCCGTTTGTTTTACCACAAGTTCTTGAATAATGTCGGTTGAAGAGTGCCAAGGGAGAAACCGTTAAAAAAACAATCAGCTTAATGCACCAACCAAGGTTCTGGATTCTGAATTTTCTCATCTTGCCATAACCCAAATTGCAGCACAGTTTGCTGTTGTTTATCGGTATAAATTTTACCGAGTTTTTGCTTGGTGGTTACTTTATCGCCCATTTTCACATACACATCTATCAGGTTGCCATACACGGTAAAGTAGTTTCCGTGGCGCACCAATACTACTTTATTGGCTCCGGGAATTCTAATAACACTGCTTACTTCGCCATCAAATGCGGCACGTACTTCGGCACCAGGTTCTGTGGCAATTTCTATATGTGGGTTATTTTCTACAATGCCTTTTACAATTGGGTGAGGCTGCACGCCAAACTTGCCTACAACAATACCACGCTCTACCGGCCAAGGCAATTTGCCCTTGTTTGCCACAAAGTTTTTAGCCAATTGTTGTGCTGCAGGGGTTAAAGCATAGCTAGCACCCGTAACTTCTTCTTTCGGTTTTTCTTTTAAGTTTAAGCTCTTGCGCTTTTCATTAATTAGTGCCAATAGCTTTTTGTTGTTGGTTCTTTTGGTGTAATCCTTGCCATCAACAAGTCCAACTTCTTTTGCTTCTGATTCTAATTTTTCGCGTTCGGCAATTTCGCGGGCTTTGCGCAATTCGTCTGCAATAATGCGTTGTAGTTCTTTTTCTAGCTTATCGGCTTCTTTTTGTTTGGCTTGAATTTCTTTAATAATTTCTTTTTCTTGGTTTTTTAATTCGTTAACCACGTTTTGTTGCTCATCTTTTTCAGATACTAGCGTACTGCGTTCGCCTTCCTTGCTTTGTCTTAGTTTGGCTTGTTTGGCTTTCTGAGATTTTAGCGCTTCTATTTTTATCCCTAATTCCTCCTGCTTGGCTTTAATTTCGTTTACCTGCTTTTCTCGAAAGTTGGCATATTGTTTCAAATAGCTCATGCGTTTTAAGGCTTGGGTAAAGTTTTCGCTACTTAAAACAAACATAATGCGGTTGTTTTTATTCTTGTTTTTGTAGGCCTGCCGTATGGTTTCTGCGTATTCTGCCTTTAATATTTCTGTGTTGGCCTCAAGTGTATCTATCTGGATTTGCAGTGCGTTTATTTCTTTATTAATGATGTTTATTTCTCGATCAATGGTGCGAATTAATTCTTCACGCATTCTAATTTTTTGGGCAAGTGTGCGCATTTCGCCCAACGTAGATTTTTCGTTTTTCTTGGTTTCTTGTAAAATTTTATTGGCGAAATCTATTTCGTCTTGCAATTGCGTTTTTCGTTCTTGTAGCTGTACTTTTCTATCGCGCTGGGCAGAAGCAGTAAAGGCAATTGAGCAAAAAAGGAGTATGTAAAAAAGTTTACTTAACACGTTCGTATTTATTGCTGATAGAAAAAGTTGTTTTAAACGGGCCTTTTGTGTTGATGCTTTTCACAGTAAAATCTGCGGTTATAGATTGTTTACCTCGTACTTCTATTTTTATAGTGTGCGGATATCTAAAGCCATCAATTTCTTTATAATCTGCATAGAAAATTTTTACCACGTCCGTTTTGGTGATGAATTCTTGGTGCAAACAATCAAAATGTAGGGGTTCTATTTCGGCCATAAAAGAATTTTGATTTTCGTCTTTTGCCGTTAAAATGTAATGATTGTTTAGCGTTTCTATTTGGCCGTTGTTAATAAATAATTGCCCTTGAAACACCTGAAAAATGTAATTAAATGGCAAGCTGGTGCCGAGTTTTTTCTCCACATAATCATAAGATCCGGCAAAGTAATTTCTTTCTATGCGGTTGTAATAGGCAACCGTATCGGCCATCGCAAAAGCACGTATGGCTTTGATACCGATTATTTTGTCAGACAATTCTACCCACACAATAGAGTCTTGGCGCAAACGCACATCAGCGGCAGCACTTTGTTGGTCACCGTTTTGGTTTACTGTAACATCGGCCAAAATGTTTACCCATGCCTTAGAGGTTGGTAAATCAGCAATGGCTTTAAGCGCTTTTTTAGCTGATAACATGGTAACATCGCTGCTTGTTGTCTCTACTTTTTTTCCCGATTTACATCCGCTAGCGGCACCCAAAATTACAATGAGTAAAACCCATAAAAGCTTATTCATACAATTGCTGTGTTTCAATTTTTTTCTGAATATTTTCTGAGGCATCTTGCTTACTGGCCGCTTGTTTCCACTTCTCTACAGCTTCAGGTATTTTATTTAGTTTAAACAAAATATCGCCCCAGTGTTCTAATACCTCTCCACTATCTGCACCGCCATATTGGGCACATAATTCTATTTTTTCTAACGCCAACACATACTTGCCATTTTTGTAAAGTGCCCAAGCCCAAGTGTCTAAAAAGATTCCGTTGTTTGGGGCCAAATTATTGCACTTTTCTGCCATTTGCAGCGCTTCTTTAAGGCGTACACCGCGTACTGAAAGGTAGTAGGCGTAGTTGTTTAATGTGCCGGGATCGTTTGGTTTTATCTCCAAAGCTTTATCAAAATAGTTGTCGCTTTTTAAATTATCGTTTAGCCTGTGGTAGGCATCAGCAATAGTTATATAAAACTGAAATTCTAATTCGGGATTATCGATGACAAAATCTAATCCGGCTTCTAAATCATCAATGGCATTTTGGTAGTTTTCTAGCTGCAGGTTGGCCGAGCCAGCCATTAAATAGCCCAGAGGTTGGTTTGGGTAGAGTTCTATAAACAGCGTTGCATCTGTTACCAACGAGTCGTTTAATTCTAATTGAGCATCTAGCAGAAGCAATTCACTCCAAATTTGAAGTTTATTTAACCCCAGTTGCGTTGTTTTTTTCAAGCTGTTGCGCCCAGCAAGTATTTCATTGTTGTTGAGTTGAATTTCGGCTTGCAATGCATAAAGTACGGCCTCGTTGGGTGTTGCTTGTATGCAGAGTTTTAAAAGATCGTATCCCATTTTTTTAAATGCGGTGTCTTTTTGCCCCAACTGAAATACAGAATAAAGCACCTGAATTTTTTTGGGAACTTCTAAATCTGGGCTTGCCATGGCCACTTTTAGGTGATTGTAAGAGCTGTCATAAACTTCTTGGTTTTGATAGATGATGGCCAAATCTAGGTGCGCTCTTGGGTCGTTTGGTGCCTGCTTAAGCATTTGTCTATACACGGCAATGGCTTTTTCTTCTTGGTTGTTTGCCGTGTAAAACTGGGCCAAAACCCCTTTATATTCTAAATTGTTGGGGTAGGCATTGGCCAAAGCTTCTAATTCTTTTTGGGCATTGTCGGCATCATCAAGAACAAGGTATATATCTTTCTTCTGGCGAGATAAATCGCTAGAAATTCCTGTTAACGCTTCAACCTCATTGAGCACATCTATGCATTCCAAGTACCTTTTTTGGGCAAATAGGTTTTGTGCCAACTCAAACTTGTATTCAATTTTTGACGGATAATTTTTTGTGAGCTCTATAAACAAAGGGGTGGCTTTTTCATAGTCTTTTGTAGCGGTATAAAAATCTGCCAACTCTAAGGTTATCCACCTGTTGTTTGCATCTAATTCATATGCTTTCTCTAAATAGGGCAAAGCTTCTGTAGCGTTGCCAAGTTTTAAATACGTTCGTCCAATTTCAAATGCTATTGTAGCATTGGTTTCATCAATATCATAACATTTTAAATAGCCCTCTAAAGCAATATCAAAACGTTCAATTTGTTTGTATTTTTCTGCTTCAAAAAAGTAGTAATCAAACTTTTTTTGAT
The DNA here is from genome assembly GCA_030424545.1 of Bacteroidia bacterium. Classification (GTDB taxonomy): domain Bacteria; phylum Bacteroidota; class Bacteroidia; order Flavobacteriales; family Schleiferiaceae; genus JAUHWL01. The sequence continues at coordinate 10,811 of JAUHWL010000016.1, forward strand.
TCTTTTCTGAGAGCTCTTTATTGCTTTGTGCTTGTAAAAAAACGGGTAGCGCAAAGAGAACTACCCATAAAATATTGCTTGTTTTTTTAATCATCTTTTTTTATTCCATACGGCAATAATCGCCTAGACTCAAGGTAGTAAATTGGCCATCTATTACAGCATGATTACCAATCATACTATTTTTTAAGTTGATGTTTTTCACAACTGAATCTTCTTGAATTAAACATTCTTCTAGTGTGGCGTTTTCAATTATTGTGCCGTTGCCAATAGAAACGTTGGGCCCTACGGTTGAATTGCGCAATACAACGTTATCTCCAATAAAACAGGGCTCTATAATTTTGCTGTTATCGGTTGTAATGTTTTCTCCTTTAAGTTGGTCTTGCCCTTTTAAGAAAGAAAGCATACGGCTGTTGGTTTCTATGGTTACATCTTTGTTTCCGCAATCCATCCAAGCATCAACTTGTCCGGGCATAAATTTTAGCCCTTTGTCTTTCATGTTGTCTAGCGCATTGGTTAATTGATACTCACCTTTTTCCATGATGTTGTTATCAATAAGATATTGCAATTCATTTCTAAGGTTTGCTCCATCTTTAAAATGATAGATGCCAATAATGGCTAAATCAGAAACAAAGTCGGTTGGCTTTTCTACAAAGTTGGCAATGTTGCCATCTTCCGCAAGTTGAACGACCCCAAACGCACTAGGGTCTTCCACTTGTTTTACCCAAATCACACCATCTGAAGAATGATTTAGCTTAAAGTCGGCTTTAAAAAGAGTATCGGCAAAGGCTACTACAACTTCTCCATCCATGCTTGGTGCAGCGCATAAAATAGCGTGCGCAGTGCCTAAAGGTTTGTCTTGATAATAGATAGTTCCTTTTGCGTTTAATCGGTTTGCAACTTTAATTAAGTCTGCCTCTACAGCATCACCAAAATCGCCAATTACAAAGGCTATTTCATCTACCTTTTTATCGCCACATATTTCTACAATATCTTCTACCAAACGTTGCACAATGGGTTTTCCTACAATGGGTATAAGTGGTTTTGGTGTAGTTAATGTGTGTGGTCTTAGCCTAGAACCGCGGCCAGCCATGGGTACAATAATTTTCATTCTGTTTATGTAGTTTGTAGGTTTATTTTCCTGTGCTGCCAAATCCGCCAGCACCTCTATTTGTATTTTCTAATTCAACTGTTTCTTGCCAAGCAATAGTTTCATGTTTAGCAATAACGAGTTGCGCTATGCGCTCCCCGTTTTTTATCTCAAAGTTTTCTTTTCCATGGTTGATGAGGATCACGCCAATTTCACCTCTATAATCGGCATCTATTGTACCGGGCGAATTTAATACGGTTATACCATGTTTGTATGCAAGGCCACTTCTGGGTCTTACTTGCGCCTCATATCCAATTGGTAGCTCAATATACAAGCCTGTTTTTACAAGTGTAAAATCACCGGATTTTAACATCAAAGGCTCTGCTAAATGGGCTTGCAAATCTAGCCCTGCACTGCCTTCGGTTTTGTACTCGGGCAGCGGATGATTGCTTTTGTTTATGATTTTTATTGTCATAGTTTTTTAGCCGTAATGCGTGCTTTTAACTTTATAATATTCTCTTTTTCTAAAAAGCCTAAAATCAGGATAAAACCAATAAAAATTAAGGTTTGAGGCACAAAGTTATTCATAGCAAAATGTTGGGCAAGATAGCCAGAAACAAATGCTATAAATAGGATGAAAAGAATACGCCCTGTCTTGTAGGGTATTGGGTAATAATGTTGGCCTAAAATATAGCTTAGCACCGTCATGCCAACGTACGATATTAATGTGGCCCATGCGGCACCTGCATACCCGATTTTGGGAATTAAAACAACATTGGCAATAATGGTTATGAGTAAACCGAACCCAGTAATGATGATGGCTTGGTTTGTTCTATCACTTAGTTTATACCAAAAACTGAGGTTTGTATTAATGCCCAAAAATACGTTTGCCATAAGTAGGAGAGGAACAATGTAAAGGCCTTCCCAAAACTTGCTATCTATAAAATGTTTTACCACATCTAGGTAGCTCATGATAAGCACAAAACCAATGGCCATTACAATTACAAAGTAGTTCATAACAAAGGCGAGGGTTTTTTTAGAGTCATCGTTTTTGCTGTTGGAAAAGAAAAACGGCTCTGCGGCATACCTAAAAGATTGATTGAAAAGTATGAGAAAAATAGAAATTTTATACACCGCCCCGTAAATACCGAGTTGTGCTTGCCAGATATTGTCTGGCAATAAATATTTTATGAGTTGTCGATCTAATAATTCATTGGCTACACCGGCCAATCCGCTAATCATTAGCGGCAAACTAAAGAGGAGCATTTTTTTCCAAAGGCTAAAATCAAACTGATATTTAATGGTAACTATTTGTGGCAGAATAAGAATAATCATAACCAAAGAAGCCAGCAAATTGGCCAAGAAGATATAGCCAACGCCCAAATCTTGACCAAACCAATACGGCATTAAATCAAACGGCAACTTGTTGTTGATAATGCTTGGTGTAAAAAAGAGAAGGTTAAAAAATATGTTGCTGATGATTAAACTCAATTTAATCGATACAAATCTTACAGCTCTATTTTGCGCTCGTAATTGGGCAAATGGTATTGCCGAAATTGCATCAAAACAAAGAATAAACATCATCCACCAGATGTATTCTGGGTGGTTTTCGTATTTCAGTATTGCGGTAATATCGTCATGAAATAGTGAAAAGATGACGAAGAAAACTGTGCTTGTGCTAATAATGCTTAGCAGTGCTGTGGTGTAAACGTTGTTTTTTTTATCGGGGTATTTTTCTGAAAACCTAAAAAAGGCGGTTTCTAAGCCGTATGTAAAAACAACAACCAGAAAACCAATAATGGTATAGAAGTCTGTATTTACACCATAAGATCCTTGTGTAAGTACCGCAGTATGCAGGGGTACCAACATAAAGTTGAGTATCTTACCTAAGATGCTGCTTAGCCCGTAGAGTGCGGTTTGGCTTAAAAGATTTTTTAATTTTTCGAACACAAATGATATTCTTAATAACGAAGATACTTGTTGTTTTGTTATAGTCTTAACAAATAAAAACCCCGGCTTATGCCAGGGCTTAAATCATTGTTTTACAGATGCGTTTCTATCTTGTGTAATAGTCATCCATATTACCAACAGGCTTACTAGCATAGCTTATTTTTAAAGCTTGTGCTTTGCGTAGTTCTGTTTTAATATCTCCAATTAAACCCATTTTGGTGTTTTTATCGGCTTTAATAGAAACGGTCATTAATTTTTGTTCTACCTCGTCATGCTTATCGCGGTCTTGAACAACAAATCCTTGTATATCATCCAAAGATGCAAACGCATCGTTTAGTTGAATACGAGATTGAGAACCAAAACGTGCTTCATATTTCGGCATGGGTTGCCCGACATAGATATACGTAATTAACGATTTGTTTTCAAGCTTTTGAATTTCAGAAGCCTGAGGAATATCGTTGGTTACTTTCATTTCTACTTCGCGCATTACCGTGGTAACCATAAAAAAGAAAAGTAGCATAAATACAATATCAGGTAATGATGCCGTATTTACGGGTGGCATTTCTTTTTTCTGCTTCTTTTTAATATGTCCAGACATAATTTAACCTAAATTAAGTGGTTCTGCTTCAGAAATAATTTGAGGAAATGCTTCTTGAATTGCTTTTATGTCATCTTCAGAAGTGAGCTCTTTGTAAGGCTTTCCGTGGCGTTCCATAGAAAGTTGGTTACGCACAACTTCATAAGCAGCAACTAATTCGTTTTGTACTTTAATGTACATTTCGTACGAAGTTCCTTTGTCATTCTGTAATGAAATAACTGCTTTTTGTGGGTTATCTGATGATAACGGACTTCTTAGCCCTCCCGTACAATAATCGCAATCTCCTTTACCGTTGTTTAAGATAAACTCTACGGCTTTATCGCGTAAATCTTTAAGGTTTGCATATTCATTCTCAACCAATATATCATCGTTTGAGTTGATAAGCACCGTAAAAATGTTACGCTCCTTTATAGGGTTATCTTCAATTGGTCTATCCGGATCCCAAGGTGGTAATTTGCGATTTATCCCCTTGTTAGCATCCATCGTAGTGGTTACTAAGAAGAAAATAAGCAGAAGGAAGGCAATGTCTGCCATTGATCCTGCATTAATTTCTGGGATGGCGCGCTTTTTCTTGGCCATAATTTATTATTTCAATATTCGTGCTACACCAGAGTAAACTACACTTAGCACAGCCAATAGGCCAATAATATAAAATGAGTTTAATCCAGTACTAACTAATTTAGATGTAGTTTCATCTACATCTTTATAAGAATCTAAAACTGTGCCATCTGCCAAAGCGTAAGAGATGCCACCAATTATTACAACTGCGGCAAGCCCAATTAATACACTTTTTATAGAGGAAGGGTTTACAACCAATGACATAAAGAAACTTAGTACGGCTAATACAAAGCCAATTACTACGATCCATTTGCCATAGGCTACGAACGTACCGATCAATCCTTCGTTCTCGTTGTCATAGGCTAACATAATCCACATGATTATGCCAACTAGCATTAAAACGATAGAGATGATACGTGCTATTAAGGGATATGAATTACTATTCATGTCTTACTTGTTTTTTTTGCTAAAGTCTACTAACAAATCAAGGAATGAAATAGAAGCATCTTCCATTTTGATAACGATGTTATCGATCATAGCAACGATAAGGTTGTAGAAAATTTGTAAAATAATTGCTGTAATCAAACCAAATACGGTTGTTAAAAGGGCCACTTTAATACCGGCAGCAACCAAAGATGGGTTAATATCACCAGCGGCTTCAATCGCGTCAAAGGCATCAATCATACCAATTACTGTACCCATGAAACCAAGCATTGGTGCCAATGCGATGAACAATGAAATCCAGCTTGTTCCTTTTTCAAGTTTTGCATTTTCTACAGATCCGGTTGCGATTAATGATTTGTCAACCATGTCTAAACCTTCGTCAAAATGGTCTAAACCTTCGTAAAAGATAGAAGCAACTGGGCCACGTTGAGAACGACAAACTTCTTTTGCAGCTTCAATACCACCACTGTTAAGAGCGTCTTCTACTTGGCTAAGTAGTTTTTTCTCGTTACTAATAGAGAATGTTAAATAGATAATACGCTCTATTACGATAGCTAATCCTAGAACTAAAGCTAAAAGTACAAAGCTCATAAAGAATGCGCCACCCTCTATAAATTTCTCTTTTAATACTTGCGTAAAAGGTTTGTCGGCAACGGCAACTTCCTCTGCAGGCTCTTCTGTAACAACCTCTTCAGCAGGAGCTTCTTCAGCTGGCATTTCTTCTGCCGCAGCGGCTGTGTCTGCAACTTCTTCGGTTGCGGTTTCAGCAGGCTGAGCGTTTTCGTCTTGTGCGTAGAGTGTAGTGCCGCTAAAAGTTAGCATGGCAGAAACAAACAACAATGAAAGTACTTTTTTCATTTCTAAATTGAATTTATTTAATTGTAAAGATTAACTACTAGATTAATTTTAAAGTTTTTTGGCTCTAATTAAAGGCCACATTTAAAGAACGTTTCCGAAGGCTTTTTCGGCTGGCCAAAATACAAAAATTTGGCACCTACAAAAATCTACTCAGAAATTTCGCCTCGTAAAGATTTTCCAAACAAATTGGCTATTTCAATACTCCCAAGATTTTGACCTAGCAAAAACATCATTTTTGTAATGGCAGCCTCAATTGTGCTGTCCTTTCCACTGGTAATTCCTAAATCTTGCAAATGTCTTCCGGCCGCATATTTATTTTGATTTACACTCCCCATTCTGCATTGACTCACGTTTATTACGGGTATTCCAGAGTCTATACAATGCTTTAAAGACTCTGTAAAAGCAAAGTTATTTGGCGCATTTCCAGCACCAAAAGTGCGCAATATTAATCCTTGCGTACCGGCCTCAAGTGTTTTATATATTATGTTTTCGTTAAATCCTGGGAACAGCGGAATAACCGCAATGTTAGAGTTTATAGATTGATGAAAGCGCAAAGGACCATTACCACGAGGCCATAATGCTTCGGTATTTATTTTCATTTCTACACCTAATTCTGCAAGGTCTGGGTAGTTTGGCGAATAAAACGCCTCGAAATTAGATGAGCTATTTTTAAATGTTCTGTTGCCTCTATAAAGTTTGTACTCAAAATAAATGGCCACTTCGGTAATTACGGCACTGCCATCTTGGTTGGTTAAAGAGGCAAGTTCTATAGACGAAATTAAATTTTCTTTGGCATCTGTTCTTAAAACGCCAACTGGCAATTGCGAACCAGTAAAAATAACGGGCTTGCTTAGATTGTCTAGCAAAAAACTCATCATAGATGCAGTGTAGGCCATAGTGTCTGAGCCATGCATCACTACAAATCCATCATACAAATCATAGTTGTTTCTAATCATCAGCGCAAGTTCTACCCACAAAGTAGGTGTCATATTGCTGCTATCAATAGGCTCTTCAAAAGAGATGGTGTGTATTTGGCAAGGCAACAGGGTTAATTCGGGTATGGCTTTAGATATATGGTCTAAATCAAAAGGTACAAGCGAACCTGTTTCTGGGTTTTTGGCCATGCCGATGGTGCCGCCCGTGTAGATTAAAAGTATTTTTCTGCTCACAGTTTAAATAGTTTTTTGGCGTTTGCTGATGTAATGTCTGCCACTTCGGTTACCGAAATGCCTTTGATTTCGGCCACTTTTTCGGCCACTTTTGTAATAAATGCGGGTTCGTTTCTTTCGCCTTTATAGGGTACAGGTGCTAAATAAGGCGCATCTGTTTCTAAAATAATTTCGTCTAAATTAATGCGTTTTAGCACATGGTCAATCCCCGAACCAGGAAATGTAACCACCCCGCCAATGCCCATGTAAAAGCCAAGCTCGCGCGCTTTTAATACGTGCCGTTTTCCTCCGGTAAAACAATGCAAAACACCGTTTAAGTTTTCTGTTTTTTCTGCTTCTAACACGGCAAAAATTTCATCAAAACTATTGCGCACATGTATGGCTACTGGCAATTTTAATACTTTTGCCCAGCGCAGCTGCGTGCGAAATGCTTCGGTTTGCTGGTCTAATGTTGTTTTATCCCAAAATAAATCGATACCAATTTCGCCAATGGCGATGTATTTTTCGCGCTTATTATTTAGCTCTGCTTCTACCAACGCCAGCTCTTCTTGCACATTATCTTTTACAGAGCATGGGTGCAAACCAATCATCATTTTTACCTGATTGGGATAATTTTTCGCCAATTCTTGCATGGCGCCAAACGTGCTTTTGTCTATGGCTGGCAGTAACATTAAATCGATGCCGGCTTCGGTAGCACGCTGCATCATTGCTGCCCGGTCTTTTTCAAATTCCTTGGCGTATATGTGCGTATGGGTATCTATAAGCATGGGGCGAATTTAGGAGGAATTAGGCAATTGGCAATTGGGTTGGCAGTGGGCAGAAGGCAGTAGGCAGTGGGCAGTAGGCAAAAATCATATTTTATTATTGGTACAAGAACAACCCAAAAGCCGGAATCATCGATAAATCATCTAGGATGTTTTTGTTGATATCATAAAAATCGGAGTGTAAAAAAATATTACGTTGATAGCTTTGCATTAAAATTCTTTGGCCTATAATATCATTCACTATTAATGCTAATTGACAATCTTCTGCATTTATACTTTTAACTTCATTTTCTTGCTCATCAAGGCAACCTATCCATTCTACTCCAGCATAAAACCCCTCTTTTGGTAGCATTAAATTGGTTTCTTTAAAATCAACTTCGATTTTACCTTTACTGTAATTTTCAATGGAAATTACTTTTTCAATGGCCAATTGTTTTCCGGGCTTTCCGTTTTCGTTTTCAAAAAAGATAACTTTTGCCTTTGCGTTTTTTCTGGTTTTTGATTTGCGAACATAAAACACAAATGATTTCACCTGTCTTTCTTCGTTAAAGGCATTCTCTATTTTGGTGATAAATTGTGCGCCCTCAAATGCGATGTAGGATTGTGAATTTCTTTCCTTTTTAAACCCAATAAACTGTGTAAGGCGATTTGTGTCAGGTAAAACAACTACCTCATTTAAAAGTGATAATTCTTCTAATAGAAAAATAGTGTCTTGCAGGTTTATGGTTTCTATGATAGAATCTCTAAAGCCAATCCTTGAAATTTTGACTATGCTGCAATTCTCGGGCAAAATACAGTTAATTAAACCGTTTTCATCGGCATAGGTACCGCCAAGTAGTAGCGTATCGTTGTAGAATGTTAAACTGGCAAATGCAACAGGTGTATTTTTATCAGAATAACTTAAAAGTTGGATGTTTTGGGCTTTTGTATTAAGTGCTAAAAAAGCAAATAAAATTATCTTGAATGACAATCCCATACATAGAAATTTGAGTAAAGCTATAAACAGTTACTAATTTGCCGAAGAGTAAAACTCTTTATTCATAAACATAAACACTGAAAGCAAGCAAATATGAACCAAAGGGAGCGAATTCGTTTAAATCTGTCCAATTATTTTGCTCAAACTTATCTCGTACAAAAACCTGATTCAAGATAATTTCGTTATCCTTAAAATTTCCTGTTATTCTGTTTACACATTCTAAGTCGTCTTTTGACTTCTCATTTTGAATGCAACTCATCCACTCAATTCCTACAAAAAACCCTTCTTTTGGAATTGAAAAATCTTTATCGTCTATGTTTATAATCATTCGTTTTTCAAGTTCATCGTTACTCAGAATAATTTCAATATCGATTTGCTTCCCGGGTTTTAGCCCATCAATTTCAAAAAACACAACTTTCAAAAAACCGCGGTTCACAGATTTCTTTTTATCCATCCAGAATTCAATGGCCTGAATCTTTTTATCAACCTGAAAGGGGTTGTCTATTCGCGTTACAACTTGTGACCCTTTTATAGGTGAGCCAATAGTAGAAGTTTGACGCCTAGCTTTTTTAAACCCAAGTTGCGCAATGGGCACTTGGCTGTTGTCTGACAAAACAACTACCTCATTTAAGAGCGATAATTCTTCTAACAGAAAAATTGTGTCTTGCAGATTGGCTATTTTAATAATTGTATCTCTAAATCCAATGCTCGCTATTTTAACTTTTCTGCAATTTTTGGGAAACCTTAAGCTTGCCACTCCATTCTCATCTGCGTAAGCACCACCAAGTAATAGCGTATCGTTGTAATATGAAATACTTGCAAAAGCTACCGGTACATTTTTATTAGAAGAACTCAATAACTGGATATTCTGCGCTTCAGAACAAAAAACAACTAAGGAGGATAAAATTGAATTGATTAGAAATTTCATTGGTAAAATGAATAACGTAATAATAAAGTAATCTTTTCTAATGTTTGGAGCTTTGAAAAAAGGTGAACAAATATATTTTTAGCTAATTAAAAACCCATTAATTCACTGAATACATAAAGGCGAATTTAAATGTCCAATTGTCGGCTTCGTTGGCAAAGTGGTTGGCGCCATATCGGTAAAAAACACCGGCACCCAAGCCTAAGTAACCTACATTTAAAATGTTTACTCTAATAATATTGTCTATTACACCGCCAGACTCATAAAAACCTTGTTCTAATGTTTTAAACGGAATGCCTTCATGTAAGTCTTGGTTTCTGAGGGTACCGTAGGTTATAGATTGAAAGATGCGAAACTCAGGTTTAAAATACCGGGTTCTAAGTAGTAACGGACCAAAATCATGCATAAAAAATAGGGCGGCATATTGGCTAGAGCTAAATTCATTAAAGCGCATGGTCTGGAAGGTTTCTCTAACAACCACAGAAAAAGATGAGTTGTAACTTGGCCTGCCGTTAAAGTTCATGCTCCAAGGTACTGGCCGATCTACCAATCCAACTTCTAATTGCAGTCTTGTTTTTCCTAAATTTTTGGTGTAGCGCCTAAAAAGTATTCCTAGTTCAAACTTATTGTACTCAAATTCGCCTTCTAAAAAGTCGCTAATTCCTCTCGAGTAGATAAAGTTAACAATAGGGTAATCGCTTCCGCTAGATATGCGCTGTCCCCAATTGTTTGTGAATTTTTCCTTGTACATCCACCTCCAATGTACTTGTGCCTCGGTAAATTTATATCCGCCATAATTGTTTTCAGAAACATCTTCTGGGCCATGATAGATGTAATTATAGGTGGGCAGCAAATAAAAATGGCGTAGCCCTATTTGAAACTTTGAATAATTCCAAGCACGATATGATAGAGAAGCTTCTGTTTGCTCTACACGATCCATTAAGGTGTTTAAAAACTGCTCGGCAATGCTACTCCATTCAATATATTTTAATCGTATTCCACCTGGGTCTCGTACATCATTTATATGTGTTAGGGTGAAATAAAAATCGTTTGGCTTATCAAAATACCACCTAAACCGCCCCCCGTATTTCCAGTTAAAATCTCTAAAGCCATATCCAAAATAACCTCCTACAGAAAATTTTTCTGATATCTTTTCATTGGTATAGATACCTAGACCAAGTCTTACACCTTCGTATTGGTTATAGGCAAATATTTTATTAAACTCAAGATCAAACTTACCTGTAACAATGTACCCATCATATAATTTTCGTGTGCCATTTAGTAAGGCGTCAAATTTGTATTTATCGCCTATGCTATCCATTTGCCTGTAGGTTTCTTGCTCTTTTATGGTGAGTACTTGGGTTCTGTGTTTAGCCCAAAATTCATCATCTACAAAGGCGGCCTCTTTGGTTAGGTCAACCTCTAGGTGATTAAACATATCATCGTTAAGCGAAACATCAATTTGAATACTGTCTAAGAATGTTTTCCCAATCATTACTGCGCCCGTGTTTTTAAGGGGCACCTTTTCCAACTCTAGCTCAAAATTCATTTGTACCGGAAACCAATACTTATTGTCTAAGAACTCGTAGAACTGTTCCATAAAAAGATTCACTTTTCCTTTGTCATAAGGGTAGGCGGTAAAGTGCACAAGCGCCCATTTTTTTGTATGGATGCTCAATTCGCCTTTAAAACCTTCAAAGTTGGCTCCTTTTTCTGGCCAATAATCCATAATAAATATGGTGTCCTTGTTCTCGTAAAGGGTGTCTTTTAGAATATACACGTAGTGCTTGTCTGCGCCATTTGCAATTGGGTTTAAAAACTTTTTATTTACCAACGGGATGGTATTGGTATGAAAAGCAAAGTTTTGAATACCATCTGGTGTAGCTGCAAAACCGGGGTGTTTAAAGCCGCTAATTTTTGTCCCTATAATGTTTTCTTTTTCTTTATTGGGTGCTTTAAAGAACTTCTCTGTTACCGATTCAATTACTAAAATATGCCTGCTTTTTGCTTTTAACGTGTCTTTTACAAATTGTATGCTATCTCTCCTGTTAAGTGCTGTATCGGGTAAATCTAGCCGGTAGGTTAACACATTTTTGTTGTAACTGCGGTACGTGTAGCTGGGATATTTGTTGGGGTTGTTTGCCTCTCTGTTTTTTATGGCGTGTTTAATTATTCGCAATGCGGGGTTTTCTCCAGCAATTACCTCAACCTCGTTTAATTGTTCTGTTTCTGGGGTAATTTTTACTTCCCAAAGTTTACCGTTGCGCGGCATATCTTCTTGTGCAAACCGAAGCGTTGTATAGCCAATAAAAGAAAATACTACCTGTTGAACCTTTCTAATATTGGGAATTTCAAAATAGCCATCAATATCTGTTACGGTTCCTAATTTGGCACTTTGGTTATACTCTACAGCAACACCGGGTAGGGGTTCGCCCGTTTGGGCATCTATAACAATACCTGTTACAATTTGCCCATACATGCTGCTTGTGCCCAATAGTAGCACAAGGCATAAAAGATAAAATTGAGTATGAAATAAATTGCGACTCATGCTAAAAATAGGTGCCAAATATAAAGTTATAACCGACTGGAAAATGATTAAAAAATCTACGATAGAAAAGGCATTTTGGATTTATAAAGTTTTGGTTTTACGTTATGGTTGATAACTGTTTCCTTGTTGTGCCTGCACTGTTTTGTAAAGTTTTACATTCGGGTTTTATTAAAATAATAGCTATGAAAATTGCTCCATTTACGGTTATGGATGCTAGCGCAGGATCTGGCAAAACCAGAAATTTGGTAAAGGCTGTATTGGTAGAATCACTAAAACAAAAGCAAACAGAATTTGCTTTAAGGCCAATAATGGCCATTACGTTTACCAATAAAGCAGCTGCCGAGATGAAAGGTCGGCTTTTAGATTACTTAATAGATTTTGCAAGTAATAATCCAAAGGAAGCTGTTTTGCTCTCTGAAATCTCTGAGGAAATTGAGTGCCCGGTTGATGAACTTAAAACGCGCGCAAAACAATTGCTAAAATATATTTTGCACCATTACAATGATTTAAGTTTTGGCACCATAGACGCTTTTACAAGCCGCTTGGTGCGCACATTTGCCAAAGATTTGTCTCTGGCAGAGAACTTTGAAATTGTTTTAGATACAGATCAAATGCTTTCTGAAGCTACAAGTTTGGTAATAAATGATGCTGGCAAAGACCCTGAATTAACACAAATGTTATTAGACTTTGTAGCGCAAAAATTAGAAGATGAAAAAGCTTGGAGCATTGAGGCGGCACTAAAAGACATGGCAAAAAAGCTTTTAGAAGAAAAGCATAGAGAACCCTTATCCAGACTTAGAGATTTTACGCCAAGCAATTTATTAAGCATCCGCAAAAAACTTGAGAAAAAACGAAGAGAACTACTTGCTATAATTGAAGAAAAAGGAAAAGAAGGTTTAGCACTTTTGGCTCAGAATAATTTAAAAGCAAGCGCATTTTATAGAGGTAGCACGGGCATTTTTAACTATTTTAATTTTTTAGCAGAAAAGCGTTTAGATAAAATTCGCTCTTTTAACTCGTACGTGCAAACTACCATAGACGAAGACAAATGGTACGGCACCAAAGCAACTGCTGCAGAAAAAAGTGCTATTGATGGAATAAAGAATCAACTATTAAAACTGGCTTTAACAGGAAAAGAGCTTGCCCAGAAGCATGTGCCTACCATCGTGCTTATAGAGCAGGTAAACAAAAACATGTTTGCGTTAGCTACGCTTAATGCGTTAGATGCAGCTCTTGCCGTTATAGAAGAGTCTCAAAACATTCTACCCTTAGCAGCTTTTAATCACATTGTAAACACCAAGGTAAAAAATGAACCCGCGCCTTTTATTTTTGAACGGTTAGGCGAAAAATACAAGCACTTTTTTATTGATGAGTTTCAGGATACATCTAAATTACAATGGCAAAATTTATTGCCTTTAATAGAGAATGGTGTTGCTAGTACAGGCACATCACTGGTAGTTGGCGATGCAAAACAAAGCATTTACAGATGGCGAAACGGAGAGGCTGAGCAGTTTATTGATTTAAGTTTTAAAGCCTCAACCGGCAAAATACAACCAGCTATTGCAGGTAAATTACATCCGCTAGTTGATAATTGGCGTAGCCGCAAAAATGTGGTAGATTTTAACAATGCACTTTTTACCCATGCTGCAAATGAGATGAATAATGAAGGTTATAAAAGCCTCTATTCTGCTGCGAGTCAAATACCAAAGAAAGGCAAAGGCGGCTATGTAGAAATAAAAACCTTTGATAAAAACACCTTTAATGAAGATGCCCTAGCCTACACGTTGCACCAAATAGAAAGTTTAAGAGATGAGGGTTACAACTATAGGGACATTGTTTTACTAGTACGTGGCAATAAAGATGGGGCTGCACTTGTGCAAGAATTAACCACCCGAAATTTGCCTGTAATCTCGGCAGATAGCTTGTTGCTTGGCAATTCTTACGAAGCTAATCTCCTTGCGGGACTAATCGCATTTCGCTCTGCGCCAAACAACAAAAAATATCGGTGGCACATGGCGAAATCATTGGTTAAAATGGGTTATTTTAATCAAAACATAGATGTTTATGAAGTTTCTTACAAACTAGTAAATCAAGGTGCTAGTCAGGTTCTAAAAGAGCTAGAAAAAAATATACCCGGACTTTCTGAAGTGGTTTTTGCGGCAACAGATTTATACACATTTGCGGCACAGCTTTGTTTGGTCTTGCAGCTAAACGGAAAGCACAATGCATTTACACAAGCTTTTTTACAAGCCATCCATAATTATGTAGAATCAGAAAACGGAAACACATTTGGTTTTGTTTCTTGGTGGGAAGAAAAGGGTCAGAAAACGGCAATTAGCGCTCCAGATCAAATAGATGCTATAAAAGTGGCCACCATTCATAAATCTAAAGGTTTGCAATTTCCCGTTGTAATTATACCATATGTACGTTGGCGTTATAAAGAAAATACGCGCGAAGCGTGGATTAATCTGCCCAAAGAAAATTTTGAAGGTCTTTCTGAAATGTTAGTAAACATAAGCAAGAACAATGCGGAATTTATTGGCGGAGAATATGCCAACGCGTATGAAGAATTAGTTGAGCAAGAAAAATTTGATAGCTTAAACATGCTCTACGTTGCTTGTACAAGGGCAGAAGAGCGCCTCTATTTTTGTGGTAAAATAAAAGCTACCGATACGGATATTTTTTCTGTGGTTCAAAAATTCTTAGAAACTCAAGAAAAACATGAAATAGGCGAAAATGAATATGCATGGGGAGAAAAACTGCCACCAGTAAAAGGGGAAGAAACAATAGAACCTAACCATGAGGAAATGGTAAACACTAGTGGATGGCAAAGCAAAGTTAAGATGGCCATTACGGCACCAAAAGGTTGGCAAAACAAAATTAGAGATGCAAGAACATGGGGAAACAAGGTGCATTTTATCCTGGCCAAGATTAAAACAAGCAACGATGTTAAACCCGTATTGCATGCTTTAAAACACCAAGGCTCTTTGCAGCAAGATGAGTTACATGATTTGGAAAGAATGATTCATTCAATAATTAACCACCCATCATTAAAAGTAGGTTTTATGCCTGGCGTAAAGGTATTTAATGAACGCGATGTTTTGTTGCCAAACCAAACGCGAGTGAGACCTGATAGAATTGTGCAGTTACCAAATGGCAATGTTGTTTTAGTAGATTATAAAACAGGCGAGCCAAACAAAAAGCATCAAGAACAACTGCAGCAGTACGAAAAAGCTCTAACAGATTGCGGATTTAGAGTGGCCGAAAAGCATTTGGTATATAGCAACGAAGAACTTAAGGTTTTGAGCGTTTAGGGCATAAACGGGTCTAGAATTTTTAACATTTTATTAAGTTCAAAATTATTTGATTTTAGATATTTGCCCACTTTTTATCAATGGATCCCAAAAGAATATGCCCTTAGATTTTACGAAGAAAATTGATGAAGTAGAGGAGATTTCAATAGCAGATTTTCAAGAAAAATATTTTAAGCCGCAGATACCTGTAAAGATTAAAAACTTCTTGAAAGATTCGCCTGCTTTTAATAAGTGGGACATTGAGTTTTTTAAAAATACCATGGGCGATACAAAGGTTGGCGTTTTTGACAATGGTGAAAACGTATTAGATCGGCCAAATAATATTGCCACGGAGCAAATGTCACTTTCTGGCTACTTAGATTTAATTACCGCGGGCCCCACTAACAAGCGTTTGTTTTTATTTGATTTACTAAAAGCCAACAAAGCGCTTAAAAAAGACATTATATTTCCGAAGCATGTAAAAAAGGCAATTCCATTTACATTATTTGCATTTTTTGGGGGAAAAGGTGCATATACCAGGTTGCATCGCGATGCCGATAATTCCAACGTATTTCTCACTGAGTTTTATGGTGAAAAACGTGTTGTGTTATTCAATCCTGCTTATGACAATTTGCTCTATAGATATCCGTACACAGTGCATAGCGGAATAGATATAGACAATCCGGATTACGAAAAACACCCGGGATTAAATTTTGTAAAAGGAGAACACACGTATCTAAAAAAAGGAGAAACGTTGTTTATTCCTGCCAAATATTGGCATTATATCACCTATTTGTCACCAGGCATAGGTTTTAGTTTTAGGTCATTAGGAGGTTTTTGGAACACATTTTCAGGTCTCTTTCATGTGGCTATTGTATATCATTTTGACATGCTTATGCGTAAAATGTTTGGTAAAAAATGGTTTGGTTTTAAAACCAAAAAAGCCCTAAAAAGGGCCAATAAAGAAATAGCCAAAATCAAGGTATAGCTTGTTAATTTATTTTTTTTGATTTTTGTCGCGAAAAATTTAGTATAATAAAATGCGGCTATTGTAAGCCAATAGCGCTTTTTTAATCAGATTAAAACATATTTAATTATAACGAATGAAGGAATTTTTTAAAGAATTTAAAAATGATTTGCCCGCAAGTATTATTGTGTTCTTTGTGGCAGTGCCACTTTGCTTAGGTATCGCCTTAGCCTCTGGAGCTCCATTATTTGCAGGAATAATTGCAGGAATTGTAGGTGGAATTGTAGTTGGTTCTGCTAGTGGTTCTACGCTTGGTGTTAGTGGCCCAGCCGCAGGATTAGCAGTAATTGTTCTTAGTGCAATAGGTACATTGGGCTCTTGGGAGGCCTTTTTACTTGCAGTAATATTTGCCGGCTTCATTCAATTACTTGCAGGTTATTTAAAGTTAGGTATGATAGCCTATTACTTTCCGTCTTCTGTTATTAAAGGTATGCTTGCCGGTATTGGTTTGCTAATTATTTTAAAGCAAATTCCACATGCCTTTGGGTATGATGCAGATTATGAAGGAGATTTAAATTTTAATCAGCCAGATGGAGAAAATACATTTTCAGAAATATTACACTTATCAGAGCATATCACTCCAGCAGCGGTAATTATCACGCTAATTTCAATGTTTATTCTTATACTTTGGGATGTTGTTTTAACCAAAAAGCACAAAATATTTGGAATTTTAAGTGGTCCATTGGTTGCTGTTTTTGTAGGTATTGCATTTACCTATTTATCGCAAGCAGGTTTAATAGACTTAAGTTTGAATGCACAACAAGTAGTAAACATTCCAATAGCCGATAGCATTCCGGCATTTTTCAATCAATTCTCTGTCCCAGATTTTAGTCAATGGAATAATCCAGAGATTTATTTAATTGGCTTTGTTATGGCTGTAGTAGCCAGTTTAGAGACTTTATTGTGTGTAGAAGCTACAGACAAAATAGATCCAGATAAACGAATTACGCCAACAAACAGAGAGTTGAAAGCCCAAGGGTTAGGTAATATTGTTTCTGGTTTTATTGGTGGTTTGCCAATAACTCAGGTAATTGTAAGAAGTAGTGCCAATATTGCATTTGGTGGAAAAACAAAACTATCTGCCATTTTACACGGATTCTTTTTATTGTTAAGTGCAATAGCGCTGCCTGGTTTACTCAATATGATTCCTTTAGCTACACTAGCTGCAATACTATTTATTGTTGGTTTTAAATTGGCCAAACCAGTGCTCTTTAAACAAATGTATAAGTTAGGTTGGGAGCAATTTGTACCATTTGTTGTAACCATTGTTGCTATTTTATTATCAGACCTGCTTAAAGGTATTGGTATAGGTATGGCCGTGGCAATATTCTTCTTGTTGCGTAACAATTTCAGAAATGCATTTCAAAACCCACATACCGCAGATCTTGCAGCACACGAGTATCGTATTGTTTTGGCCGAAGAAGTTACTTTTTTAAATAAAGGAAGCATTTTAGATCGGTTGAATAAAATTCCAGCCAATAGCAGAGTGGTCATCGATGGTACTAAATCAAAGTTTATTCACTATGACGTAAAAGAGATTATAGACAACTATAAAATTCATGCGGAAAAAATTGGCGTTACTTTGGAGTTGGTTGGGTTTGAAGAGATACAAACAAGCCACGCAACTTAGCATTGTTTTACCCAATCCAACTCGGCATTATAATTACTTTTGTCCTCTTATAAATTTATTTAAACAACTATGTACGGCAAATTACAACAACATCTGCAAGCAGAATTAGCAGAAATTAAAGAGGCAGGATTATACAAAAGTGAGCGTATTATTACTACGCCTCAAGATGCCGTAATAAAAACAACTGACGGTAAAGAAGTAATAAATTTTTGTGCAAACAATTATTTGGGCCTGTCCTCTCATCCAAAAGTTATTGAGGCGGCACATAATACTTTAGACAGTCATGGTTTTGGAATGAGTAGTGTAAGGTTTATATGTGGCACACAAGATATTCACAAAGAACTAGAGCAAAAATTAGCCAATTTTTTAGGAACTGAAGACACCATATTATATGCCGCAGCTTTTGATGCAAACGGTGGTGTTTTTGAACCACTTTTAAATGCCGAAGACGCCATTATTTCGGATGCATTAAATCACGCAAGTATAATTGATGGGGTACGCCTGTGTAAAGCTATGCGCTACCGATACGCCAACAATCACATGGAAGATTTAGAGCAACAATTAATTGCAGCTACAGAAGCTGGTGCTAGATACAAGCTTATTGTTACCGATGGTGTATTTAGTATGGATGGTTACGTGGCACAATTAGATAAAATTTGTGATTTAGCCGATAAGTATGACGCCCTCGTAATGGTAGATGAGTGCCATGCTACCGGGTTTATTGGCGCTACCGGTCGAGGTACCATCGAACTAAAAAATGTTATGGGTAGAGTTGATATCATAACTGGCACTTTGGGCAAAGCTTTAGGAGGCGCCATGGGAGGGTTTACTTCTGGTCGCAAAGAAATTGTAGAGCTTCTGCGTCAGCGTTCTCGCCCATATTTGTTTAGCAATTCTTTGGCGCCAAGCATTGTTGGGGCAAGTATTGCCGTGCTAGATTTGTTGGGCGAAAGCACTGATTTACGCGATAAATTAGAACAAAACGTAGTCTACTTTAAGCAAGGCATTAAAACTGCAGGCTTAGAAATTAAAGACGGAGACAGCGCTATTGTACCCGTAATGTTGTACGATGCTGCACTTAGTCAAACTTTTGCAAACAGGTTGCTTGAAGAAGGTATTTACGTAATCGGATTTTTCTTCCCCGTTGTGCCAAAAGGTCAAGCACGAATTCGTGTGCAACTTAGCGCAGCCCATACCAAAGAGCATTTAGACATGGCCATTGCCGCTTTTGCTAAGGTTGGTAAAGAGCTAGGCGTTATTAAATAAGGCATTTAAAAAGATTAAGAATACACACAAAATTTTTTTCACCCCACCACCTCTGGCTCGCTACGTGGTGGGGTGTTTTGTTTTCACCTATTATTTAAACATCGCTATAAAAATTGTTTTTTAAGATAGATGTTTCATCTACATTGCAATTTTAAAAGGTGTTTTGATGAATAAACTCGCGCTATATTTTTGTTTGTTCCTAGTTGTTGGTTGTAACCAAAAAAAACCTGATGACTTTAAAGTTATTCAAGAGGAAATACCATCAATGATCATAGAATCAAGGTATTTTTCTAGCAACAATTTTATTGGCAAACCCATAGATGGTTATTTAAGCAACAGGCTAATGCTTACAGAAGAAGCTACTGCTGCGCTGCAAAGAGTGCAAGAAAACTTACTTGCTCAAAAACTAAGTTTAAAAATATTTGATGCATACCGTCCGCAGCGCGCGGTAGACCAGTTTGTAGATTGGTGCGAAGATGAAACCGACACGGTGAACAAGAAAATATACTATCCCAACCTTGAAAAAAGCGAGCTATTGCCTGGTGGTTACATTGCCGCAAAATCTGGGCATTCTAGGGGAAGTACGGTAGATTTAACCATTGTTTATTTAGAAGATTTTAGAGAGTTTGATATGGGCACGCCCTATGATTACTTTGGAAAAGAATCGCATGGTAACTCTGAAGAAATAACTACCATGCAGCAAAAAAACAGAAGGTTTTTAGATGCCATGATGAGAAAGGAAGGCTTTGAACGTTTGCCCGAAGAATGGTGGCATTTTACGCTAAAAAATGAGCCGTATCCAGATACTTACTTTGATTTTGTGATAGACTAACATGAAACAGAATCTACAAGATATTGTAGTGGTTGGCGGAACTTCTTTTGATTCTGAAAGAGGTGCAGTACTTCTACGTAAAATGGGAGTAACATGCAAATCTATTGGTTTGTGTGGCCACCCCGAAGAACAATCGGAGATGTACTTGCAGCAAGAAAAATTGCAAGAACATTTTTATGAAAAGGTAGGGAAACATGGTTTTAAGCATATTGTCATTTTTTGTAATTCGTTGAGTTTTGCAGGTCCGTGGAAAGAAATATATGGCAATAGAATTACAGAACTAACATCAGAATATACAGTGCTTTTAAAAAGTGTAAACCTGAAGAAAACAGCTATAATCGTAGCTGAGGAAAACACAGTAGAGCAACTGGGTAACCTAGCGGCTAATCAAGGTATTTGCGAAAGCAATGAATTGCATGTATTTGCGCGGTTAGAACTTATAAAACAATTAGAAAAATCTAATCCCCACCAACAGCGCGAGCTTATTTTAACCGAAATAAGTCAATTGAAAAATCAAGGTTTTAGCGAAATAATTTTTGGTTGCACTCATCTAGATCACCCTGATTTTTATCAATTAGATGATGTAAAAATTCATCAACCTGGGATACAGTTGTTGACGAAATTTTATAAGCGAATAATCCCTCACGATTTAAAAACGAAAAAGTAGGTTAACAGAAATAGTGATTTCCATTTCATTGTATTCTTATAGTTTTGGCGTTTATATACTTCGAGAATGAATAGATAATCTTTGTGATTATACCGAAATGCAGATTGAAAAAAGGCGATTAATGCTGCTAACTTTCGCATTAGTAAAATGCGTAAGTTGCTAAAGTATTAAATATTGAATATTTCGGTTAACAGTAGAGTTGACGTTCCTGATTTACCCCTGATCCATCTTTTTCACCATTATCAATATCGTAGCTATACCAACGGTTTTGTCATAAATTTTAGAATGCCCATGATAATGATTAATCCCAAACATAGCGCTCATCATAAGCTACATTGTATTTTTTTAAAAAGGCAAGAAATTCTTTTTGAAACGTTTTTTTACGATGATGCTCGTGTTGGTTTTCGATATATGTTTTCACCACATCTACTTCGGCTGGGTTTACCGAAAAAGCGCCATAACCGGCCTGCCAGAAAAAGTTTTTTAACTCTGGAGATTTTGTTTTTATCAATTTAGAAGAATTTGCTTTAAGCTCTTTAACGAGATTCATCAGCGCAATTTTCTTGGAGAGCAAACACAAAATATGCACATGGTCTGTGTATCCGCCAACTATGATAATAGGACATTCCAGCTCTTTACATATTCCGCCTAAATAGGCGTGCAATTCCTTTTCATAGGTTGGCGTGATTAGCGGTTGCCGATGTTTTGTGCTAAACACAATGTGAATGTAGTTTTTGGTGAGTGATTGGCTCATGGGTTATGTCGCCCTTTCAGGGCTTGTTTGCATGGTTCGTAATTTTAATTTCCGTGGATTACATCCACGGCTATCAAATATCTTTTCCATGGATTACATCCACGGCTACCAAATGTCGTCCTTTCAGGACTAAAATGAAAATGTGTGTTTCTCAGCAAGCATTTTGCCCTGATAGGGCAACATACACTAACAGTGGACGTAGTCCATCGCACAAAACGTCACCCATCCCAGCCCTGAAAGGGCGAGATACATCAACCGAGATCAAAATCCATCGAAACGACATGCCACGTTACAAACCATAAAAAAAACCTTGCAGGTTTTGAAACCTTCAAGGTTTTTATAGGTCTAGACAAAAAGCCCTTCACCTGAGGCGGAGGGTTTGGGTGGGCTTTATTCTTGATCCAACTTCTTCACCATCGTTAAAATCGTAGCGATGCCAATGGTTTCATCGTAATATTAGCTGGTTTTATTTAACAAGTATTCCGTTATTTTTAAGAATGCCAAATCTGTAGCATTTGCAATATCCTTTCGGTTTTGCTCAATGTATCGCATTTTGTAATCTGAAACCAATTGCTCTAATTCTTCGCCACTCGCCACAACTTTTCTTAAATAGGAAACTTTTTGTTCCATCGTAGTTTTGTCATATTCGCTTGAGTATGGATCTAAAACAGTTCTAAATGTTCTATGTTTCCATAAAGAACCCTTTGCAAATATGTTATCGAGTCGAGCTTCGTAATGTTTCATTCCTTAGATTTGAATTTGTTTTCAACGTCTTCTTTTAATTGTTCGTAAAAGGATTTCCCCCACAAATACCGGTCTTTGTCTCGAAGCGAAAAATCCTCATCAACGAATTCATCAACATCTTTAATGAATTTTTTATATCCCTCCCATAACTTTAAAGCTTTTTCGGAATCCCTAGATTTAATACCATAAGCCCGATCTCCTAAAGTTTTATGATTGTTTAAAATTTCGCAAACTCGATAATCATAGATAGTGAATTTATCAGGATACAAAACAGATAAAATAGCCGAAGCCATTGCCAGACCTATTCCATCTACACTTACCAAATGTGCTAACAGTTGTTCGTCTTTTAATTTTGATAATTCAGTAGTGAATTTTACTACATCTGTATCCAATGATCCTGTTTCACAGTTAAGGATTAACCATTTTGCAATTCGTGGCTTTGGCCGATTAGATTTCCAAGAAACAATCATAAAAAATTCAACCGCAGTTAAGTGCTTGTTTCTCTCAAAATTCTCCTTTATTTCAACGAAGACGGACTGTTCTAAATTGTAATATTTTCGATAATCAATCATTAGTTTAGGTTTTGATTTACAAGTTCAAACGTGCCTTCGTAATACTTTGTCAATTTAGTTTTCACAAGAAGATCGAAAGAAATCTCATCAATTAATTTTCCGATAAAATAAGCTTCACGAATCCGATCATCTTCTTCTTGCAATATAGAAACATCACTAAACTCTTCTAATAGCGCCATGCATGATTGTTCATATTCTCCAACCGGACTCATCGAATTTGAATTGGTTTCAAAACTAATTTCTAATGTATGATTAGATTGGCAAATTTTATCATCCACAGCATAGTTGCATTCCGTAGTAATTGTTAAAATGAACTCATTCTCCTTACGGGAAAATGAACTTATATGAGCGTACACTTTAGTGACTTTCATCCAGATTGATTTGCGGTTATTCAGTTTGGTTTCGTTTTTTCACCATCGTTAAAATCGTGGCAATGCCAACGGTTTCATCGGTCTCGTCATAGATATCTACTAAGAATTTTACAATGCCTTTGGCAATGTCGTCTTCGCTGCGTTTTTCTTGGTCTATTTTTTCTTTCACGGTAAACTTCACACCAATGGTCATGCCGGGGTAAACAGGCTTAGTAAAACGACATTCGTCAATACCGTAATTTAAAAGTACGGGACCTTTTTTAGGATCTACAAACATGCCTGCAGCCTTGCTTAAAATGTAATAACCGTGCGCTACTTTACCTTCAAAAATGGTTCCTTCTAAAGAAGTAGCATCTACGTGTGCGTAAAAATTATCGCCACTTACTTGGGCAAAACTGGCAATGTCGGCATCAGTAACGGTGTGCTTGTGTGTGTACACGGTGTCTCCCACATTTAGCTCTTCAAAATGCTGACGGAAAACATGTGGGTTAGCTTCCGGACGCGCTGCACCGGGTTGGTATTGTTGGGTAATTGCCGTAATCGTGTCAGGGTGACCTTGAATAGCGGTGCGCTGCAAATAATGTAAAACGCCACGTTTACCGCCCATTTCTTCGCCACCACCTGCACGACCAGGACCACCGTGCGTCAACATCGGCATGGGGCTACCGTGACCGGTACTTTCTTTAGCGCACTTTTCGTTGAGGACTAAAATTCTTCCGTTGCTGTGTGCGGCATTTACCACAAAATCGGTGGCTATTTTATCGTCAGAAGTTACAATAGAAGTCACCAACGAGCCTTTGCCCATAGCGGTTAATTCTACGGCTTCTTCAATGTTTTTATACGGAATTAAAGTTGAAACAGGACCAAAAGCTTCAATTTCGTGCACGGCCGTTTTTGTAAACGGATTATCGTTTCTAAACAAAATAGGGCTAAAAAATGCACCTGCGTTTTTATCGGCTCCAGCAACTTCAAAATTTTCTACATCGCCAAAAACAATGTTTTGCTCGGCCGCTAAACGGGCAATACTTTCTTTTACACGATCTACCTGAATTTTTGTTGCCAAACTACCCATGCGCACACCTTCTTGCTGCGGATCGCCAATGGTGGTTTTTGCCAATCGTTGGCCGAGGGCAATCTGCACATCTTCCATCAAGTTTTCGGGCACCATAATTCTGCGAATCGCGGTACATTTTTGACCAGCTTTTACGGTCATTTCGGCTTGCACCGATTTTATAAAAATGTCGAAATCGGCAGTGCCAGGTTTGGCATCTTCGCCCAAAATAGAGGCGTTTAAAGAATCTGCTTCTAGGTTAAAAGGCACCGACTCTTCAATAATTCTTGGCGTTGCTTTTAGCATTCTACCTGTAGCTGCTGAGCCGGTAAACGTTACCACATCTTGACTCGTTACATGATCAATAATGCCATGGCCTTTTCCAGTCACCAACTGCAATGCACCTTCGGGCAAAATTTTAGAATTAATAATTTCTTGCACCACCAATTCTGTCAAAAACGAAGTGTATTCCGAAGGCTTTACAACACAAGGCACGCCCGCCATCCAGTTAACTGCAGCTTTTTCTAACATTCCCCAAACCGGGAAGTTAAACGCATTAATATGCACGGCTACACCACGTTTTGGCACCATAATGTGATGACCAATAAAGCTGCCGCCTTTGCTCAAGCCCACGGCATCACCATCAACGTAGTAAGGCAAATCTGGAAATTGTCTGCGCAGGCTGGCGTTGGTAAACAGGTTGCCAAAGCCACCTTCAATGTCAATCCAAGAATCTACTTTAGTGGCACCGGTAGCCCAAGAAAGTTCGTAGAATTTTTTCTTCAATCCATTCAAGTGAAGCGCCAAAGCTTTGAGCATGCGGCCGCGTTCTTGAAAAGTCATTTTGCGCAAAGCGGGGCCACCCACTTTACGGCCGTATTCTAAAATGGCTTCGTAATCGAGACCTGCGCTAGAAACTTCGGCAAAATCTACCCCTGTTATGGCGTTGTGTGCGGTATATTCTACGCCATCGCCAAATTGCCATTGGCCCTGTACGTAATTATTTATTTTTTGCATGGTTGCGAATTTTTCAATTTGTAAAAGAGACCGCAATGTACCACCTGCCAGCTATTTCAACAAGGTTGGCAATTAAGTTTAGCCAAGCGTTTAGCATTTTCAAGGTGGATGCATTTTGTTTTAAATCCAAAAGTGCTCATCGAACGTATGTATGCGTATTGAACAAAAAACATACGATGATGAAAAAGACGAAAAGTTTATTTATGCTCTTGGGCATGATTTATACAGTGAGCGCTTGCCAGACTCAGCAAGATAATGAGCAACAAATGGCGGTTAAATCTGTGGAAGAGAGACAACCAACGTTACACTGTACGCCCGAAACGGAAGCGCCTTTTAGTGGAGAATATTGGGACAGTCATGAAAACGGAAATTACACCTGTTCCAACTGCAATCATATTTTATTTACAAGCAGTGCCAAGTTTGATAGTGGCACAGGTTGGCCAAGCTTTGATGAGCCAGCAGTGCAAAATGGAATTGAAGAACGACTGGATACCACAATGAGCATGATTAGAACAGAGGTTATCTGTGCCAATTGTAAATCTCATTTGGGCCATTTGTTTGCAGATGGACTAACAAACACGGGTTTGCGCTATTGTGTGAACTCCTATGCCTTAGAGTTTGAGGCAGAAAATACAGATAAAGCAAAATAATTTTTTGCAACAAAATCCAAATGACAATTACTAGCGTAGGTATAGCAAACAATTCATTAATACATTAAAATCAAACGAAGATGAGATCAATTAAAAAAACATTCAGCACACTATTAGTAGCTTTTTTTGCAACAACTTTTGTTTCTGCACAAAGCATGGACAATACAGTAGAAGTAGGCGGGTCTGCCATGTATCCGAAGAAAAACATTGTAGAAAATGCTGTAAATAGCAAAGCACATACAACCCTTGTTGCAGCGGTAAAAGCGGCCGGTTTGGTAGAAACATTGCAAAGTTCTGGTCCTTTTACAGTATTTGCTCCTGTAAATGATGCATTTGAAAATTTACCAGATGGAACGGTAGAAACGTTGCTTAAAAAAGAAAATAAGAGCACGCTTACTGCTGTTTTAACGTATCACGTTTTGGCGGGAAACTATTCGGCAGATGAGCTTATGAAACGAATTAAAAAAGGAGGAGGAAAAGCAAGTTTGAAAACCGTGAGCGGTGGTACTTTAAAGTTTGTGATGAATGGTAGCAAGAACATTAAAGTTGTTGATGAAAATGGCAATAGCGCAAACATTTCTATTTACAATGTTTTTCAAAGCAATGGGGTTATTCATGTAGTTGATGCCGTGCTTTTACCAAAGATGTAGATAGACCATTTATCTTTTGTAAAGCGCAAGCATCTTGGGGGCACTGTTAAGTGCCCCTTTTAATTTAAATGGATTTTGATTAATAATGAAATCGAGATTTAGCGAAGTTATTTTTTACATTTGGAACATGCGTAACAGTTTGATTTTTTGTGTATTCCTGCTCTTTTTTGGGTGTAAAAAAGATGTTGTTCATGTTCCAAGTTCATCGGAAATTGTGAACAAATATTTGAATTTACCCGCAAAGCATTTTAATTATGCCAACCCAGAATTACCCGATTATCTTTTAACATCGCAATACATTACTTTAGATAATACACCTGCTACCAACCCAACTACCGATGCTGGCGCAACTTTGGGTCGTGTGCTTTTTTACGATAAAAATTTAAGTAAAAACAGAACCATAGCATGCGCAAGTTGCCATAAACAAGAAAATGCATTTAGCGATGATGCCGTGCTAAGCGAAGGCTTTGAAGGTTATAAAACAGCGCGACATTCTATGGGCCTCATCAACAATAAATACTACATGAGTGGTAAATATTTTTGGGATGAACGTGCCAATACTTTAGAGGATCAAGTGCTTATGCCTATGCAAGATTCTGTAGAAATGGGTATGACTTTGCCTGAAGTGTTAAACAGACTGAAGAGTTTAGAATACTACCCAATTTTATTTAAGGAAGCTTTTGGCAGCTCAGAAATTACAACCGAAAAAACGGCTATGGCCTTAGCGCAATATGTACGGAGTATTGTTAGCTACCAATCTAAATATGATGTTGGGCGCGCTATGGTTGAGAAGGATTTTTATCCGTTTCCCAATTTTACGGCCCAAGAAAATGAAGGTAAAAACTTGTTTATGGGACCCAATGGTTTCCGGTGTATGCCGTGCCATGGCAGCGAAGTTTTTTCATCGGCATTTGTTACCAGCAATGGTTTAGATGCCACCACAACAGATGCAGGTACAGGCGCCATTACAGGCAATGCCATAGATGAAGGTAGATTTAAAGCCCCTTCTGTAAAAAGCATTTTGCTGAGAGCGCCTTATATGCACGATGGTCGATTTGCTACCATTGAAGAAGTACTAGATCATTACAGCACCAACATACAACCGCATCCAAATTTAGATCAAGAATTAAAAGATTTTAATACCGGTTTACCAAAGCGGATGAACATGACTGCCCAAGAAAAAAGTGCCTTGATAGCCTTTTTTGGTACGCTTACAGATTCGGTTTTGTTAAACGATCCGAAATTTTCTGATCCATTTAAATAGAATTACCCCAACCTAATAGGTTAAATCAGATTGGGGTTTGACTCGTCTTATTACAAATTCAATTTCTTCACATCACCGCTGGGTGTAACAATGTAAATATCTTTTACAATTTCCTTTTTGATGACTTCTTTGGGCTCATCTTTGGGTTCAGCTTTTACAGGTTTTTGCACAAGCTGCATTTTTATTTCATATTCAATTTGTACTACGGGCGCTAAAAAACTGGGGTTAATGACAAAATCAAAACTCTTGTTTAATTTAGGCATATAATATTGCGATACCACTTTTTGGCTTTGCACAACGGCACCCGATTTATGCTGCAATGCATTGCTACAGTACGCTTGGTAACTTTGGTATTGCTCCACTGGATAATGCACGGCAAAACCCTCGGCCATAAAACGGTTTTTATCATTGTACGTTTCATTGGTGAGTGCCCCATAACGCGCAATTTTTGCGTTGAGTTGCGCCTCGGCTTTCTTAATTAACTCTGCTTTTTTGGCTTCAATGTTTTCTACAAAATAATCTACCCGAACCAAGTCGTAAATCTCTTGGTCGGCACAAAGTGTTACCAACGTTTCTAGCACTTGCGGGTCAGAATATTTAAAGTGGAGGTTTTTCTTAAGCTCAAATCCAATGGGAATTTCGTTGTAGGTTTTTTTAGAGAAAAGTTTCTTTTCAGAAGCCACTTCATACAGTGGCACAAACGAAATCATATCCACATACAACTCTGCCTTTTTACCCATTTTAACCATGTTGTATCGAATCGAATCAATTTTGTTTTTCAATAGATCATTGGTTTCTTTTTGTGTTTTTCCCACTTGCGTAAAACTAAAAATGGCCAGATAACTATCGGCCGTAACATTGTACAAACCTTTAATAGAAAAATTTAAATCTCCTGGCTGTTGCATGGGGATGTCAGAATATCGGGTGGGCGTTGTTTGCGTGCCGTAGGCAATATAGTTGCTGGCCCCACGGTAATCGTAGTTGCCTTTTACTTGGGCCGTAGCCATTATTGTTGTGCCAAAAATGCAAAGCGCCAAAAGTGTTTTAGAAAGCTTCATAATCTATTTGTTTTAAAAATTTTTGATGGGCCAAAGCAAAGGCATGGCACAAAATTTTCTTTGCAACAGCTCTGTTAACGCATTGTATCTTATTTTACAAGCGTTTTACAAGACATCTATAAACCCCAATTCTACTTTTGGACAAAACAAAAAATACAGAACTCATCCACTTCAATCTGCTAAAGCAAAAGTTGCGCGTTACAGTTGAAACCAAACTTGAAATCCGGAAAGATTTTAAAGAATGGTCGGGCAACGATATACAGACTTTTCAGATTGATTTAGAACAAACGTGCAAAAGCACAGTGAGTGAAAAGTGGGTGTATTTGCACTTTAAAAATGAAAGCAAAAAGCTGCCACGGATTGATGTGTTGAATTTATTGAGTACCTATTGTGGATACAAAAATTGGGACGATTTTAAGTTTCAAAACAATAAAAAAACCACTACAAAAGGCGTTGAAAAAAAGAACACCAAGTGGGTATGGCTATTAATGATTCCAATAGTTGCCTTAGCGATGTGGGCGTTTTGGCCGAAGCAAAACCAGCTTATTATTTTAGAAGATGCTTACACGCGCAACGTCATCAATCCACAACATTTAAAGGTTGATTTGGGCGATAACAAAGCACAGATAAAGGCGGATGGAATTCGCCTGAGCAAACGCGGCAACGACACCATTTTGGCTGATGGAGCCTATTACAAACCCAAGAAAATTTGGTTGGGCGCGCAGGCCGAAAACGATACGATTACCATTGAAATGCTACCCGATGATTATGCTTTAATGCTGAATTATTTTTCGCGGTCAACGCTTGATGATTGGGAAAAACGTAGAGCACAACTCGACAAAGCCATTCATGACGATGCGCAAATCTTTCAAATTCATGCCGAGTTTGACGGACTAGAAATGTTGAATAAAGTAGAATTTATAGACCGATTAATTCTGCCGGTAAACAGTTTAAAAAACCTCGAAATACAAAACATTATTTACAAAGACGGGCAAATTCATCGCCTGCGATTTGTTCAAAAAATTGGAGAAAATGAAAACAAATAAACCCTTTACGCTTCTGGCATTTTTGCTTTTTGGCAGTTTGATTTTGAAGGCCCAAAGCAGCTACGAAGGCTACGGAAAAGTAGAAAAACGCTTTGTGCAAAGCGAGTTGAGCGCGCAAGATTCTGCGGCATTTATAGAGGTGGGCATCCAGCGGGGTTACTCGCTTATAGAATACTCGAAAGTGCACATTGCCAACACAAACAATTCTTCAAACCAAAGTTATGTGGCCAGCCGTGTGCCCGAACTTTTTTACGTTGCCGAGGGCGAAACTCTGCCCACAGATTCCATCATCACGCTGGTGCGCGCCATTATTCAGAAGCAATTGCCAAAAGATGTGGAGATTATTTTCACAAAGAAAGCCGGTGTTTTGGGCCATATAGAAACTGCGGGGCGCAAACCCAAATTTGAAGCCGACCTGATTTTGATTAAAAAAGCCAAGAAATTTGGCAATGATAAAAAAGACGTTTGGCAGGTGTTTTTAACACGGCCGGTGTTGGTTTATTGAGTTAAAAAGATTTTTTTAATCGTTTGAATTCGGATTCACTTATCAATTCTCTAAACATTATAAAAGCGGAATTTTCTTGTGTTGAACCTTCAAGAATCTTTAATTTTAAAATAGAATATTCTGTCATTTTTGGCTTTGAAAACGATTTAAATTTACCAGGATTACTCAATGAAACATATTTGGTTTCATCAATTTTAATCCATTTTCTACTCCTGTTATCTAGCACAGAATTTAATGTTGTTAAAAAGCATTCAGTACAAGAACTCGTACTAAAAATACTATCACATTGATCTAATTCCGAAAAATGGTATTCAATTCTTGAGCAGTGATATTCATCAAAGAGCCCAATCACAAAACCTGAAGAATCAACCCAAAGTAATTTGCTGTCTGGACTCTTTGCAAAACCAAATTCCTTTAATTCTGAAATTGTTGATGCCTTATCAAGGCCAATAAAATCTTGGCTGTAAGTAGTTGAAAAATTGAAGATGAATAATGAGAAAAGCAGGATTTTAGTATGCATATATTTTAAGGTTAGAAGCTAAATATCTGTTTAACTATTCTAAAGGCAAATTATAAACCAATCTTAAATTTGCGATAAGACCATCGTTAAACACGGGGTTTAAAGGTGCGCCTCGGTTATCGCCAATTTTTATAATGCTGATTCTAAAATCTACTTTTTGGTCGGCATGATATTGCTCATAAGCCCTGCTCAAGGCCATACCAACACGTCCTTCTATAAATAAATTCCCAACCAATTTTCGCCTGCAAAACAAGGTTAAATCTATGCTGGTGCGCTCCATGTAATCGCCCAAATAATTTGGGTCTGTTAAATAATAAGAGGTAATTAAGCCAAAATGGCTAAAGCCAACCGTAAGTTTTTCGTTGATGTGATAATTGGCTTTTAAATAAATGGGGAACAAACCAACAATGCTCCACTTGGCATTTATCTGCCAGTTAATATCAACCAACGGCACCAAAAGTGGGCCGCCCAATTCTTGGTTGTATATGGCGCCATAACGTAGGGTAAGCTTTTCGCTGTATTTATGTTCAAACAATCCAATGGCACCAAATTGCCAAGATTTTGCGGTAGGCGCTACAAAGTCGGTCATAAAACGCGGCACAAACAAAAGCTGAAATGCATTTTTGTCATCAATGCGCTGTACAAGTCCGGTTTGTAAGATAAAGGCATTTAATTTTATGGGGTTCATAAGGGTAGGAGCTAAATCTAACTGATTTTGAACCCCTGCGTATGTGTATGTAAAATTGTTGTACCAAATGGTTTTTTTACTGAAAACCACGGGCAATTTGGCGTTTAACAGCATTCCGGTTTCGGTGGCTTTGTTGGCCAGTTTCGGATTGTAATCTTGTGGCAATGCATACCGCCCAGAAAGGGTAAAAAGGTCTATGGATTGTTGGGCAAAATGGCTGAAAGGGCAAAGTAAGAGCAGAAAATAAAATACGATTTTCATAGAGGTTTTGGTATATGGCATTCAAATGTAGCACAATAATTGTCTTGTTATTTGTAGTGAAAACAGCTTCGCTATAAATGGGTATTTTTACGCCAAAATATTAGGTTTTCATGGATATAAAATCATCGGCTTGGTTGCAACAAATCTTAATGAAATTAGATTTAGGAAAAGAAGAAGATTACCAAAAAAGTGTATCGGAATTGCTTGATGAACAGCCCTATTTAATGGGTTTCTTATTTAATTTAGAAGAAGATTTTAGCGAAAATGTTTTAGAGTTAATCATTAGATCTACCATAGCTTTAGGCAAAAGTTTTGCCCATACGGGATTGTTTTTTAAAGTAATTTCTACAACAGATTTAGAAGAAGTGGTAGATGAACAAATTGTTCATTTTGAAAATTTGGAAGCACAAGGGCCAACGGCATTTACAGAGCAAAACATTATAGAAAAAGCCAGCAGCCCTGCAGCGCTTGGTGGGTTATATAAATTTATAGATCAAAACGCAACAGCATTAGAGTTGCCATTTGCGCACCGCACCAGCTTGCTTTTGGTTTTAAGTGCTATAATAGAATTGTTTGAGAAAGCTGCATCGCCCGTAGACCCAGACAAAGCAAAACCAACAGACACATGAATCCACACGTAAAAAAGATGATGGATAGCGATGCTTTTAGCCAATGGCTGGGCATCGAAATTTTAAAAACAGGCCCGGGCATTTGCGAGCTAAAAATGACGGTGCGCCAAGAAATGACCAATGGTTTTGGCATTGCCCATGGCGGCATAACCTACAGTCTGGCCGATAGCACTTTGGCTTTTGCCAGCAACGCTCACGGCACGCAAGCGGTAAGTATAGAAACAAGCATTAGCCACACGCGCCCCGTAAAAATTGGCGATGTGCTTTTTGCCACGGCCGAAGAAAAAAACAACTCGCGAAAGTTTGGCATCTACGAAATTAAAATTACCAACCAAGACGGGAAGATAGTTGCGCTTTTTAAAGGGACGGTTTTTAAGAGCCCTCCCCAGCCCTCCCAAAGGGAGGGAGACGCAGCGAGATAAACACACGCTGGGCATTCTCCTTCGAGATCGAAGGAGTACCACGCGATAGCGTGGGGAGGTAGTTGACAACTCAACACTTAAAACTAAAGACTAAAAACTTAAAATAAAATGAAACAATCTTACATCATCTCCGGAACAAGAACCCCCATCGGTAGCTTTGGTGGCACATTAAGCGCAGTGCGTGCAGATGATTTGGCCGCACACGCCATAAAATCACTGCTAGAAAAACACCCTGATTTAGACCAAAAAGCCATAAGCGATGTGATTCTTGGTTGTGCCAATCAGGCTGGCGAAGACAACAGAAACGTAGCCCGTATGGCGAGTTTGTTGGCCGGTTTGCCGTGGAGCGTTCCGGGTGAAACCGTAAACCGACTTTGCGCCAGTGGCATGAGTGCCGTTGTGCACGCCCATCGCGCGATAGCCGCCAATGAAGGCGACCTTTTTATAAGCGGTGGAATGGAACACATGACCCGAGCGCCTTACGCCATGAGCAAACCCAGCCGCGCATTTGGCACCGACAGCAAAATGTACGACACCAGTTTTGGCTGGCGATTTGTCAATCCGCAAATGGAAAAATTATACGGCACGCACGCCATGGGCGAAACGGCCGAGAACTTGGCCGATATGTTTAAAATCAGTCGCGAAGACCAAGATAAGTTTGCGCTTTGGAGCCAGCAAAAAGCTACAGCCGCGCAAAACAATGGCCGCTTGGCCGAAGAAATTTCTGCGGTTTCTATTCCCCAACGCAAAGGCGACCCCATCATTTTCGCCCAAGATGAGTTTGTAAAACCAACAACAACTTTGGAGATTTTGGAGAAACTGCGCCCCGCTTTTCGCAAAGAAAACGGCACCGTAACCGCAGGAAACGCATCTGGCTTAAACGATGGCGCAGCCGCTCTTTTAATCGCCAGCGATGATGGAATAAAACAACAAAATTTAACGCCTTTGGCGCGCATTGTGTCTTCAGGTGTTTCGGGTGTTGAGCCACGCATTATGGGCATCGGCCCAGTTTATGCCAGCGAATTGGCGCTGAAACGTGCCGGATTAACCATCAACGATATGGACATTCTAGAACTCAATGAAGCATTTGCCGCACAAGTTTTAGCCTGCACCCGCAAGTTGGGCGTTGCCGATAACGATCCGCGCATCAACCCAAATGGTGGCGCCATTGCACTTGGTCACCCGTTGGGGATGAGTGGGGCACGCATTTTAAACACAGCCGCGATTGAACTCCACAAACAAAACAAAAAGTACGCGTTGGTTACGATGTGCATTGGCGTGGGGCAGGGGTATGCTGTGGTTTTGGAGAAATGTTGATAAGGTTATTGGGTGATAAGTGGTAGGTTGATATGACTGGACGTGAAAGGGTGATTAGGAGGTTGATGAATTAAAAATTTTGATATGAGCTATCAGGGATTTGAAGATTTAGAAATTTGGAAAAAGGGTCGTGTGCTTAGAAATGAAGTGCGTAAGCTGTGCAAAACTTTTCCAAGTGATGAACGCTTTAAATTGATAGACCAAATGGTGCGTGCTTCCAGATCGGTTACTGCTAATATTGCCGAAGGTTCAGGGAGGTTTCATTATCAAGAATACATTCAGTATTGCCGCGTGTCTCGTGGTTCTGCCACAGAAATGCTAGACCATTTTACTGTAGCTCTTGATGAAGGCTAGATTGAAAAAGACGTATTTGAAAAATTTTGGAACGAATACAAATCACTCCAAAAAATGATAAATGGGTATATTTCATACCTCAAAAAAAGAAAACTAGAAGATTGATTTTGTTAGGAGTTATGTTGATTGGGTGGTAAAGTGATATGGCCGGGTGGAACTGGGTGAAAAGGTGATAGGGAAATAGGGTGATAGGGCTGAACAGTTTTAGATAAAATCATCCTATGAAATAATACTAAAATTAGCAACGCCATATCAACGAGCAACCTTATCAACTTAAAAACCAGGATGAAAGACCAACACTGTCTAAAATTAAGAATAGCCATTTCGTTATTCAATTTCTTAGTATTTCAATCTTTAATTTAGGAATATTGATATTCAATTATTATGAAAGACGAAAACTACATATCAACCAAAGCCAACCTAGCCCTATCTATCCCCCTATAAAATTATTATCTTATCCACTAAAATACCCTTACAGCCATATCACCTTATAAACTTGTTACCTCATTCTTCCCCCAATACGCGCACAGTCCTATCAACCAATCAACATATCACCTTATCCCCAAATACACCTTAAACATGAAAAAAACACTCCTCCTCATCTGCCTCCCGTTTCTAGCCATCTCCCAAACAACATTCACCGAAACCACCATAGATACCGGCCCGGCAACCATCGGCATTAAAAAGGTTGTGCCGCTAGATTTTAATCAAGATTCGTTGGTTGATGTGGCGATTATTCGCATTGGGCAAGACGAAATATTTGCGTATCAAAACAACGGTACAGGTTGGGGCCCGCAAATTTCTGTTGCCGATTCGCTAAGTTTTCCGGCCGACATTTGCGCTACTGATGTGGCTTCAGACGGTTTTCCAGATGTGGCATCGGTTAGTTTATTCGCTAAAAATTTGAGGCTTCATCCCAACCAAAATGGTGTGTTTGGCAACAACCAAATTTTAGATTCCAATTACATTTTTCCGAATGAGATTTTCTCGACAGATTTTAACATTGACGGCTGGGACGATTTGCTGGTAGTTGACGATACCGCGGTTTATTATTTTGAAAATAACGGAATTGGCGGCTACAACAAAAATCAAGTGGCGGGCAAAACCGAATATTATTGTGGCGGCATTGCCGATATTAATGGCGATTCGTTACCCGATATTTTGCTGGGAAGCATAAAATTGTACACCTACATCAACAACGGAAATGGCACGTTTACCCGCGATACGCGCAACGAAGCGCTGATTAACGATTTTATTTTTGAAATTGAGCTGGCCGATATTGATGGCGATGGCGACAACGACATGGCCATTTATTACGGGAACACCAACAGCTACATAGATTGGTACAAAAACGACAGCACCGGCCAATTCTCTTTTGGTGGCAGCATTACAAGTTCATCTAACGATGTAAAAAGTATGCGGTTTGCCGATTTCACAAACGATGGTCTGCCAGATTTTGTAACGGCCTACGGACAAACAGGCGAATTGGTTTGGATGGAAAACCAAGGCGCTGGCGTGTTTAGTGCAGAAAACGTGCTAAAAACGTATTCAATAATTTTACGCGAAGTGGCGGTGGCCGATGTAGATTTTGATGGCGACATCGATATTTTTTGCGGCCATAACAACGATGGGCTTTTCTTGTGGAAGAACAATCTCAACACCATCTCCATTCAGGAAAATAAATTAGCGCCTGTTTTGTACCCAAATCCAACCGAAGGAGCGCTACATTTAAATTGTTCTCAACCTGGCTTTTATTCCGTAACTGATGTAAACGGTAGAAAATTAATAGAAAATAAAAATTTGTCCACAGGCGAAAATGAAATTCAGCTTAAATTAAAACCGGGAATTTATTTTTTTACGTGGAAGGAAGGAACAAAAACTTTCAGTCAAAAAATTCAGATAAAATAATGCAAGCAAAAACCGTAGACAACTACATAGATGCCGCACCCGAATGGGCCGCAAAAAAATTAATTATTCTGCGCAAACTTGCGCTTAAAGCCGGTTTTGAAGAATCTATAAAATGGAATGCACCAAGTTACGCGGCCAAAAAAAATGTGTTGGGTTTGGCGGCTTTTAAAGGCTGGGTTTCGCTGTGGTTTCATAATGGAGCATTTTTGGTAGATCACGAAAAACAATTTCAGCCCGCCTTAGAAACTACAAAAACCATGCGCCAGTGGCGCTTTTTGCCCGAAGATGAAATTGACGAAGCACTCGTTTTAAAATATATGTTGGAAGCAAAAGCTGCTGATTTGGCAAAATCTACTTTCTAAAGAATCATAAATCCACAATCATAAATCAAAAAAATGCCCATTTACGAATTCAACGGCCTAAAACCTGTCATCCACGAAAGTGCTTTTATTCACCCGCAAGCCAATGTTACGGGCAACGTTTTTATTGGCAAAGATTGCTACATCGGCCCGGGTGCCGTGTTGCGTGGCGATTGGGGCAAAATAGTTTTAGAAGACGGCTGCAACGTGCAAGAAAACTGCGTAGTGCACATGTTTCCGGGTACAACCACATTGCTAAAAGCAGGCGCCCACATTGGTCATGGCGCCATTGTGCATGGCGGCACCATTGGCAAAAACTGCTTGGTTGGCATGAATGCTGTTATTATGGATGAGGCAGAAATTGGCGATGGCTGTATTGTGGGCGCGTTGTGTTTTGTTCCGGCAAAAACGGTTATTCCCGAACGTAAAATTGTGGTGGGCAATCCGGCAAAAGTGGTAAAAGATGTAAGCGATGAGATGTTGGCTTGGAAAACCGAAGGCACCAAACTGTACCAAAAATTGCCAGAAGACTGCAGAAAAACCTTGATAGAATGCGAACCGCTTAGAAAAGAAGAGAAAAACAGAAAGCCGCAAGAGGAATCGTACAAAATTTGGAAAGACTCTAAAGAAGGGATGTAACAACTTAATGTATTTATGCTTATTTTCGGGGATTCCAACTTAAGTATAAAATACATTTTTATGAGAAAAACACTACAAGATCGAAATTATTCTAGAAATGGCCGTGAGAGCTGGCAGCGGCTATTTCAAACCTCAAAACTAGCGAAGGCTTATGCCTCTGTTAGTTCTAGCTTTGCAATGGCAGCACTCACAATTCTAATTGTTTTTGGTTTTGCTAACTCGGCTTCTGCTCAATACACATATGTTCCAACGTATGTGGTAGATGGTGGCAACCCGAATGGTACGAATACTAATTCTGATAGTTATATAAGTGGTTACACGGCTATTGGAACTACTTCGGCAGCTACAAATACCTGGAGTTCTACATATGCACTTCCATTTACATTCAATTTTTACGGATCTCCCGTTACCCATTTTAAAGTAAGTGGCAATGGTGTAGTTACCTTTGATACAACTGCAGTGAATGTTCCTGCAGATTCAAATACAAGTTTGCCAGCTACGGGATCAAATATTCCAGATAAATCTATTTTAGGTTTTTGGGATTCATTTACCGGATCAGCACCTACAGGTTCGAACGACCAAATTTGGGTAGGAATTGAAGGAACAGCGCCTAATCGTCAAGCATGGATTAAGTATTATTCTTATGAGTATGGTAGTACAGGTTCATCACAAGTGGCTTCTTTTGCATATTGGGCCATTGTTTTAGAAGAAGGTACTGATAAGATATATATAGTAGATATGAATTACCATAGTAATGGTGCAAACCTTACTTCAACCATTGGTGTTCAAAACAATTCGCTTTCTGCTGTAGAATATGGCAATAGTGCCGTAGGTATGGGTGCGGGTAGCACAGGTAATGCTGATAATGATTATTACGAATTTTCTCCAATCTTATTGGTAAATGATAATGCAGGTATCGCTTCAATTGATGCGCCTGTTAGCCCATTAAGCACCGGTGTTCAAAACGTAGATGTAACCATTAAGAACTTTGGTTTAAACACACTTACTTCGGCTACTATAAATTGGAAAGTAAATGGTGTTTTACAAACGCCTTATAGCTTTGTTGGTTCTTTGGGCCAAGATGCTACATCTTTAGTTACTATTGGTTCATACAATTTTCTTTCGGGTACATCAACCGTAGAGGTTTGGACCTCTTTACCTAATGGTAACACAGATAATGATACAAGCAATGATTCTGCTATGGTTTCGCTTTGTACGAGCCTATCAGGTAGCTATACCGTTGGTGGTTTAGGAGCAGATTATGCGGACGTTGCAAGTGCTGCAGCAGCACTAAATTCTTGTGGTATTAGTGGAGCCGTTACATTTAACGTTTCTGCCGGAACATATGCAGGTGGTTTTTTTATCAATGAAGTGGCTGGAGCTAGTAGCACAAATACAATTGCGTTTATAGGTGCAAATGCTGCAACTACAACAATTTCTCATGACGGAACGGGACAAAATGCTACAATTTTATTTGATGGCGCTGACCATGTAACCTTCCAAAATTTTACAATCGCCAATACGGCAACGTCAAACGGTTGGGGAGTTCAGTTTACAAACCAAGCAGACAACAATACCATTGATAGTTGTGTAGTAAACGTAGATTTAGGTACAAACTCTAGTGTTGTGCCGGTTTTAGCAACAGGTAGCACTACATCTGTATCTAGTACAGGTAATAATGCGAACAACACAACAATTAGTAATTCAACACTCAATGGTGGATATTACGGTGTTCGTTTTTACGGAAGTTCTTCAGGAGCATCAGATAATTCAAACAATACTGTAGATAACTGTGTCATTAATTCATATTACTACGGTCTTTACTACTATTACCAAGATGCGCCAGTTGCCACAGGAAATACAGTGAATTTAAGTAATACTTCTTCTGGATACGGTTTGTATTGCGGCTATAGTCGTCATATGAATTTTTCTGGTAATACGATTTTAGAAGCTAGAACATATGCGCTTTATGTTTGGCAAAGTAATGGGTCATCACAAAATGCAACCGCTAGATTTACTATTGCAAACAACATGATAACTGCACTAAGTTCTGGAGATGGTATATATATTACATCATCTAATGATTTTGACATTTTCTATAATTCAATTACAGCAGAAAATGATCAAGCATTATGGTTATCATCTTCAGCAAGTGGTTATGATATTCGCAACAATATTTTTGCTGCCTCAGGTACCTCTCAAGTAATAGATTTGGATGCAAACCCTGGGTTAACAGATGTAATTAATTATAATGTTTATTATCATTCAGCTGGTGGAGACATTGCCATCATGCCATTGGGCACTTTTTCTACGTTAGCCGCATGGCAATTGGCAGACTTAGTTAACAATGTAAACTCATTAGAAGGTGACCCTTCATTTTTTAGTGCAACAGATTTACACTTGGCTGGAACAATTGCAGATAATGCAGGTGTGCCAATTCTTAGTATAACTACAGATATTGATGGAGATACACGAAGCTTAACTACGCCAGATATCGGTGCAGATGAGTATACAGCACCTTCATGTTCTCCTCCAGGCTCGTTAACAGCTACAGCTTTAGCTACAACTGCAGATTTAGGATGGACCGCAGGTGGAACAGAAACCATGTGGGATGTGGAATATGATACCGTAGGATTTACTCAAGGTTTGGGTACGTTGGTCGTAAACACAACCTCTAATCCTTATACAGCAACATCGTTGACTCCACAAACAGACTATGAATTTTATGTTCGTGCCAAATGTGGTGGATCATCAAGCCCATGGATAGGCCCACTTTCATTTACAACAGCATGTTTACCTGCCACTGCACCATTTACAGAAAACTTTGATGGTTTGGCGTTGTCAAGTCCATATACAGATTTACCTGCATGTTGGGAACCACAAGTTGGCCCTGATTGGTGGGATGTAACAAATGGTTCAACTAATAGTCCATTTTATTTATCTGGTTTTGTTGACCATACAACAGGTACGGGTAACTTTATGTGGATTGATGCCTCAAGTGATATTACCGCAAATGAAATGGTTACACCTCTTATTGATATGAGTTCATTAACCACTCCTTTTGCAGGTTTTTGGTTTGGATCAAACAACATCACGAATGCAACAAACCATACAATATCTTTAGATGCTTGGGATGGAACAGCATGGGTGAACGTAGCAACAGAGCGCGGTAATTTTGCAAACTGGGTAGAAGTTAGTGGTCCAGTTCCAGCTGGTGTTCCAAGTACAACTAAATTCCGTATTTACGCCATTGCTGATACAGGAACAACTGGAAGCACTTACTATCAGAATGATTTAGGAGTTGATGATTTCTTTGTAATGGAAGCTCCTAGTTGTATTGCTCCTACAATGCTTAGTGCATATAACTCAACTACAACATCTGTAGATGTTTATTGGACTGGCGGTGGTGCAACAGATTACAATTACGAATACGGTGCCGTAGGGTTTGCCCCAGGTTCTGGAACATATATGAGTAGTACTAATGATACCGTAACCCTTTCAAGTTTAACGGCAGCAACATCTTATGATGTTTATGTAAGAGATAGTTGTGGTACAGGAAATGTTTCTCCTTGGGTTGGACCGTTAACGGTTAATACGCTTGTTTGTCCAGTGGCTAATCAATGTATGTTTACGATAAACATGACAGATGCTTATGGCGATGGCTGGAATGGTGGCTCAGTTTCGTTTGAAATTAATGGAATTGAAGTTGGTGAAGTAGGTTCTGGTTTTACAAGTGGCTCAACGTATACAGATTCGGTTAGCCTTTGTGATATGGACTCTGTAAAAATCATCATGAAAAATGCAGGTTCATTCTCATATGAAATTGGATTTGATGTGTTAAACCCACAAGGAATTGTAATTTTTAGCCAAGCAGCAACTACATCTGGAAACGGAGCGTCTACAGGGGATGTACTTGGTACAATCTACGCACAATGTGCTACACCTAGCTGTCCAGTTACAGATATTCCTGTTGCGAGCAGCATGACTTCTTGCGGACCGGTTCCTGTTACATTTACCGCTTCAGGTTCAACAAACCCAATGCAAGAATACATTTGGCTTCGTGCTTCAGATTCTGCTGTTGTTGGTACAGGTAGTTCATTTACAACGCCTCCTGTAACGGCAACTACAGATTATTTTGTAACTATTGGTGCTAGAGATGATGTTGCAGGTCAACAACATGTTGGTCCATTAACAAATATTGCAGCGGCAGGTTATGGAAACTTTAGCAATGGTCAGTTCTTCAGAGCATTTGATTCATTTGTTATAGACTCAATGACTGTTAATTCTAATGGAGGCGTTGTAGCATTCCAGGTAAGAATCTCAGAACAATTATCTGGCGGTGCAGGTACTGAAATCATGCGTTCAGATACAATTACTGTAGTTGGAGCAGGAGACCATCAAGTAGCGGTTAATTTGCCAATTACTCCTGGAAGCTACTTTATTAACCTTAGCTTTATTACAGCACAAACAACTGGTGCATTATTCCGCGCAACTTCAGGTGCAGTTTATCCTTATACTATTTCAAACTTGGTTTCTATAGATTCAGTTAATTTTAGTGGTGCACGTTACTACTATTCTTTTGACTGGGTTGTAAGTGAGGTTTGCTCTAGTCCTTTAACAGCAATTACTGCAACTGCTGGAGCAACTCCATCAACTGCCTTCCCTTATATGGAAGACTTTAATGCAGGTTTACCATGTAATTGGTCAACTATGGCTTTAACAACCGGAACAGATTGGATGAATACTACTTATAGAGGTTCTGACAGTTTAAACGGAACACCATTTATGTTGTTGGATGATGACGCTGCAGGAAGTAGTGCAATTACTGAAGCTTCTTTAATGAGCCCAGTGTTTAACGCGCAAGGATATGATACCTTATTTATGGAGTTTGATCACTACTTCAGATCTCTAACCGGTTCTTCTGGTAACGTTGAGGTTTGGGATGGAACTCAATGGGTAAATATTGCAACCTTTACTTCTACCGTTGGTGCTTGGGGAACTCCAGCACATGAAATGTATGATGTAACAATGTATCAAAACACAGATTTCCAAGTACGTTTTAGATATGATGATGGTAGTTCTTATGCATGGTATTGGGGCGTAGATAACTTTGAGTTAGATGGAATTCAAACACCATGTCAGAATGTTGTTGTAGATCTAACGACAGATATTTACGGATCGGAAATTTCTTGGAGTATTGTTGATACGGCTACAGGAACAGTATACGCATCTGGAGGACCATACTTAGACGTTAGTCCATATAATGCTGCTGCAGCAACTCACATTGATACGGTTTGTTTACCATTTAACACATTCTTTGAATTTAGATTAGAAGACAGTTATGGTGACGGACTTTTTGATGGAACCAATACAGGAACATTTACAGTAGATATTCTGTGCCCATGGGGTAACAACAATGTAATAATGGGTAGTGGTGCACTTACTTATGGTAGTACAACTAACTCACCTGCTTATGACTCTGTAGTGTTTGAAGTTTCTTGTATAATTCCGTGTGCAGACCCAGATTCATTAATGTCTGTTGCTGCATGTACTACTGCAGATTTATCTTGGAGTTCTGATACTGCTGGTGGAACAAGTACAATAGAATATGGCATTACAGGTTTCGCTCTTGGAACAGGAACAACTGTAAACAATGCTGTAAGTACACAAACCATTTCTAATTTAATGATGGGTACTACCTATGACTGGTATGTGATGGATACTTGTTCTGGCGGAACTGCTACAAATTGGGTAGGACCAGAAACATTTACTACAGATACAATGCCTAAGATTACCATTACTTCTAACCTTGTAAGTGTTGGAGATACGGTTACTTATAGCTTCTCTGTTACTTCAGGCGGTGCTAATGCAACAGTTTCTTGGGACTTTGGTGATAATTCTCCTCTAGGCTCTGGTTTAAACACTAGCCATGATTATTTAGCCAATGGCCCATACACAGTTACTTGCGTTGTAACAAACAATTGCGGTTCAGATTCTGCAACAGTAACGGTATTAGTTGAAGGAATTGGTTTAGACGAATATGGTTTCGGAAACTTAGAATTGTATCCAAACCCAAATAACGGTGTGTTCTCAATTTCTGGAATTTCTGCCTTTGGCGATAAAACAACAATTGAAATTGTAAGTCTAACAGGTGTTACGATTTACAAGAAAGATGTAATTGCATCTAGCCAAGAATCGTTTAATGTTGATGTTAGCGGAATGGCTCCTGGTGTATACCAAGTGAGAGTTTCTAGCAACAAAGGCGTAAGCGTAAGGGCATTTGTTCTTAGAAATTAAGAGAATAAATTCTTATACGATAAACGGCTCCTACATTAGGAGCCGTTTTTCTTTTATACATTTAGCGCATAAAAAAACATCATGATAAAGAATAAAATACTAGGTGGCTTTGCAATTGCACTTGTGGCATGCACCAATACACCAAAAGAAGAAGAGATGGCACTAAACTATCCTGAAACAAAAAAAGACACTACCGTAATTGATGAGTATTTTGGAACCAAAATAGCAGATCCATACCGTTGGTTAGAAGATGATTTAAGTGCAGAAACCGAAAGCTGGGTAAAAGCGCAAAACGAATTAACTTTTGGATATTTAGAAAAAATACCATTTAGAAAAAAGGTTGCTGATAGATTAACCGAACTTTGGAACTACGAAAAATTCTCAGCACCATTTAAAGAGGGTAAATACACGTATTTTTCTAAGAATGACGGACTGCAAAACCAAAGCGTTTGGTACAGACAAACCAAAGATGGCGAACCCGAAGTGTTTTTAGATCCAAACAGTTTTTCTAAAGATGGCACTTCATCAATGGCTGGTGCCAGTTTTAGCAAAGATGGTTCGCTTATGGCATATCAAATTTCTGAGGCGGGTAGCGATTGGAGAAAAGTTGTCATTATGAACACAGAAACCAAAGAAATTATAGAAGATACTTTGG
The DNA here is from genome assembly GCA_030424545.1 of Bacteroidia bacterium. Taxonomy (GTDB): domain Bacteria; phylum Bacteroidota; class Bacteroidia; order Flavobacteriales; family Schleiferiaceae; genus JAUHWL01. The sequence goes on from JAUHWL010000016.1 coordinate 55,134, forward strand.
TGGATGTAAAATTTAGCGGTACATCTTGGTACAAAAACGAAGGCTTTTATTATAGCAGTTATGATAAACCTAAAGAAGGAAGTGCGTTAAGCGGCATAACCAGTCAACACAAATTGTTCTTTCATAAGCTTGGCACACCGCAAAGCGAAGACGAATTAATTTTTGGTGGAGAAGCTCAGCCACACCGCTACATTGGTGGTTATGTAACCGAGGACGAAAATTACTTGGTTATCTCAGGTGCAAATTCTACCTCTGGAAATGATTTGTATATCAAAAGTCTTACAGATCCTAATGCAAAAATTATTACCATAGTTCCCGATTTTGAAAACGAAAACGGCATACTTCATACCGAAGGAACAACGCTTTTCATCGAGACTAATTTAAATGCGCCAAACAATCGTTTGGTAACGGTAGATTTTTCTAATCCAACATCAGAAAACTGGGTAGATTTAATTGCAGAAACAGAAAACCCATTAAGCACAAGTACAGGTGGTGGATATATTTTTGCCAGCTACCTAAAAGATGCAACAAGCCAAGTATTACAGTATAATTTAGATGGTACTTTGGTAAGAGAAATAGAGTTACCTGCTGTAGGTAGTGCAGGTGGTTTTGGTGGCAAGATGGATGAAAAAGAAATGTATTATTCATTTACAAATGCTGTTTATCCTTCTACTATATTTTCTTTTGACCCTGATGCAGGAACATCAGAGGTATATAAAAAATCAGGGGTAGATTTTGACCCAAGTGGTTTTGAATCAAAACAAGTTTTTTATACCTCGAAAGACGGTACCAAAATCCCAATGATTATCACATACAAAAAAGGTATCAAACTAGATGGATCTAACCCTACCATGCTCTATGGTTATGGTGGGTTTAGCATTAGCCTTACGCCTTCATTTAGCACCAGTAGAATTGTTTGGTTAGAAAATGGAGGAGTTTATGCGGTAGCCAACCTTCGTGGTGGTGGAGAATATGGCGAGAAATGGCACTTGGCTGGTACTAAAATGCAAAAGCAAAATGTTTTTGACGACTTTATAGCGGCTGCCGAATATTTGATTAGCGAAAAATACACCAGTTCAGAAAAGCTTGCCATAAATGGTGGCAGCAATGGTGGATTGCTTGTTGGCGCATGTTTGTTACAACGTCCTGATTTATATGCAGCCGCTATTCCAGAGGTAGGCGTGTTAGATATGTTGCGTTACAATGCTTTTACAGCCGGAGCAGGTTGGGCATATGACTACGGAACTGCGCAAGAAAGCAAAGAAATGTTTGATTACTTGATGACGTATTCTCCCGTACAAAATGTAAAAGAAGGAGCCTGTTATCCACCTACTATGGTAATGACGGGAGATCATGATGATCGTGTTGTACCGGCACACTCATTTAAATTTGCCGCAGAATTGCAAGCAAAACAAGGGTGCGCAAACCCAACTATCATCCGCATAGAAACAAACGCGGGCCATGGTGCTGGTAAGCCAACCGATAAAATAATACAAGAAGAGGCAGATGTTTGGAGCTTTGCTTGGTATAGTATGGGCGTAGACCCGTATAAAAAATAAAAGAGATTGTCGCTTTTTAAACTCCTTCCTAAAAGAAGGAGTTTTTTTTTATCTACGTTTTGCAAGTGACTAGAATCACAGCATATCTCCTCACCTCACATTACTTTGGGTGCAAAAGAATGCGAAATGAAAAGACTAATATTTACGGGGCTATTTGCGCTTATTTCAATGGTTTTCTATGGGCAGGGATTATCTAATTTCGAGCCTGAAATAGAAGAAGTAATGATAACAGGTATGCCATCATTGCAAAGTTTTGCTTGGGCCAAAACAAACGATGGTAAATGGCTACTTGTGGCCGGAAGAACAGATGGTATGCATGATCATCGTCCGCCATTTTCTTTTCCAGCAAATATGGCAAATTCAAATATTTGGGTGGTAGACCCTGTGAATAAGCAAGTCTGGAGTAAACCCATCACGAGTCTCAATACAGACTTGCGAAATGCGTTAACGGCTACCAATATTAATTTTCAACAAGTAGATGATGTGTTGTATTTAGTTGGGGGATACGGTGTAAACCTAAGCAACAATCAGCATCAAACCTTTTCATATTTAACGGCAATAGACGTAACAAATTTGGCAAATGCCATCATTGCGAATCAAATCATCACACCGTATTTTAAACAATTATCAGACTCAAGATTACAAGTTACTGGTGGTTATCTTCATGCATTAAACAATTTGCTTGTTTTAATTGGGGGTCAAAATTTTGATGGAAGATATAACCCTCATGACGGCCCAAGTTTTACGCAAACGTACTCCGAAAGTATCAAGCGATTTCAAGTTATACAAAGCGGCATGACGATTCAGCTAGTAAATTATTCAGAAACCGTGGATGCTGCGAATTTGCATAGACGAGATTACAATGCTGTAATGCAAATATTTCCGAATGGCGATACCGGAATAACCGCGTTTTCTGGCGTTTTTAGACCCAATATTGATTTGCCGTTTTTTAACACAGTAGATGTTCGTGCAAATAGTTATTCCGTGAGAAACACATTTAATCAGTTTTTAAACCAATATCATACGGCAAATATGCCCTTGTATGACGTACAGAATAACACCATGCACACTGTGTTTTTTGGTGGAATCGGTATGTATTACCCAGACGCTTTAGGAAATATTTTGGTAGATAGTTTGGTACCATTTGTTAAGACTATATCCAGAGTAAGCCGTTTTTTTAATGATAGTATGGCAGAATTTATAGAGCCGATAGAAATGCCAGGTTACCTTGGGGCAGGCGCGGAATTTATAACAAGCGACAGTGTGCAATTGTTGGCAGACGAAATTATAGACTTAAATTCTGCCAACGGTAGAACTTTAGCCGGCTACATTGTTGGTGGTATAAACAGCAACGCCCAAAATATTTTTATGATGGGTGGAACAAGTCAGGCAAGTTCAAAGGTTTTTAAAGTTTACTTAAAACCAGCGTCTATAGGTATTGATGAATCTGCCATATCATTGCCTTTTTCATATTCAATTTATCCTAATCCTGTTAAGGATATATTGGTAATTGACATTATTGGAAAAAACGTTGTGGTGGAAATTATAAATGCAAATGGAGTTAAATTGTATGCTACAGTAATCAAACAAAATGAAGAAACTTTGCGAATAGATATGGAGAGCTTTGCGGCTGGAATCTATTTTGTAAACTTCAGGCATAAGGACTATAAAAAGACCGAGAAAATTGTAAAGAAGTAAATGCAAAAGCCCCACACCATAAGTATAGGGGCTTTTTTTTTTAGAATATAAAAAGCTTATTGAATAATAATTCTTTCTACTGTACTTGCATCGTTGATAGATACTTTTTCATATACATATCCGCAGCTAAACCTTGCAATGAGATTTGGCGAGATGATATAGTAGAAGAACTTGTAAACGATACAGAGAATAATACTTAGCTTTTTTTGCCCAAAAAGCTAAGAGCTAGCCAGAATAGAAAATGTAAAAAGTAAGAAAAAGGAATGTCTAAAAAAAGAATTAATCAGTCTCAGAATCATGAAACAGGCAAAGGAATTATATGTTGGTTTTCTTAGGCGTTAAACTTTAAAAAATGAAACATAATATAATTAATAGAAAAGCAAAGTGTGAAGGGTGGTTTAGTTGCTTTTTATAAAAGGCTTTTGTGTAACGTTATTTTCTTGTTGAAGCTCAAAAATATAGAAGCCTTTTTGTAGCGTACTCACGTTTATTTTACTACCCGTAAAACCCTTTAAAACAATGGAGCCCTGGGCGTTGTAAATTAAAAAGGGCGTGTTTTTTATTTCGCCAGAAAGCATTAAAAAGTTTTGTACAGGATTTGGATAGACAAAAAAAGTAGACTTGTCAGAGGTTTCTTCCGTTACATTTAAACTTCCAACAATTACAGCAAGCATGTTTTGCGGATAAGTTGCAAAGGCGGAAGTAGATTTAAACCCTCCATAAAGAATCCATTGGCCGTTGTAAAAAACAACCCCGCGTATGAGGTTTTCTGGGAGAGTAATGGTTATCCAAGGTTGTGCTACTCCAAAAAGACTGTCGCAAAGTGGTGTGAAGTTTTGGCCAACCTTTAAATATAAAAATGCCGAAGATGTTGGAACCTGACCGCTTGTTATTCTATTATCTACAGAAGAATAAAATTCAAGACCATTTGTGCTAAAAACTCGGCCGGCTATGGCATTTGTAAATATCGTATCGGTTAAAAAAGAATAATTTGTACCGTTAGTATGCACAAAGGGAGAAGGGTCTGTAGATCTTTTTCTTAATCCTTCAACAACAGAATTTCCATCTACTATTAATGAAGTTCCAAGGCTGTAAGCGCTGTTAAATGAATGGAAGTTTGTACCATCAAAACGAAGAATACTGCTTGCAAAATAGGTGTTGTTAATGGTATCAAATCCGCCACTTAAAAGAATGTCATTATAATAAACGGCTATTGAAACACCGGTAGACTTAATAAAAGAACTAGTGCCATGATAGGTCCAGTTAGCGCCATCATATTTCGCTAATATGTAATATTGATTGTTTACTTCAAAACTTCCGGTTGCGTACAAGTTTCCATTGTGGGCCTTTAAAGAATGAATAGCGCTATTTCCTGTTAATCCAGATAAACTTGTGTATTGTAAAATGGTATCGTTCCAGAAAGCAACGCCCGCAGCTGGGCCTCTATAAGCAATGTATAGTTTGTTTTTAAAGATTTCCATGTCGTAAACCGATCCTATGCTGGTGGTAATGGGTATGGTAGTAGTGCCGTCATATTTACAAATTGCTTTTACAGCAACCCCGTTTATCAAATAAAATTCACCACCTAAATATAGGTTGCCATTATAGATTTCGGCATCATAAACGGTCGTTATATCGGCACTATCATGTTGGTTGTTTCCAAATGATGTAAGAATTTGCGCAACAACAGAAAACTGTAAAAACACAAAAGAGGCAATAAATAAAATTCTCACGGTGGTAACTTTTTACGAATATAGAAATGAATTTTGCGACAAAGAAAAAAGCCCCACCATTTGGCGGGGCTTTAAAATTCTAATAGCTAGAATATTATTGAATAATAATTCTTTCTACTGTACTTGCATCGTTGCTTGATACTTTTATCACATACACACCTGCAGCAAAACCTTGCAATGAGATTTGGCGAGATGATATAGTAGAAGAACTTGTAAACGATTCAGCGAATAATACTCTACCGTTAATGTCCATTACTTGCGTATTGAATGTAGCATCAGCATCTCCCATAACAATGTAAGTGAAATTGCCATTGCTTGGATTTGGGAATACATTTACGCCCAA
>JAUHWL010000017.1 GCA_030424545.1 Bacteroidia bacterium
ACCTCTTTTAGCCTGCGGTAAAAGTTTTCTGGGGGTACGTGTTCACTCAGCTGGAAACTGGTGAATAGTTTTTCGGAATACGATTTTTTGCCTTGCATTGCTACAAGTTAATAAGCTTAACCTTTTGCTGCGCAACTTTGATTGGCTAGTTACTAACGGGTATATTTGAAAAGTTGTGCAACAGGCACAATGGCTATACGTAATGCGGGCGAAAGTGCTAAATTTAAACGAATTGAATATTAACAAACATAAGGTTAAACCGAAAGTGAAGTGCTTCTAATCCCGCACTACGCATAGCCGAGACCGTCGTGTTTTATTATAAACTATGAACATAAAGGAGTATTTAGGTAAACCTTGGTATAAAGAACCATTTTATTAAGTTACTGCGATTGTTTTTTTAGGACTCGCATTTTTACTAGCTCAAGATATCTATGTTGATATGAATTCTTATGAAATAGGTTTAAACTCTGAGTTTTACGGAGAGGTAAATCAAGTTTATAATCAAAAAAGCACTTATTATTTACGGTTATCAAATCAGGCAAAATGGATAAGGCTTGAAAACTTTTACAATAACTCTGAACCAAGATTGAATACTTCTGGCTGGTTCGTGAATCTGTTTTACAAAGGAGACATTGTGTACAAAAACAAAAACTCTAGTCAAATGCACTTAATAAGAAATAATGAAAAATATTCGTTTGTTCTAGAAAACCTAAATCAACCATAATTCAAACATTGAATAAACAACACACAATCGAGTTGACGGCTCCGTCCCTAAATAGGAACGGAGCGCGCCTGCTGACCCAGCTCGCGCAGATTTGCAATCCGTGCGCACTAAGCAAGGGAGCGGTCTAGTACATTATGTAGGAGAAAAGAAAGGATGATTAAGCTTGTTAGACTGCCAATAGAAAAAAAAACATTTTGGCTCTTATTACAACCTAGTTTATGAGCTCACAAAAGGTAAATCTACGCCACACTTTGTGCAGAATGATTTTTAAAAACTAAATGATAAAATCATAAAAACACCCGTTATTTGGACGGTGTTTTTTCATTTTTGCACCATGAGTATTCCGTTTAAAACTATTGTGGCCTTTTTTGCTTTTTCACTCACGCTAATGTTGGTGGTTTTGAGCGTGCATTTATGGCCTGGTAACAACAGCATGCTTAATTTACACACGTGGCCGCATGAAGTTGATGCAAATGGAATTTCAGAAAAATACGTAGAAGAAGTTTTAGTCTATCATGAAACAGAACCCACTTTTGCACGGAGAGTAATTACCACAAAATTTGTGCGTTTTTTCTCAAATGCATTTGGGCTTTCGTTGGGAATTAGCTTTACGCTTTTTAATTTCGGCATGCTTTTGCTCACCGGGTTTTGCATCTGTTTGTTGGCATTAAAAACCACCCAAAATGTACGCTTTGCATTTTTGTCGGGGCTGCTTTTTTGGTTGAGTTTCCCCATCATGTTTGCCTTCTTCCCCACCATTTATAGCTACGATGATCCGCTGCAATACCTTTTTATCACGCTTACGCTGCTTGCCTTTATAGACAAAAATTACACGTTTGCCGCAGGCTTTTTTACTTTGTCTTTATTTGTTCGCGAAAGCGGATTGCTGCTTTTGCCGGGTATTTTTATTCTATTAAATTCAGATTTTACTATTCAATCCATAAAAGAAAACGCAAGGAAATGGGCGCCCTTTTTTGTGCTGTCATTTATTTTTATTGTCGGTAAAATTGTTGCGCAATATTTTATACAAGACGGCAATTTTACCAGCGATGCTGAAGATCGGTTTGCCGTATTCGCCTTCAATTTTCAAGACAAACAATTTGCCATAGAAACGCTTTTTTCTTTTACGCTTGTATCTCTTTTGGCGTTAATCACATTTCTAAAAGAACCACCCAGCAAGTGGAAAAACGCATTCTTCGCCACATTAATTCTCAACACCATCATTGTTGTTTTATTTACGCAAGCGCGAGAAAGCAGGCTGTTTTTACTGCCGTTGTTTTTCTGGTTTCCGTTGGCCGGAAAATATTTTTGGAATGCTCTTTCTCAGGTTAAAAATGCTTTTGCTGCCTCTACTCTAAAAATGAGTTTTTCTGCAGGAGCCGCCATATTTATTGCATACGCATTGGCGTACAATGTGTATGTGCCCACGGCCATGCAATTACACGAAAACTGGCACAATGAATATCTTTTCATACTCCTTACTTTTGTTCTCGTTTTACACTCACCTTTTTTAAAAACATCCTCAAAAAATGGCTAAACTTTTAATTGCACCTTCCCTCCTTTCGGCAGATTTTGGCAACATCCAGCGCGATTGCGAAATGCTAAATGCAAGTAAAACCGATTGGTATCACATTGACGTGATGGACGGTGTTTTTGTACCCAACATCAGCTACGGTATGCCTGTAATTGCGGCCATGACCAAACACAGCAAACGCCCTATGGATGTGCATTTAATGATTGTGCAACCCGAGCGTTACATCGAAGATTTTAAAAAAGTAGGGGCCGATATCTTAACGGTACATTACGAAGCATGTACACATTTGCACCGTACCCTTCAGCAGATTAAAGCGGCCGGAATGCAAGCTGGCGTAGCGCTAAATCCGCATACACCTGTGTCGGTTTTGCAAGATGTTATTGAAGATATTGACTTGGTGTTAATCATGAGTGTGAACCCCGGTTTTGGCGGACAAAATTTTATTCGTCAGGCGATAAAAAAAGTAGCCGATGCGCGCAAAATGATTGACAGCAGCAATTCAAAAGCATTGATTGAAGTGGATGGAGGTGTAAATTTAGAAACAGGTGCCGAGTTGGTTGCAGCCGGTGCCGATGTTTTAGTAGCAGGAAGTTTTGTATTTAAATCAGACAATCCATCCGAAACAATTGCAAAGTTAAAAGCGCTATAAGCCTTGCAACGTATGACAAAAATCTTTTCCCCGTATTCAACATCCATAATATCGCTTCTGTTGCTTAGCATTTAATTCAAAAAAATGGCTATCGAAATCAAAGAAGTCCAATCCAAACGCGACTTTAAAAGTTTTATTTACTTCCCTTTTTGGTTGTACCGCAAAAACAAGTATTGGGTACCGCCCATGATTAAAGACGAAAAAATGGCTTTTAATCGGGATAAAAACCCCATGTTTGAAACGGGCGATGCCAAGTTATTCTTGGTATTTAAAGACCGAAGAATTGCAGGACGTGTAGCGGTTTTAGCAAACCGCAGCGAATTAGAAAACGAAAAGAAAATACGTTTTGGTTGGCTCGATTTTGAAGATGACCGCGAAGTAACCGATTTGCTTTTTGAGGCCGTTGAAGAAGCTGCCAAAGAATTAGGTGCAACACAAATAGAAGGCCCGTTAGGCTTTACCGATTTAGACAAAGCTGGTTTGCTGATTGAAGGTTTTCAAGAAGAAAACAACATGACCACGTGGTACAATTTCTCGTATTACCAAAAGCATTTAGAACGGTTGGGGTATGAAAAAAAACAAGATTGGGTAGAATATTTATTCACCGTTCCGGATGCCGTTCCTGCGCGTGTTGCTAAGCTTTCGGCCTTAATAAAAGAACGGTACAAGTTGGTAGATCGGCCCATAAAAAACAAAGCCGACATGCGTAAAATTTCGGTAGATGTTTTAAAGTTGATGTCGGAAACATATAAAAACTTATACAATTTTGTGCCGCTGCAAGATCATCAAATGGCATTTTATGCCGAGCAATTTTTAAATTTTCTGCCCACAAAAAATGTGGTGGTGCTAGAAGATGCTTCGGGCAAATTTGTAGCGTTTGCGGTAACCATGCCCAGTTTGGTTAAGGCGGCCAAAAAAACGAAAGGACATTTATTTCCTTTTGGTTTTTTAAGCTTTTTGCGCGCCATGAAAAAGAACAACAAAGTAGAATTGTTACTGATTGGTGTGCACCCAGATTTTCAGAACAAGGGCATAACGGCAGTAATTTTTGAGAAATTAATCAACGTATTTATAGAACAAGGCATAAAAACAGTAGAGAGCAATCCAGAGCAAGAAGAAAACCAAGAGGTACAAACGCTGTGGAAAGATTATGACTCTCGCCAGCATAAAAGAAGAAGAGTTTTTCAAAAATCGATTGCATAAAAAAAGGAGCTTTTCAGCTCCTTTTTTAAAATGATATAGTAAATCTATAATGTATTAATCTATCCCTCTTGTTTCTACAGGAGCTGTTTCATTGCTTTTATACATACCACTTTCTAGCTTGTTTTTAATGGCCGAGAAAGCTTCTAGCGTTTCGTTAATATCATCTGCATTGTGCATTGCAGTAGGTATTAATCTAAGTAAAATTATACCTCGCGGTATTACCGGATAAATTACAATTGAACAGAAAATACCATAATTCTCTCTTAAATCGCGTACTAAACCAGTTGCTTCAGAAAGGTCTCCTTTTAAGAATACGGGCGTTACGCAAGTATTTGTATCTCCAATGTTAAAACCTCTGGCCTTTAAACCATTTTGCAAAAGATTTACATTTTCCCACAATTTATCTTTTAATTCTGGGTGTTTGCGAATCATGTCTAAACGCTTTAAGTTACCAATAACCAAAGGCATGGGCATACTCTTCGCAAAAATTTGAGAACGCATATTGTAGCGTAAGAAATCTATTATTTCTTTATCACCGGCAATAAAACCACCAATGCTTGCAAACGCTTTGGCAAACGTTCCAAAGTAAACGTCAATTTTATCTTGAACGCCTTGTTCTTCACCTGCTCCTGCACCAGTTTTACCCAAGGTACCTAATCCGTGAGCATCATCTACAAGAATGCGGAAGTTATATTTTTCTTTAAATGCTAAAATTTCTTTTAGTTTTCCTTGTTGGCCGCGCATCCCAAATACACCTTCGGTAATAACAAGAATACCACCACCCGTTTGTTCTGCTTTTATAGAAGCACGTTCTATATTTTTAGCAAAACTTTCTATATCATTATGATCATAGGCGTATCTTTTGGCTTGTTGCATGCGTAAACCATCCAAAATACAGGCATGGCAATCGGCATCATAAACAACTACATCTCTTCTGCTTAGCAAAGAATCAATTGCGCTCATCACACCTTGATATCCATAATTAACCAAAACACCAGCTTCTTTTTGCACAAATTCCGCAAGTTCGTTCTCCAGTTGTTCATGGTATTTTGTGTTACCACTCATCATACGCGCACCCATCGGATAAGCTAATCCCCAATCTTTGGCCGCCTGCGCATCAACTTCTCTAACCTCAGGGTGATTCCCTAGGCCCAAATAATTATTAAGGCTCCAAGAAATCATTTCTTTGCCCATAAACTTCATCCTGCTACTAATTTCACCTTCTAATTTAGGAAAGGTAAAATACCCATCTGCATAATGTTTGTGTTGTCCTAAAGGACCCAAATCATTTAAAATGCGGTCAAAAAGATCTTTATTCATACTACTTTTATAAATCTGGAATCTAGATAGTTAATAAATTTTTTGTGCCAATTTGGTACTTTGTTTATGGAACATTTTATCTACCGAACGGTCTGAGAAAATGTTTAACGCAAACCATGTAAATACGTGATTTGCATTCACCATATAACGGGTTTTAGGTTTTGGCGAATGTACTGCTTTGTAAATAATTTTAACAACTCTGTTTGCACAAATTGCACCAGACGACATTTGGTCTATTTGATGGTTAATATGGCTCATTACATCTGCGTAATCTGTGTCTTGATATCTTGGTTTTAGATGTTTAGATTTTCCCCAAATGGGTGTTTTAACAGGACCTGGTTCAATAACAATGACATCAATATCATAAGACATAAATTCTCTGCGCAATGCATCGCTTAAGGCTTCTATGGCAAATTTGCTTGCGGCATATGCACCTAAAAATGGCTTGGCTATTAAGCCTGACATTGAACTAATGTTAATTAATCTACCTGCCTTTTTATTGCTTTTTTTATCTGCTTTTAACAAGGGTGCAAAAGCTTGGGTAACTCTTAATAAACCCGTTACATTAACATCTAATTGCTGTTGAAATTCATGTATGGGCATATGTAATAATGGCCCCGCTGTTGCTATTCCGGCATTATTTATAACACAATCTAACCCTCTTTCTCCTACCCTTTTTTTAACTATATCTGCTGCTGTTAAAATTTCATAGGCATTGCAGACGTCAAAGTGAAGAGTAATAAAATAATTTTTCCCTTCCTCTTCTAACTGTTTGGCATCATTGGTATTTCTTACAGATCCAAACACAATCCAACCTTCTTTTAAAAATTTTTTAGCTGTTTCTAAGCCAATACCTGAAGATACTCCTGTAATTAAAATACTCTTCATACTTTTTAAAGTTGGTTTTGTTTAATCTACAAGAAACAAGAGCCTTTTAAGAGTGAAATAAACCTTATCATAAAACACCAAAAGAATGTTATTTCTAATTGAATATGCTATATGAATACGTAAACCGTAAACCGTAATACGCATCATTAGGATTGGGTGTGTCTTTTAAATTAAAACCCTCTAGATTAGAAGCACCCGTGATGTTCCAATGTAAATTTACTCCTATAATGGAGTGATTAGAAACACGCCATTTCCAACCGAACGCAGTTTGAAAATTATAAGTTGAAAATGTACCCCAATACAATTCATATTCTGGTGGATAGCTGGCATTTGTATTTAATTCTGGCGAATAAAATGTCATACCGAATCCTGCTTTTACGTATGGAGTGTTTTGGTTTCTTTTAAAAAACTTTCCAAACTTTTTAAAATTTAATTCAATTACCACATTTGCCTGGGCAATATTGGTATTTACAATGTAGTTTCTTTCAGGATTATTATGGTTTTTATCGTCTGCAAATAGTTTGCCCCAACCTGCTTCTACTCCTAAATTAAATATTGGATTAAAGTTTCTTTTTAATGACAAGCCAAATTCCGGCCTCATCTCATTTATCCAAGTGCCTAAATCACCTTCTTCTGTAATTTCACCTGAATAATTTAGACCACCTACGTAGCCGCCAACTTCCCAAAATGCAGTAGATTTTTGCGCAACAACTGCTAGCGGCAAAAAAAAGAGTATAAATATTATTTGTTTCATCTAATCCAATTTTCCTTTAGTGGTCGCGCAAAAATACAAGTTTATCATCTTCGGAAAGAGGTTGACTAAATGTGTAATTCTCTAGGCTAAATAGCTTTAATTTTTCAACATCCTCAATCTGATATTCTAGAATATATCTAGCCATCATCCCCCTTGCTTTTTTAGCAAAAAAGCTCATCACTTTATACTCTCCTTTTGCATTTCTGTCTTTAAACTCAAATTCAATTACGCGGTTATTCAGCTTTTTAAAATCTATTGCTTTGGCGTATTCTTTACTTGCCAAATTAAAAATTAACTCCTTTTTAAATTCTTTTTCTAGCAAGGCCGTTATTTTTTTTCGCCAAAACTCATACAGGTTTTTGCTGCGGCCAATATTTATTTTGGTGCCCATTTCTAAGCGGTATGGCTCTATTAAATCCAAGGGTTTTAGCAGGCCATACAATCCGCTTAAAATACGCAGATGGTCTTGCGCATATTGCAAGGTTTTTTCTTTCATGGTTTCTGCCTCAAGTCCTAAATACGCATCGCCACTAAACATAAATATGGCCTTTTTGTATTCGGGTTTATCAATCATTGTATTCCAGAGCTGGTTGCGCTGCTGATTTAATCCAGCTAAATCTGCACTAATACCTTGCAGTGCCATTAATTTTTTAGCGCTTAACCGCTTTGTTGATTTGTTAACCTTTACGGCTTCATCAAAAAAATAAGGAGTGTTACTGGGTAATAAATTTTCTTTATCAACTTCGTTTAGCCTTTTGGCTGGCGATAACAATATGAGCATAGTTGTAAAACGTAAAAATTCCTTCTGAATTTTCAGAAGGCTCAAATGTATTTTATTTCAAAAACTTTTCAATTTTTTACCGCTCACATTGTGGCACTTATTTTTATCACATCGCAAATAATAGATTAGAACTTAACCTTTATGATATATGGTGTATGAAAGCTGGCCTATTATAAAAATGTGGGTGAGGATAAAAATTTATATGAGTACGAAGTGTATAGCTTGTAAAAATTCTGGTAGGATACTTTCATTAAATATTTGCAAAAGTTTTATTCTATACAATAAATCCATTTGGCACTTTATTTGTTTTGTGGAATGCTAAATTTGGCAAGCTTATGAAAAATAAAATACAGATACTCTTTTTAGTTGTTGCCATTGGGTTTGGATTGGCCAATTGCTCTGGAAGTAAATCTTATTATAAAAAAGGAAAGAAGCTAGAGAAAAACGGCCTTACCATAGAAGCTGCTAATTTTTATATTGAATCATTACGCAGAAAAAAATCGAACGAAGACGCCATTATTGCATTAAAAGGTTTAGGGCAACGTGTGTTAGACGAAAAGTATGCAACCTTTTATAAATTTTATGCCGATGAAAGGTACAAGAATGCCGTGTATGCTTTTATTGATGCCGAAGAGTTTAAAAGCAAAGCAGCAGCCGTTGGCGTAATTTTATCTTCTTCTCCCTATTATATAGATTATTTTAAAGAATCTAGAGACATCTACGTTACCTCTTTATATGATGATGCTCAGGAATACTTAAACAACGAGGCATTTACTGATGCCGAAAGAAATTTAAACGAAATTAAAAAGCTAGACCCTAGCTATAAAAACGTAAATGCCCTAAGCGATTTTGCTTTTATTGAACCAAAATATAGACAAGGGTTACGTGCTTATGATGCCCAAGAATACAGAAAGGCATACTATCTGTTTCAAGAAATAAACAAGCGAGCCAAAGAAGGCTATAAAGAAAGCATAGACTATCAGGCACTTGCTCTAGAAAGCGCAACCTATACCATTGCCGTATTAGGGATAGAAGACAAACAAAACTCAACTTTGGCAACCGGCATAAGCGGTGGCATTATTAGCTCGGTTAAAAGCTTAAACGATCCTTTTTTAAGGCTGATAGACAGAACTACAAGCACATTGGTAAGAGAGGAGCAGTTTATAAACATGAGCACAGAATCTAGCCAAAGTCAATTTATACAAACCAGCGAAAACCTTGGCTCTGACGCTATACTTATTGGCAAAATTGTAAGTGCAAAAAGTTACAATGGAAACCTAATTAAAAGTAGCCGAACGGGTTGGATTGGAAAAGAAGTTAGATACATAGATCCTGTAACAAAAGATAAAAAAACGCGCATTACCTACAGCAAAGTTTACTATTACGAATACGAACAAACCAATTGGGTAAACTGCACGTTTCAGTACCAACTAATATCTACCAAAACTGGCGAAGTTTTGCTGAGCGACATAGTTGAGACCAAAAAAGAAGATCAAATCCATTATGCCACTTTTAATGGCGATACTAAATTGCTAATACCGGGGTTTTGGAAAAACCAGTACAGAAACGATCAGGCCGACAGGCGCTACGATAGCTATTCAAACAAGCGCGCTTTAGATGCATTGTTACGATCTAGAACAACCATAAAATCGCTTAGCGAACTGCAAAACAACGTTTTTGATGAATTGGGCGTACGCGTAGCAACAAATATTGGAGCCTTTAATCCAGAAAAAAAATGAAATATATACTCTACGTTTTAACCCTATTGTTGATGCTGGGTTGCGGCTCGCAAAAAAAAACGGTTGTTGCCGAGCCTGAACCAAGACCAAGCTGGGTGAGCAGCAAACCCGTAGAGGGAAATGCTTACTCGGGCATTGGCATGGCCTATAAATCTAGTGGATCAGATTTTATTGCAATTGCCAAAAACAATGCACTAAACGATTTAGCTAGCGAAATTTCGGTTAATATTTCTAGTAACAGTTTATTTTACCAAATAGAACAAGACGATAATTTACGTGCCGAATTTCAGGCAAATACACGCCTAAAAAGCAAAGAAAATTTAGAGGGATACGAGCTGGTTGCGAGCTACGAAAACGCAAATGAATATTGGGTTTACTATAAACTTAATAAGGCCCAGTTTTTAACACTAAAAGAAAAACGCTTGCAAAATGCCATAGGCTTAGCGAAGCAATTTTATACAAACTCAGTACAATTTAAGGAGCAAGGGTTATTTGCCGAAAGCATTAAGTTTAACATTAAAGCATTGGCCGCACTTAAAGATTATTTGGCAGACCCAATTACCACAACTTGGAATGACCAAGAAGTTTTTATCATTCCAGAACTCTATTCTAATCTGCAAGAAACGGTAAGCAGCATCAAATTAATTCCTCCGCAAACAAGTATTGCAACCAAAAGAGGACAAGCAATTTCTAGCAGCCAGCTATACTTTTTAGCTACCAATAAAAATGGCGATAAGCTTGCCGGATTGCCCGTGTATTTTTTCTATAGCGGACAACGCATTACAAACAATCAGCTATATACAAATGCAAACGGGGTTGTTGGGTTTACCATTAATAAGGTAACCAGCACCAACAATAAAGAATATTTTCAGGCGAACATAAATATGGTAGCGCTGGTATCAGAATCTACAGACGATCCGTTTATTCGGAAACTTGTGGCTAAAATTTCTGCACCCGAAGCGCGCATAGAAATTACCATAGAAAAACCTCAAATTTATATTGAAAGTACTGAGCTAAATTTAGACAAAACAATGGCTAACAAATACCTGGCAAATGCATTTAAACAAAACTTTATTGCCGAAGGATTTGACATTGCCAACTCTAAAAAACAAGCCGATTATTTTTTAAAAATAGAGGCCAACACCCAAGCCGATGGCATGCAGCAAAAACTTGTTTCTGCCTCTCTTTACGCTACCATTACGTTTACAGACCATAACGAAAGTTTGCTGTACGAAAAACCAATTAGCAATTTTAAAGGCGTGCAGCTTACCACAGAAAAAGCAGGCGAAGATGCCTATAGAAAACTTGCCTCAGAAATTGACAAGCGCTACTTTAGAGAAATGCGCAGAAAAGTTTTTGATTAAAAAACATATGTTTCGAATCACACTAATCGCAAACAGTATTTTAATCCTTTTGGCTTTTAGCCGATGTGGCGAAACAACTAAATCGAGCGCGGAAACTTCTATTGAAGTTCTTCCCGAGGAAATTAAAACGGAAGCCATCAAACACTTTAAAAACTTCCAAACAATAACAGGAATTGCTTTAGACAGTGTTATTCTAAATACTTCAGAATTAAAAGTAGAGGAACTTTTAGCCTTTGTGGCGGACATTGAAGAACCATTCCCAAATGCCTTTTTTGAAACTGAGCAATGGAATATGATGTACAAAACTCCTAAGCTTTTCCTTGACGAGTACCCGATTTTAGTTTTTGATTCATTGCAAATCTCCTTCACCCCAACTTCTGTTGATGCTTGTACAAACTGCCTAAAAACGAAAACAACTATCCGGGATACCTTAAACTATTTTAATGCAAGACCATTTTTTGCCGGAGAAGATCCTGAGTACGAATCGTGGTACGAAAAGCAGTCCATCCCATGCTCCTTTGGCCAATTAATTATTGAAACCAGAGCGGCCCATTGCTATGATACCGGGAGTCACACTTTTACACTGACTACCAAATCTGGTGAAGTAAAAACCTTAGAAGAAAGGCAAAACCTTATTTTCTTTGAAGCCGATGTTGACAAGGATACAAAAACCGAAGGCTACTTAATTGTCTATGGCGCTTGTAGCGTTTGGATTAACATCTATCGCATTTTGGACTCAGAATTTTAAACCCCTGAGACCTAACCATATTTTATCACTCCTATTTTTTCCCAGCTTCTTTTTCTATTATCAACTTATCACCCTTTTATCCCCATTTTCAAACTTTAACAATTTTATTATGCAAACATATATTATGCGTGCATAATATTTTTATATTTGGGCAAATGTTAAGGCCATGCGCCCAGAAGAAACTATTGACTTCCACATAAAATTTACCTGGCAGAACATCACCAAGATGTACAATGCCATTGCTGCAAGTTTTGGCGGAAGCATGGCCGTTGGTTATATCTTATTAAATATAGATTTAGAAAATGGCACGCCCAGCACGGCACTCGGCCCAAAAATGGGCATGGAAGCTACCAGCCTTAGTCGCATTTTAAAAAGCATGGAAGAAAAAGGTTTGATAGAACGCAAACCTAATCCGCAAGACGGCCGCGGGGTGTTTATCTGCCTTACGCCTTTTGGTTTAGAAAAGCGCGAAGACGCCAAAGAAGCCGTAATTACGTTTAACGAAACGCTGTACCAAAACATAGATAAAGAAGATTTGGCTGCGTTTTTCCGCGTAACGCAAAGCATTAACGAATTGATTGACAACAAAGAAATTTATACAGAAAAAGCATGAAACGAATCATTAATAAAGTAGCCGTTTTAGGCTCTGGAATTATGGGCAGCCGCATTGCTTGCCACTTTGCCAACAAAGGTGTGCAAGTGCTTTTGCTGGATATTGTTCCGCGAGAACTTAGCGATGTTGAAGCCAAAAAAGGTCTTACCCTTGACGATAAAAACGTACGAAACCGAATTGTAAACGAGAGCTTGGCCAGTACGCTAAAAGCAAACCCCTCGCCTATTTACGACCGCAAATTTGCAAGCCGCATAAGTACCGGAAACTTTGAAGACGACATGTCTAAAATTGCCGATTGCGACTGGGTGATGGAAGTTGTTGTGGAACGCCTCGACATTAAAAAAATAATTTTTGAGCAGGTTGAAAAATACCGCAAACCCGGCACGCTAGTAACCAGCAACACTTCGGGTATCCCAATTAATTTAATGGCCGAGGGACGTAGCGATGACTTTAAAAAGCATTTCTGCGGATCGCATTTTTTCAATCCACCGCGCTATTTAAAGTTGCTGGAGATTATCCCCACAAAACATACAGACCCCGCCATTGTCAATTTTTTAATGAATTATGGTGACCAATATTTGGGCAAAACCACCGTGCTTGCCAAAGACACGCCCGCCTTCATTGCGAACCGCGTGGGCATTTATGGCATCATGGATTTGTTCCATTATATAGATAAAGAAGGTTTTACGGTGGAAGAAGTAGATCGCCTCACCGGACCGGTAATCGGCCGACCAAAATCGGCAACCTTTAGAACGTGCGATGTGGTTGGATTAGACACGCTGGTTCATGTGGCAAACGGTCTGCACGCGGCTGTTCCAGATGATGAAAAGAACGCGGTTTTCGCGCTTCCCGCGTTTGTTCAATATATGATTGACAACAAACTTTTTGGCGATAAAACCAAAAAAGGTTTTTACCAAAAAGTACGCAAGCCAGATAGCAGCAGCGAGATTTTGGCCATGGACCTAAAAACCAAAGAATACAAAGCGCAAGAAAAACCAAAGTTTGCCAGCCTCGGCCAAGCCAAACAAATAGACGATTTAAAAGACCGCATTAAATTTTTGGTGAGCGCCAAAGACCGCGCAGGCGATTTTTATCGCGCCAGCTACAGCGGCCTTTTTGAATATGTAAGCAACCGCATCCCCGAAATTGCAGACGACCTCTATAAAATTGACCAAGGCATGAAAGCCGGTTTCGGTTGGGATCTTGGTCCGTTTGAAACCTGGGATGCCATTGGCCTAGAAAAAGGACTAAAAATTATGGAAGCAGCAGGCAAAAAACCTGCAGCTTGGGTAACCGAAATGGTGGCGGCTGGCCACACAAGTTTCTACAAAACAGAAAACGGCACACTCCTTTATTATAACATCGGCAAGAAGGATTTTGAGAAAGTTCCCGGCATGGAGAACTTCATCATCCTCGACCATATTCGCCCGAGCAAAACCGTTTGGAGCAACAGCGAATGCGCCATAGAAGATTTGGGCGATGGCATCATCAACGTGGAATTCCGCAGCAAAATGAACAGCCTTGGCAGTGGCGTTTTGGCCGGAGTAAACAAAGCCATCGAGCTTGCCGAAAAAGATTACCGCGGATTGGTCATCGGCAACCAAGCGCCCAACTTTACCGTTGGCGCAAACCTTGCCATGGTGCTCATGATGGGCATTGAGCAAGAGTGGGACGAGCTGAATTTCGCCATTAAATATTTCCAAGATACCGTGATGAAGTTGCGCTACAGCAGCATTCCGGTAATTGTTGCGCCCCACGGCATGACGCTGGGTGGTGGTTGCGAAATGACGCTTCATGCCGATGCCGTACAAGCCGCTGCCGAAACCTACATCGGACTTGTTGAGTTTGGCGTTGGCCTTATTCCCGCGGGAGCCGGAACAAAAGAAATGACCCTTCGCGCTAGCGACCGCTATTTAAAAGATGATGTGGAATTGAACGCGTACCGCGAATATTACCTCAACATCGGCATGGCCAAAGTAGCAACATCTGCTTCCGAAGCCTTTACTATGGACATTTTAAAACACGGCCGAGACCACATCAGCATGAACAAAGACCGCCAAATACAAGATGCAAAACGCCAAGCCATTTTGTTGGCCGAGCAAGGCTATCAGCAGCCCATCCGCAGAAACGACATAAAAGTTCTGGGCAAGCAAGCCTTGGCCATGTTTGAAGTAGGCGCATTCCAGATGGTTGAAGGAAGATACATCAGCGAGCACGACAAAAAAATCAGCTCAAAACTGGCCTACGTTATGTCTGGTGGCGATTTATCTGCCCCAACCGAAGTGAGCGAACAATATCTGCTAGACCTAGAACGCGAAGCATTTTTAAGCCTCTGCGGAGAACGAAAAACGTTAGAAAGAATCCAATTTATGTTGAAGACGGGGAAACCGCTGCGGAATTAGACTTCTAGACGTTAGATTGTTAGACCCTACACAGCAGACAATTAGAAGTTAGACGTCTAGAAAGCGGAGAAAATGATTCATAATTAAAAAGCTAAAAATATGAGCAAGCACAACTTTAAAGAATTATTGGTTTGGCAAAAGTCAATTGATTTTGCAGTGCAGATTTATAAGGAAACGGCATCTTTTCCAAAAGAAGAAATGTTTGGATTGACTTCTCAAATCAGACGTGCAGCTGTTTCGATGGCATCCAATATTGCCGAAGGTTGTGGCCGAAATCACGAAAAAGAATTGATTCAATTTCTAGGCATCACGCAGGGCTCATCTAACGAAGTTGAAACGCAACTAATTATCGCCAACAGAATCAACATGATTGGCCAAAATTCTTTCGACCAATTAATTCAAAACATAAATGAAATACAAAAGATGAATGCTGCATTTCAGCGTCATCTTATAAAGTAAGACTCTCGCATCTAGGTTCTAACATCTAGTAGTCTAAAGTCTAGTATCTAAAAATCTAAAGTCTAAAAAAATGAACGCATACATAGTTTCAGGATACCGCACCGCAGTAGGAAAGGCCAACAGAGGCGGATTTCGGTTTACGCGACCCGATGATTTGGCGGCTGCCGTGATTAAAAAATTAATGGCCGATTTGCCGCAACTCGACCCAAATCGCATTGACGACCTCATTGTTGGAAATGCGATGCCCGAGGCCGAGCAAGGGCTCAACATGGCGCGACTTATTTCGCTGATGAGCTTTGACACCGTGAAAGTTCCGGGCGTAACGGTGAACCGCTATTGCGCTTCGGGATTGGAAACCATTGCCACCGCTGCAGCAAAAATTAATGCAGGCATGGCCGATGTGATTATTGCAGGCGGTGCTGAGAGCATGAGCTTCATACCCATGGGCGGATTTAAGGTTACGCCAAATCCGAAGTTGATTAAAGAGCATGCCGATTATTACAACAATATGGGCCTAACGGCCGAAGCTGTTGCGCATGACTATAAAGTGAGCCGCGAAGACCAAGATGCCTTTGCCTACAACAGCCACATGAAGGCTTTGGCGGCACAAAAAGAAGGCAAGTTCGACAGCGGCATTTTGCCTTTTGAGGTGGACGAAACGTTCATCAACGCCAAAGGAAAACGCGAAACAAAAGCATTTACGGTAGCGGCCGATGAAGGTCCTCGACCCGACACAAGTTTAGAAGGCTTAGCCAGATTGCGTCCCGTGTTTGCAAACAACGGAACTGTAACAGCCGGCAACAGCAGCCAAACCAGCGATGGCGCTGCCTTTGTAGTAGTGATGAGCGAGAAGATGGTGAACGAACTCAACCTCAAACCCATTGCGCGCATGGTTAGTTATGCGGCTGTTGGCGTTGAGCCGCGCATCATGGGCATCGGCCCGATAGACGCCATTCCGAAAGCATTAAAATTGGCCGGACTGAAAAAAGAAGACCTCAACCTAATTGAACTGAACGAAGCTTTTGCCAGCCAAAGTTTGGCCGTGATTCGTGAAACGGGTGTAAACCCAGACATCGTGAACGTAAACGGAGGCGCCATTGCCCTCGGCCACCCGCTGGGTTGCACCGGTGCAAAACTCACCGTTCAGGTGCTGAATGAATTGCAAGCCAGAAACCAGAAATACGGCATGGTTACCATGTGCGTGGGAACTGGGCAGGGCGCGGCTGGAATCTTTGAGCTATTATAGACTTTAGACTACTAGATTTTAGACATTAGATTGCTTCGAAAAAACATTTTGGTTTCCCTTCTAATGTCTAGCGTCTAAAAATCTAATGTCCTTTCTCTTAAAAAAGAAAACTTTACATATTAAAAACACATAAAAATGAAAAACAAAACATTCTTAAAAGGAGGAGAATTCCTAATCAAGAACACAAAACTGGAAGACGTTTTTATTCCGGAAGAGTTTAGTGAAGAGCACAAAATGATGGCTGATGCCACCGAAGAATTTATAGACCGAGAAGTGTGGCCCAACAAGCAGCGCTTTGAAACTCATGACTATGATTTTACGTTTGAGCTGATGCGAAAACTTGGCGAAATGGGCATGCTGGGTATTTCGGTTCCCGAACAATATGGCGGACTAGGCATGGGTTTTAACACCTCTATGTTGATTGCCGACAGAATTTCTGGCGCTTCTGGAAGCCTTTCTACCGCCTATGGCGCGCACACAGGCATCGGCACCATGCCCATTTTACTTTATGGCACCGAAGCACAAAAACAAAAATATTTACCTGGACTTGCTAGTGGTGAACTAATTGGCTGCTACTGCCTTACCGAGCCTGGCGCGGGCAGCGATGCCAACAGCGGACGCACAAAAGCAGAGCTAAGCACAGACGGTAAACAATACAAAATTAACGGTCAGAAAATGTGGATAAGCAATGCCGGCTACGCGGATGTTTTCATCGTGTTTGCACGCATTGCCGATGACAAAAACATCACCGGATTTATTATAGAAAAAGGCACCGAAGGCTTAACTCTAGGCGAAGAAGAACACAAAATGGGCATCAACGCTTCATCTACGCGCCAAGTGTTTTTTAACGATGTTACCATTCCCGCAGAAAATTTATTGGGCGAGCGTAACGGAGGATTTAAAATTGCCATGAACGCTTTAAATATTGGCCGTATTAAATTGTCTGCAGCTACCTTAGATGCAAACCGCAGAAGCTTAAACGAAGCTATAAACTACGCCAACGAGCGCGTGCAATTTGGTGTAAACATTGGCCGCTTTGGCGCCATAAAACACAAGTTGGGCGAAATGGCCACCAAGCACTACGCCAGCGAAAGCGCCACATACCGTTATGGCCAGTTGATTGAAGAAAACATTGCTCGCCTAGAAGCCGAAGGCATGAGCCCACAAGAATCGAAACTAAAAGGTGTAGAAGAATATGCCATTGAATGTGCCCTTTTAAAAGTATACGGCTCAGAAAGCAACAGCGAAATTATAGACGATGCCGTGCAAATTTTTGGAGGCATGGGTTACAGTGCCGAGAGCAATGTAGAAAGTGCCTACCGCGATTGCCGCATTACTCGCATTTACGAAGGAACCAACGAGATTAATAGGATGCTGAGCATTGGCATGTTGCTTAAAAAAGCGCTTAAAGGCGAAATGGATTTGATGACGCCTGCCATGGCCGTGGCCAACGATTTAATGGCAATACCAAGTTTCGATACGCCTGACTATACCGCACACCTAGCACAAGAGCTAGAAATGGTAGATAAAATGAAAAAGGCGGTTTTAATGGTGGCCGGAAAGGCTGTAGAAAGCTTGGGCATGGAAGTAGAAAAACACCAAGAAATCCTCATGCAAATTAGCGATATGCTTTGTGCTGTTTTAACTGCCGAAAGTGTGGTTTTACGTACCCTGAAGCTCGGCCAAAAAAATGGCGAAGCAGCAGTAAAACACCAAACCATGATGGCTCAATTGCACGTACACAATGCCGTAGAACATTTAGGCAAAGGTGCCCGTGAGGCCATTTATGCGTTCGCAGAAGGAGACGACCAACGCCTTTTATTAATGGGTTTAAAACGTTTTACCAAATACAGCCAACCCTTAAACCCCATGCGTTTGCGCAGAGATATTGCTGTAAAAATGCTAGAAGAGAATAAATATTGTTTTTAAGCGCAATTAAAACTATAACCCTGACAGGGTTTAGAACCCTGTCAGGGTTGTGTTACTAATCCCAGCTTGTTGTATTATAGGCTGGGATTTTTGTATAACTAAACCTCCATCAAGTCCTTTCTCGACTTTACATTCATTTTAGAAAGGATGCTGCTAACGTGCGATTTTACCGTACTCAGCCCAATGCTAAATTCTTCCGAAATTTCTTTGTTTGATTTGCCTTCTTTTAAAAGATTGTAAATCTTTTTTTCTTGTACACTTAAATTTTCTAGCGGATGTTTTTGTTGCTTTTTATAGAAAAAGACTACATAAGCAACTGCTAAGCCCAGTACAAAACAGCCCATACAGTAGATTAGTAAATAATTTCTTTCTGTTGCGGCAGGCGATTTAAAATGAGAGTTAAACTCTGCGAAATAAGTAGATTTTTCGTCTTTCCATTTTTCTCTAAAACCGTTGTAATACAGCGCAATTTCGTTGTGGTTTTGCTCAAAATCACTTTGGTACAAAGCAAAAAGTGCCACTAGCGGATGCTGGCTGGTGTCGGCAATTTGGCGCATTTTTTCATTGTATGCATCAGCAATTAAATCTGCTTTAAATGTTGAAGGCGCAAAATCTACACTATCAAAAACAGCTGCCCAACGGATAATAGCTGCAACGGATTGGTTGGGACCGTAACCCGTAATCTTAAAATCTTTTATGCCGGGCTGTTGTGCATTGTTTGTAATGTTGATAGGCGTATTTCTGTTGGCGATGAGAAAACAAAAATTCTCGTTTGGGCCACCTAAAATTAAGGTGGCTGCCGGGTCTCCCTTTTTGGTTATGTGCATTCGGAACAGCGCGTCTTCTTTGGGGAAATAAGTAGAACCAAACGAAAAATTCCCATCTTCGTCAACACGCGCTTTGTCTATTACATATTTGTTTGAGAGCGTGTAACGCTCGCTAAAATTCGGAATTAACGAAAGGTAAACAACACGTTTCCAGCTAGAATCTAAAGAAATTTTACCCGTAATGCCGCGCTCTTGCTTTGCCAAAAGAGCGGCACTATAGGTAACGCACATCAAAAAAATAAGTGCGAAGGTTTTCGGTTTAGCAATTGCCATGCACTAATTGTTGGTTATTTGCGAGGTATAAACGCGAACATCGGCTTTACTTTTGGTGGGTACAATTTTAACGGTCCATATACCCTTGGCCGGTTTTTCTACCTCTTGCATAAGTTTTCCATCTTCCTTCTGGCCATTATTCTCTGCCGTATTTGTTTCGCCTAAGGTTAATCGGCCTTTTCGTTTTCCATCGGGGCTGTACACCTCAACAATAATTTTTCCTGTTGTTAATTGGCAATTAACATTTAGTTTAAGTTGAGAAACCCCTTCTTCCACTTCTACTGTAACCGTTTGTTCGGTAGATTTTTCGGTAATCGAAATATCTTTCATGATGGAAGTTTCACATCGTTGTGCAAAAGCAGATGCTCCGGCAAACAAAAAAAACAAGGTGATTAATACTGCAAATGGCTTTTTCATAATCGTTTTATTTTATGATTTATACGATTCAAATCTATCTACCCTCCCTTAAAAACGGCTTTAATTTTAGGATGAAAAGTTGACGAAATAAGAACGATAAAAGTTTGAAAATGGTCTGTTCGCCATAAAGCACAGTAAAATTAAAAGCCAAATCCGTTTTGATTTTTTGCCTACCTCCACCAAAATTGATAGAAATATGCGTCTATTTATTTATACTTTTTTAAAACTATTGTAATCTCTGGCCTACGGTAAATGTGAATTGTATATTTTCATCACCAAATTTTTATAAAAACAAACACGCCCAAGAAACATGACAGCAGCCATCATCATTACCCTTTGCATTTTGCTACTGTTTGCTTACTCTTTCGACCTTACCTCTGCTGTAACTAAAATTCCTTCGGTAATTTTACTCTTGCTACTTGGCTGGGTTGTAAAACAAATTACCATCCTTTTTGGCATAGATGTACCCAACCTAGAAACAATATTACCCGTATTGGCCACCATCGGCTTGGTGTTAATTGTGCTGGAAGGATCTTTAGAATTAGAGCTAAACAAGAGTAAGGTTAAGCTCATTGCAAAATCTTTTGTTGGTGCGTTGTTACCTATTTTAATTCTATCCTTTTCGCTTGCATTTTTGTTTCAATACCTAAACGGAATTAATTTAAAAACAAACCTGATTAATGCGATACCCCTTGGCATTATAAGCAGTGCAATTGCCATACCTAGCGTACGAAATTTATCTGCGGAAAACCGCGATTTCGTAACCTATGAAAGCAGCCTAAGCGACATTATTGGCGTAATTCTTTTTAATTTTTTTGCTCTAAATACCGTTTTAAACGAAGGTTCCTACATAGAATTTTGCCTGAACATATTGATCATTCTCATCATATCTATCATAGCCACTTTTGGTTTAGCGTTGCTTTTAAGCAAAATAGAGCATCATATAAAATTTGTACCTATCATTCTTATTGTGATTTTGCTTTACGAAGTTTTAAAAGTTTACCACTTACCCGCTTTGGTCTTTATTCTACTCTTTGGTTTGGCCATTGGTAATCTAGACGAGTTAAAACACAAAAAATGGATTCAGATTTTCAAGCCGGAAGAATTAGATAAAGAAGTGCATAAATTCAAAGAAATTACCGTGGAAGGCGCCTTCCTCATCCGTTCTTTATTTTTTATTTTATTCGGATTCTTGCTAGAAACTAGCGAAATTTTTAACCCAAAAACTTTTATGTGGTCTGTTGGTATTGTGCTTGCTATTTTAGTAGTTAGAGCACTTCAATTAAAACTTTCTGGCTTACCTCTAATACCATTGCTTTTTGTAGCACCACGCGGCCTAATTACCATTTTACTCTTTCTTAGCATAATCCCAGAGCAGCGCATAGAATTGGTTAATGATTCTTTGATTATTCAGGTTATTGTTCTCAGTGCCTTGTTTATGATGTTTGGGTTAATGATTAACAAGAAAGAAGACGAATTAGAAGAGGAAGAACAAATGGATAACGAAGAAGTTAGTCCGTTGGCAGGAGATGATTAAACCCTGTTCCCTTTGCTAAAAAGCTACTTCATACACAAACCATGACGGATTCAAAAAACCTTATTGAAACCATTTATAATCCGAACTCGGAGTTATGGAGCGCACCCAAGGATTTTAAGAGACACCAATTTCTGCTCGAAGCTGGCCAAATAGAAACCCAATTGTATTATATCTTAGATGGTGCCGTACGCGTATTTTTTGTTGCAGAAGAACAAGAACACACCATACGATTAGGTTATACCAACAATGTGATTAACGCATTACCCTCCTTTTTATCAGGTAAACCCTCTACGCTATACATCCAAGCATTAAAAAAAACTACAGTTAAAATTGCCCAAAAAGAAGATTTATTACGCCTTAAAGATGCAACGAATCAAAATCTAATAATGTGGAGCAAAATGCTTGAAGATGTATTTTTACAACAATTTGATCGCGAAAAGGATTTGCTAACTTCATCTCCAGAAGAGCGCTATAACCGTGTTCTAAAACGCAGCCCACAGTTGTTTCAAGAAATACCAGCAAAATACATTGCCGATTATTTACGGATGACCCCCGAAACCTTGAGTCGTTTAAAAAAATCTTGATTTCAATCAAGATTTAGCCATTTTGAATACTCCAAATTTGCGCTTTAAAATGGATGTAAAATGAAAACAACCACCACCGCATTGCTTGCCGATTTAACCCAACGTACACAACAGGTTTTAGATGATGCCCGTAAGTTGAAAACTTTAGACTCTAAAGCTTTAAACAAAAAAGCCAATGCCGATAGTTGGAATGCGCTAGAATGCCTTGAACACCTATGCCGTTATGGCGATTTTTACATCCCCGAAATAACCAAGTGTTTGGATGCTGCCTCTAAAAAAACTGCTGATAATTTTAACTCTGGCTTATTAGGTAATTATTTCGCAAAAACAATGTTGCCGGGCGCCAAAGGCATGAAAACATTTAAAGCCATGAACCCTGCGGGCACCACTGTTCGCGAAAATGTAATTGAAACTTTTATTAAACAACAAGAAGCAATACTAGACATTATTGCGCGATGTAGCTACTATGATTTAACCAAAATCAAGACTTCAATATCCATCTCAAATTTGATAAAACTCCGCCTTGGAGATACACTGCGCGTGGTTGTATATCACAATCAAAGACACATGGTACAGGCGAAACGAGCTAGTTCTACAGCACGTTAATAGGAAACTAATTGTTTTTTAAATAGGGCATTATTCGTTTTTCTATTCGGCTTTCGTCAATAATACCTTCGGCCACCAAACGTTTAAACTCTGCCTCAACCATACATGCAGCGCGTGGCTGATTCCAAGGGCTACTGCCGTATATCTTGCCTTTTTCAACTCTAAAGCAAGTAAAATCTATGGCTTCGTAATGGGTGCTATCGCCTACCGGAAATTGCAATGCGCCACGTCCATATTGGTTCAAGGCGTTGCTGATATCTTCATCGCCTTGTAACAATTTTACCTCAACATCTTGCCGTGGGTTGTAATACCCCATGCCGTTTTCATCCACAAAAAGTTCATCACTTTTCTCTTTGGCGGGAAAGAGACTCACCTCCCCCTCAAAATTTTCCGGGATGTGGATGACGTAAGTCGGTTTGTACCGATCTACTGCGATTACAACCAACAATCCAGCAAAAAAAACGGCATTTGTTGAGTTAAAGATGGCCCACCAATGGCCTTTCCATCTGTTTTTTAGCATAGCAACAAAAGCAATATTAGCCGAAACAAGCCATACAATGGGTACGGCATATACGCCAAGGCTATATATTGTGTACCGCAGCGCACATATATAATATGCAATGCCCAACACAAGCATAGCAGCAGCAGATATTACACTAGATTTTTTCATTGGGTAAAAGTTATTCTATTTTAGGCTTGTCGTGCTGAATTTAGTAAACTTGTCAGGCCATAAAAATTTGCTAGGCCTTTTCAAAAAAACACAATTTCTAATATGAGTAATAAAATTCAAACCCTTTCTGGTTATTTTCACGAGTATCAAAAAAGCATCACCAACCCAAATGAGTTTTGGGCGCGTATTGCCGAGAGTTTTCACTGGCGAAAAATGTGGACCAAAGTGCAAAGCGGAGATTTTAAAAAGCTTGACGTGAAATTTTTTGAGGATGCCCAACTAAACATTACCGAAAACATTTTAGACCGACACCTTTTTACCAAAGGCAAAGACACGGCCATACTTTGGGAACCCAACGATCCTACTGAAGATAGCCGTGCCATAAGCTACCAAGATCTTTACGAAATGGTGAGCCAATTGTCTCACACCCTACAAAAACAAGGCGTAACCAAAGGCGACCGCGTAATTATTTACATGCCTATGGTGCCCGAAGCTGCCGTGGCCATGTTGGCCTGTGCACGCATTGGCGCAGTACACTCTGTGGTTTTTGCCGGATTCTCTTCTACCTCTTTGGCCGATAGGATTGATGATTGCCAAGCAAAAATGGTGCTTACATCTGACGGAAACTTTCGCGGAGAAAAACAAATACCTGTAAAAGCAGTAGTAGACGAAGCACTGGAAAAGGCCACCCATAACGTGGAAAAAGTGCTTGTTTTAAAACGCACTAACCAAGAAATAATCATGCAACCCGGCCGTGATTTATGGTGGCACGATGCTATTTCTGGCATGCCAAAAACCCACGAAGCAGTTATCACCAATGCAGAAGATATGCTGTTTATATTGTACACATCGGGCAGCACCGGCAAACCCAAAGGGGTGGTTCATACCGTTGGTGGCTATATGGTTTACACGCACTATTCTTTCGAAAATGTTTTCCAATACACACAAGGCGATGTGTATTGGTGTAGTGCCGATGTTGGCTGGATTACGGGCCATAGCTACATTGTTTACGGCCCATTGCTGGCCGGAGCTACAACGGTTATGTTCGAAGGCGTGCCTACGTGGCCACATGCCGGCAGGTTTTGGGAGGTAATAGACAAGCACAATGTAAATCAGTTTTACACTGCACCAACGGCCATACGTAGCCTGCAAGCCCACGGACTGGAACCGATAGAACCATATCATTTAGAAAGTCTAAAAGTTATTGGCTCAGTAGGCGAGCCTATTAACGAAGAGGCTTGGCATTGGTACCATGAACACATAGGCAAACGCAAATGCCCCTTGGTTGATACATGGTGGCAAACCGAAACTGGTGGTATTATGGTAAGCGCCATTGCAGGAGTTACTCCCAATAAACCAGCACATGCAAGTCTCCCTCTACCGGGTGTTTTACCTGTAATTGTAGATGCTGATGGAAACGTACTAAACGGAAACAATGTAGAAGGAAATCTCTGCATTAAAAATCCATGGCCGGGCATGATTCGTACCATATATGGCGACCATGAGCGATGCAAGCAAACGTATTTCTCTACCTACGAAAACCTTTATTTTACGGGAGATGGCGCCCGCAGAGACCATGACGGATACCTACGCATTTTAGGTAGAGTAGATGATGTAATTAACGTTAGTGGCCACCGCATGGGCACTGCCGAAGTAGAAAACGCCATTAACGAACATCCTAAAGTAATTGAATCTGCTGTGGTTGGGTTTCCGCATGCTATTAAAGGCCAAGGCATTTACGCCTATGTAATTTGCGATATGGAAGGCAGAACTGCTGCCAGCCTGAAATCGGAAATACAAGAAATGGTGCGCAACATCATTGGCCCAATTGCCAAGCCCGATAAAATTCAGATTGTGCCAGGGTTACCCAAAACCCGCAGTGGTAAAATTATGCGTAGAATATTGCGCAAAATTGCCGAAGGTGAAACCAGCAACTTAGGGGACACCTCTACCCTGTTAGACCCCGATGTTGTACACGAAATTATTGCAAGTGTTGAAAATTAACTGATTCGTTCTGGAAAATTCTTTTTTAGCAATTCCATAAAACCCTAATTGGTCTATATTTCAAAATGTGAACCGAAAACGGTTAGCGATTTTTCTACGCAATCGAATTTCGTTAGTTTTCCTTCTAAAATTAGTATCGCCATCAAGCTATCCAACTAACACCAAGCAATTGCATTTACCTTTGTACCCTTATAAAGCCCTAAATTTTGAGTTACCAAGATTCATTAAAAGAACGCATTAAAGAACTAGAATGCCTGTATGACATTTCTACGCTTCTTTCTAAAAGCATAAGTGTAACCCCCGTTTTACCAGAGGTTTGCAAACGTTTAGAAAAGGCTTTTCAGTACCCAGATTTTGCCCGAGCCAAAATTACTTTATTAGACCAAGTGTTTGGTTATGATGAGTTTTTAAACAATGATCTGGGCATTAAACAAAACATCTATTTCCAAGACGAAATTATAGGTTTTATCAGGGTTGGTTATGTGAACACTGGGGGCAATCCAAAAGACTTTTTAACCGAAGAAAAAAAGCTATTGAATAAAGTTGCTGAGGAAATAGCCATACTTTACGAAAGGCAAGAGCGAACCAAAAACGAAGAGCTGCTCAATGAAATTGTTCAGAGAAAAGATAGGCTTACTTTTTTGGGAGAAATGACGGCAGGTGTTGCGCATGAATTAAACACTCCTCTTGGTAATATTCTAGGTTTTTCAGAATTTATAATAAACTCATCTACAGAAAAAGTAACCATTGGCGATGCGAAAAAAATTAGGCAATCTGCACTTCACGCACGCGAAGTTGTAAAAAAACTCATGCTTTTTAGCAGTGATGTTCCTCAGAAGCTCACAAAAACCAATCTTAAACTTGTTATAGAAGAAGCGTTAGACTTGCTCTCTCCTATTCTTAAACAAAACCAAATTAAAGCAGAGTTTACAGACCAAAGCACAAACGCCTTTGCGCTTATAGATAAGGTACAATTAACCCAAGTGTTGTTTAACTTACTCAATAACGCTATACAAGCTTCAGAAAAAAAGAACAAGGTGATTATTAAACTCAACAATATAAATGGATTTATCTCCATCTTAGTTCAAGATTTTGGCAAGGGAATACCAGCAGAAGTTCAAGAAAAAATATTCGATCCGTTTTTTACATATAACAAAAAGGGCCACGGTAACGGCTTAGGTTTAAGCGTTGTACATGGCATTATTAAAAAACATAAAGGGCGCATTCAATTTAGTTCAGAAGTAGATAAAGGAACAACATTCGTTATTTCAATTCCGCAAAAATGATGAAAGCAGACATACTTATTGTAGATGACTCTAAAGACATGCTTGAGGTATTGAGTCGCCAATTAAAGGCAAAAGGCTTTAATACTTTTCAGGCTACAAATGTCTTAGATGCGGTAGATTTATTAAAACTAAACATACCCAAGCTTTTAATCACAGATATACAAATGCCCGGTGTAGATGGTGGAAAATTAATTAAATATGCCAGCAAGCATTTTCCTAACCTGCCCATTTTAGTAATCACAGGCTACCCTTCTATTGACGTTGCCGTAGAAGTATTACAAGATGGCACAATAGATTATTTAACCAAACCATTTACGCAAGCGGAGCTATATCAAGCCATTAATAAAATTTTTAGCGATGGCCAAGAGGAGACCAATAAAAACGAAGACACCGAAACAATTTCGAAAAGTTTACCGAGCATAAAAGGTATTATTGGCCAAGCACATAGCTTAGAACAAACTTTTCATTTAATTAATCGTACCAAAAACAATAAAGTAACCGTACTTATTACAGGAGAAAGCGGTACCGGTAAAGAACTTGTAGCTCGGGCTATACACTACGAAGGAGCTTTTAAAGACAATCCATTTGTAGCTGTTAATTGTGGTGCTATACCAGAAAACCTACTTGAAGCCGAACTATTTGGTTATGAAAAAGGAGCATTTACTGGTGCAACTGTTGCGCGAGAAGGTTTTTTTCTTGCGGCAAATTCCGGTACCATTTTTTTAGATGAAATAGGCAATGCCCCACCTCACGTACAACAAAGCTTACTTAGGGCCATTCAAGAAAAAGAAATTGTACCCGTTGGTGCTAGGGAAACAAAGAAAATAGATGTTAGAATTATTGCCGCTACCAACAGCGACCTGCGCACAATGGTAGAAAAAGGCACATTTAGAGAAGACCTTTATTACAGGCTAAATGTGGTAAATATTCAGGTGCCGCCTTTAAGAAACAGAAAATCTGACATCAAACAACTGGTGCGCTTTTTTATAGATAAACATGGCAATGAGCTTGGAAAAAGCAAAGTTGGCATTGAGAATGAAGCATTGAATATTTTAAAAAATTACAATTGGCCAGGAAACATTAGAGAACTGGAAAACATAATCCATCAATCATTGGTAATGTGCGATAGTGAAATAGAAGCCAAGCATTTGCCAGAATACCTCCATTATTTACCAAAAACAACAAGCAACAGCCGAACAGCCGAATTAAAAACATTAAGAGAAGCTGAGCTTGACCATATTAAATATGTACTTGCCCATTGCAATAACAATAAAACAAAAGCTGCCGAAATTTTAGGCATTACACGAAAAACCTTAGCACAAAAGTTACAATAGTACCCGGGTATATTTTACCCTATTGAGTAATAAATACTCGCTTTAATTTTTACTCACACAGTTACTAAACCCCTGTTAATCAAATACATAATACTCTTTTTTGTGTACTTTATTTTCATGGCACGCCACTTGTTAAAGCAACCCACGAAAAACAAATGTAACAGGAAATACGAATGCAAACCTTATGTGTAAATTGTGTAAACAGATACCATTGCTCGTGGAAGAACGACAACGTAACATTTTGTAATGAACATGTTGTAGAAACAAAACCTAATCCGTTTACTTTAGTAAAAACACCAAAAATTCTTAACGGTTTTAAGCATGAAAACAGCTTGTGCAATCATTGTACGGCTGCACCAAACTGCGTATTTAAACAAAATAACTTTAAAACAATATTCTGTGAAGAATATGAAAATTAACCCCGCAAAAAAAATGAAAGTGATAAAAAAGAACCAAAAAATGGGCATGTACGAAAACGTGATGCAACAGTTTAATCGTGCAGCCGACTTGATGGAACTAAACCCATCTGTACGAAAAATCCTGGCTATTCCGAATACCGAAATCGTGGTGAACTTTCCTGTAAAACGTGATGACGGTACCGTAGAAATTTTTAAAGGATACCGTGTACAGCACAACAACGCACTTGGCCCATACAAAGGCGGATTAAGATACCATGAAACAGTTGATATAGATGCTGCTCGCGCTTTGGCTACTTGGATGACTTGGAAAACTTCTTTAGCCGGCTTGCCTTATGGTGGTGGTAAAGGTGGTGTACAGATTAACCCAAAGCTTTATACCAATTCTGAGCTAGAAAGAATTACGCGAAGATTTACCTATGCTTTAGGTGATAACATTGGCCCTGAGCACGATATTCCTGCACCAGATGTAAATACAACGCCACAGATGATGGCCTGGATTGCAGACACGTATATGAGCACTAAATCTACTAGCGAACGCTCTAAACACGCACATGTTGTAACAGGTAAACCAGTAGGTGCTGGCGGTTTAGAAGGAAGAGATAGAGCAACAGGATTTGGTGTTGTAATAGCGCTTAAAGAGTGGGCAAGCCACAAAAACACAACCCTAAAAGGCAAAAAATACATCCTACAAGGTATTGGAAATGTTGGCTACTGGGCTTCTATATTTATGCAAGAAAACGGAGCCATTTTAGTAGGTGTACAAGATGCTAGCGGTAGTATTTACAATGCAGAGGGTATAAACCCAGATAATCTGTTTACGTACATGACAGACAACCGTGGTTTTATTAAAGACTTTGCCCATGCCGAAGCTTTGCCTAACGAATTTTTCTTTGGCTTAGAATGCGACATTGTAATACCCGCTGCTTTAGGCAACCAAATTAACGAAGACAACGCCTACGAAATAAAAGCCGAAGTGATTGCAGAAGGTGCAAACGGCCCTGTTGATGGTGCAGCGAATGATATTTTACTGGAAAGAAACATAGACATCATTCCCGATATTTTCTGCAACTCCGGAGGTGTAATTGCAAGTTACTTTGAGTGGCTACAAAACAGAAATGGAGAAATGTGGACGATGGAAGAAGTACTTGAAAAACTTGAGTCTAAAATGAAAATCTCGTTTAAAAAATTACTTAAAGCTTCCGTTAAATACAATACAGATTGGAGAACAGCTGCCTTTATTGAGGCTATATCTAGAGTAGAACAAGCCTACTTACAAAGAGGGATTTTCCCATAAAAACAGCATTGATGAAAATTATTGGAATATTAAAAGAGCCTCTTTACGACAATCGGGTGTGCATGCTCCCGTTTGCCGTTGCTAAGCTTGTGGCCAAAGGCCATAAAGTTTTAATTGAGTCTGGGGCTGGAAGTGAATTAGGTATTGACAACAAAGAGTATGAAAATGCAGGAGGTACACTATGTACCTCAGCAAAAGAAATATTTGCACAAGCAGATTTGGTTTGCTCTATTAACCATATGTACAATGGCGAAGAGTTAACTAAAGAAACTGGTTTCTTGGGAATTTTCAATCCGCTGTACCATACTAGCGAATTAAAAAGATACGCCCAGAATAGCACTGTTTATTCTCTTGATTTGTTGCCAAGAAGCACCATTGCACAAAACATGGATGTTTTATCTAGCATGGCATCGCTTGCTGGATATAAAGCCGTGCTGGTTGCCGCTAATTATTTCAACAACGGACTGCCCATGTTTACCACAGCAGCGGGTACGTTAAAGCCTGCCAAGATATTAGTACTTGGCGCAGGTGTAGCAGGGCTTCAGGCCATTGCAACGGCCAAAAGGCTTGGCGCAGTAATAGAAGCCTTTGATGTGAGAAGCTCTGCCGCAGAAGAAGTTAGAAGTTTGGGAGCCAAATTTATTGAAGTAGAGGGCTACAAAGAATCTCAGTCTTCGGGTGGATATGCCATAGAACAAACGGAAGAGTATAAATTAAAACAACAAGAACTTATTCATCAATACGGTTTAAATGCCGACATCATTATTTGCACGGCCAATATTCCGGGCAAAAAAGCTCCTGTGTTAATCAAGAAAAAAACAGCCGAGATGATGAAAACGGGATCTGTAATTGTTGATATAGCTAGCGAGCAAGGAGGAAACTGCGAGCTCTCTCAAAACAATAAAATTATTAAGCACAACGGAGTAACCATTATTGGAAATTCACATTTCTCCAAATCGGTTCCGGCTGCTGCATCAATGCTGCTTTCTAATAATTATTTAAACTATATCAATCTCTTTTTACAAGAGCCTGAGCACGATTTAATAGAAACAAGCCAGGTTGTTAAAAACGGAGAAATTACACACCCTAGGCTGCAAGAACTAACCTTACAACAAACGGCAACATGAACATGATATTAGAAAACCTGGATTACGTGTACTTTATATGCTTTTGCATCCTTATTGGTGTAGAAGTAATAACAAACGTGCCGGCAATTTTGCATACACCACTAATGTCTGGCGCAAACGCCATTAGCGGCATTATAACAGTAGGTGCCGTAATTGTTTTGTTAAATGTACGTGCAGATGATTATGTAAACCTTGCTATTGCAAGCCTTGCCGTACTACTTGGTACACTCAATATTTCAGGAGGATTTTTTGTTACTCACCGCATGCTTGCCATGTTTAAAGCAAAGAAAAAATAGATGACTGCATTATTAGAAACTACTTACTTTTTCTCAATCATTTCCTTTTTAGGAGGACTTAAATTTTTAAGTAATCCGCAAAAAGCAAAGCTTGGTAACACCGTTGCTGCAATAGGAATGATTGGCGCTTTGGCGGTAAGCATATTTGCGTTTCAAACCAATAACACAACGGGTATAAACTATGTGCTCATCACATTAATGCTTATTGCGGGAACCATTTTAGGCAAGTACATGTCTAAAAAAGTGGAGATGACAGAAATGCCGCAATTGGTATCGTTCTTTAACGCAACAGGTGGTGCGTGTGCATTCTTACTGGGTATTGTAGAGGCCAACCAAGCAACTAGCTTTTCTGCACTAGAAAAGATTATTTTAATGATTGGCATTGCTACAGGGGCCATTGCTGCTTCGGGTAGTATTGTAGCCTTGAGAAAACTTGCGGGTAAAATAAAAGACAAAAGAACACTTTGGGTAAACATCACATCCAAGCTATCTGTAGTACTTATACTAGCCATAACAATAGCCAGCGCGTTTGAATGGTTCAATTTTACATTCCTTGAATACACCATTACACTAGTAACCATTGCACTAATCTATGGGGTGCTTTTTGTATTGCCTATTGGCGGTGCCGATATGCCCGTTGTTATTTCGCTGTTAAATGCCGTAACAGGTATTGCCACAGCACTAGCTGGTGCACTGTATGATAACAAGGTAATGCTTGCCGGAGGTATTATAGTTGGTGCCGCAGGTATTTTGCTCACCATTATGATGTGCAACGCTATGAATCGCTCATTGCTTAAAGTGCTAACTGGTTCTTTTAAACAACACACACCTGCTGTGGGTGGCGAAAAAGCGCAAGAAATAATAGAAGCAAGCATCTCAGAAACCGCGCTAAAATTGGCACACTCTAAAAAAGTAGCCATTATACCTGGTTATGGTTTGGCGGTTGCACAGGCACAACACCTTTGTAAACAAATAGAAAAACTCCTTACGGAAAAAGATATAGAGGTGCATTACATCATACACCCTGTTGCAGGTAGAATGCCAGGGCACATGAATGTTTTATTGGCAGAAGCATCTGTTGATTATGCCTCACTAAAAGAGATGGATGATGTAAATGATGAAATGAGCAGCTATGACCTTGCGCTGATTATTGGGGCCAATGATGTTGTAAATCCTGCAGCAGAAAACAATCCTGATAGCCCAATTTACGGGATGCCCATTATAAAAGCACATGAATGCGCCAACACCATTGTACTAAAACGCGGCATGAGTAACGGTTATGCGGGCGTGCAAAACGACCTTTTTGAAGTTACAGGCTGCAAATTGTTGTTTGGCGATGCAAAAGATAGTCTACAAAAAATTATTAACGAACTTAAATTGGTTTAGCATGAAATACGGAAAACTGGTTTTTGCCAAAAAAGATCACGAACTGCTAGAAACTATTCTGATTAACAGAACTAGCTCTACAGAACTTACGCGTGAAAATTATGAATTACTACTTTCAGAATTAAATGATGTATTAATTTTTGATGATCACACAAAACCAAAAGATGTTGTTGGGTTTCACTCGTACGTAGATATAGAAACTCCTTTTGGTATGTACAAAGATTATGAGGTAGTTGTGCCTTTTAAACGCGACCCTGTAAACAAGAAACTTTCTGTTCTCTCACCCATTGGCTCGGCCATTATTGGCTATGCCGAAGGCGATGAAGTAAGTTGGAATTTCCCTGCAGGAAAGCAAAAAATAAAAATACTCCGAGTAAAAAACGAGACATCGTAATTTAAGGAAACCGGGTGTTTAGCGGCCACCTTTTGCAACTTGAAAATCCTCCGATCTTGGGCGATAAGAGGAATACCCTTCACGTTGCTGGGGTGGCCATTTTTTTTCTGACTTCACCACAAAACGTAACCAATTCTAACATCTTATTCAACAAAAGCTCTTGCATTAATAAAATAAAAAAGTGGCTTGCTTTTACGTTTAAACCATTCTACCCTGTAAACATAAAAATATCGCAAAGGTGTTTTTCATGTTATAATTGCACCTTATTGTTAAATTTACTTAGCGTGTTTTTAATGCTGCTGATGTAAAAAATATTTCAAAGTCGTTTAAACGCATTTTATGATTCGCATCCATCAATTGGCCTTTATAATGTTGTTTGTTTTTGCGCCCATTTTAAGCTGGAGCCAGGACAACACAGAATCAAATCAACACACTTCTTCTAAACTATCTCAACAGGTAATAAACCCAACCACCTTGGCTTGGCAACTTCAGTTAGAAGAGTTTTCTGTTTTTGACACCGAAAAACAAGATGGTATTGCACAAAACTTTCGTCTTCGCGGCATTATTCCACTTAAAAAAGGGTTGGTCTTAAACGTGCCACAATTATGGCGGGTTATTGGGTTTGTAAACACAGCTCCAGATGGCACCACAGGTTTGGGAGATGTAATCCTCAATCAGTTTTTTATTCTTTCCAAAAAAAAATGGGGCCAATTTGGTGCAGGGTGGAATTTGCAGATACCCACCTCTACAGACCCACAATTGGGCAGCCCCCAATGGCAGATTGGCCCAGCATTTACCGTAACATTTACTGACCTTGGCAATTGGCAGATGTACTGGATCATGGAAAATTTTTTCTCGGTTAGCCAAAACGATAAATATGGCAAAACCGCATATATGGTATTGCAACCCAACATTTTTTACACATGGGAAAACGGTATATATGCCGGCCTAGAGCCTGAATGGCAATACGATTATTACTCAGGAGAAGTGGCCATTCCCATTAATTTTAGAATAGGTTACGTATGGAGCGGAAAATTAAAATACAACGCCTATATAGAGCCTGAAGTGATGGCTTATCGTTCAGAAAACTACACCCGTAACCTCAACAACTTCGGCATTCGCATTGGGTTTAGGTGGTGTCTGCCAATGAAAACCAATACAAATACACAGAAATAAAAACACATTTTTCAAGAATCAATAAGCCTTAAAAGTTTCATCCTCTATTTTTACTTTTTGGTAAAACTTTTATGCTGCTTTTCATCATTGCAGAAAATAAAATGATGTAAACTTTAAATGTTCATGTGTGAAACGTATTCTGATAACAGGGGCAACAGGAAACATTGGTACTGAAGTAATACGATTTTTAATCAAGCTAAATGCGGATGTTGAAATCATTGCTGGAGTTCGCTCAATAGAAAAAGCTAAAACGAAACAATCCGAATTTACGCCTCTTTCGTTCCGGACATTCGACTTTGAAAACCCCTCTACATTTAACTCTGCCTTTAAGGATGTTGATGTTATATTTCTGTTAAGGCCACCGCACATATCAGATGTTGAAACTTTTTTTAGCCCATTATTAAACGCGGCCAAAGCAAATGGCATTAAAAATATTGTCTTTTTATCTGTACAAGGCGCAGACAAAAGCAAGGTTATACCCCATAACAAAATAGAACGCTTAATAAAGGCACTTGGCTTTAACTTCATTTTTGTTAGGCCCAGCTATTTTATGCAAAACCTTACAACCACTTTATTGCCAGAAATCATACATCACCAAAGTATTTCTTTGCCTGCCAAGAATGCCAAATTTAATTGGGTAGATGTGCAAAATATAGGCGAAGCATGCGCTAAGCTGATTGCCGATTTTGAGCCCCTGCAAAACAAGGCGTATGATATTACAGGGACAGAAAACATGAATTTTGGCGCGGTTGTCCGGATATTATCTGAAGTAATTGGAAAAAAAATAACGTTTAAAAACATGAACCCTATCAGCTTTTATATAAAAAAACGTAAGGAAGGCCTAAACAATGGGTTTGCTGTTGTCATGACGATGCTTCATTTTTTACCAAGATTACAAGAAGAACCTGAAATATCTCAGAACTATAAAAATCTTACGGGTAAAACACCAACAACGGTTAATGCATTTATACTTAGAGAAAAGAAAACATTTATAGGCGATTAGGCAGTTGTAAGAATCATGTAAAAAAACAACCCATGACAACACCTTATGACAAATACTACCAGAAAGAAAAATTATTTGGAGACCCCTTTGGGGAAGTGATTGCTTTCTTTTCGCAACAATCTAAAAAGGGCAAAGTGCTAGATTTAGGTTGTGGACAAGGAAGAAACGCAATTGCCCTGGCAAGACTTGGGTATTCTGTTCTTGGATTAGATATTTCTAGAGTTGGTATTGAACAACTCAACAAAATTGCTCAATTAGAAAACATAAACCTTACCGGCAAGGTAGAAGACATTTATTCGTTGAGAGATTTTACCGGTTTTGATTTCCTTTTACTAGACAGTATGTTTCATTTCAACAAGAAAGATCTGGCTAAAGAAACACGTTTTATCAATAACATTATGGAAAGTATTAATCCGGGCACAAGAGTGATTTTTTGCCTACCTGATACCGGACGAAAAGTTGAAATACTAAACCAAATAATCAAGATAATCCAAAGCGCACATTGCATTGCCAATAAAAAAATGAACTATATTTTTAACGATAATCTAAGCGGGCATCAATCAGAAACAGATTATAGAATGATCATTTTTAAAAAATAAATAATCAAACTAAAATGCGGTTTAAAACTTTGCTCTTTACGCTTTTTACTTTTCTATGCGCCACGCTCATGTTGGCTGCAAACCCATCAGACACGCTACCATACGGCACCGTTTTATTTAAAATCACACATCCTCATTCAACTAAAACTTCATACCTATTCGGCACCCACCACGCATTCGGAAAACCTTTTTTTGATTCGCTTACAAGCGCAAATAATTTGCTTGCTGCATCTGATGTATTGATTTTAGAAAACGTAAAAATGGCAGGACACACCGCAGAAGACATTATTAACAAGCGCGAAACACGTACAGCATGGCACAAGTATCTAAGTAAAAAAGATTGGCATTTTGTAAATGATTTATTTGCCAGCAGTCCAACTGATTATAAAAAAATCACCCCCACAGAAATGTTTGTTTTCTTAAACAGATATTACAATCAACACATTTGTTTAGAAAAAAGCAGTACCGACACATTATTTTCACTTGATGATTATATCGGCTTGATAGGCCAGCGTAAAAACTTGAAAATTGTAGGCCTTGAAACAACCGAAGAGCAAATTGACTTGATTAACAAAGATGTGGAAGGAATGCCGCGAAAAGTGCACAAAAAAAGGTTGGCTAACATGATTAAAAAAATAGCGTCTAAAGATGCTCGCAATTGCGAAGAAACCTCATGGTATAGCAACATGAAAATAGATTATCAGCTCTCAAAACAATGTGGCAATACGCTTATGCTAACCAACAGAAACAATTTGTGGATGGAAACAATTACCGTGCAGCTAAAGAAACACAACTGCTTTATTGCGGTAGGTTTAAGCCATTTAATGTACCAATGCGGATTAATTGCACAACTGAGAGCATTAAATTTTACCGTAGAACCCATTCCTGTGATTGATTGAAAAATCAGGCAATTCCCGCTGCGCAAAGACGGCCTTAATGCAGGCAAACGCAGCACGCAGAAACAAATAAATATAGCATGGAGATTTAGTGCATTTAAAGTTTGTAGGCTTAATTATTATTGATATTATGCCGCAAAACGATTTTTATGCTAGAAATACACATATTTGATACCATTAACAAACCAACACTTCATGAAAAAAATGAAGTTGCCGATTTTTTATTCGAGCATTTAGAACAATATGGAGACCCAAAACAACACATCTTAAAAGCCATCGACTTCTCCATTAAAGAAATTAGCTCTTTTGGTGGTTTTACATTAAAACTTACTGAAGACGGCAAAATAAAAGGTGTTGTTGTCATCAATCAAACAGGCATGGGCGGTTACATTCCTGAAAACATATTGGTTTACATTGCCATTCATAAAGACCACCGTGGCGAGGGGCTGGGCAAAAAACTCATGCAAAAAGCCATAGAACACAGCAAAGGCGATATTGCCCTACACGTTGAAGCCAACAATCCAGCAAAATTTCTTTACGAAAAATTGGGTTTTACAAATCCATATTTAGAAATGAGGCTGAAAAAATAATTCATGGACATTCATATAATCGATGTATCGATTTTTGTTTTTTACCTCGTTTTTATGCTTGGCGTGGGGTTTTACTTTCTCCGCAAAAACAAATCAAAAGAAGATTATTTTGTTGGCGGCCGCAACATGTCAGCAGGGCACATTGGCCTTTCTGTAGTTGCCACCGATGTTGGAGGCGGCTTTTCTATAGGTCTTGGCGGTTTAGGCTTTGCCATGGGTATTTCGGGTAGTTGGATGCTTTTTACAGGCCTGCTTGGCGCATGGCTAAGTGCAGTTTTGCTTATTCCAAAAATCTACCCAATTGCCGCAAAACACAATTTTTTAACCTTTCCGCAAACACTCTCTTTTCACTACAATAAAAAAGTAGCATTAGTAGCCGGCATCATTTCTTTTATAGGATATGTAGGGTTTACAAGCTCACAAATTCTTGCTGGGGCCAAGTTGGCTTCGGCAACCTTTCCGGCAATCACCATAACAAACGCGGCCTTACTTATGGGCGTTATTGCAGTGGTTTACACCGTAATTGGCGGAATAAAAGCGGTAATCTATACCGACACCATTCAGTGGATTATCCTCATGGTGGGGTTAATTTTTATCGGCTTGCCCATTGGCTATTACCACATTGGCGGATGGCAGGCACTGCAAAGCTATGTGCCTACTAGTTTTACTTCGCTTCAGAACATCAGCTTTATACAACTCTTTAATTGGGCTATAACCATAGTGCCCATATGGTTTGTAGGCATGACGCTTTACCAACGCATTTATGCCTGCAAAGATGTAAAAACAGCCAAAAAAGCATGGCTCATTGCCGGTGTGTTTGAGTGGCCCGTAATGGCTTTTATGGGAGTTGCACTTGGATTGTTTTCTAGAGTTGCGTTTGAGCAAGGGTTGTTTACCTCATTAGGTTTTGCACCAGGTACTGCTATGGATGCGGAGTTGGGTTTACCTCTGTTACTCAGCAATATTTTACCCGTTGGATTGATGGGCCTCATGATGTCTGCATATTTTTCGGCCATTATGAGTACAGCAGATAGCTGCTTAATGGCCGCCAGCGGAAATTTAATTACCGATGTATTGGAGCATTTTAAAACAGCCAAAGAAAACCACGCCATTAGAAACTCCCAACTTATAACTTTAGCCATTGGTGCTGTAGCCATAGCGTTAGCAACTGTTATAACAAGCGTTTTAGACCTTATGCTCTACTCCTACGCCTTTATGGTTTCTGGCTTGCTCATCCCGGTGTTGGGCACTTTATTTTATAAAAACCCAAGTTCGTTGGCTGCCATGGTGTCGATGATTCTTGGTGGATCAACAACATTGGTCTTAATCCTACTCAATTTAAATTTACCTTTTGGCCTTGATGAAAACTTTTTCGGCATCAGTCTTTCGGCCATTACATTTTTGCTCATTCAAAACACCACAAAAACAAATGCTAAATCCGTTGCAATTAAATAAGCTCACAGAAATAAGACAAGAATTTCACGCGCATCCCGAAGTTTCTGAACATGAATTTGAAACCCAAAAAAGGATTTTAGATTTATTAAAAAATACGGGTCAAACCAACGTAGCTAAAATTGGCAATACAGGCGTACTGGTAACTTTTAATAGCAACAAGCCGGGGCCAACAGTTATGATTAGAGGTGATATAGATGCCTTGCCCATTGAAGAAATAAACACCTTTGAACATAAATCTACAGTTAAGGGGATATCGCACAAATGCGGCCATGACGGCCACACTACCATATTAATTGGCTTGGCACAACTGCTTACCGAAAACCCCATTGCTACGGGAAAAGTGCTGTTATTGTTTCAGCCAGCCGAAGAAAATGGCATGGGGGCAGAAGCTGTTTTAGCAGATGA
This sequence comes from Bacteroidia bacterium, assembly GCA_030424545.1. Classification (GTDB taxonomy): domain Bacteria; phylum Bacteroidota; class Bacteroidia; order Flavobacteriales; family Schleiferiaceae; genus JAUHWL01. The sequence goes on from JAUHWL010000017.1 coordinate 38,932, forward strand.
ACAATTTGCTGCACATACCATAGATTATGCATTTGCTTTACACAATTTACCCGGCTACCCTACCCACCAAATTGTTGTAAAAGACCATGAGTTTACGGGCAACGTTAAAAGCATTATTTTAAACATGGAAGGAAAAACAGCGCATGCTGCCGAACCCGAAAAGGGCTACAACCCTAGCATGGCCATCGCTGAGATTTTTGACTTTGCAAACAATATTACCCACAACAAACCAGCAGAAGACAACTTCTTTTTGATGACCCCCGTTTATGCCACTTTGGGAGATCTGGCCTATGGCATTTCTGCAGGATATGGTGAAGTGCATTTTACCATTCGCAGTTGGGATACCGATTTAATGGCACAACGCAGCGAAGAGATCATTGCATTTATGGAGAAAACCTGCAAAAAACACCGTCTTAAACCAAACATTTCTTGGACACAAGTTTTTCATGCGAACATCAACCACCCGAAAGCCGTTAACTTTATACGAAGCGCGGCAGTAAATTGTAATTTAACATTGACGGAAAGAGAATATCCTTTTAGGTGGGGCGAAGATTTCGGCCTGTTTACCCAACAAATTAAAGGGGCCATGTTTGGCCTAGGGGCGGGTATAAACACCCCAGCATTGCACAATCCAGATTACGATTATCCTGATGAAATTACCGAAACAGGAATCCGTATGTTTTATCAAATCATCAAACAAATTGTATAATCGTGTTTCAAACTTCGTACATAGAGTTATCTGAACAAGCCGTAAAAAACAACATTGATTTTATTAAACGTTTTTTAGGCGAAGGTGTTACGTTTTCTAGCGTTGTAAAAGGAAATGCTTACGGCCATGGCATTGCGCATTATTGTCCGTTAGCATATAAATATGGCATAAATCACTTTAGTGTTTTTAGTGCAGGAGAAGCGCTTAACGTTACCAAAGCCTTGCCCGAGAAAGATTTTACGCTGATGATTATGGGCCAAATAGAAAACAGTGAATTAGACTGGGCCATAGAAAACAATGTTGAGTTTTACGTTTTTGAGCAAAACAGGTTGGATGCCGCCATTTCTTATGCGCAAAAATTGGGTAAAAAAGCACGCATCCACATAGACATAGAAACTGGCATGAACAGAACCGGTTTTGCCCAAAAAGAAATTACTTCTGCCCTTAAAAAGATAGAAGCAAATTTAGATTTTGTAGAGGTTAAGGGCATTTGCACGCATTTTGCAGGAGCGGAAAGTATTGCCAATTACAAGCGGGTAAAAGACCAATTTAATCGGTTTAAGCGTTTTCAAACCAAAGTAAAAAACTATCCATGGTTGCAGGCCAAAAGCCACATTGCTAGCTCATCGGCAACGCTGCGCTACCCTAACTCCCAACTAGACATGGTACGCATCGGTATACTACAGTTTGGATTTTTTCCTACCCAAGAAATCTTTGTGCACTATGCTACCAAATACAAAACGGGTGAAAATCCGTTAAAACCCATTTTGAGTTGGAAAACCAAAGTAATGGACGTGAAAACGGTAAAGGCCGGAGAGTTTGTAGGATATGGCACATCATATTTTACCAACCGTACCACAAAAATTGCATTACTCCCGGTGGGCTACTCGTTTGGCTACAGCCGCTCCTTAAGCAACCAAGGCAAAGTGCTTATAAATGGTGCTCGTTTTGATGTTGTAGGTACGGTAAACATGAGCATGTTGGCCGTAGATGTATCTACAGACGAGTCAATTAAAAAAGGTGATGAAGTGGTATTAATAGGAAGCCAAGGAAATCAAGAACTCTCGGTTTCATCGTTTAGCGATTTTAGTCAACTCATCAACTATGAATTATTAACCCGATTACCCCAAGACATTCCTAGAATAATTACAAAATAGTTATGGCAGAATTAATCATTCAAACAAAAAAAATACAAGAAAACATTAAGTTTTTAAGCAATTACTTCAATAAACAAAACATCCATTGGAGCTTAATAACCAAAGTTTTTTCTGGCGATAAAGAATTTTTAAAGCATGTACTTACGCCAGATACTATTGAAAAAATAGATTCTGTAGGCGACTCTAGAATTACAAGCTTAAAAAACTTAAAAGAGGTAAACCCCAACATGCGCACCATCTACATAAAGCCACCGGCAAAAATTTATGCAGATGATTTGGTAAAGTATGCAGATGTATCGTTAAATAGCTCTTTCACCACCATAAAGGCGCTAGACGAAGCAGCAAAAAAAGCTGGCAAAACGCACCAAATCATTATAATGATAGAGCTTGGCGAGTTACGAGAAGGTGTAAATCGCGCAGATATTATGTCGTTTTACGAGAAAGTTTTTAAACTCCCCCACATAGAGGTTATTGGTATTGGTTCTAACTTGGGGTGCATGTACGGTGTAGAACCCAGCTACGATAAGTTGCTACAATTAACCCTATATAAAGAGTTGATTTCGGCCAAATTCAAAAAAGAACTAAAATATATTTCTGGCGGAACTTCAATTACACTTCCGCTGATAGAAATGGGCACTGTGCCTAAAGAAGTAAATCATTTTCGCATTGGCGAAGCCGCCTTTTTTGGTTTAAGTCCGCTTGAGAATAAGCGTTTTAAAACCTTGCACACAGATACGTTTGAGTTTACCGCAAACATTATTGAGCTTGAAGAGAAAAAGCTTGTTCCCGAAGGCATTATTAGTGATGCCAACATTGGCCATACGGTAGATTTTGACCATGTAGATATTAGCGAAACCTCTGTAAAAGCCATTTTAGATTTTGGTTTGCTAGATGTTGCTAAAGAAGATATAGAATCTAGCGACCCCGATTTATCTTTTGTTGGAATTACATCTGACATGCTTGTGGTAGACCTAGGCACCAACCGAACAAAAGACGGAAAGAAAAAGTATAAAATTGGAGATCAGCTATATTTTACACCCAACTACATGGGTGTGGCGCGTTTGTTAAACTCTAAGTTTATCGCCAAGCGGTTTGAGTAGTTAACAACTTCTCCCGTTTTAAAGGTTTGTTGTACAACATTGCGACAAAACAATAATTCACTTTTAATAAGGGTAAGCCAAGAAAACCCTCGTTGTAAAACAGCTTGTACAAAAAGCGTAACAAACTCAGCCAGCGTTTAGCCCAACATTGACAACAAGCTATAAAAACTAAACAACAAAGAATGAAATTTAGAAAAGCTACAAGAAATGATGTTCCTATAATTGTGGAAATGCTTGCTGATGACGAACTCGGAAAAACTAGAGAAAATTTTCAACTACCATTACCAGCGGAATATCTTAATGCTTTTGAAAATATTATTGCTGACCAAAATCAAGAACTTATTGTAATTGAAAATGAAACTTCTGAAGTTATCGGAACCTTACAATTATCATTTATTCAATACCTCACATATCGTGGCGGAATTAGGGCACAAATAGAAGCCGTGAGAATTAGAAAAGACCAAAGAGGACTTGGAATTGGAAAAACAATGTTTGAATGGGCTATTGAAAGAGCCAAAAAAAGAAATGCACATTTATTACAACTTACCACGGACAAAAAAAGACCAAAGGCCATCAAATTCTATGAAGATTTGGGATTTAAAGCCACGCATGAGGGCATGAAAATGCATTTTAAAAAGTGATTGAATTGAAAAACAGAGAAAGCCCGTTGCCAACAGTACCTATGTAATAATAATAATTAGAGCGCCATTTGTGGTGGGTTTGCGCTGTACAAAGTTTCGGATATAATAAAAATAAATGGGTTAACACGGCCAGAAAACATGCTCGGTTTTATCGGCAAAAGTTTATTTTCGTTTACCAACAAAAAATATTGCCCACAAAAAAAACCAGCTTCGTCATGTTACTCGGTTTTTAGCTGGGTGCGTTGGTTCTAGCTACCGGAGACAGCTATAAAAAAGTAGTTCTATTTATATCAAACCCATATATCTATTCTCATGAAAAAAATCACAGGATTCATTATTTTTTTCTTTTTAACAAGTTCGCTAATTGGTCAAGACATTGAATTAATATGTTCTTTCACACCAAAACTTGAATATGAAAGAATTGAAAATATTCAAATATTGCCTGAAGCCATTTATTGCTTAAATGCTCATACAAGCGGAGGTGTGTATAAACAGACGTTTGACCATTTTATACTTTATAAATTCGAAAACAAGAATTCAAAAGTTACAGTACAGGTTTTAGATATGCCCATGGAAAAAGATGAAGGGCTACAATTTGTTAGCTTTTTTAATAACACCTGGTATTACCTCACAGAAAAGGTGGTTAATTCATATACCTTCGAATATGCTTTGTTAAGTATAAACACAGAAGGCGAGGTTGACAAAAAAATATTTAAAACAATTGAGCTACCAAAATCTTCTAAGAAGCATGTAGACAAAGATAGACCAGGGCTAATAGGTCATGGAGATTGGATTGTGCCATTTGGTAGTGTAAGGTTTGCAGAAAATAAAAAATCTTTTTTAGTAAGCATAAGAATTAGTCACACAAGTTTATTGGCTTTTGTTTTTAATAATGACGGCACTTTAAAATTCGAAAAAGAAATCTATTTTGTTAATAAAGGAGAAGAGGTTAAAACTTCTGAAGTACCTGATATAGAAGCTGCGCTAATGGATGATTATGACAACCTTTATTTTGTGCTCAGCAAATTTGGCAAAAAATATTCTAGATATTGTTCCGTTATGGATGACCAAGTTACTAGCACCATAGAACCCCACACTAAAAAGCGAATTAATTCAGCTTTATATTCTAACGATGGCCAAATCTCTGCCATTACACTTAGTAATAATATTAAAGATGTAACAGTACTAACTAACACTTTTGATGAGCACAAAATAAAGGTTGATAACAAGTATAATTACGATTTTGGTGATTACATCATTCTTAGTAAAGAAAGTATTGCCAAAAAAAATAAGCAAGTATTTCTGTCTACATCAACCAAACGAAAAGGTAATTATCAATTTCTAGCCGATTTGGTGGTTTTTTCAGTATCGAATAATGGTATTGAAGACTTTGTAAGTATTAATCGGTTGCTTCCCAGCTCAACACAAACTGACATGAATGCCCAATTTTGGACTTTTGAAGATGATTATTATGTGCTATATAATAGTTACACTAAAAGACCACAAGGATCTATGGATTTGTTCTCAACAAATTCTAGCATGTATTTAACAAAACTAGACGCTCAATTAAATGAAATTAAAACAAACGAGTTGAGTTTTATTTCCGTGTAATACATACAAAGCAAGTAGACAATAAAATTTATATCATTTTAAGAAACAAGGAATTTTTTAGAATCGTATCGCTCGATTTATCCACGATGTAAAAAACCAAAGGTTTTAAAAATGAATAGAGCTCCACGCGATTAAATTCACCACCAACAAGGTTTTACCTTCAGTGAGTTCGTGAACTTAGTTGTAATCCGCGCCTGAATGAATATTAAAAAATAACGTAGATTAAGAACAAACTTGCGCGCTATGCGAAGCTAGATACTATAATTTAGACAAATTGATTTCTGCTTCTTACATATTTGACAAAACCATTGCTGTTCTCCCTTTCGTGAATATGAGTGCGAGTGAGGAAAATGAATATTTCAGTGATGGTATTACCGAAGAAATAATCAATGCTTTGGCGAAGATTGATGGTTTGAAAGTTACTTCTAGAACTTCATCATTCTCATTTAAAGGAACGAACAAAACCATAGCAGAAATAGCCAAACAACTAAATGTTTCTATCATTTTAGAGGGCAGCGTTCGACTATCGGGGACATCTGCTAGAATTACAATTCAATTGATTGAAGCTGAAAACGATTTTCATTTTTGGTCAGAAACGTTCGATCGTGATCTAAAAGATGTTTTTGTTGTTCAAGATGAAATAAGTTTGATTGTTGCTGATAAACTCAGGGAGCATCTCGGTCACTTTGAACTGGGCGATCATTTGGTAGACACATACAATGTTCCTTTTTACACCTATAAAAAATACCTTTGGGGCCGATTTCTTTTAATGAAACTTGATTACGAAAACACATGCAAAGCAATCTCTGTTTTTGAAGAAGTCATTCAGGAGTCACCAGATTTTCCACTACCCTACTTAGATATAAACCAAGGATATACTTACATGGGAACCATGGGGATTATATCGGCCTACGAAGGGTTTACCAAAGCACAGCCATTCTTACAGAAAGCCATTGAATTAAAAGAAGATTTACCTGAAACACAATTAAACTTGGCATGGATTTCCTGCTGGCAAAAATGGGATTTGAAGCAAGCTTATATTCATCTAAACAATGCCATTAGCTTAAGGCCTTCAGACAATATGTATCTAACAATGGCCAATTTTCTTACGGTAGAAGGTAAACTTGAATTGGCTATGAAATACTTGGATAAAGCCTTAGAATTATCTCCTTTTTCTTCTACAAACGTCAATTACAAAGGGTTCCTGTATTACTTGATGGAGCAATACGACAAGGCGATTCCATTTTTCAAGCAAAGTTTAGATCTTCAACCTGAATTACCTTTTCCAGTCGTTTATATGGGTACTTGCCACCTATTATCCGGACGACATGACGAAGGCCTAGCCTACTTCAACAATCTTGTTGAAGACAACAATGGCTATCTAGCAAAATTAGGAGGCACAACCATTGCACATGCAATGATGGGCAATACTAGCAAAGCTGAAGAAGGTATTTCTATACTAGAATCATATCTTGAAACACCTTCCTCTGGCAATGCATTGAACTTTCTAATTCTTTGCCATGCACAATTAAATAACATAGAACGGGCGCTAGAATATCTGAATATTGCGAAAGAAAATCATTTTCCTTTGGTCTTATTACTCCCAAGAGAACCGCTTGCGAAACCCTTGCATAGCATACCTGAGTTCAATAAGATGATTACCAATATTGTTTCCGAAAACGCTCGGAATGAGGCTTCACGCAAATACAAAAAATCCCTTTTCAGTCATCAAGAATTAAAAAGCTATAAAAAAAGACTTGAAAATTTAATGAAGGAAGATGAAGTCTTTTTAAACCCAGAGCTTACCTTAAGGTTGCTTGCTGAGTATATGAATCTTCCTGCAAATCATATGTCGCAATTGTTAAATGAAGGGTTCCAACAAAATTTTGCAAACTATGTAAATACCTATCGCCTAGAGCACTTCAAAACTAAATTGCAAGATTCTAGCTCTAGTGACTTAACTCTTCTTGCCTTGGCTTATGACAGTGGCTTTAATTCAAAAACAGTTTTCAACACCTTTTTTAAAAACAAACTCGGTGTTACTCCAAAAGCATATTGGAATCAACTGAAGAAGTAAGTTCTGATTCTCAAACTTGTTCCGATTTATAATCCAGAACGACTGAAGGATTCAATCTCTTCACCTTTGCCTTGTAATTTAAAAAATCAAAATTATGAGAGCAGTAATCGCAGAACGATATGGAAAACCAGAAGTTCTTCAAATCAAAAACGTGGAGAAGTTAACTCCAAAATCAAACGAAGTGCTTATTAAAATTAAAGCTACTTCAATAACCGCAGCAAGCACGTTTATGCGAGAAGGCAAACCATACTTTGGTAGATTGTTTGTGGGGTTGACAAAACCAAACGTTAAAACTCCTGGAACAGACTTGTCTGGTGTAATTGAAGCAGTGGGTTCTGATGTTAAAAATTTTAATGCAGGAGATCAGGTTATGGCGCAAACAGGATTGAATTGTGGGGCATATGCCGAGTACATCTGTTTATCATCTGATGAACTTATTGTGAAAAAACCAGAGAAGGTTAGTCACGAAGAAGCTACAGGCATACAGGATGGAGCATGCACAGCACTTGCTTTTTTCACAGACCAGGTAAAGATTAATGCTGGTCAAAAAGTATTAATCAATGGAGCATCAGGTAGCATTGGTACAGCCGCCATTCAACTGGCTAAGCAGTTTGGCGCAGAAGTAACCGCAGTTTGTAGCACTAAAAACAAAGCCCTTGTAAAAGATTTAGGAGCTGATAACGTACTTGATTACACGAAAAGTGAATGGCAAAATTGCAGCGAAACATTTGATGTGATTTTTGACACAGTTGGTAAACTATCATATTCAAAAGCAAAAAGAAACCTTAATCCCAAAGGCGTTTACCTTACGCCTGTTCTTACTTTATCTGCACTGATGTATATGTTGTTCGTAACTCCTTTTACCAAAAAGAAATTAAAATTCGCTGCAACAGGAATGCGTAAGCATGAGCCGCGCATGAGAGATTTTATTCAGATTAGAGACATGTTGGCTTCAGGGAAAATAACAACCATTATTGATCGAGTATATCCATTTGAGCAAATTCAAGAAGCTCATGCATATGTAGATACTGGACGAAAGAGAGGTAATGTCGTTGTCCGTTTTTAACATCACTCTCCTTTTGTCAATTTTAAAAGGAACCTGTATTTCCTATATCTACCTAGTTTCATCTCTTATTGTTTTACATGGACTAGGTTTCGTTGAAATGAATCACTTTACTCTTTATTATGATTAATTCGTTTGCACAAAAACATGAAATCACTATTTAAATCAAAGCAAGGAAAACATGAAATTCTTGAACTTTACGACCAAAAATTAAAAGAGCTACATATTGAACATCAATATGAGCAAGTGTTAACGAGTTTTGGAAACACAAATATTATTGTGAGTGGTGACCCCCAAAACCCTCCACTAATATTGGTGCATGGATCAAATGGATGTGCCCCCATTTCCTATGAAACATATCCAAATCTGAACAAGTTTTATAGAGTGTATGCAGTTGATGTTCTTGCGCAACCAAACAAAAGTGCCGAAACAAGATTGAGCATGAAAGATGATTCCTATGGCAAATGGATGAACGAAATTATTGAAAGCTTTACGATTGAAAGTGTAACAATGGTAGGTTTTTCATTTGGTGGATTAGTAATCTTAAAAACACTGGAATGTGATGAATCCAACATCAAAGAAGTTTTTTTATCTGCTCCAGCATATATTGCAAATGGAAATCCTGTAAAAGCACTTTTTAAAATTTTCATTCCGATGAAAAAATACATGAGAACGAAAAAACTAAAATATGTAGATAAATTCCTATCAGAAGTATTTACAGATCGGGACAACTTTGCTGTGAAATACCTTTCAAAAGTATTCTTGCATTTCAAGATGGATTTTACAGCTATACCAATTATTTCAGCGGAAAAAGCAAAACGGATAAAAACCCCAATAACACTAATAGCCGCAAAAAACGATGTTTTGTTTCCAGGTAAGAAAATGTTGAAAAGAGCATCTCAACTATTTCCATCCATAAAGAAGAGTATACTACTTGAAAACTCAAAACACGTACCGTCTAAAACAGATAATCTATTCATTGAAACCCTGATTTTGGGCGATAATATGCACTCAAAGTAAACCCTAAACATTAAAAAATTATTATGAAAAAAACGTTAATAGTAGCAATAGGGCTATTCTTTTGTCTAAGTACGCATGCCCAAAACCAGAGCGAATTTCGGGTGTATTTAAAAGACAAAGGTTCTAGCATCAATCTCATGGAAACTCCTGAGAGCTTCCTTTCTCCTGCAGCTCTTTACAGGCGAGCCTTGCAAAATATACACGTAGATGAAAATGATTTGCCCATTGCAAGAGAATACAAAAACAGTTTAGCAGCATTGGGCGCCAAAACCATGGCCCAATCAAAATGGTTGAACTACCTCTATGTTAGCCACCCTAATCCTGAATTGATACAGTCTCTCCCCTTTGTAGAACGTATCGAATACCCAAAGAATTACCATTGCTTTTTAAGCAAGACTAGCAGCAGCGACACCTTGGATTACGGTTTTGCCCGAGGCCAAATAGAAATGCTGAACGGACATCTTCTTCACCAAAGTGGGTTTACCGGAACGGGAATCAATATTGCTTTAATCGATGCGGGTTTTGAAGGTTTTTACCTAGGCAATGCGTTTGATAGCCTTCGGAATTCTAAACGATTATTAGGCAGTTATAATTTCATTTCTCAAGACACAAATGTTTTTGTTGGTTGGGGAGACCATGGAAACAAGGTGCTATCAACCATGGCAGCAAATATTCCTGATACCATTGTGGGAACCGCCCCAGACGCCAATTATTGGCTTTTTACCAGTGAAAACATATTTTATGAAGCGCCTATAGAAATGGATTATTGGCTGATGGCCGCAGAGTTTGCAGACAGTGTAGGCGTCCACTTAATTTCAACGTCTTTGTCTTACCGCACATTCGATAATCCACTTGATAACTACAGCTATAATGATATGGATGGAAATACCACAATCATTACCAAAGCTGCTGATTGGGCCGCTTCAAAAGGCATCTTGGTAGTTGCTTCGGCCGGAAATGATGGTGATAACTCTAAACTTTACATCGCTGCTCCAGCAGATGGTGATTCTGTACTCACAGTAGGAGCCGTAACTTGGCAAGGTGATTATGCGTCATTCTCAAGTATTGGTCCGAGCGCTGACGGACGCATTAAACCTGATGTTGTTGCACAGGGCTCACCTGCAACACTCATTGACGGTCTGGGACAAGTAAATATTGATTTTGGCACTTCATTTTCGGCACCAATTATTGCGGGTCTTGCGGCATGTTTAATAGAAGCTTATCCTGCAAAGCATAGTGAAGAGCTTGCTGGTTTTATTCGTCAATCTGCGCATCTGTATGCAAACCCAAATGATTCCCTTGGCTATGGCATCCCAGATTTTCAAAAGGCTTTTCAGCTTTCCACTCCACAATATGTTGTACAAGAAATGGCTTACCAAATCTACCCCAACCCAATAAGCGACCATATTATTATTGACGCAATGGCTCAGAAAAACTGGAGAACAGCCCTTAAGATTTATGATTTGCAAGGGAATTGTGTTTATGAAGAAAAAATAGAAGCATATAATGCGTATCGTGTCAATCTACAATTGGACCCCGGATTATATTTATTGCATCTTGCTGGCGACTATAATGGTGTTTATAAAATTCTAAGCTTGTAAATCCAGTTTTGCTGTGGGAGGAGTTCTCCATGTTTACAAAAAACTTGAATTTAAAATAACAAAGGAAATTGAGCCGAGATTTGGAAAATTATTAGTTTTCAAAAAGAGACTAAAGCTTATGATAAAATATCAAATAGAAAAGGAATTGAGCATAGGGGAGTTTACAGAAGTTCTTATAAACTCAACATTGGGAGAGCGAAGACCAGTTTCTGAACCCGACAGAATTGCTAAAATGCTTGAACATGGAAATTTGATTATTACGGCCAGACATAACGAAAAACTAGTTGGCGTTGCAAGGTCTTTAACTGACTTTTTGTATTGCACATACCTTTCAGACCTTGCCATTGACGAAAAATATCAAAAACAAGGAATTGGCAAAGAGTTAATCAGACAAACCAAACTTGCTTCACCCAAAGCAAAGCTCATACTTCTTTCGGCACCCAAAGCAGTTCATTATTACCCAAAAATTGGCTTAAAACAATGGGAACAATGTTATGTTTTAGACCATGTAGAAGACTTAAAATAAAAATGGATGATTGATTATAATGGAAAAATTTTTAGACCTATTTCAAATTCAGAAAATGGAGAAACATCAAACGAAACTGTTTTCATGTATAAGCAAACAAGAAACATTCTCACATCTGAATATTGGGGCGGTAAGGTTAAAATGGGACATTTAATTGGTATTGTAGATGAAAACGGCAATATAGATATGCGTTACCATCAAGTAAACAAGAAAGACCAAATCATGACAGGAAAATGTAAATCAAAACCTGAAGTTCTTGAAAATGGCAAAATTCGCCTTCACGAAAGTTGGGAATGGACTTCAGGCGACAAATCTAAAGGAGAATCAATAATAGAAGAGCAATAAACGCCTAGGCACAACTCTAAATTCGGTATAAATTCTACCTAATGAAGACCGTTTAACACGGTCTTTTTTATGTGTATTTCGTTGAAGTACGCTCTAAAAGGGTAAATTTAAAAAGTTGTGCAACCTTCGGGAAATGCACCAAATCTGTTATGCGCTGCGGCCTTACAAATTGCGTTGTTTTTGCTGCACGGCAACAGAAATAAAATGCTTTATACGCAAGGCAATAAAATCAATACCTGTTCGCGCAAGAATGATAGCCACCGCTACCCACACATTTTGATGTTCTGCGCCAAAATAATCGCTGTTAGGAAAAACAACAACGATTAACAAAACCACAATAGGCAAGGCGTAAAACATGGTAGAAAAAAGCTCACCAATAAAGTTGCTTTGCTTGTATTGGCCATTGGCGAGGTAACCAAACAAAAAACCAAAAAGCTGATTGGCCGCCAAAAAATACATGGCTGTTTTTATGGGTTTCATGCCTTCTAAGAGCCCATCTAGGTTAAGGCTGCTCAACGTAAACGCAACCAAAAGCATCATCATGCCCCCATAAAGCACAAGAAATCCGGCTGTCCAAAAGGCACGCACCAACAACCCTCCGAAAAAAGATTCAAAACCAGCTTGGGCAAATAGCATTCGTAGTGCAGTTGCTATGCCTATAAAAATCATATCGTAAAAAAACAGAAAAACGATTTCTGCTATTTGCCACTTAAAAAATATTACACCTACTAACGATATTAATGACGTAACCAACACCAAACGCCAATCACGACCTTGTGCTGTATTGGGTACGATGAGGGATTGAGATAGATTCATTTTTAATTTGCGCTCCTAATAATGGTAACGGGTCCTTTGTAAATAATATCGCCCCCGTTTTGAAGAATAAAATAGTACGTGCCATCAGGCAATTCATCGCCACCCTGGCTTAAACCACCCCATGTATTTTGATAGTCATCAATGGAGTACATTTCTTTCCCCCACCTATCAACTACAATAAATTTGCAGGTTAAATCTCCCGTTAAAGTTGCCAAGTTTAAGACATCATTATGCCCATCTGCATTGGGGGTAATTACGTTCATAATGTTGGTGGGTTCTGCTTTCGGGTTTAAATAAATGGTTAGTGAGTCTTTTCCTTTACATCCAAATTCGTCAGTTATTTCTACTATATACGTAGTGCTATCGTGCAAAGGCAGTGTTAAGGGGTTTTGTATAAATTGATTATTAAAATAGGCCGGTAAATTGGCGTACCAGAAATAATCTACTCCGCCAAACGCACCAAGCTGTGCGGTTTCGCCTTCATCAATATATTGGTCTGGGCCAGCATCTACGTTTAAACTCAAGCTAGAAACAGAAATTTGCTGCACCAAAGTATCAAAGCAACCGGGCGGCCAGGTTAGCATAAGCTCTACTTGGTGCGTACCTGGAGTACCCCATGTAATGGGTGGCGTTTTTTGGCCAGACCATTGCGAAATATTTGCGCCTGGGCTGATAAGCCAACTAAAGGTTGCATTGGCAGGCCAAAATCCGTCCGGTTCAAACTCAAATCCTTGTACTTCAAAACAGTTTATGCCCGTGTAGATGATGCTGATGTCTACAAGTTTTTTCACGTTAAAATCAAACATAGAAGTATCTGAACAAGATGATCCGGGATTGGCAATTAACATTACTGTATAAACCCCATCGTTAGGATACGTATACTGAGTATTGGGGCTAGTGGAAGTATCTGCTAAGGTGGTAGGGTCACCAAAAACCCATAGTATGCTGGTATTGTTTATACTTTGAGAAATAAACTTTACCGTTAATCCATCGCATAATATTGTTGGATCATCTGCCGGGGTAACCATATTGCTTATTGGTCTTCCGCAAGAAACCACGTTAAATTGATAATCTAGTCGTACTGTGCTAAGAAACTGCCCGTTTCTATACTCACTTACACAAATACCAACTACAAATTGCCCTGTTTGGTTGGGCACTCCTGTTAGCAGTCCAGTTTGTCCATCAATAGTTAAAGGGGTTGATGTAGGCATTGGGTCGGTTGGTGTATAGGGCGCAATTAGAGGTACGGGTGTATAAGGTGGTGGGCAGGCTGGGTTTGGTATTGTTGATGAGCAACCTCCACCTCCTTGGCCTCCACCAGCTAATATTTCGCACAACTCGTAGTATAAAGAGTCACCATCGCCTTCTACAGCAGCCATAGACAAATTGATGTTTTCATCTAAACATAAAATGGTTGGTGCCACAAGCCCAATACGTGGCGAATTGTTACAAAGCGTATCCATACTTGGGATTTGCATTGTATAGGTATTTCCGTAAGTGCCAGAGTTTGCAACATTTGAAATTGTATTGTTTCGACAACATCTCTGCGAGGAAATAACATAACCACCTGCTAATGGCGGAAGTGTAACCTGCGTTATATAATCTGCATATTCTGTGCATAAATTAGGAGGCGTAACAATACACGGATCGTTTGTTGGATTTGCTGCCACCGCCACAGTAGGGCCTTTAGGCGCCTGCAATGTTTGTATTAAATTATTGTTGATGTCATAAATAGACATAACAGCGTTGGCATCAAAACCAGCACCAGAACCACCACAATCTCTATAAACTCGCAAGGTTATTTCATAGCTATTATTTCCTAAACAGGTATAAGAAATATCTCCTCCAACCAAATGCGCTCCTCTAACTAAAGGAGACGATAGCATTGAGAGGACAAATAGAAAAACCAATTTTTTAACAACCACGCACTTAAGTTTTAAAATTTTTAAGGTGTGCTAAGGTAAAAATAAGGCCAATGCAATGCGCTTAAAATTTGCTAGGGGCTACCTTTGCTTACTCTGTGAAAAACCAACTAACCACTTTGTTATATACAATTCATTTTGTTATTTTAATAACAAAATATTATTTATTAGTCAAATACATTGTTATCTTACTCAGCATATGCATTATAACTATTTCTTTGCCAGCCTAATTTTAACCCGAACATGCAAAACTTAGATTTGGTTAAACTCACCGAACAATATGGATCGCCACTATTTGTGTACGATGCAACTGTTATCGAACGCCAATACAACAGGCTTACAAATGCTTTTAGTCAAGTTGATTTAAAACTACACTATGCGTGTAAGGCGCTAAACAACCAAGCCATATTAAAACTGATGCGCAGTTTTGGCGCTGGCCTAGATACTGTTTCTATAGAAGAAGTGCATTTGGGTTTAAAAGCCGGATTTACGCCAGAAGAAATTATGTACACCCCCAACGGTGTAAGCTTTGAAGAAATTAAGCAAGCCGTAGAACTTGGCGCACAGATTAACATTGACAATTTGGTAATGCTTGAGAAATTTGGACACGAATACGGGCATTCTTATCCGGTTTGTGTGCGCCTAAACCCGCATATACTTGCAGGCGGCAACCACAAAATTTCAGTTGGGCACATCGATTCTAAATTCGGGGTTTCCATCCATCAAGTTCGCCATTTAAAACGCCTAATTGAAGCCTACAACTTGCACGTAAACGGTGTACACATGCACACCGGTAGCGACATACTAGACATTGAAGCGTTTTTAAGAGGTGCAGAGCTTTTGATGGACATTGCCCTTGATTTCCCGGAATTAGAGTACATTGATTTTGGCAGCGGTTTTAAAGTTCCTTATAAACCAAGCGATGCCGAAACAAACATTGAAGAACTAGGAGAAAAAATGAGCGCTTTGTTTGCTGATTTTTGCAAGCAATATGGCAAACAACTCACCTTAGTTTTTGAACCCGGAAAATATCTTGTGAGCCAGGCGGGCGTTTTTCTTGCCTCTGTAAACGTGGTAAAGCAAACCACCGCCACTGTATTTGCGCAAATAAATAGCGGGTTTAACCACTTTATTCGCCCTATGTTTTATGATGCCTATCACCACATTACCAATGCCAGTAATCCAAATGGGCAACCTAGAATTTATACCGTTACCGGCTACATTTGTGAAACAGATACTTTTGGTTGGGACCGTAGTATAAATGAAATTCGCGAAGGCGATATACTGTGCTTTAACAATGCGGGAGCTTATGTATTTACCATGGCCAGCAACTATAATAGCAGAATAAAACCCGCAGAGGTTTTGTTGGTTGATGGACAAGCACATCTCATCTCCAGAAGACAAAATATAGACGATATTTTAGCTACCCAAGTAGATGTTGGAAATCTCTTTGATAAACCCGTTGAATCCATCTAACTTTACAAATTCACAAACAATTCATTTCCATGAATAACTCAATCATTCGTTTTGCTACTAAAAAGGATATGCGTGGCGTACTTGTCCTCATCCATGAGTTAGCCGAATATGAGCATGCTTCACAAGAAGTTACAGTAACAGAAGAAGACTTAATTAGAGACGGATTTACATCCAATTTATTTAAATGTATTGTTGCCGAATACGAGGGTAAAATTGTGGGCATGGCCCTCTATTACCCTAGATATTCTACCTGGAAAGGAAAAACAATTCACCTAGAAGATTTTGTAGTAACAGAAGATTTTAGGCGATTTGGTTTAGGCAAAAGATTGTTTGACGAAGTGGTACTGGAAGCGCAAAAATTTGGAGCTAAAAGATTGGAATGGGCTGTGCTTAATTGGAACGACCCTGCTATTGATTTTTACACCAAAATTGGTGTGGAATATGAAAAGGATTGGTACTTGGTAAAATTAAGAGAAGACCAACTAAATGAATATGCCTTTACAACCAAACATGCTTTATTTGAATAAGGCTCAACATCAAAATCATATATAATTTTTCAATTTAGATATGCGCGTTTTTAAATTTGGTGGTGCATCTGTAAAAAATGCTGATGCTGTGCGCAATGTTGCCCACATTATTTCTTTATACACCGATAGGCCTCTTGTTGTGGTAGTTTCTGCCATGGCAAAAACCACAAGCAGTTTAGAAAATGTTGTTCAATCTTGGCTAAGCCAAAACGAAAATGCAATTCCGCTATTTAAGGATATTATTGAATTCCATCATCAAATAGCGTTGGAGCTTTTTCCAAATAATAACCCAGAATTAGACCAAAGCATTCAAGATATTTTTGATTACGGCAAAACGCTAATTACATCTTCCGTACCAGAAAACTATAGCCAAGCTTATGATGCTCTTGTGCATGTTGGCGAAATATTATCTACCAAAATCATTCATTATTATTTGCTTGAGTTGGGCCATAAAAGCGAGTGGCTAGACACTAAAAAAATTGTAACAACCAACAATGCCCATAGAAGGGCCACTGTAGATTGGGAAGAAACATCTGCACAGATAAAAGCCGCCATTAATGAGCCTAACATTTACTTGGTACAAGGATTTATTGGCAGCACAAAATGCGGAGTACCCACTACATTAGGCAGAGAAGGGTCTGATTATACAGCCAGTGTTTTTGCCAATATTTTGCAAGCCGAAGAGGTAACCATTTGGAAAGATGTGCCGGGCGTACTAACCGGAGACCCTAAAGTATTCTCTAGCCCCATTTTATTAGAAGAAATTAGTTACAGAGAGGCTATTGAGTTGGCATATTATGGCGCCTCTGTTATACATCCAAAAACTATACAGCCACTGCAAGAAAAAAACATACCGCTGTTTGTGCGTAGCTTTATGAACCCTGAGTTGCCGGGCACTGTAATTGGGAGAGGACTTACGTTAAAACCATTTGCACCCTGTTATATTCTAAAGAAAAACCAGGCCTTACTATCTGTGGCTACTAGAGATTTAGCCTTTATTGTAGAGGAGCATTTACAGCTTATTTATAAACTATTTCATGAGCATGGACTTACGGTAAATACCATGCAGAATTCTGCTATTTCCACTTCATTTTGCGTAAACAATGACCCCAACATTTTACCTAAAGTTGTAGCTGAATTAAACCCATATTTTTCGGTGAAACTTAATGAAGAAGTAGAGCTATACACCATCAGACACCACAACCCACAAACAAGAGAAGCCATACGAGCGGGCAAAAACCCGTTGCTGGAGCAAATTACAAGAGAAACGTATCAGGTGGTATTGCATTCTTAAACTGTACTTATCTTAAAATACTAACCGTACCATAAAGCTCATAGTTTTTTGGGCCGTCTTTCAGTTTTGCATAAATAATGCGGTAACTGTAAACGCCTGCTGGCAATGCTTGACCTTGGCTAGTGCCATCCCAA
>JAUHWL010000018.1 GCA_030424545.1 Bacteroidia bacterium
TCCCATGTACTGTCATTTAGAAAATAATCAAAGCCCCCAACCTGAGGTACTAAATTAGAATCCCATGGATTAATTGAAGGCAAATAATTGGTGTCTGTAAAATACATGCCAAAACCTTTGGCCGTATAGCAGAGTTCCCTCCCACCCATTCTACCTGTAGCCAGCATTACATGCACCTCGGTACAATACGTAGTGTCTTGCATTAATGCCTGAGATAATGTAGTACTATGGAATGAATATAGCCCTGCACCATTTTGAACATAATAGTCATTGGTAATTGAATCATAATAAAAGTTACCTAAAATCATTCCCTTGCCCTTATAAGGAAGAGGCGTTTTATAGCGATACGTTGCGTTGTTAACACTAAATCCAGGACACCCTCCAATTACAAATCTGTGAGGATTAAAGCACATGGTATCATGCGCTGTACCATAATACCCAAGCTGACCATATCCAGTCGCTGGGTAAGTCCAATTATTCATACTACCTTGAATAGATACTGGTCCATGAACATCTGAATTGGTTAATGAAAAATCGTGATTTGGCACAAGGTTTTGACCTCTACAAATCACTATACTAAATGATAATATTAACCAAGCTATTTTCACAATTTAACAATCTTTGATTCTAAAAGTG
Source organism: Bacteroidia bacterium (assembly GCA_030424545.1). Classification (GTDB taxonomy): domain Bacteria; phylum Bacteroidota; class Bacteroidia; order Flavobacteriales; family Schleiferiaceae; genus JAUHWL01. The sequence goes on from JAUHWL010000018.1 coordinate 637, forward strand.
TAACTCCAAAACCATCAATTACCCTTATAAAGTAAACACCAGCGTTCAATTCTGGATTTATTGTATTTATTCCAGTAACAACATGTGTTTTAAAAACAATTCTCCCATTAAAATCAATTATAAAACAATCATATTGTAAGAATTCATCTATTAACCTATCTTGGATATCGATAGTAAGTTCATTCGTAAAAGGATTTGGATATGCTAGCTGCCTATTATCACTTGAAATTGTTGATGTATTATCAGTTTTATTTAAGACTCCACAATCAATAACCCATCCGTTGAGTCCATTATTAACCTGTTGCCAAGGATCTGTCAGTGGGTTACCAGGATCCCTAGCCATACCAGGTGTAACTGTAGGGTCAAAACTATTGCCGCCACCCCACGTATAGTATTTTGAGGGAATCAGACAATCTTTAAAGTAAATTGTATTAATCCATTGATCAAAAAATCCATTACCAACATTATGAGTTGCAGTACCTTGGTTCGATAAGATTGCTTTCTTATAGTACATGCCGTAATACCCGCCATGCATAAAATTATTACAAAACAAAGTTCCAGATAAATCTTGTTCTCCAAATATGGCTATATGGCAAGAATCAAAATCATTAGATTTTATTTGGGCATTGGTTACATTTACCATATGTATGCCGCCTGCTCTATTATTAGGTATAGGAATTGGAGGAGCTCCTATGCCTACACCAAGGTCAGCTGAAAAATGATTATCGCCAACTCTTATTCCTGGCGTATTCATTAAATTCAGGCTATAAATACTTTGTGGCAGGTTTGATGTACTACTACCTAAACCACCAAACTGGTACTGAAATTCATTGTGTTCTACTATTACCCCATTGTTTAAGGATACTGTATTAATATTGGTAAGATTTAGTTTTCCGTTATTTATTTCATTGTGATATATTATTACATCAGCTGTAAAAGCTCTATTTAAATAGAAAATATCAACATTTGAATACTCATGAATGTTATTATCCATTATTACACTTTTTACAGTTCCATTTAAATATGCATTCGGATTTTTTATTTCGATATGGCTCGCCAAAAAAGTATTAAAACCAATCTCTTGGTAACACCCTTCAGATTTAATTGCATTCTCAGAGGCAAAATGATTTCCATAAGCGATGCCACCTATTAAAGTGTCATCTAATCCTCCAATTAACATTTTGGTATTAAAGGCTTGAATTGCAGTAGATGAGATTAAAAAATTATAATTCTCAACAACTAAATCATTACAGTCTGTGGACATAATTGGAATATTCTCTAATCCACTAAAAACATTGACTGCTTTATTTGATTTACCGATTTGAATATTCTTACTATTGTCTAAATCAATAAAAATGAAAGTAGAACTATTGGTAACTAATGAAGGTATTGGACTTAAAGGATGAAAGTTTAATGGTACAGCGGCATCAGAAAATAAAGTTCCGAATAACTTCCATCTAGAATTATTATAAAAACTCCCTGTTTGTGTGTAATTATATGCAGAAATACTTCTAAAATTATCTTTAAAAATTGAATTTTTACAAATTGATGTAACATCGTTTTCTAGCCTTACTCCTCTTCCTGATCCTTCTATTTCACTGTCTTCTATTTTTATTTCAATATCATCATGACTAGCAAATATGCCATCCCATCGGTATTCACAAAAGTTTACCAATGTAGATTGGTCAATGGTTAAATCTGTGATCTTCTCTACCCCCCCCCATTCAGTAAGTTACAATTCTTGGTGGCTTTCATTAAAAAAGTAGTTTTTAACATGATTAAAAATTTATTGGTTTAGGTAAACGTACAAATACTTTTCTTGTTTTTTACATGTAAATAAGTTTGCGGTTTTTTAAAACAAACACGTTTTTAAGACAAACTGTGTTCAGTAAACAAATGCAACAAATCTTATATTCGCGGCTACCTATTTTTTAAGAATGCCTCTAGTTACAAAAGATGAAATTTCAAAATTAGCCGGACTAAATCGTTTAGGGCTTGGATTTTTGGCACCTTTTATCATGTGGCTAATAAAATTGCGGGCAGTAAACAATCTTTACGATTCTTGCAGCCACAAAGAAGATGTACCTTTTATAGATTGCATTTTTGGTAAAATAGGCGTGAATTACGAATACTTTGAAGATGAGCTCAGAGAGCGCATCCCCAAAGAAGGACCGTTTATAATTGTTGCCAACCACCCACTGGGAACCATAGATGGGATGATTTTGATCCAGCTAATTACCAAAATCAGACCCGATTTTAAAGTAATGGCGAATTTCCTTTTGCAACACATAGAACCTATTTCGCATTACTTTTTACCCGTTAATCCGTTTGAAAAACACAAAGACAAAAAAAGCAGTGTAAACGGCATGAAGGAAGCTATGCTTTGGGTAAAGCAAGGTCACGGCATGGGTATTTTTCCTTCGGGCCAAGTGGCCACATACCGGTGGGATGAAAAAAAGATTACTGAAAAGCCTTGGTCTGAAACCGCCATTAGATTAATTCAAAAACTGGCCGTACCTGTAGTTCCTGTTTATTTTAAAGCCAAACTGCGCAAACGCTTTTATTTCTTCGCGTTTATAAACGGTATTTTTAGAACGGCACTCATGCCTTCAGAACTTTTTAATGCGCGTAAACGCTCTATTTTAGTTCGTATTGGAAAGGCTATAGACTCTACAGAATATTTAGCACAACCAAGCATAGACGATTTAAGAAAACTATTTAGAGAACGTACCTACAGACTTTCTAACACATTAGAAGAAAGCAGAATTGACCGGATAAAAAAACATATAGATAGCCGCCTAACTGAAAAGAAAAATCCCAAACCCATTATTAGCGAAACACCTCAATATGAAATTTGGGAAGAAATTGAAAAGCTAAGAGAAGCACAAGGAGCTAGATTAACCATTTTTAGAACGTATGAAGTTTTTTGTGCAGAGGCAAAAGACATCCCGAAAATTCTAAGAGAAATTTCTAGGCAAAGAGAAATTACCTTTAGAGAAGTAGGAGAAGGCACAAACGAACCTTGCGATATTGATGAATATGACTATCAATATCTGCATCTTTTTTTGTGGGATAATGACACCCAAAAAATTGTAGGAGCCTACCGTTTAGGCATGGGAGCCGATATTTATGCCAACAAGGGTATAGAAGGTTTCTATGTGAACAGCCTTTTTAAAATTGATGAAAAGATTCATCCCCTTTTTAAAGGAAGCTTAGAAATGGGGCGTGCCTATATTATAAAAGAGTACCAAGCCAAGCCCATGCCCCTGTTTTTGTTGTGGAAGGGAATTATGCACGTTATTCTAAGAAACCCAGACAAGGTGCGATATTTAACCGGTTGTGTAAGCATTAGCAATCATTTTTCTAAATACAGCAAAGGCATGATGATTGCCTATGTAAAACGGCACTTTTACGACCATGAATTGGCCGAGTACATCATTCCTAGAAAAGAGTACAAAGTGCGTTTGGATGAAGACAGCAAACAAATTATAGAAACAACAAGTGCCGAAGACATCAATAAATTTGACCGATACATTGATGAAATAGAGCCAGGTAGCATGCGTTTTCCTGTACTCTTAAAAAAGTACGTAAAGCAAAACGCAAAGATTGTTGCCTTTAATGTAGACCCCAACTTTAACAATGCTATAGACGGCTTTATGTATATAGACATAAATGATTTGCCCGAACAAACCATAAAACCTGTAGCCGAAGAGCTTGAAGAAGCTGCCAAGGATTTGGTAAAAAAGCAAGGTAAATAAGCTGCCTAATTCCACGCTAAAAATTGCGCCTAATTTTATTTTAATGGATTCATATACAATTTCAATTGTTGCCCTAATTGCCGCCAATGTGCTTTTTAGCCTCAAAGGTTTTAATGACCCTGTTTTTTTTAGCAACAATGCTTTTTCTATCTCGGGCATTCTTGTACACAAACAATACAAGCGTATTATAAGCTCGGGCTTTTTGCATGTAGATTGGGGCCACCTGCTTTTCAACATGTTTGCGCTCTACTCTTTTGGCCAATTGTTGCTGCAATTGGTAGGCGTAGTTTATTTTTTTGTAATCTACTTTGTGAGTTTAATTGGCGGAGGACTATTGTCTTTGTATATCAACAAAGCAAAATCTTATTACAGTGCTGTAGGTGCTTCGGGCGCGGTAAGCGGAGTAATTTTTGCCTGCATTGCACTTTACCCCGATGTGGGCATTTATATGTTTTTTATCCCGGTAGAAATTCCCGGATGGGTATTTGGCCCCGCATTTATCCTAATTTCTATTTACGGTATGCAGCGCCAATCAGACAATATTGGGCACGATGCACATTTGGGTGGTGCCATTATTGGCATGCTCATAACCATTGCCATTTTTCCGATGGTATTGCAACAAAACCTGCTTGTAATTTTAGGAATCTTACTGCCCACCATAGGTTTTTTAATTTACCTTATAAACAAACCAACGGTAAACAAATGGGTAAAACAACGCGAGCATAATTACCAAACGGCAGATGACGCGTACAACGCCAACAAACAAGCCGAGAAAAAAGAAATAGACCGCATTTTAGACAAAGCCAATAAAAATGGTTGGGAGAGTTTAAATCCCGAAGAGGTAAAAACCTTAAACGCGTACGCTGAAAAAAACAAATTGTAGTACATTTTTACGGAACTGAAAAACAATTCATGAACCATCGGGCAACATATTTAGGTTTTATAACGCTGCTGATAGCAAGTATTGTAATGCTGAATAGTTGTACCAAAAACACCGCAAACCAAAACAACATACCAACAACGGGTAGTTTGTGCCAGCCGCATGTTACAGCCTACAATTTTGATTTAGACCATCTATCACCCAACCAGCAAGCGCAACGTATACAAGGCGCTGGTTTAGCTGGTGTGTTTTTACAAATCCCTCCTTCTGGAGGCGTACAAAAACTCCGTGAGTTTTACCAAACCACGGCTTATAAAGCCGGCACATTTACAGTGAACAATGCATTTGTTTACCTCTCTTTAACCGATTCTGCCTTAAAAAAGCAACAACTGCAATACATAGAAGACATCTATAGCGAGATTCAGTTTGAGCCTACCCAATTGCAAGTAATTTTTCTGGGCCCCAATGCAGACCCAACCAATGCCATTGCCAAAGTTGCCGGCATAGCGCAAAGCTTTCAAAAAGATTTAATTATCTACCCACATTACCAAACCAGTAGCATTGCCTCTGCCGAAGATGCGCTTAACTACATCAACGCAGTGCAAAAGCCAAATGTTTTTTTGGCCGTGCATTTATGTCACGAGTTGGCAGCCGGAAATGGCGAAAGATTAGATGAAGTAATTACCAATGTAAGTCCGTACATAAAATCTGTAAGCATTAGCGGAGCCACGCTTAAAGAGTTTAATGATAGCACACTCCCACTGTGGTATTGGGGCATTAAGCCGCTATTTATGGGCAAGTATGATCTGGTTCCGTTTTATACCGCGTTGTACAACAACAATTATCAAGGCGATATTGCCATACAAACGTGGGGCATTAAAAACAATTTTGGACTAACGCCAGAACAGCATTTGCCGCTTTCTAAAACCGTTATTGATAGCTTGGCAGTAGAGGTTTGTAAATAGAGTTGGTTAGCGGTTTGCATATGGCTTGTGGCGGTTTCAAAGCACTTTCCTGTCCACCGAAACCAAAGTTGGCTACGGAGCGCAAACCTTGCTGGTAGCTGTTTATCAGCCATAGGTTATATGCGTTGTTGTTTGCAGTTTTTTTATTTTTCTAATTCAATAAATTTCTTCTCAAATTCTGATAAATCACTGTTCTTTTTTGGTCCGTTTTCAAAACCGAGGTTCAGAATTAGCCACTGACCGTCAATTTTTCCAATGCCGAGAATTCGAGATGTCCCGTTTTTCATTTTGTACTGAAATCCTTCAAAGTCTTGGTTTTGTGACTTAAAGGTCAAATCAGATTTTTTTGAATATTGGAACTGCTGTTCAAGTTGAGAGAATAATTGTTTGTCGACACCTTGGTCAATCATTTCCTGTTTTAAATAAAGCCATTGAGCAGAAAATCCATTACAGTCAATGACTTCATACTTCGATTTAACCGAACATCCTTCAGGAACGATTATTTCTGTTCCTGCATAAGTCAAAGTGTCATTAGATTCTTGTCCGTAAACAGTTGAGAAGATTGTCAGTGCTGATAATAGCAGTAGGTATTTCATAGGTTCTGTTCTTTTAAATTGCATACAACAATTAAATAAACTCACCTAGGTGAATTTATATACTCTTTACGCGTCATACGAATATAATTTAATGCTTGTTTTAAACAAGAAAGCCTGCTTCAGATTTCTTCCCGCCCTTTGTGTAACTAAAAATCTCTGTGAACCTCTGTGTTTTTCTCTGCGCAGCTCTGTGAAACCAAAAATCCTATTTCAATCTTCCAATTTTCTCTGCCATGGCTTCGGCCATTTTCTCAAAACTTTCTTGGCTCCAACCGGCAACGTGTGGCGTTAAAATTACGTTTGATGCTTGTAGTAAATATTGTAGTGGCGCTGGCAAATCATCACTGGCAAATAAATTCTCGAAAGATGTTTTCTCGTACTCCAACACATCTAAACAAGCGCCTAATACTTTTTTGCTTTTTAGACCTTCTACCAATGCCGCAGTTTCTACAATAGGCCCGCGGGCTGTGTTAATTAAGTAAAACGGCTTTCTGAATTGCAAAATAAAATCTCTGCTTACCAGGTATTTAGTTTCTGGCGTTAAGGGCGTGTGTATGCTAACTACGTCTGCTTCTTCAAAAATGGCTTTTAGCGAGGTTTCTATAGCCCAAGCGGGCGCTACCTGCGATTGATATTTATCGTACACCAAAACTTTGCAGCTAAAACCCTGTAATTTTTCTACAAAAGCGCTGCCCATTTGGCCGCAACCAATTACACCAACCGTTTTGCCTTGCAGCTCTACCCCTGTGTTTTCTTTGCGCTTCCAAATGCCTTGGCGCACCTCAGCATCGGCACTATTTAATTTGTTAAAGAGTGATAGCAACATGCCCAAAGCGTGCTCGCCAACGGCATCTCTGTTACCTTCGGGCACGCGTATGCAAACTATATTATTTTGTTGAGCAAAGGCGGTATCTATATTTTCTAAACCCGCGCCAAATCGGCCAATAAACTTTAATTGTTTACCGTTTTTTAGAAAATCGGCAGTAAGTTTAAAGCGGCTACGCACAATAATCCCATCATAATCACTTAATGTTTCCGCCACTTTTTCTGCCGGATTTTTATCATCAAAAAACAATTGATGCCCTGCTTGCTTTAAACGTTCTTCAAGCAACGGATGTGTGCTGTCTAGAAAAAGAATTTTCATGTATTGATGCTCTTAGAACCGATAGGTTAATCCTACAGAAGTGTAATAATCTTGTAATGCATCATTCTCTGTAAGTGCATAGGCGGCATCAAGCTGAAAATTTGAGTTGACCAAATAAAACACTCCAGCGTCAAATCCACTGCCATTAGCTGCGGCAGCATCTACCTGTACATTTCCAAATGCCTCTACAAACATTCCAAACCTTGGCATTATATTAAAGACCGCATTAGCTGTGTAGGTAAACTCATTTGAAGAGTAGCTAGAAACACTATACCCCAAATTGGTTGAAAATGTAAATAAATCGCCAAGCGGCAATGCGTACAAAAGTTTTAAACTGCCATTTGAGCCTGTTTCTTCTCCGCGTTCGTAGTTTACAAGTTGATAGGCTCCGTGCACCGACAAATGGCCAAAGGGTTTGTCTGCGAAAAGTTGGTATCTAACTGCAGCACTAAATTGGCTTAAATTATACTCGATACCCGATTCTGTACCCACATTGTTGGCGAATACTGGCGCAGGAGAAAACGATACTTCTAACTTTTCGGTAATGCCGTAACGCAAATCGATAGGCATTGATAGCACATTGTAATCTAATCCTTTGGGGTTGTTTAACAACCTTCCCCATGATACGCCAGCTTGAATTTGCCAAACACCTTTGCTAAGTGTAAGTGCATTAAATGTTTGCCCGGGTCTATCGCTAGCAAGAGGCTTTACTAGCAAGGGCATTTCTTCCATTTGCTTTGTTGCCGTATCTGATTGAGCCTTTGCTGTTACCCCAATAAATGCTGTAAAAAGTAGTATAAATATGTATTTCATTTTCTAAAACCCAATTAATAATCTGCCGATATAAAAATAGATAAACAGCGAAACCACATCATTGCTAGTGGTAACAAACGGACCAGTGGCTACGGCTGGATCTATTTTCATTTTATCTAGTGTTAAAGGCACAAGGGTACCAAAAAGAGAAGCAAACATAACCACACTAACCAAGGCTATAGATACCGTTAGCAAAATGTTTGTTTCGTAACCGATAATGCTACCAACACCAAAAAGCACCAAAGCGCATATTAGCCCATTTACTAACCCAACGGTAAATTCTTTAGACAAACGTTTCAGGCTGTTTTTACCAAACGTATTGTTAGACAATGCCCGCACAACAATAGCCGATGATTGAACACCTACATTTCCGCCCATAGCTGCTATGAGTGGCATGAAAAACACCAATTGTGGCAAGGCGCTAATTCTTGATTCGTTTTGACCAATAACCATTGCGGTGGCCAATCCACCAAAAAGACCAACAAGTAGCCAGGGCAACCTAATTTTTGTAACTGTAAAAACGCTGTCTTTATCTTCTACCTCTTCTGTTAAGCCACTGGCGAGGTTATAATCTTTCTCAGCTTCTTCTGTAATAACGTCTACCACATCATCCATGGTAATACGCCCCAACAGCTTTCCTAAATCATCGGTTACGGGCATCGAATACAGGTTGTATTTCTGCATCAGTTGGGCAACCTCTTCTGCATCCGTAACGGTTGTTACCGATTTTATTTTATCATCAAAAATTTCGCTTACGGGTGTTTTTGTAGAAGTGGTGAGTAATTTTTTTAAGGATAAGGCACCGAGTAAAATATCATTTTCATCTACCACATAAACGGCATATACTTCTTCTACATTTTCGGCTTGCCTGCGCATTTCGCGCACACATTGCATTACACTCCATGTTTGTTGCACCTTAACAAGCTCTGTAGCCATCAAGCTACCAGCTGTATCTTCAGCATGGCTTAGAAGTACAGCAATTTTCTTCGCCTGCTCGGTATCCTCCATGTTGTTGAGGACCTCACGCTTTGTTGCTTCTGGTAATTCTCCTAGAATATCTGCCGCATCATCACTATCAAGATTATCAACAACAGATTCTATCTCTTCGTTAGAATAATCTTTCAACAGCTCGGCACGCAAATCTTCATCAACCTCCATCAAGGTTTCTGCGCCAAGCTCATCATCCAGATAATTCATTATTTCTGCCGCATGATGAACTTCCAACTGCTCTAATAGCTCCGCAATATCTGCAGCGTGCTCATCCTGAAGTTGGGCAACAACCTCAGTAATCTGCCCATTTTCTATGCGCTCTTCAAGTTCTTGAACAAAACTTTTCGTTAATTCAAACGACATGTTATTGAAGTATTTGGGTGATTTCTACAAATTCTTGCCAATGTAATTGTTCTGCTCTTTTGCCTAACATTTCATCAGAGATACCGTCAAAAGGTAAAGAAAGTGGTTTTAACGCATTGCGCAAAGTTTTACGCCTTTGATTAAACGCGGCCTTTACAATGCTTTTAAACAGTTTTTCGTTGCAATCCAGCACCCATTCGGCTTTACGGGTAAGATGTATAACGCCAGATTGCACTTTTGGTGGCGGTATAAAAACATCTGGCTCTACCGTAAATAAATATTCTACATCATAATACGCTTGAGTTAGCACACTTAAAATACCGTAGTTTTTATTGCCCGGTGGCGAGGCAATTCTCATGGCTACTTCCTTTTGAAACATACCCGCCATTTCTGGTATTTGTGCTTTAAAATCAAGCACCTTGAACAATATCTGCGAAGAAATATTGTACGGATAGTTGCCCACAACGGCAAAGGGTTCGTTGCCAAAAACGGTTTGCGGATCCCACTTTAAAAAATCTGCCGGAATAATATGTTGCGCAAGTTTTGGGAAGTGTTGTTCTAAGTAGGCCACACTTTCTACATCCAACTCAACCACAAATGTTTCTAAATCTTTGTTGAGCAAAAATTGAGTTAACACCCCAGTTCCAGGCCCAACTTCAAGTACTTTATGATAACCATTTCCGGTTAAAGAATTGGCCAAACGCTCTGCCACGCTTAAGTCTTTTAAAAAATGCTGACCAAGGTGTTTTTTAGGACGTACGTACATGAAGATTTGCTTTTGGGCGAAGGTAATTTTTTATTACACCAATACAGAATGGGTTTTAAAACATATGTATTGAACACACACCAAAAATAAAATCAGGGTTTCTTTTCGGTAAAAAAAGCGTTTGTCAACACATTTATTTTGTTGAGCTCATTAAGCTACTAAACCCGCTCTACGAAGCAATGCTTTAACATCTGGTTCGTGCCCACGAAACTCTTTGTACAAATCCATGGGGTTAATAGTACCGCCAGAAGAAAGCACCTTGCGAAATGCCGTTGCCGTATCTGGGTCAAAAATTCCTTTTTCTTTAAACAATTCAAAAGCATCTGCATCTAGCACTTCTGCCCATTTATAGCTGTAATAGCCTGCACTATATCCTCCTTGAAAAATATGAGAAAGTGCGCATGAAATAGAAGATGTTTCTATGGGCTCAAAAAGCTGTGTTTCTTTAATGGCGTTTGTTTCAAATTGTTTCACGCTTACTTCTTCGCCAGCAAATTTGTTGTGCCATGCCATGTCTAGCATTCCAAAACTCAATTGGCGCAGTGTTGCGTACCCTTCTTGAAATACTGCTGATGATTTTAATTTTTCTACATATTCCGCTGGCACTTTTTCTCCAGTTTTGTAGTGCGTAGCAAACAAATCCAAACATTCTTTCTCGAAACACCAATTTTCTAACACTTGGCTAGGAAGCTCTACAAAATCCCAAAAAACACTTGTACCACTTAAACTAGGGTACGTTGTGTTGGCCAACATGCCATGTAGTGCGTGACCAAATTCATGAAACAAAGTGGTTACCTCGTTAAACGTGAGCAAACTCGGTGTGCTCGCAGTGGGTTTGGTAAAGTTGCATACAATGCTAATATGTGGTCTAATGTTTTGATCGTTTACTTTTTTCTGGCTGCGGTAGCTCGTCATCCAAGCGCCATTGCGTTTGCCTTTGCGCGGAAAAAAATCGGCATAAAAAACGGCCAAGTGGCTGCCATCTTTGTCTAACACATTATATACAGTAACATCTTGGTGATATTTCTGTAAGTTAGTTTGCTTAACAAATGTTAATCCGTATAATTTTTCGGCCAACTTAAACACGCCAGCCACCACATTTTCTAATTTAAAATAGGGCTTAAGCAACTCATCATCAATGCTGTATTTTTCCTTTTTTAGTTTTTCTACATAAAAAGAATAATCCCAAGGTTTAAAATCTTCTAATCCATCTGCTTTTTTTGCGTAGGCTTTCACAGCATCTAAATCGGCTTGAGCGGCAGGTTTAGCGTGCGTAAACAAATTGTTTAAAAATGTATGTACGGTTTCTGGGTTTTGCGCCATGCGTTCTTCTAAAACAAAATCAGCATGTGTTTTGTAGCCTAACAAGTTCGCCCTTTGCAATCTTAAACTAGCTAATTCTAACACCGTTTTTTGATTATCATTCTCGTTGCCCTTAAATGCACGGCTACCGTAGGCCTTAGCCAATTTCTCGCGCAATGCACGGTTTTTAGCATACGTTAAAAACGGTATGTAACTTGGGGCATCAAGTGTAATTACCCAACCTTTTACATCGCGACTAGCTGCTTCTTCTGCAGCCGCCTCTTTGGCAAAATCAGGCAAACCATCTAGGTCTTTTTCATCTTCTATAACAAGCGTAAAAGCATTTGTTTCTGCCAGTACATTTTCGCCAAAATGCAATCCTGCCATGGCTAATTTTTTATCAATATCGCGCAACAAAACTTTTTGTTCGGCATTTAAATTCGCGCCATTGCGCACAAAAGCTTTGTAGGTTTTTTCTAGTAAGCGGGCTTGTTCAGTATCTAAGTTTTCGTTTTCTCTGTTTTTCCAAACTTCGGCAACACGCTTAAATAGCGCTTCGTTTAGCAATACATCGTTGCCATATTCTGTTAGCAGAGGAGAAAATTCACGTGCCAACGCCTGTATTTCTTCATTGGTTTCGGCACTGTTTAGGTTAAAGAAAATTTCGGCTGTACGGCCAATTTCTTCTCCAGCAAATTCCAAGGCCACAATGGTGTTTAAAAATGTTGGCGCTTCGGCCGAGTTTACAATAGCATCTACTTCTGCCCTACCCATCTTAATGGCTTCTTGCAATGCGGGCAAAAAGTGCTCGTTTTTTATTTCCTCAAAAGGGGCAGTTTCAAAAGGTGTATTAAATTTTCCTATTAATGGATTCATGGTATATGCTATAATAATATTAATCGGGGGCGAAGATAAGTTTCGAGGCAAAGGATTGCTATTTCGGGCTTTAAAAAATTACACATGCCCTTAGCAGACAAATTTTAGAGAAAATGCAATCAAACAGCCAAATAACCAGCATTTAAGACGATGACCACGTTCACCAAACATTAAAAAAAAGCAAGTAAATAATAGGTTTGAGATTTCGCTTGTAATTGTATATTCGCGAACTTATTCAAATTTGAAGATATGGCAACGTTAGAGCGCATAAGAAGACGTTCAGGATTATTGATTATCGTGATTGGCCTTGCAATGGCCGCTTTTGTTTTAACCGACCTCATGGGAAGTGGAAACAGCATTTTTAATGATTATACATCTGTTGGTAAAATAGACGGAGATAAAATTCAACGTGATGCGTTTGCATTAAAGATGGAAGAGATTAAAAACTCAAACCCTCAATACGCAAACCTTAGCAGCAAACAATTGGCAGATTTTGCTTGGAACATGATTTTAAGAGACAAGGTGATGAGCAAAGAATACGATGCTTTGGGCTTTACCATTACCTCTGATGAGTTGTATTTTGACATCATCAACAACGACCAAATTCAGCAAAACTTTACCAACCCAAATACAGGGCAGTTTGACGAAAATTCTTTTAAGCAAACGCTAAGCAGCATTCGCGAACAAAAAGACGAAAACCCTCAGGCGCGTGAGCAGTGGACTTCTTGGATTAATTTTGAAAAAGGCGTAAAAGACCAATCGTTGGTATTTAAATACAATGCAGCTGTAGAAAAAGGTTTATACACGCCTAAAGCGTTAGCACAAGCAGATTATGTTGCGGGTGCACAAACGTATCAAACACAATTTATTCAATTGCCTTACACTTCTATTGTTGATAGTACCATTGCTGTTACAGATAGCGAAAGAAAAGCTTACTATAACGAGCATAAAAATGATTATAAGCAAGAAGCTATTCGCAATATTGAATTTATAAACTTTGAGATTGTACCAAGCGCAGAAGACCGTGCTGAAGTAAACAAAGAATTAAAAGGTTTATTAGAAGACAAAATAGACTACAATACAAGTTTAGGAAGAAACGACACTGTATTGGGTTTTGCTAACGCAAAGAATGATTCTATTTACACATCTCAATATTCAGATCAGCCGTTTGATAACCAATATTACGCATCTGGTTCTTTACCAGCCAACTTAGACTCTATCATGTTTAACAACGAAGTTGGTTTTGTTTTTGGCCCCTACCAAGAAGGAGATATTTACAAATTGAGCAAATTGAGCGAGATTAAAGACTTACCAGATTCTGTAAAAGCACGTCATATATTAATTTCTTACCAAGGTGCAGAGCGTGCCGGCCAAAATGTTACACGTACACCGCAAGAAGCCGTTGCCCTTGCCGATAGCTTATATAAAGTTGTAAAAGAAGAACCAACCATATTTGATGGTATTTCTCAGATTTATAATGATGATGCTGTTGCTGCAACCAAAGGTGGAGATTTAGGTTATTTTAAACCTGGAACGATGGCCGTACCTTTTAACAACTACTGTTTTTATCACAAAACAGGAGACATTGGTTTGGTGTACACAAACTTTGGTATACACATTATAGAAATTACAGACCAAAAAGGAAGCAACAAAAACGTACGCGTTGCTACTATTGCCCGCCAAGTAATGGCTAGCGAGCAAACCATTAAAGATATTTACAACAACGCTTCTACCTACGCTAGCGAAGCACAACGCTCTGAAGATTTCCGTGCTTTGGCCGAAGAAAAAGGATTGCAATTAAGACCTGCAACCAACATCAAAGCATTTGATGAAAATGTTGCTGGAATTGGACAAAGCAGAAAAATTGTGCAATGGGCTTGGAATGAAGACCGAGAAGAAGGTGATGTTGGTTTGATTGACAACAATGGACAAAGCTATGTTGTAGTTGTTTTAACCGATAAATTAGAAGAAGGATTTACACCCATAGATAAGTTAGAAGACATTTTAACTGCACAAGTTAGAAAAGAGAAAAAAGGCGAAATGCTTGTAAAACAAATACAAGATGCATTAACCAGCAACTCTGATCTTACTGCTTTGGCAGCTGCCTTAAACTCTCCAACAAAAAACTTAAGCTTAAACAGAAAATCTACTGCTATAAGTGGTTCTGGTAACGAGCCAAAAGTATTGGGTACAATTGCAGCATCGCCAGCGGGTGTGCTTTCTGCTCCTATTGCAGGCGAAGGCGCAGCGTACATCTTTACCGTGTTAAGCATTAACGAAGCTTTTGCTAAACCAGATTATCAAGATGAAATTACCAACAACACAAATAGCATGAGAACGCGTGTTGCTGGCCAGTTGTTTGAAGCACTAAAAAACAATGTAGAAGTAGACGATAAACGCGCCTTATTCTACTAAGAAATACTTTACAGTTCTGTAAGAAAAGCCTCAGCAATTTTGTTGAGGCTTTTTTTTACTTTACTATTTTGCAAAATATGGATGACGAAATACTGGATGACATATTTCTAAAAGCAAAACCTAAACTAGCCACTCGCAAAATCTTGCTTATTTGGTTGGGCGTAATTTTTCTAGGTCTTGTTTTAAGAAAGCTAGTTGTTCCCGGAAACGCCCTTGTCATCATTATAGGCTCTGGTGGCATTTTTTCGTTTGTGCTCTATGCCTTGGTCATCAGAAAAATAGTGCTAGTGCATTTGTTTTTTATGTTGGCCATCAATCTTGTTTGGACATCTGTATTTATTTGGGGTGCTTATCTTAACAATGGTTATCCTTACAATAAAACAGGGTTATTGGTCTATATTCTAACTGTTCTACTCTGGTTTGTGGGGTACATATTGTACTACAATCACCAAAAATCTAAACGTAAAAAACAGGATAATAGCTTTAAAGAATCTGCCACCTAAAGGCATCCATCTTTAAGAAAATAAAGAGCAAAATAGTAAAGCCCCAAAGTGACGAGCCACCATAACTAAAAAACGGAAGTGGGATTCCTATAACAGGAGCTAGACCAATGGTCATGGCAATATTGATGGCTACATGCAAAAACAAGACACTCGCCACACAATAGCCATAGATGCGCGCAAAATTACTTTTCTGCCGCTCGGCCAAAACCACAATGCGCAATAGCAATACCACAAAGAGAATTACTACCGTGCTAGTACCTAAGAAGCCCCATTCTTCCCCAATGGTGCAAAAAATATAATCTGTGCTTTGCTCAGGCACGAAATCAAATTTGGTTTGCGTGCCTTTTAGAAAACCTTTTCCGGTTACTCCGCCAGAGCCAATGGCAATTAAAGATTGTCTGGTATTATAGCCAGCGCCACTTGGGTCATCTTCCATCCCCAACAAAATTTTAAACCTGCTTTGATGATGTGGAGCCAGCACATTATCAAAAATATAACCCACCACAAACGAGAAGATTACGCTAAGCACAAAAACCGATATGGCGGCATAAATGGCTTGTCTTTGTTTTCTAAGAAAATAAATGGCGACAATTAAAATACCTGCCAACACTCCAGCCAATATTAACTTAGGCACTAGCAGACTTAATATAAAAAGCACCATAAACCAAATGGCAAAAAAGATATAATATCCCGGTAAGCCTTCTCTATACATCACCAACACAAACGCACCATACACCAGCACAGAACCCATATCGGGCTGCAATGCAATAAAAAATGCGGGCAAAGCTAAAATGCCAATCACCACAAACCTGTGGCTCCATTTTGCCATAGTAATTTGCGCGTGACTTAAATATTTGGCCACCAATAATGATGTTGTAAACTTGGCAAACTCACTGGGCTGCAAACTAAAACCACCTATGGCAAACCAAGATTTTGCGCCCGAAACTTCTTTCCCGAAAATTAACACCCCAACAAGCATTAAAATCATAACAATGTAAACAGGCAAGGCTAACTTTTCGAATAGTCGCCCATCTGTAAAAAGCAATACAATAATGATAAGTAAAGAACCACCAATCCACATTAGTTGCTTGCCATACTTCTGGGTAGTATCAAAAATGCTGGGTTGCTCTTCGTTAAAAACGGCCGCATAAATATTAAACCAACCCATAAAAACAAGTAGCGCAAACAGGCCAATGGTTAACCAGTCTATGTTAGAAAATATGCCGTGTTCTTGTCTCAAAAGTTAGGGATAAATAAAGTGTCTGTTTTATATTTTTCCATCAATTGCTTTTTGTATTCCTCATACAAAACGCCTTCGTACATTCTTTTTTCTATGTGCGGGCGGGTAACCGTATCGTTAATGTATTGCTCCATCATAAGGCTGGCAATTGGCGCTGCCCATCTAGAGCCCCAATACCCATTTTCTACAATTATAGCGATGGCAATTTTAGGATCGTCTTTTGGGGCAAATGCCAAAAATATAGAATGGTCTTGCCCATGCGGATTTTCTGCCGTTCCGGTTTTGCCACACATAGGCAAGCCTTCAAGCCGAGAGTATCTGGCGGTACCACTTTCAAATACCATGTGCATGCCTTCAACTACCGGCTCAAAATATTTTTTATCAATAGTGGTATACCTTTTCTTGGTAAGGTTGCTATCTGTAATGGGCTTGCCATCAATCATTTTAACAATGTGTGGCGTAATGTAATACCCACGGTTGGCAATTACGGCCGATAAATTGGCCAGCTGTATTGGTGTTACCAAAAGCTCTCCCTGCCCAATACCCAACGATATTACATTTAAGGCGCGTACATTTTTATTTCCATAATGACGTTCATAATAATTGGCATCTGGCACCAATCCTTTACGCCCGGTGGGTAAATCATTATTTAAAAATTTACCTAAGCCGAAGCTTTTTACGTGATTGCTCCAGGCATCTACGCCTTCTCTGCCAGTTGGATATTTTTCTACAATTTTTTTAAAAACAGAGCAGTAATAATTGTTGCATGATTTAGAAATTGACCTCAACAAAGAGAAACTACCACCACCGCAATGGCAGGCTACATGTAAGCGGCCTGCCCGAAAACCATGATTACAGGTAAACGATGTCTGCTCGGTAATTACACCCTCTTGCAAACCAATAAGTGCATTTACCAGTTTAAACGGACTTCCGGGAGGATATTCGGCCAATATGGCTCTATCATACAATGGCTTGTTTAGCGAATCTGCATCAAGCAAATTGTAGTTTTTTGAACGTTCTCTACCAACGAGTAAATTGGGGTCATAGCTTGGGCTGGTTACCAAAGCCAAAATTTCTCCTGAGCTAGGTTCTATGGCAACTACGCTTCCGCGCTTGCCGTGCATTAAATATTCTCCGTATTTCTGTAGTTCTAAATCAATAGAGCTGTTTACATCAAACCCCGGAACAGCCAGCGTATCATACCTTCCGTTTAAAAAAGAACCTTTTTCACGATTGTGATTATCAACCATAACGTACTTAATACCTCCGCTACCTTTCAGCACGTCCTCGTAACTTTTGTCTATTCCGGCTTTACCCACTAAATCGCCCATTTGGTACGTTGGGTTTTGCAGAATAAAGTTTGTATTTACCTCGCCAATAAAGCCAAGCACGTTGGCTGCACTTTTTTCTGGGTAATTTCTAATTAATCTTTTTTGGGTATAAAAGCCTTGGTATTTGTACAGTTTGCCTTGCATCTTCGCGTAATCTTGGCGCGAAATCATTTTGTAAAACAAGGTTGGCTTGTAGTACGAGTATTTTTTTGCCTTGTTGATTCTAGCAATTAAATCTTCTTTTTCTATTTGCAGCAATTGGCAAAACGAGTTTGTATCTAAATCTACAATTTGACGGGGCACAACCATAAGGTCGTACACAATTTGGTTGGCTACTAATAGCTTTCCGTTTCTATCAAAAATATATCCTCTAGGTGCATACTGTGGCATTCTGCGGGTTGCATTGTTTTCAGCCGCAATTTTATATCCGTCATCTAAAACCTGAATATTGAACAGGCGAATCAAGAATATGATGCCCAGCGCAATAAAGAAAAAGTAAAAAAGATACTTTCGGTTCATTCTGTCTTTCTATAAACTAAAATTTGCGCGAGATAGATTAAGAATAACGTAAACAATCCTGATAAAAATGTGCGTTGTACAACTTGCCACATGTCTCGCCAAGCAAATGCTTCTAAGGTAAACAGCCAAAAATGATGCACAAATACAACAATACTGGCCAACACCATAAACCTAACCTGGCCAAGGGTAAGGATGTTCATCCTGCTAATTTCTAAATTGGCCGGACCTGCCATCAACCGAAATAAAAACGGCCTAATGAATGCGATTAACACTGTTGCCGAAGCGTGTAAAGCACCAGACCCTTCGAAAACATCTATGCTAAAACCAAGCAAAAACCCAATGATGAGCAGTAGGTTCCTGTTCATATTGGCGGGTAGCATAAGTATAAATATCACGTACAAATACGGATTCATATAGCCCGCAAATTCTACGTTGTTTAGCACAAGAACTTGCAGAGCTACCAGCATCACAAACTGAAAAATGTATTTAAGCCAGGTAATCATTCTGCTATTTCTTGTTCTAAATTTTGCTGTTCTATTTTCAGCACATTATCAATCACATAAACAAAATCTAGAAATGAAAAATCTACCCCTAGGTTTAAGTTAATGCTATATGTTTGGTCTTCTTGATTTAATGTAAAATCTTTTACCGTTCCTAAAAATAAGTTAGATGGAAACGCTAACGATCTTGAATCTGTAACCAACGTATCGCCCACTACAAATTCTGCTTCTCGGGGGATATCACTGAGCTGGGCAGTTCTATGATTTTTGCCATCCCAACTTAAGGAGCCAAAATGCTTGTTGTTTTTAAAGCTTGCGCTAAGCAAACTCCTACTGTGCACCAAAGGCAACACCGATGCAAAATGTGGCGATACTTTTTTAACCACGCCAATAACTCCGCTTGCCGAGGTAACAGCCATATCTGGTTTTATACCGTGCCGACTGCCTTTATTTATGGTGATGTAGTTGTTGTGCTTGGTAAACGAACTATTTATAACCCTTGCTTCTATGTAAGAATACTGTTGCGTAAATAAAGAGTCTATGATTGTATCTTTTTTTGCCACCAAACTAAAGTAGGCGTCTTTGTTGGCGCTTCTTAAGTTGGCATTTTCTCTTGCTAAGCTTTCGTTAATCTCGGCTAGATTTAAGTAGTTGTCTATGTTTTTATATACACTCATTACCCTACCGCTCCACTCGGCATTTAACGAATAAAATGCGCTAGACTGGTAAATTTGTGTATTAAAAATAATAGACAAAGCCGTTACCTGCAAAAGCAAGAACAGGATGGCGGTGTTATACCTCACCAAGAAAAGGATGAGTTTCCGCATCTAATTTTTCAGGTTTAACGCTCTAATAAAGCGCGATATTTCTCTATATTTTTTAGTGCTATTCCAGTACCACGAACCACGGCTCGCAAAGGATCTTCTGCTACGTAAACCGGTAAATCTGTTTTCATAGATATACGCTTGTCTAACCCTCTAAGCATACTACCTCCACCGGCCATATAAATACCGCTGTTGTAAATATCAGCCGCAAGTTCTGGTGGCGTATTGGCCAATGTTTCCATTATGGCATCTTCTATTCTAAGAATTGATTTCTCTAACGCTCTGGCAATTTCTGTATAGGTAACCGAAATTTCTTTTGGCTTACCGGTTAACAAATCTCTACCCTGAACTTTATAATCCTCAGGTGGAGATGTTAAATCGTCTAAGGCAGCGCCTACTTCTATTTTAATGAGCTCTGCTGTACGTTCACCAACATACAAATTGTGCTGAGAGCGCATGTAGTAAATAATATCATTGGTAAATACATCTCCTGCAACTTTTATGCTTTTGTCACAAACAATACCGCCCAATGCAAGTACCGCAATTTCTGTAGTACCACCACCTATATCAATAATCATGTTTCCTTTAGGCTCTAGCACATCTACACCAATACCAATTGCTGCGGCCATTGGTTCATAAATTAAGAACACCTCTTTTGCGTTGGCGTGTTCTGCGCTATCTCTTACGGCTCTTTTTTCTACTTCTGTAATGCCCGATGGAATACAAATTACCATTTTTAATGATGGAGGAAAGATGCGTTTTTTAAGTGCCGGAATGCTTTTAATCATTTCGCGAATCATGTGTTCGCTAGCTTCAAAATCGGCAATTACACCGTCTTTTAACGGACGAATAGTTTTTATATTCTCATGTGTTTTACCATGCATTTGCCGTGCCTCTTGCCCAACGGCTATAATTTTATTGCTGCTTCTGTTAATAGCAACTATACTTGGTGCATCTACAACCACTTTATCTCTATGGATGATAAGTGTGTTTGCCGTGCCAAGGTCAATGGCTATTTCTTCTGTAAATATGTCAAAAAATCCCATGCTGGTGAATGTACACAATTAGTGTTTAAAATGTCTTGTTCCTGTTAAAACCATACGCATACCATTGGCATCGCAATAGTCTACGGTATCTTTATCTTTAATAGAGCCACCTGGCTGTATTACGGTATCTATTCCTTCTTTGTGTGCAATTTCTACGCAATCTGCAAAAGGAAAAAATGCATCAGATGCCATAACGGCACCGTTTAAATCAAAATTAAAATTCTTTGCTTTTGCAATGGCTTGCTCTAATGCATCTACGCGAGATGTTTGGCCTGTACCGCTGGCCAAAAGTTGTTTGTTTTTGGCCAATATTATGGTATTGCTTTTTGTGTGTTTACACAATTTAGATGCAAAGAGTAAATCTTCTATTTCTTGTGCCGATGGAGCCAACTTTGTAGCAACGGTTAAACCTTCTTTTGTGTCTAGTTTATGATCGGCATCTTGCACCAGCACACCGTTTAACACGGTTCTTACTGTCGTTTTTTGTGGGGTATAAGATTTCAATTGTAAAAGCACGCGGTTTTTCTTAGACGATAAAATCGCTAAGGCTTCTTCCTCAAAATCGGGCGCGATTACTACCTCACAAAAAATCTTATTTATTTCTGTTGCTGTGGCTACATCAACAGTTCTGTTTAATGCAATTACGCCACCAAATGCACTTTTTGGATCTGCAGCAAGGGCATCATGCCAAGCTTGAAGCAATGTACTTCTGGTTGCCAAGCCGCACGCATTGTTGTGCTTAATTACCGCAACGGTGGTTTCATCAAAATCTGCCAATAAATTTACAGCGGCATCAACATCCAACAAGTTGTTGTATGATAATTCTTTGCCGTGTAGCTGGGTAATGATCTCGTCTAAATTGCCAAAAAAAGCGCCTTTCTGATGCGGGTTTTCGCCATAGCGCAATTCTCTTTTATCTAAAATGCTGTGTTTAAAATCTAGGCTATCCGGACTAAAATATTTAAATATAGCCGTATCGTAATGGCTAGAAACATTAAAGGCCAAGGCGGCAAACTTTTTACGTTCTGCCAATGTGGTTTCTCCGTTGCTGTTTTCTAAAATTTCTAACGCATCGGCATATGCGTTTCGTGTGGGTAAAATCCAAACGTCATTAAAGTTCTTAGCTGCCGCACGTATCAATGAAATTCCGCCAATATCAATTTTCTCTATTATATCTTCTTGGTTTGCACCAGAAGCTACAGTGTCTTCAAACGGGTATAAATCAACCACCACCAAATCTAAGTGAGGTATTTCATATTTCTCCATTTGCGCAACATCATCTGCTAAACCTCTACGGCCTAGAATACCGCCAAAAACTTTTGGGTGAAGTGTTTTTACTCGTCCACCTAAAATGGATGGGTAGCTGGTTACATCCTCAACTGGAATTACAGGGATGCCCAAATCTTCAATAAATTTCTGTGTACCTCCGGTGCTATAAAGCGTAACATTTAATTGGTGTAGCTTTTCAATAATGGGTTGTAAACCATCTTTATGAAATACAGAAATAAGCGCAGAGCTTAGGCGTTTTTTATCGGCCATTTTTAAACAGGAAATGAAGAATAATAAGCGGGCGAATCTAAGAAATTTGAAGGTGTTATTCAACGTAAAATTTAACTAAAATAAGTGTGCTTCAATAATTGCTGATTATATTCGCCATACATTTATACCCAAATCTCTTTTATGCTCATTTTTAACCAGTTAAGCGAGAGTTTTAAATTTGCCGTTCACGCTTTAAAGAATAATGGATTACGCACATTTTTATCTTTACTGGGTATAACAATTGGCATTTTTGCCATCATTTTTATTTACTCGGTTGTAGATTCTTTCGAGAAAAATATTCGCTCTAGCGTAAATCAACTTGGAGACAATGTTTTGTACATCCAAAAATGGCCATTTGGAGGGGGAGGAGATTTTAAATGGTGGAAGTACTTAAATAGGCCCGAACCCATACCTGAAGATGCCGAAAAACTGAGCAAAAGATCTAAAAAAGCAGAACATATTGTTTTTGTTTTTGCCACCAAGGCCACGGCAAGTTTCAGAAACAACAAAGCAGAAAACATAGATTTATTAGGCGGCACATATGGGTATGCCCAAGTATGGAATTTCACTTTGGCCGAGGGTAGGTATTTTACAGAATCTGAATCGAAGAGCGGAAAGCCCTATTGCATAATTGGTGCTGATGTTGCTCAAGCACTTTTCCCAAACAAAAGCCCTTTGGGCGAACGTATTAAAGTAAAAGGACGAAAACTAAACGTGATTGGCGTTTTTGGAAAAACGGGCAAAAGCCTTGTGGGCCAGAACTATGACGAGATGGTACATGTACCTTCTGCTTTTCTACAAAAAATATTAAACCCAAAAAACACACAAGGAAATGCCGTAATGGCTAAAGCCAAAGAAGGGGTGAGTTTGGATGAACTAAAAGACGAAATACGTGGGCATATGCGTGCGTTGCACAGATTAAAGCCCAAAATAGAAGATGATTTTTCGCTGAATGAAATTTCTATGCTTTCGCAAAGTTTAGACAGTTTGTTTACAGCATTGGGCCTAGCAGGAACGTTTATTGGCAGCTTTTCTATACTTGTTGGTGGGTTTGGTATTGCCAACATCATGTTTGTAAGCGTTAAAGAAAGAACCACCGAAATTGGTATACAAAAAGCACTGGGTGCTAAAAGTCGTTTTATACTTATTCAGTTTTTAACTGAGAGTATTATTCTTTGCGCCATTGGCGGTGTGCTGGGTTTGGGGCTCGTTTTTGTACTCACTTACGTGATTGCACAAGCCCTAGATTTTGAAATTTTTTTAAGCGTATCTAACGCCTTACTTGGCATAGGCCTTTCGGTAACCATCGGAATAATTTCAGGGTTTATTCCGGCCTACATAGGTAGCAAAATGCAACCCGTTGTAGCAATACAATCAAGACAATAAGATTGTTATGAAACTAGATGTATTTAGCTACCAAAGCACAAATAGCCTTTAAAAACTCCTCATCATCTTTGGTAAATGGATTTGCGTGATGCGAATCAATATCTAATTGCCCAATTAACATTTCGTTCTTGTAAATGGGCTCTACAATCTCGGCTTTGGTTTGCACGCTGCAGGATAGATAATTCTCCTCTAACGATACATCTGGCACAACAAACGTCTTCCCACTTTTGGCTACTTGCCCGCAAATACCTGTACCAAAAGCTATTTCATTATGTTCCGTTTTTTCACCAGCATACGGACCAATTTCTAAAACTTGCTTGGCGTTATTCATAAAATAAAAACCAACCCAATGATAATGCTCAACTTCATTTTCTAACAAATTGCAAACTTCTTGTAAAGCGCTTTTTTCTTTTTTAAGCAAGAGATTTTGCACGGAGTTATAAAGGCCTAAGAATTTTGTGTGCATAAAAAATTAGAATTTGGGAATAAAAATAATGAGCGCAATAATAACAGAAATAATAGCAGAAAATAACACGGCAGCTGCCGCTACATCCTTTGCTTTTTTTATCAATTCATTTTTTTTCGGATGTACAGCATCACATAAATATTCTAATGCAGAATTTAAAGCTTCGGCACTAAAAACCGCCCCTATGCATGCTAATAAAAACATCCACTCTGTTTGAGAAACACCAAAAAAGAACCCCAATCCAAGCACAATTAAACCAGCTACAGCATGCAACCGAGCATGCACTCCCTCACTAAAAAAACACCGTAAACCCGAAAATGCATGCTTAAAAGCATCGATCCTTTTTTTTAACATAATTACAATAAAATGTAGTTCGTAAAATAATACTTGTTATACCTAACTAATTCACATACTATAATTTCTTATTCTTATATATATTGCGCCCTTAATTACAAACTATAACACAACCCGTGCATGAAAAGTATTATTAGCTTCCTATTTCTTGCCACAATACTAGCGTTTCCTATCGTTGGTGCTGCTCAAGTCATAACAAATGTTAACACATCTTCGCAAAATTGCCAATGCGATACGATAAATGTAACCTTCGCGGTTACGGCCCCGTTAAACGTTGGTAATGAATTTAAGATTCAATTATCAGACAACCTCGGCCAGTTTCCAGGAACCAATATTGAAATAAATCCACTTTTGGGATTTAACGTTGGTAACTATAATATGGATGCGGTTGTTCCATGCAATACGCCTCAAGGTGTATATAAAATTAGAGTAGTTGGATCTAACCCTGTCATTGCGAGTGACACCCTTTCAAACATTATTATCGGGAGAAATCCAAATACAGATATTACCATTTATGGTACATACACGTATGCCAATGAACAACGCTTTTGTGATGGCGATACAGCCATTCTTGTAGGTGCAGCTCCGCCTTTAGGAGAAACACACCAATACCAATGGTTTAATGGTGGTAGCCCTTTAACAAATGAAATTAACGACACGTTAATTGTTACTACTTCTGGATCATATAGCGTGAGAGTTACCTTGGGTTTATGTGATGCCCTTTCTAAAGACACTATTGTAAACGCATACACACCGCCTTCAGGAATTTTTCACACACCAGATCCAAGCATCGTAGTAATAACGCCAACATCTATACGAATGTGTGAAGGAACAACAGCGTTCCTAAACGGTCCAACTCCTGTTCAACCCGGTATAGAATACAAATACCAATGGTTAACAGATTCAATAGATCCTTTTGGAAACCCCGTATATAAACCTTTAGCAGGTGATACATTATCAACCCTACAAACGGATACGGCAGGTGTGTTTTATCTTTCAGTTTTAGAGGTAAATGGAGGTTGTGTAGACACCAATAAAGTAGGCTACTTGGTTTTTGTAGATACCATACCACAAACTTCAATTGTAAACGTACCTTGGCCCGGACAAAGCATTCCTAGCCTTTCACTGTGTTTTGAAGATTCTACGATGCTAACGGTTGCAGACACTGTTTTTTGGCCACAATGGCAACATCAGTGGCAAGTAAGTTATCCTCCGGGTTCTCCTTGGATTGATATCCCTGGCGATACCAATTTTTACCTTCAAGTAGACACTTCATTAATTGCAGATACCGCAGATTATCGTTGTATCACGAGAAACCAAACTTGTACATTCGCTACCAATAGCTTGCAAGTTTTATTTGTAAACGATCCAATTTTTCAGTTCTTCCCTTCAGATTCTGTAGCTACCTGTGCAGGCGATAGTGTGCTGGTACAAATAATAGGGAATGGCCTTAATTATACATGGAGTGATGGATACATTGGTTCAAACCGATGGATGAAAGCAGCCGGAGATTACGGTGTAGTTGCTACCGGTATTAATGGGTGTACTTCTACAGACACCTTAAAAGTGGGCATTTATGTAGTTACAGCCAATGCAGGGTCAGATCAAACCATTGCACCGGGCGAAAGCGCCCAGTTAAACGGTAGCGGTGGTGTAAGCTATTTCTGGTTTGCTGATAAACCTTCTTATTTTAACAACCAGTTTATTTCTAACCCACTTACCCAACCTACCTCAGACACTACACTTTACTTTGTTCAGGTAACCGGACCAAACGGTTGTACTGCACTAGACTCGGTATATGTTTTTGTTGTAGATACTGCTGTAGACCCAGGTCTTTATGCAAACATTCAAAACCTAATTACACCTAACAGTGATGGGCATAATGATTTCTTAAATATTCCAGAATTGTTAGGCGATGATGCTTGCCAATTGATTGTTTTAAATCGTTGGGGAGAAGAAGTATATTCAATATTCCCATACATGAATCAATGGAATGGTATTTCTACCGGTGGTGATGAGTTGCCTGATGGCACCTATTATTATATGGTAAAATTCGAAGATAAAATTCGATACAAAGGACCTGTAACCATAATAAGAAACAGCAAATAAGAAAACCATGAAAAAACAATATATCATACTCGTATTGGCAGTATTTGCTTTTACTTTTTCAAAAGCACAACAATTGCCTTTATATAGCAATTACTTTTTTACACCTTACATTTTTAACCCAGCCATGAGCGGTGCGCAAGGTGTTACAGAAATTGCCATCCTTAATAAATCTCAGTGGTCAGACATGCAGGGCTCGCCTTCTACTTCTGCAATTGCGGCTAATGGCGATTTAAAAGACATGAAGTTTGGATGGAGTGTTTATGCGTATAATGACAAAACAGATATTATTAGTCGTTCTGCCATTTATGGCTCATATGCTTATCACGTAAAGTTTTCTGAGAAAAATTCATTAAGCTTGGGTATTTCGGCAGGCTATTTAAACAATGCCATAGATGCAAGCAACATTCGTGTAGATGATAAGTTTGACCCCATTTTGTCTACCAATCTTACCGATGGTGGACAATTTGATATGAACTTTGGTGTTGCCTTACACTTAGGCGATTTCATGATTGGCGCATCTGTACCGCAAATGTTAGGTTCATCTGTAACCTACTCAGACAACTTTGATAGCCCCATTCAATATCAACTAATTCGCCACTACATTGTACAAACTCAGTACGATTGGAGATTGCAAAATGATAGAATGAAATTGTCTCCTTTTATTGTTATGCGCGCTGCAGACGGAGTAAAACCTCAAGTAGATGCTGGATTAATGTTTGATTACACTCAATTCTTTTTTGTTGGCGCATCTTACAGAAGCAGCTATGCTGTTGCAGCTAATGTTGGCGTACACCTTACTGAAAATTTAACCTTTGGATATGCTCATGACTTCTCTACAAGCGAGTACGCAAGTTCTCTTGGAGGATCAAACGAAATTATGTTGAGATGGAGATTTGGTACAAGCAAAAAAGATAAGCGTCTTGAAAATGAAATTAAAAAACTAAAAGACAAACAAAACAGATCTTCTGAAGAAACAGAAGAAATGATTAATGAGCGTTTGGATGAGTTTAAAGATGAAATTAGAAGAGACAACGCCAAAACAATGGAGGAGCAGAAAAAAGAGGTTATGAATGAAGTTATGGTTCTTTACGATCCTAACAACCCAAATAACCCAAATGCTAACCGTCAAAATCCAAACAATCAAAATCCGAATAACAACAACCCAAATAACAACGTAAATCCTAATAATCAGAACCCAAACAACCAGAATAATCAAAATACCACCCCTCCTAAAAACACGGTTATTAAAGGTTATGATGCGCAAACGTACCCAAGCAATGTGCAACCTGGTTCTAGCGGATATTATGTTACAGCGGGTGTATTTGGAAGCGAAAACAACGCCTTCAAACTAATTAAGAGATTAGAGGCCCAAGGCATTGATGTAAAAATGTTCCGTGATAGTGGTAACGGTATGTTCTACGTTTTTGTAATGAAGTTTAGCAACTACGCTCAAGCACAACAAGCCAAAGATTCTGGTCTTAATGGCCAATATAATGGCAAACTTTGGGTAAAAGTGGTAGAATAACAAAACCCATTTATAAAATAAAAAGGGGCTGCTTTTTGATTAAAGCAGCCCCTTTTTATTATTACAATAAGAATTAAACTCCTTTTCTTAAAGCGTCTTTAACCTTTTTAAATAGGCTAGACCGGAAAACATAATCTACTATGTCTTGATTATCCGAGTTTAAAATATCGTCTTTACTACCCTCCCACGCTTTTACACCATCTTTTAAAAACAATACTTTATCTCCAATTTCCAAAACGCTGTTCATGTCGTGCGTATTAACCACTGTGGTTATACCAAACTCATGCGTAATTTCACGAATAAGGCTATCAATTACAATCGATGTTTCTGGATCTAATCCAGAATTTGGTTCATCACAAAAAAGATATTTTGGATTCATAGAAATGGCTCTTGCAATGGCCACTCTTTTTTGCATTCCCCCACTAATTTGGGCAGGAAACCTATCGTGTGCTGTTTTTAAATCAACGCGTTCTAGACAAAACTCTGCTCTTTCTTTCTTCTCTGCGGCAGACATATCACTAAAAATATTCAGTGGGAACATTACATTCTCAAGCACGGTAGAAGAATCAAACAACGCACCTCCTTGAAAAACCATACCTATTTCTTGGCGTAACTTATTTCGTTGTTTTTTATCCATTTCCGAAATCTTTTTGCCGCTAAATAGTATTTCGCCATGATCTGATTGATATAGGCCCAAAACACTTTTTAAAAAAACAGTTTTTCCAGAACCACTTCTTCCAATAATTAAATTGGTTTTACCTTTTTCAAAAACGGCATCTATGCCTTTCAGCACATAATTCTCACCAAACGATTTTTCTAAACCTTCTATTTGAATCATATCAACTTAATAAAATATCGGTTAGAAAATAATTGGCTACGATTATGGCCACACTGCTATTAACAACAGCAGCGGTACTAGCGGTACCCACATCTATGGCTCCACCTTTTACTGTGTACCCAAAAAATGCAGAAATAGAAGAAATTAAGAATGCAAAAATGACAGTTTTTATTAGTGCATAGGCAATATAAAAAGGAATAAAACCCAATTTAAGTCCATATTCAAAATCGGCCATAGAAATCATTCCTGTTAAATCTCCTGCAAAAACACCGCCTACTAACCCTAAAAATATACTGATTATAATAAGTATGGGATTAAAAAAAATGGCTGCTGCAATTTTAGGTAGAATTAAATAGGAGGCACTATTTATGCCCATTACGTCTAGCGCATCTATTTGCTCTGTAACACGCATTGTACCAATTGTTGAGGCTATATTAGAACCTACTTTTCCTGCTAAGATTAAGCTTATCATGGTTGGGCTAAACTCCAAAATAATAGATTCTCTTGTTGCCAAAGCAATATAATAATCGGGAATAAGCGGGTCTTCTAAATTTAATGCTGTTTGTATGGTTACAACTGCGCCAACAAATAGAGAGATTATAGCAACAATCCCTACCGAGTCAAGCCCTAAGTGGTCTATCTCTCGCCAAACATTCTTTCTAAATTCACTCCAGCGCTCTGGTTTTCTAAACACACGCAACATCAATAGTGCGTATGTACCCATCCCGTTAAATAATCCGTAAATCATGCCGCTAAAATAACATCATTTTAAATGATTTTGCCGCCCATGTTAAAACTTGCAAAGCCTTTATATTCGCGAGGTATGAAACTCTTTTTTTTACACGCTAAAAAACTGCTTGTTGCCCTAATATTATTGGGCGCAATTACTGCTTGCGGTGCTGGCAAAGGCTGCGACTGCCCTAGCTTTAAGGTTAATGTTGAATTAAATTTTGATGATGTTTAATCAGCTAGAACCCTTTTTGCCCAATAACACAATTTTGCTTGTACAAGAATTATTGCAAGGAGAAAACTATCATCTTATTGTTACCAAACCGCGCAAAACCAAGCATGGCGATTTTACTCCGCATAAAAAAAATGGCATTCATCAAATTACAGTAAACGGAAACTTAAACGAATATGCTTTTCTCATAACTTTAATACATGAAATTGCACACTTAAAAATTTGGAATACACATAAAAATAAAGTTCAGCCGCACGGCCAAGAATGGAAAAACTTATACGGACAATTGCTGGTAAACTTTACCGATAAAGACATTTTTCCGGCAGAATTAGAATTGGCCATTAAAGCGCACATCAATAACCCGAAATATGCAAGTTGTGCCGACCCTACCCTAACCTTGGCATTACGCAAATACGATGATAAACCAGACCAAACACTGCTAAACGAATTGCCTTTGGGCACCGAATTTATTTTAGGAAACAGGCATTTTAAATTGGATAAAAAATTACGCACGCGCTACATTTGCACAGATTTAAACAATGGCAAAAAATACCGTGTGCACGGATTAGCCGAAGTTAAACGGAAATCAGCCACTCAATTGAGTTAATTCACTTTATAAAATGAATAAAAATTACTTTTCTACAGACATTACTTTAGGCGTTTTAGGCGGTGGCCAATTGGGTAAAATGCTGCTTACAGAAACCCGTAAATATGATATAAACACATACGTACTAGACCCCAGTTCGCAGGCTCCTTGCCGTGTTGGTTGCAACAAGTTTTTTCAAGGCAAACTAAATAGCTTTGATGATGTGTACAATTTTGGCAAAGGCGTAGATATATTAACCATAGAGATAGAACACGTAAATGTAGAGGCGCTAGAACGCTTAGAAAAAGAAGGTGTAAAAGTGCACCCAAAACCTTCGCTACTGCGCATTATACAAAACAAGGCGAGGCAAAAAACATTTTACCAAGAGCACAACATACCCACATCTAATTTTACAGTTTTTAACACAAAGCAAGAAGTAATTGCTGCCGCAGAAACTGCAAAACTGCAATTTCCGTTTGTTTGGAAAAGTGCCGAAGGTGGTTATGATGGATTTGGTGTAAGTGTTGTAAAATCGAATGCCGATTTAGAAACAATAGGCGAAGGCCCTTGCATTGTAGAAGACTACGTTCCGTTTGAAAAAGAATTGGCCGTAATTGTTGCGCGAAATACCGATGGCGAAATAAAAACCTATCCGGCTGTTGAAATGGAATTTCACCCTACAGCAAACCAAGTAGAATATGTTTTGTGCCCCGCCACAATTTCTGATGCACATAAAAAGCTAGCCGAAAAAATTGCCATTGATACGGCATCGGCACTTAACCTTACCGGCTTACTGGCGGTAGAAATGTTTCTAACAAAAGATGGCCAAATTTTAGTAAACGAAGCGGCACCAAGAACACACAACAGCGGGCATCTTACCATAGAAAACAACTATACTAACCAGTTTGAACAACATTTAAGAGCGGTTTTAAATCTACCACTTGGCAGCACACAAATTAAAACCCCTGCGGTAATGGCCAATTTAGTTGGCGATGCAAACTACACCGGTAATGTGCAATACCAAGGCTATACAGATTTAATGGCCATGCCCGGTGTAAACATTCATATTTACGGTAAAAAAGAAACGCGCCCCTTTAGAAAAATGGGCCACGTTACGGTAATTGGAAGTACTTTAGAAGATGCTCGTACATTAGCCGAGCAAGCAAAAAATAGCATTCGCGTAATAAGCGTTAAAAGAGATTAAAAGAAAACAACTAGATGTAAATATCTAGCTAAACAGATACCACAATGATTGGAATAATAATGGGAAGCAAAAGCGATTTGCCCATCATGCAACAAGCGGCAGATGTGCTTAAAGAATTAGGCGTTGCTTTTGAAATTACAATTGTAAGCGCGCATCGCACACCAGAGCGCATGTTTGAATATGCCAAAAACGCCCATACACGCGGTTTAAAAGCAATTATTGCTGGAGCTGGTGGTGCTGCACATTTACCTGGCATGGTGGCTAGCTTAACTCCGCTACCTGTAATTGGTGTTCCGGTAAAATCTAGAAACAGCATAGATGGTTGGGATAGCGTTTTATCTATACTGCAAATGCCCAGCGGAGTGCCTGTGGCAACAGTTGCCTTAGATGGTGCCACAAACGCAGGAATTCTTGCCGCACAAATTGTGGGTAGTGCCGATGACAATATCTTGCAAAATATTATTGCTTACAAAGAAGGTTTAAAAACCAAGGTGATGAAAAGTATTGAAGAGATGTAAAATATATTACACATAAAAAAGGGCGGAATTTTTAAAATTCCGCCCTTTTGTTTTAAAGCTATTTCTAGGTGTACCTTTCTAAAAAGCTCATATACTTTTCGCGCATTTCTTGGTACAATTTTATATAGATCTGCATTTCTTCACGTTCACTTCTGTGCTCTGCAAAAAGCACATTGTCCGTTTCTATGGTTTGGTCAGAACTAAAGTTACTTAGCTTGGCATCTCGTAACCTAAATTTATGTTTCAATTCGTCTGTTACTTCTCGCTGGCGAATTATTTTGTTTTGAAAAACTTCTACTTCGGCCATGGCCGCTCTATCTAAATTTGGAACAACTTCTTCTAAGCGTTCTTCAAAAACATCCAACTGCATTTCAAAGAATTTTAGCTCATTCATCCACAATTTGTGATCAAAGTGAAAGTCGCTAATTCGCACATTTTCTTTTACCATAATTCCTATTCTTAAAGGTTTAAACTAATTCTAAAAACAGCATTAAGGTACAAAAAAACGGCCATGAAAATCATGACCGTTGTTGTTTTTTACATGCTTCTGAGCAAGGTTACAAGCTGCTCTTTCTTCCTGTTCGCTACGGGTATTCGGCTTCCATCTTCCATAATTACATAGCCGCCATCGCTCTGTACATAGCGCTTTACGTAATTCATGTTTATTAGGTGAGATTTGTGTATACGTTCAAAGTTGTAATCGGTAAGCATGCCATCAAATTCTTTAAGTGTTTTAGAGGCCAACATGGTTTTGCCTGTTACCAAAAAAAACTGTGTGTAGTTACTGCTACTCTCGCAACGGGTAATGTCAGACACTTTAAAAACGTGCAATCCATCCGAACTAGGAATCACAATTTTTTTAGGCGAATCTGCCGCTTGACGAATGTTTTCTAACAAAACACTCAACTTTGGCGATGGATCTACATCGCGTTTTGCTTCTACTTTTCTAACGGCTTTTACCAGTTCTTCTGGGTCTATTGGTTTTAACAAGTAATCTGATGCCGAAAATTTAATGGCTTTAATGGCGTACTCATCATGAGCCGTGATAAAAATAATTTCAGGTAATCGCTCGCCTGTTGCCCCCAATCTATCTAACAAGGTAAAACCATCATCGCCCGCTAAGTTTATATCTAAAAAAAGAAGGTCAGGTTTATTTTCTTCGCAAAACACAAAAGCGTCTTCTACATTTTCTGCTTCTCCGGTAATTTCTATTTCTGGGCAAAACAATCCAAGTTTTCCTCTTAAGGCTTCTCGGCTGTTTTGTTCATCATCTATAATAAGTGCTTTTAACATGATCTAGGTAATTTGTTCTCGCTAACGAATGTACTATAATGCTTAACGTGTAATGTACTGCATTTATTTAAAAGGTACTTTTTTTGATTCTACGATTGCTCATCCTCGGATAAATAAGGGAATGAAATGACAACCTCTGTTCCGGTGGCTTCGCCTGTTTTTGAGAACAAATCAGTAATGGTAAATATTACCCGCTCTCCTAAACTTTTTGCCAATAAATCAATGCGTTCCTCGGTAATAGATGTTGCCAAAGATGTTTTATTTCTATGGGCGTTCAATTCGCCACTTTTTTTTCTGCCAACACCATTGTCGGTAATGGTGCAAAGCAGATGATTGTCTACATCTTTAAATGCTATTTTTAAAAAGCCATCGTTGCCTTCTTTGTGCTTTAAACCGTGAATAATGGCGTTTTCTACAAAGGGCTGCAAGAGCATAGGCGGCAGCAAAATATCATACGGGTCTAACTCCTCATCTATTTCTATCTCGTAACTAAATTTATTGTTAAACCGCAGTTGCTCTAAATCTATGTAGTTTTTTAAAAGCTGCATTTCGTTTTGTAAAGGCACCAATGTTTCTCTAGAAGATTCTAATGTAATGCGCATCAGTTTTGCAAAACTGCCCAAGTAGCGTACGGCTTCCTTGGCTTCATTTTTAAATATAAATCCGCTTATGGCATCTAGCGCATTAAACACAAAATGGGGGTTCATCTGCAACCGCAAGGCTTTTCTTTCTGAATTTGCCAAAGCATTTTCTAACAATAATTTTTGGTTTAGTTGGTTAATTCTGTAACGCGCCACAAAAATGACAATGGCCAAAACACCTAAACAAAAAAGCACCCAAAACCACCAGGTTAACCAAAATGGCGATGTTATTTTAAAAT
The DNA here is from genome assembly GCA_030424545.1 of Bacteroidia bacterium. Taxonomy (GTDB): domain Bacteria; phylum Bacteroidota; class Bacteroidia; order Flavobacteriales; family Schleiferiaceae; genus JAUHWL01. The sequence goes on from JAUHWL010000018.1 coordinate 35,127, forward strand.
GAAATACCGCTTTAGATGTTTCGCTAAAATTGCTGTTGGCAGATGATTCTACCTCGAACGAATATTTACCCGGGTTAATGCTAGTAAAAAAAGCTTCTTTGCGACCGTTTGCATTGGTCCATGTTTTGTCTTGCCCCACAAGCTTGTACCTAAAATATAGTTTGGCATCGTGGGCATTGTTAGGCTGCACATTAAACTTAATGCTTAGGTAATTCTGGTGATAAGGCAATTCTAATTGTTGTGGCAAATTAGACCAGCGAGTTGCCTTTGCGCCAAAATCCGACCAATTTTCTGTTGGTTGAAAAAACAAGTTTACACGCTGAATGCCCACTTGATAATTTGGTACAGCACTTATACTGGCGTTGCCCAACACAAACAACCCGTTGTTAGAACCATTTAATAATTCTCCGTTTCCAGCAACTGTTAGGCTTCTAAAGTTAAACTCTTTGTTGTTTATAGATGATAAATCGCTGATGCTTTGAATGCGGAAATTAGATTTTTTTGTTTTTAAGAGCTCAATACATTGCATCCCAAAATCTGTGGTAACCCACAATCTGTCACCAATAATTGCGGCTGATTTAAAACTGGTTGAGGCCAGCCCATCTTTTTCCGTAATTTTTGTAAGTTCATTGTCTTGCCACAAATAAACACCATCCCCAACCACGAAAAAGCACGTGTATTTTGCCGAGAATTTTGCCGCAAAAATCTGCAATGTATCTATGGGCAAATTTTGCCATTGCTTAATTTTTTGCAATCCTGCCATTTCGCGTTTGTAGATGGCGCCTGTTAACCCCACAAAATACTGGCCCGATGGCGCATTTTCTATCGCAACAATACCATCTGGTAAACTGTCGGCAAAGGCAATTTGTGTTGTTGTGCCATGTTGGTAAGCCCAAACTCCGTTGGCTGTGCCCATTAGCAAAACATCATTGATAGGTTTTAAACAAAAAACAAAGTCTAATTTTTTGTTGATGGAATGAAACCTATTTTGAGAAAAGTAAGCAACGCCTTGTTCTGTAGCTACCCATACTTTTTGCTGATAAAATTCAATATCTAAAACAATTCCGCCAGGCAGTCCATCGCTTGCCGAGTAATTGAGTATAGAACCATCTTTTTTAAAAACGCTTATTCCTGTGGCTGTGCCCAACCAATAATCCCCGTTTAACTCTAAAGCTGCGTGTACACTTTCATCGGGCAAACCTTGAGACTCATCTAAGGCAAAACTTGTTGTATTCTGAAAAAACGCCAAACCTTGTTGGGCACCTAACCACAGTTTGCCATCTAAAAAAAGTAATGTTCTTACCCTATCGTACGCCAATCCGGTGCGCGCATCAATGGTTTTTACGTGGCCATTACTTACACGTAGCAAGCCTTCTTTCTGGCTAGCCAACCAAAGTGTGCCATTGTCTGCCCACACAACATCTCGTACTCCGGTAGCATCTACAGTAAAATTTCTAGTACCTACAAAGCCCTCTACCTTTGTTGGAGAACAAAATGCCAAACCATTTTTTAACCCAATTACTTTATTAGCCGATGAAAACCCGCAGGCCTTAATGTGGTTATCTACAAGCACAAAACAACCTGTTTCTGTAGTAAAGTAAACCTCTTTGTTATACACCGCCACCGATAAAACTTCGGTTTCTCCGGCCAAAGCAATGGCCGTAAAACTGCTGTCTTTGTATTGCAACAAACCTTGTCTTGATGCCACATAAACCGTGTTTTCTAAAAACGCAATGCCATTAATTTTTGCTTCTGGTCCGTTTTTAAAAACGTGTAATTTTTTGCCATTGTAACATGCCAAGCCACGTTCTGTGCCAATCCAAAAATTATTAGAAAAATCTTTTTCTATAACCGTAACAAACAAACTTGGCAAGTTGGCCAAAGCGGGTTCATCGTAAAAATCTATGCCATCAAACTTTACCATTCCGCCACCATCTGTGGCCAACCAAATCATTCCGGTAGCATCTACCTCCAAATCATTTACCACGGGCATGGTTAAACCATCCTCAATACCACGCAGTAAAAAAGAGAATCGCTGCCCAAAACTAGTTTGCGCAAATACTAGGAAAACTAGAATAATAACAAGGTTCCGCATCTCACGAAAATAGAAGATTTTCATGGTCCATCAAGCCCAACTTTTCACATGCAAAATCTTTTTATATTTAATGTGCCAACCCAAACCTATGAGAAAATTACTCTTACAAATCTTTTCATTTCTGGCAATATTTTCTTTTGCCCAACCTGTAGAACCTGGTGCTAAAGCCGCTGCGCTTGGCGGAAGTTTTGTTACCCAGCAGTCGGTTTTTAGTGCCAAACACAATGTGGCTGGCCTGGCTTTTTTAACAAACAATGCCGTTGCTTTTGGTCTTAGAAACAACTATTTCGTTAACCATTTAAACGATTTTTACTTTGCCTCGGCCTTTGCAAAAGGAAAAAACTGCATAGCCATAGATGCGCTTTATTTTGGTTTTGATGCGTACCAGCAAGTAGAATTAGGCGCGAGTTATGCCCTCGCCCTAAACAAAAGCTGGAGTGTTGGCGCACGGTTGCGCTATGCCTACAATTACATTCCGCCCGAATCTGTTAGCCGAAATTTGGTTTCTGCCGACCTCGGGATTCTGGGAAAACTAAATAACTGGCGTATCGGGTTCTCGTTGGTAAATTTTGCGCAAAGCAAATGGCAAGGCCGGGTTGTAGAAAGCGAGCCGCTTCTTTACAAAATTGGTGGCGGATATTATTTTACAGACCAAACAGCCATCACTTCCGATTTTATAAAAAAGTCTAACGCTAAAGCCGATGTGCGCGTTGGTTTTAATTACAACCCCGCCAAAAATTTAGACCTACGTTTTGGCTTTAGCGTACAACATCCCAGCGTAAATTTTGGACTTGGATTAGACCTAAAACAATTCCAACTAAATTTTGCCATTGCATGGCATCAACAATTGGGGCTAAGCCCTGTAACAGATGTAGTGTATGCGTGGTAGATGCAACATATTATGGGCATTCATTTTGTGCAGCACCACAGTTGTTGGGCAAATATCGCCCATAGATCAAGCTCTAGAATATTTGGCAGAATTTGGCCAAACCGAAAACCAAGAAGCCGATTTGGTACAACTTGCCGAACAATTAAGCTACTTGCAAAACAACCCCATATCATTAAACACCGCCACACCAGACGAGCTTTTAGAAATTCCGCTGCTTAATTCGTTTTTGGTTTTTAACCTTATTAGTTACCGCAACACGGCCGGAAGATTTTTAAGCTATTACCAACTTGCCGATTTAGACGGCTTTACCAAACAAATTATTTACCTCATACAACCTTTTACAACATTAGAATACCGCAAGCAAAGCAATCAGTTTCCGAAACTGTTTGCCCACCAACTGGCCCTGCAATACAAACGCATTGCGCAAAAAAGTGAAGGATATAAAAACCAGAATTACCTAGGCGATGCCAACGCACTTTACCTGCGCTACCGCATACAGGCCGAAGGAAAATTGTTTGCTGGAATAACATTGCAAAAAGATGCTGGCGAAATGTATTTAACCAACAACATGCCCGATTTTACCAGCATACATTTTGAGTATCGGTTTAACAACATCATTAAAAATATTGTGTTAGGCGATTACAGCGTAGAATTTGGGCAAGGCTTGGTATTGTGGAGTTCGTTGGCGTTTAATAAAAGCAGCGAAGCCGTTACCGTACAACGCTTCGGGCGCGGCATTCGGTATTATTCTGGTGCCGATGAAAACCGATTTTTACGCGGAGCAGGAACAACCATTGCCATAAAAAACCTAGAGTTAACTACCTTTTACAGCACCAATAAAATAGATGCCAACCTAGATGTAAACGCATCAAACGCGCAGATTGCTACTTCGCTCCAGAGTTCTGGTTTTCATCGTACAGCAAATGAATTGGAAGATAAAAGATCACAGCAAATCATGATGACTGGCGTGCATTTGCAATGGAAACCTAAACGCTTGCGACTTGGGTTCTTGGCCAACAAAACCAGTTTTAAATACCCCATTTTTTTTCAAGACCGAATAGAAAACGTTAATAAATTTAGCGGAAATAAGTTGCTACATACCTCAGCCGATTGGAAATGGCTTTACGGGCATATTTACTTTTTTGGCGAATTTGGCTACGAGTGGCAAATGGGCGCAAGTGCCTTAACCACAGGCATGCAAGTAAAGGCTGCCGATGGGTTTCAGTTTACCGTTCATTACCGCCACTTTAGCCCAAACTGGTACGCACCCTATAGCCAACCATTTTCAGAAACTGGGCGCGAGGGCGAACAAGGTGCGTATTTTGGAATAAACTGGCAATTACCTCATCGGCTCTCAGTGGGTGCTTATGCTGATTTTTTTAAATACTTATGGCAAAGAACCGAATTAACCCGCCCCGGATTGGGCAAAGATTTTATGGTTCAGCTTAATTATGCGCCAGAACTTTGGAGCACTTATTTTAGAGTTCGGTTTCAGGGGCGCGAAAGAAAAATTGCAAGCAACCAAACCATTGCAACCAACAATTTCTTAGAAAGATTAGGGTTACGTTGGCACGCCACTTTTTCGGTAACCGATATTCTTGCGCTACAATCGCGGATAGAATGGGCTACGGTTCAACATCAATCGGCACCCCAAAACGGGTTGTTGGCTTTTTTAGGTGCTAGCTTTAAACTGCACAATAAATGGCAACTAAAAATGCGATACACATTGTTTGACACCGAAAATTATGCAACCGCCATTTGGGCCTACGAAGACGATGTTCCCTACAGTTACAGCGTGCCCGCATATTACAACAACGGCACAAAATGGTATGCAATGGTTACGTGGCAGGCACGAAAAAACATGGAATTATGGTTTAGAATTGCTGATTTAAACTACAACAATCAAACAACCATTGGCAGCGGATACGATTTAATTAACAGCGCACACAGAACAGAAATAAAGGCGCTCCTTAGAATTACCTTTTAAACAAACCGATTTCTATAGATTTCTATCAGCATAGGTCTTCCCAAAAATTTGGGTACGATTTAGACACACATGCCGGATCTTCTATTTCTACCGGAAAACAACAGCCCAAAAGCGCCAAGCTCATGGCCATTCTATGATCTTTATACGTGCAAAAAAATGCTTTTGGTGGATGAAGAATAGTTGGTTCAAATTTTAAAGTACTTTCGGTAATAGCAACGTTACAGCCCACCTTAGCCAATTCGGTTTGCAATGCTTCTAGCCTATTGGTTTCTTTTAAAAGCAACGTTTCTAACCCATGAAAATCTACACCAATGCCCAACGCGGCACAGGTTACAACAATGGGCTGCGCAAGATCTGGGGTATTTTGCAAATTAATCACCAGCTTGCCAGGTTTTAAGCAAGGTGCGTTTTCTAGCCAAGCTCCATCATCTGTATAAGTTGTGCGCACGCCCAATTCGGTAAAAATTCTAGCCACGCGCGCATCTCCTTGAACGCTCTCTTTTTTAAGCCCTTTTAAAAGAACTTTGGCTTCTTTGTTTAAGGCAACAAGGCCATACCAATATGCCGCTGCACTCCAGTCTGGTTCTGGCAAAAAATGTACATCGGCAATGCTTTCTTGCTTTTTTATCTCAATATTTTCATCATCAAACAAAACCGAAAAACCCAACTGTTGCATAAGTGAGGCGGTCATTTTTATATAAGGCCTTGAAACTATTTTACTTTTTAACTTAAGCTTTAAACCCTTGGTAAGCGTGGGGCCCACAAGCATTAGTGCTGTGGTAAATTGGCTGCTTTCGTTGGCCTCAACTTCCAAAAATCCGCCTTGCAACTTTTTGCCATTTATCTTTAATGGCGGATGTCCTGTTTCGTTCAAATATTCAATATCCGCTCCGAGATTTATGAGTGCATCAACCAAACTTTTTATGGGCCGTTCTAACATTCTGGCAGAGCCCGTAAGCACCACATTGCAGCCTGGTTTTGTGGCAAAATAAGCTGTAGTAAAACGCATGGCCGTTCCCGCTGCACCTATATTAATTTCGCCATGTGCATTGGCAATTGCCATTTTTAACGCAGCAACATCATCGACATTTGTAGATATGGGTACCGTTATGTTATTATAATTTGCTTGTAAAATCAACGCCCTATTCAATAAGCTTTTGCTAAGGGGCAAATCTATTGTCTTTGAATAATTCTGTTCTCTTAAGTCAACCTTTTTAATCATGAATCCATGCGTTTTTCTCTGTACCACACCAAGGCTTCTGCCGCTTCTTGGTAGGTCACGTCTACGTTAAAATCTGCATTTCCAATTTGGTTTAAAAGAACAAATTTTAAAGAGTCGCCCTCATTCTTTTTATCGTGCGCTAACCATTTTAAAATATGCTCGTCATACGCCTCATCCCAATTAAGCTTTGGGAAATAACTTAGCAAAACACGTTCTATTTCGTTGCACACATCTTGCGGCAACATGCCTTTTTGCACACTAATTTTATTGGCCATAATCATTCCGGCTGCAATTGCCTCGCCATGCAAAATAGGTTCACCATTTTCTAAAAAAAAACTTTCTACAGCGTGGCCCAAGGTGTGGCCATAGTTTAAAAGTTTGCGCTGGCCGCCTTCAGTTTTATCTAGCGCAACAATGTCTTGCTTAATTTTTACTGATTGCGAGATTAACGCATTAAACTGGTTGTTCTCAAAATTTTCAATGGCATCATTCCAATGAGCTTGACCTGTAATTAAGGTGTGTTTTAACACTTCGGCAAACCCAGAAACAAGTTGGTTTTTGGGCAATGTTTGTAAAAATTCCGAATGAATATACAATCCGTTTGCCGTAGAAAAAGTGCCCGCCAGATTTTTAATACCTTCAACATCAACGCCCGTTTTCCCGCCAATTGCAGCATCTACCATGGCTAGCAAACTCGTGGGGATATTGTAAAAACCAATGCCGCGTTTATAGGTTGCGGCAATAAAGCCTCCCAAATCGGTAATCACACCACCACCCACGTTTATTAAAATACTGTTTCTATCTGCACCAAGTTGGGCCAAAGCAGCCCACAAACTACTGGCAATTTCTACCGATTTACTCTCTTCGCCAGGCTCTATTTCTAGCACTTCGTACCCAGGCAAATCGGGCAACATTTCTAGCACCTTAGGCAAGCAAAATTCGTGGGTATTCTCATCTACAAGAAAAAATATTTTTCTATTTATATTTTGTGCTAATTCCGCGTTTAGTGCAGTAAAAGCGGCTTTTCCAAAATATGTTTTCTCAATTAATTCAACCATAATTTTGTCTGATTAACAACACACAAATTTAGGTGGTTGATGTCTATATTTGCCGCAAAAATTCCGCACTCCTTAGCCTTATAAAAATGAAAATAGATTTTAGCAATACCGAAGTTGCTTTTCAACTAAAATCCAACTTTCAGTTGAGAAAAGCCAAGTTGCTTTTCATGTCTGTATCTAGCCCTGCTATTGTAAGGTTCTTACAAAAAGTGGTCTCCTTTTGCTTTAATATTGGTTTACCTATAAAACCCATTATAAAAGCAACGGTTTTCGAACACTTTTGTGGAGGAGAAACCATAGCCGAATGTACTACCAAGATTGCCGCCATGTACTCTAAAAACGTGCATTCTCTTTTAGACTATAGCGTAGAAGGAAAGGTAAACGATGCCGATTTTGACGGTACCAAAAACACGGTTATAGAGAGCATAAAATATGCTTCAAGCAATCCTGGAATTCCGTTTGCTGTGTTTAAACCCAGCGGTGTAGGCAGTAACCATTTATACGATAAAGTAAGTGCCAAAAAAGAATTAACGCCAGAAGAAAAAGAAGCTTGGCAGCGCGTGAGAAGCCGTTACTTTGAAATTGCACAATCTGCTTTTGATCACAAATTAAAATTGATGATTGATGCTGAGGAAGTATCAACGCAACAAGCGGTAGATGACTTGGTAACCGAATTGATGGAAAAATACAACCAAGAAAGCTGTATAGTATTTAACACCGCGCAAATGTACCGGTGGGATAGATTGCAGCACATAAAAGATAGCGTTGCTTTGGCGCATCAAAATAATTATTACTACGGGATAAAAATTGTACGCGGTGCTTATATGGAAAAAGAGCGTATGTGGGCTAAAAAATATGGCTACAAAGACCCTATACAGCCTAACAAAGCAGCTTGCGATGCTGATTATGATGCTGCGGTAACATTTTTATTAGAAAATGTAAACAACAAAGTTTCTGTAGTGGTGGCTACACACAACGCTCCAAGTTGTCAATTGGTAGATAGCCTTATGGAAAAACATAGCCTTAAAGCCAATGATCCTCGCGTATATGTGGCTCAACTTTACGCCATGAGCGATAATATTAGTTTTAATATGGCCAATGCCGGACACAACGTTGTTAAGTATTTACCCTTTGGCCCCGTAAAGGATGTAATGCCCTATTTGTTTAGGCGTGCCGAAGAAAATACGGCCATGAAAGGGCAAACAAGCCGTGAGCTAGAATTAATTAAACAAGAATTAAGACGTAGAAGAAAGGCCTAATTTATTGACAATCACAGGTTGTTTCTTCGTGTAAAACGGATAGAACCGTTACCGTAGAGTCACAATTTTTTACACGAGCTAATATTTCTCTTAAATCGGGCAAGCGCGTAACAATTTCATATTCTCCGCAAGGTTCTTTTCTTGGTTCGCTGTTAGAGAAGTTTATAGACCCAGCCACAAAAATTTGCTTTAACGCCAAACTATCTAACTGTAAACAATCTATCTGGCAGTTGGCTGTTGCAGAATACACAATGTCTTTAGCGTTTAGATCTTTTAAAACACGCGAATTAGGAAAATAGCTGCACTGAAAATCTCTATCTCCAAATAAAAAATACACAAATACAACCCCAAAGGTTACGCCAATTAAATAATACTTAAGACGGTGAAAAATACCTGACATGTAAAATAAATTTCGGCAAATGTGCGCTTTACCTAAGAATTAACAAAAGATACTTTTGGAATTAATAACACTAAAAAGGTATTGAATTAAAAATCACCAAAAAGTAGGCTGCCTTCACTAAAAGGCAAATCAAAACGTTCGCCTAAAAAACGATTGGTTAAAACCCCTTTGTACATGTACATACCTGTGCGTAGCTCTGCCATATAACGCGTAGCATTTTCTAAACCTCCTTCTTCACTTACATTAAGAAGCAAGGGTGCAAAAATATTATTGAGAGAAAAAGATGCCGTACGCGCTACACGCGAGGCAACATTAGGGACACAATAATGGATGATATCATGTTTTAAAAATATGGGATTGTCATGGTTTGTAACTTCAGATGTTTCTACACAGCCACCATTATCAATACTCACATCAATAATTACAGATTTAGATTTCATTTTTTGCACCATATCATCAGAAACAACAACAGGTGTTCGGCCATTTTCTGGCTTTAAGGCACCAATTAAAACATCGGCTCTTTTTAAGGCCTTCTCTAATAATTTTGGTTGAATTACACAGGTATATACTGGGTGTGGTAGGCTTTGTGCAAGTCTTTTTAAACGAGAAATAGACTTATCAAAAACCTTAACATTTGCCCCCATGGCCAGCGCTGTTTTTGCCGCAAACAAGCCAACCATTCCGGCTCCAAGTATTAAAATTTCTGTTGGCGGAACTCCAGAAACTCCACCTAAAACGTATCCTTTTCCATCATTTGCATTGCTTAAATACTCTGCTGCAATTAAAATAGACGTATTTCCTACAATTTCGCTCATGCATTGTTGTATAGGCATTTGCCCTTCTGCATCACATATATACTCTATGGCAATGGCCGTTGTTTTTTTCTTCATCAACGACACAAAAAAAACTTTCTCCCGAGTTTTTATTTGCAAAGCAGAAAACAACGTTTGCTTGTGGGTAAGCAGGGCTAACTCCTCATTGCTTGGCGGTTCTATTTTAAGCACAATATTACATTCAAAAGCTTCTTTTGCACTGTAAACAATTCTTGCACCCGCCTCGCTAAAATCTTTATCAGAATAAAAAGCGCCAATACCAGCGCCTGATTCTATAATAATTTCGTGCCCATGGTTTGTAAGCAGCGAAACACCATCTGGCGTTAGCGGCACTCGCTTTTCTTGCATGCATGTTTCTTTCGGAATGCCAATTTGCAAGCGCCCTTTTTTACGACCAACAGCAAGCGTTTCTTCTTGTGGTAATAAATCTGAAGAAGAAAGTGAAAAAGAAGAAGAAATACCCATGTGCTAAATTGAAATTGAAAAATACATCTTTCACAAATTTAGCATCTTAATCTTATTTACACTAGAAAAGATAGCGCTGTTTCCGGAGAGCATTTTGGCAAAAATTCTATAATACGATTACTCTCAAATGTGCTAATTTTTATGACACCAAAAGTCTCAGGCAAAAAATCAATAATTTTTTCAGGCCATTCTATCAAGCAAATGTTCTCCGATTCTAAATATTCTTCTACGCCAAAATCTAGCGCTTCTTCAAGGCTGTTAAGACGGTACAAATCAAAATGATAGATTGTTTCGCCCGCCTCAGTTTCATACTCGTTTACCAAAGAATAAGTTGGACTGCTCACCTCATCTACTACCCGTAAAACGTTGCACAGGGCTTTGATTAGCGTGGTTTTGCCCGCGCCCATGCTGCCTAGTAATAAAATTATTGGGCATTGCATTTCGTCTACAATATGGGCAGCAACGCTTGGTAAATCGGCAAGCGAATAACTCTGTGCTTTCACCTTTTTACTTGCTTTCTAGTTCTACGTACGGAATTATCATCTCTTCTAAAGAAATACCACCATGCTGGTAGGTGTCTTTATAATAATTCACATAATGATTAAAATTATTGGGGTAGGCAAAAAATTTGTCTTGCAGGGCAAATACAAACAAATCGCTAATTGTGCTTTTGGGCAAGCCTATGTTTTCTGGATTTTTCACTTCGTACACATCGCGTTTTTCGTAGCTTAAATTACGACCTACTTTGTAGCGCAAATTTGTGTTTAATGTTTTAGACCCCACCAATTTGCTAGGTTCTGTTACGTTTATGGTACCGTGGTCTGTGGTAATAATTACTTTGCAATCTTGCTCTGATACTTGCTTAAGAATATCTAGCAAAGGAGAATTTGCAAACCAACTTTTTGTTAAAGATCTATACGCTGCATCTGTTTCGGCAAGTTCTCTAATCACCTTCATTTCTGTTTTTGCATGGCTAAGAATATCTACAAAATTGTATACAATAACGTTTAGCTGATTGTTGCTTAAATTGCTTAGAGTTTCGGCCAGTTTTTTTCCTTTAGCAATGTTGGTTATTTTGTTGTAAGAAGATTTTACATCGCTTAAACCTAGGTTTTTTAATTGCTCCAGTAACAATTCATATTCGTAAATATTTTTTCCTTCTTCATCTTCTTCGCCCACCCAATATTGTGGTGTTTTTTTCTGAATTTCCAACGGCATCATCCCCGCAAACAGTGCGTTTCTGGCGTATTGCGTTGCGGTAGGCAAAATGCCAAAGTATGCACTTTCTTCTTTTACCTTAAAGAATGGAGCCAATGCTGGTTTTAGCACTTTCCATTGGTCTAAACGCAAATTATCTATTACAATAAAGTAAACTTTTTCTCCGTTGCGCAGGCTCGGACCAACCTTTGTGTTAAACAATTGGTGTGTTAATAGCGGGCCAGATTTTGGCGAATCTATCCAATCTTCGTAGTTGCGCGCTACAAATTTCCCGAATTGCTCGTTGGCTTCTTGTTTTTGCGTTATCAGAATTTGCTTTAAGCCTTCATCTTCTAAACCCTCTAATTCTAGCTCCCAATAAATTAGGCGTTCATACATTTCTACCCAACCTTGGTAATCGTTAACACTGCTTAAATCCATTGCAATTTGGCGGAATTGCTGTTGGTAGCTGTGTGTAGTTTTCTCGCTAACCAAGCGCCTAATGTCTAGGTGTTTTTTAAGCGTAAGTAAAATTTGATTTGGATTAACAGGCTTAATTAAATAATCCGAAATTTTTGCACCAATGGCTTCTTCCATGATTTGCTCTTCCTCGCTTTTTGTAATCATGACCACGGGCACACTCTCGTAATGCTCTTTAATACGCGCCAATGTTTCTATACCCGAAAGTCCGGGCATGTTTTCGTCTAAAAAAACAATATCAAAACGCTTTTCTTTTAATAAATCTAAGGCGTCTTCGCCATCTGTTGCTGTATCTACATTGTATCCTTTTTGTTGTAGAAATAAAATATGTGGTTTAAGTAAATCAACTTCATCATCTACCCAAAGTATGTTTGCGTTTGTCATGTGTTTTAAAAAATATGTGTAAAGGTACTATGCAAAAGTGCATGTTAAAATTAACGAGAATAGTACTGAGATATTTTTAATCCAAAAAGTTTTCTTTTCGCCACCTCACATACTAAAATCAAAACCCTCAATCATCCTTCATCCCTTTTCATCCTTCATCCCTTCACAAGATTATCTTTGCCAAAAACATTCGCATTGCAAACCAACAAGCACAAAATTTTAAACGATCCTATTTACGGATTCATCACCCTGCCGGGAAACTTAATTTTTGATTTAATAGAACACCGATATTTTCAGCGACTGCGCAGAATTACGCAACTAGGCTTGAGCTATTTAGTGTATCCGGGAGCCTACCACACGCGGTTTCATCATGCCATTGGCGCTATGCACCTCATGCAAAATGCGGTATTAATTTTACGCCAAAAGGGATTAGAAATTACCCCTGAAGAAGAGGAGTCTGTTTACATTGCTATTTTGCTGCATGATATTGGCCACGGCCCGTTTAGCCACGCGCTAGAAAACACCCTAATTCCGCAGGTTAGCCACGAGGCACTTTCGGTAAAGTTTATGGAAAACCTAAACCGCGATTTTAACGGTAAGCTTACCCAAGCCATTTCCATTTTTACCAACAATTACCACAAAAAGTTTTTACACCAATTAATATCTAGTCAGCTAGATATGGATAGGCTAGATTATTTAAGGCGAGACAGTTTTTACACCGGAGTTACCGAAGGTGCCGTAAACTCTGAGCGCCTTATTTCTATGCTTAATGTAAAAGATGACCAACTTGTAATTGATGCTAAAGGCATTTACTCGGTAGAAAAATTTATTGTGGCGCGCAGATTAATGTACTGGCAAGTGTATTTGCACAAAACGGTAATTAGTGCCGAATTTATGTTGGTAAAGATTTTAAAACGCACCAAAGAATTGGCGCAAAGCGGTAAAGATTTATTCGCCACCAGCGCTTTAAAAGTGTTTTTAAATAACGATTACGACTGGAACGATTTTGAAAACAAACCCAATTTAATTGATGAGTTTGCCAAGTTGGATGACAACGACATTATGGCTTCTATTAAAGAATGGTGCACCAATGAAGACATAATTTTAAGCGAATTGAGCAAACGACTTATTCATAGGAATTTATTGAAAATTGAAATGAGCAACGATCCTTTTTCTGCTAAAAAATTGGCAGATATAAAAAAGCGCGTGGCCAAACATTTTAAATTTAAAAATGGTGAAGAAGATTATTTCATCATCAACCAAAAAATTGCCAACCACGCATACAATCCAAAAAGCGACCGCATCAACCTACTGTACAAGGATGGCACGTTGTTAGACATCCGCGAAGCCGCAGATCAATTAAATATTTCTGCCCTTAGTAATACTGTTGTAAAACACTTTGTTTGCTACCCAGATGAAGTAAGGGCTTAGCCATTGTTAAACCATCTTTTTGTTACTTTTGGCGCGATGAAATTTACAGCAAAACAAATTGCAGAAATACTAGAAGGTACTGTTGTTGGAGATGAAAACGCCAGCGTTTTTACATTCGCAAAAATAGAAGAAGGCCATACTGGCGCACTCTCTTTTTTGGCTAATCCAAAATACAATGCGTTTATTTATGATACCTCCGCAAGCATTGTACTTGTAAATAATTCTTTTATTCCTGAAAAACCCATAAAATCTACCTTAATAAAAGTAGAAGATGCCTATGGTGCGTTTGCCAAACTGCTTGAATTTTATGCCCAAACAAAAGCCAAAAAAAAGGGCATAGAAAACCCGCATTTTGTAGCCAATAGCGCAAAATTAGGCGAAGATATTTACTTGGGTGCATTTGCTTACATTGGCGAACGATCTACCATTGGCAACAATGTAAAAATTTACCCCAACGTATATATAGGAGATGATGTAACCATTGGCGACAATACAACCCTATTTAACGGAGTACGCATTTACAATGAATGCAAAATTGGTAGCAACGTTACCATACATGGTGGCAGCACCATTGGCGCAGATGGGTTTGGCTTTGCGCCCAATGCAGAGAATAGTTACGATAAAATTCCGCAATTGGGCAATGTGATTATAGAAGATTACGTAGAAGTTGGAGCAAACACAGCCATAGACAGAGCAACCATTGGTAGCACGATTATTAGAAAAGGTGTTAAACTAGATAACCTTATACAAATAGCGCACAATGTTGAAATTGGAGAAAACACTGTAATTGCTGCCCAAACAGGTGTTGCTGGCTCAACCAAAATTGGCAAAAATTGCATGATTGGCGGGCAAGTAGGTATTATTGGCCACTTAACCATTGGCAACGGTGTTAAAATTGCCGCACAAAGTGGCATTGGCAAAAACGTTAAGGACAACGAAGTTATACAAGGTTCTCCGGCTTTTGGCATTGGCGATTATGTGCGCAGTTATGCCCTCTTTAGAAAACTGCCAGAGTTGGCAAAAAAAATAAATGATTTAAGCAAATAAATATGTCTAAACAAAAAACATTAGCCAAAGCGGTAACATATGCAGGCGTAGGGCTGCATACCGGACTAAAAGTGAATATGACTTTTAATCCTGCTCCAGTAGGCCATGGTTTTAAATTTAAACGTACAGATTTAGAAGGAGCCCCTGTTATAGACGCCTTGGCTACCAATGTTTCTCAAACAGCACGTGGCACAACCATTGGCAAAGACGCAGAAGTTGTGCATACTGTAGAGCACGTTTTAGCTGCGCTTGTTGGTTTAGATATAGACAACTGCCTCATAGAAGTAGATGCGCCTGAACCACCCATTGCAGATGGTAGCGCACTACCCTTTTTACTAAAAATAGAAGAGGCGGGAATTACGGAACAAGACCAAGAGAAAAATTATTATAAAATCACCAAGCCTGTAGTTTACAGAGATGAAGCCGAAGGTGTAGAAATAATTGCACTGCCCGCAGATGATTACCAAGTTACCGTAATGGTAGATTACAAAACAAATGTGCTCGGCTCACAAAACGCACATCTAGAAAAGATGAGTAGTTTTAAAACCGAAATAGCCTCCTCTCGCACATTTAGCTTTTTGCATGAATTAGAATTTCTTTTAGAAAACGGACTGATTAAAGGTGGCGATTTAAACAATGCCATTGTTTATGTTGATAAAGAGATATCGGCAGAAAGCATGAAAAAATTAAGCGCAGCATTTAACAAGGAAGCTATATCGGTAAGGCCAAACGGCATTTTAGACAATTTAGTTTTACACTTCCCTAATGAGGCAGCACGCCATAAATTGCTAGATGTAGTTGGCGATTTATCACTTATTGGCCGCCCAATTATTGGGCGTATTATAGCCACCAAGCCCGGGCATAAGGCAAATACAAATTTTGCCAAAATGCTTATGCAGCAAATTAAAAAAGAAGAAAGTAAACCCAATATTCCGCAGCATGATCCAGATAAAGAACCCATCATGGATATTGTTGCCATACAAAAAACATTGCCCCACCGCCCACCCTTTTTGTTGGTAGATAAGGTTATAGAAATGTCTGATAGCCACATTGTAGGTGTAAAAAATGTTACCATGAATGAGTCCTTTTTTGTAGGACACTTTCCTGGAGCCCCTGTAATGCCAGGCGTACTTCAAGTAGAAGCTATGGCGCAAGTTGGGGGAATACTTGCCTTAAGCACCGTACCAGATCCTGAAAATTACCTCACCTTTTTCTTAAAAATGGAAGAAGTAAAATTTAAAAGTAAAGTTGTACCCGGAGACACCTTGGTATTTACTTTAGAGTTTATTGCACCCATAAGAAGAGGAATCGTACAGATGAAAGGCCGCGCCTACGTGGGCAACAGATTAGCAACCGAAGCCTCTCTAATGGCTCAGATCATTAAAAGCAACTAACATGAATCAACCTTTAGCATACGTACATCCTTCTGCAAAAATTGCCGACAATGTAGTTATAGAGCCTTTTACAACCATCCATAAAAATGTGGTTATTAAAGAAGGAACCTGGATAGGTTCTAACGTTACCATTATGGAAGGTGCCCGAATTGGTAAAAATGTGCGCATTTTTCCGGGGGCTGTAGTAAGTGCCATACCACAAGATTTAAAATTTAAAGGCGAAGAAACAACCGCAGAAGTTGGCGACAACACAATCATTAGAGAATGTGTTACCATAAACCGAGGCACTGTAGATAGAGGCAAAACCGTAATTGGCAAAAACTGCCTAATTATGGCCTATAGCCATGTAGCGCACGATTGCTTGGTTGGCGATTACTGCATATTTTCTAACAACAGCACCTTGGCTGGCCACGTTACTGTGGGCAACAATGTAATCTTAGCTGGCCTTACAGCCATCCACCAATTTTGTAGTATAGGGAACCACGCTTTTGTTACTGGTGGTTCTTTGGTACGTAAAGATATACCGCCCTACTCTAAAGCCGCCAGAGAGCCCATTAGCTACGTAGGAATTAATTCTGTTGGCCTTAGAAGAAGAGGTTTTACCAGCGAGAAAATTAGCGAAATACAAGAAATTTACAGGATTATTTTCCAGAAAAACTACAACACGACACAAGCTGCAGAGATTATAGAGTCTGAGTTTACAGCAACCAAAGAACGTGATGAAATTTTACAGTTTATACGCAACTCTCAACGCGGAATTATGAAGGGTTTTACGGTAAGTAGAAATGGAAGTTAAGCTAGAAAACGTTAGTAAAACATTTCAAAATCATTCTGTATTTAAAAACGTAAATCTCACCCTAAAAAGTGGGCATAGAAGCGTAATTCTTGGCGGTAACGGCTCCGGAAAATCTACCTTTTTAAAAATACTTAGCACAGCACTTGTGCCCTCTACAGGTACCGTAACATTTACCCAAAACAATAAAATTATACCGCAAGAAGAACGATTTAAAACCGTTTCTTTTTGTGCTCCTTATATAGATTTAATAGAAGAATTTACACTAGAAGAGCACCTTAACTTCCAACAAAAATTTAACCCTTTTTTGCCCGGAGTAACCATAGATGGTTTAATAAACCGCTTGCAACTGCAACGATTTAAAGACCGCCCAATAAAAACCTACTCATCGGGTATGCGGCAACGTGTGAGACTTGCATTAGCCATTACGGCAAATACAGAAATACTTTTGTTAGATGAGCCCACTTCTAATTTAGACCCGAAAGGAAAAATTTGGTATCAAGAATTGTTGCAAGAATATATGGGAGACCGTACCGTTTTGGTTGGCTCTAACTTTTTAGAAGATGAATTTTTCTTCACAACAAACAGCATAGAACTTAAAGATTTTCAATAGTAGTTTTTAACATTACCCTTCATGGTAAAACAACTTAAAAGCAATCTAGTGAAAGTCGGATTTTGCTCTAAATTGTTGACCAAAAATGAACCCCCATTTTTAAGAAAAGATTAACCATTACTTCTGCAAAATTGTAACCGTGCCCATTTTACGGCCGGTGGTTACTTCGTCTTTGCTCCAATATATTACGTAGGTATAAACGCCAAATTCTAGTGGTTGGCCGTTGTAGGTGCCATCCCACGTGTTTTTGTAGTTGGTGTCTCGCAGTACAACGCGGCCCCAACGGTCTGTAATGGTTACATCTATGGGGCGGTCTGAGCCGTAAATTTCAAAGTAATCGTTTACACCATCTCCGTTTGGGCTAAAGGCATTTGGCACATATAGCATGTTGCCGCAGTTTTTGTTTTCTACATAAACTTCTTCCTCGTATAACCAGCATTTCGTACTTATTTGCAGATTGTACAGCCCCGCCCACGTAAAGGTTTGGGCACGGGTGGTGTCTCCGCTGGGCCACAAATAGCTGGCGCCAAAAATGTAGGGCGCTGTTGTGCTAACCTCATTCTGGTTTAAACAAATGGTGAGCGTATCTGGCAGTAAACTGGGCACGGGCGGTGGTGGCAGCCAATGCAGGGTAAACGTGGTTCTGCTTTTAAAGCGTTTGTTAATAATGGCTTCTACTTTGTACTCTCCGGGTTGGGTGGCCAAGATGCCTGTATCTTGGGTGGTAAAATTGCCTGTGGGTGTTTCCCAGTTGTAGGTGGTGGTGCTGTCTTGCAGCTTAAACCCTTTTAGCTGGGGCGCCAACCATGCGGGCTGCCCGTAGCAAACCGTTGTGTCTTCTTGTAGTATGCTGAACAGGGTGTCTCTACAGTTGTATACGTAAACGGCATCATACGCAAGTACGCCATAAACAGCATTTAGCGAACTTGCATTGGAAGTAAATCGCCATGGCAATTGTGCATTAAACGGGTCAAAATTACCTATATGGAGGTATTCTTCGGTGCCATCAGCAATAAAACTACCGCGCAATTTTTGCCACTGCGAAACGGTATCTATCATGCCCCAATTTCCTACTTGTGGCTGAATACCTAGTTTCCAAGGTAAACTTTGAAAAATATCATTATCAGAAAAATACAAACCCAACCCATCATCGGTCATTTCAAAATGTTCTCCTGCTCTTGACCCTTTCATAATTTGAACATGTATTTCAGTGCAATAGAGTGAGTCTTTTTTCAGCTTTGATTTTAAGTAGTTACTTGAATAGGACAATAACACTCCGACAGAATCTCCTGAGAAGAGCTTAGAAGGATCTCTAGCTAATGATAAAAAACCATAACCTCTTCCTGCGTATGGAGTTGGAGAAAAATAATGGAATGTTGAATAATTTGTATAGCTTCCTGGACAAGCATATGCAGGGGGAAATATGTTGTTTGCTAAACAATTTGTGTCATGAGCTCCATTAGCTTTTGAAAACTGATAACCATCGGAGGTTTTATCCGCCTCCTGCCAATTGCTAAAAATGCTATCCATTCCACCTAAGGGATAGAAACTTCCATGAATCGCATTGTTAAACTCATAGTTCTGCACTAAGTTTTGCGCGTCAATATGATTGTTGGCGCACAAAAGCATGCTATAGAATATGACAAAACGAATAGCCATCGCTATCGTTTTACTAAACGATGGTGTTCTATGGAGCTTTCACATGTAATACGAAGTATATATACCCCGGCAGGTTTGTTGTTGATTTCTACAGTCGATTTGTAAACCCTATTATTATTTGAAGAAATCAATTTTCCATTTAAGTCAAATAGTTCAATTAGAATAATTTTCTCAATACTAGAATAGATTGTAAAAATTCCGTTTGACGGATTGGGATAAACTCTAACTCCTTTAACCGTTATTTCCTCTTCATTTGCAACTTCACCAGTTTTATTCAATACCGCACAAGAAACAACAATTCCTGAAGCAATACTATGTGTCCAATCAAAGTTAGTTGTTACGTAACCCGGGCTAACAAATGGATTTTCATTTGTGACATTTCGATAATAATATTTTGTATTTGATGAAACCGGATTCGTTATCTCATAATTATAATTGGTACAACTAATCCATTGGTTACCTGCACCGTGGGTGGCATCGCCTTGGTTGCTTAGGGTGGCATCATCAAACTCTAACCCGTTGTAGCATTCGTCAAAGGTGTTGCAGTAAAAAACGGTTCCTTCAAAATCGCCATTAGGCTCTGTGCCTTTTATACCTGCGGGGCTGCATTTGTAAAAGTAGTTGTCTTTTATTTCTGCATAGCTTACATCGCCAACTAGCTCTATACCTGTAGCGCGTGGGTAACCGGGGCTGCCACCTACGG
>JAUHWL010000004.1 GCA_030424545.1 Bacteroidia bacterium
CAATTTCACTTACATTGTTATGGGAGATGCTGATGCTACATTCAATACGCAAGTAATGGACATTAACGGTAGAGTATTATTCGCTGAATCGTTTACAAGTTCATCTACTATATCATCTCGCCAAATCTCATTGCAAGGTTTTGCTGCAGGTGTGTATGTGATAAAAGTATCGAGTAACGAATCAAGTACAGTAGAAAGAATTATTATTCAATAAGCTTTTTAAAATCTAAAAAAGAAAGCCCCACGCTATTAGCGTGGGGCTTTTATCATTCAAGAATAACCTACTTGCTTATATTATTTGGTAGCAACCAAGTTTATTGTTAAGGCAATGTTATCAGATAAAATCATGTCTTTCATATAATGTACCCAGGCAACATCATATTTCTGACGATCAAAAACCAACTTACCTTTTATGTTTAAGCCACTTTCAGTTACATCAATAGAGGTAATATTAAAAGTTTCTTGGTTTGTTTTTCCACGTACAGTTAAATCACCTGTAGCTTTGTTGCCTTCTACAGAAGTAATCACAAACGTAGAAGTAGGGTAGGTAGCAGATGCAAAGAAGTCTTCGCTTGACAAGTGGTTTTGCAAATCAGCAATTCTTCCACCATCTACATCTTTGTAAGAAGCAGAATCTGTTGGATAAAAAGTGGTCATGTCAACTGTAAATTCTCCGCCAACAAGTTTGTTGTCTGCCATTTCAACCATTCCACTTTGTAAGTTTACATAACCATCGTGGCCATATATCCCTGCAACTTCACCTCTCCAATTAATTTCTGATGCTTCAACATCAGTTGTGTACGTAGTGGCTTCTGTAACAACTTCGTCAACTACAACCTCTTCTGGTGTTTCACCTTCGCTACACGCAACAAATAATAAAGTTGACAATGCTAAAATGGTATTTATTCCTTTTTTCATTTTTGTTTTAAATTAATGTTTAAACTTTCGTGCAAATATACACTAATAGATGTTATAACATTAAACTGGATATAATGTTTTAATTTACCCTAAAAAATCTAAAATATTGATTATAAAAATGTATAGATTACCCCCTAAATTCATTAGTGCGAATGGCCACCGGCATTTCCATCTGATAAAAGTCCAAATGCGCCCTTTGTTAAGATTTTTTTGCTTTTCGAAACATCAGCAGCGTTTACGATTTCTACAAAACCTTTGTAGGTATTGCCTAAAACAACCTTTTGCTTCTTAAAGTGATAGCCATGATCATTTTTACTATCTAAAATAAGTACGTAATTTTCATCATCAAGATTTATAATGGCTTCTTCAGGAAGTGCCATAATCTCTTTTTCTGAAGTAAAAATTTGTGCCTCAATGTACATGCCCGGAATAAAAATTTCTTCGGTATGTTCATCTTCTACATGCCCGTGAATGCGCACAGTTCTGCGTGCTTCATCTATTTCTTGATTTATTAAATATACCGTTCCGTAATGTTCTTCATGTATTTTATTCTGCACATGAAATTTTATGGTTTGCCCAATTCTTACATCTTGCAAATCTTTTTCATAGATATTCAATTCTAAGTGCATATGATCTGTATTGATAATCGTAACGATTGGGCTTTGGGCATTTAAGTAAATTCCTGTTTCGGCACCTACACTAGTAACATAGCCACTTATTGGCGTTTTTACTTTTATTTCGGTGCTAATGTTTGCTATGGTTAAACTTTCGGGATCAATGTTCATCATGGCCAATTGCTTTTTTAGTGATTGAAAGGAAGATAGAGCCATATTGTAATCTGCTTCTGCTTTAACGGCATTTTTTTGCGCAGTACTTTTATCGGCAACCAAATTTCTCTGACGTTCAAATTCACTTTTTAAATGCACTAAATTGCTTTTAACAGCCAAGTACTCTTGTTGCAGTTTTGCATATTCTGGATTTTCTAGCACCGCTACAGTTTGGCCTTTTACTACTTTTTTCCCGGGTAGTAAATGTATTTTTTTTACAAATCCTCCAAAAAAGGCGCTAACTACAGCTTTGTTTTCTGGTGCAACTTCAAATACCCCGTTGGTACTTATTGCTTCGTTAATTTTCTTTGTTTCAATGTTGCCAAGAACAAAATCAGAAGCTTCAAATTGAGCTAATGAAACCTCTACAACTTCGTTTTCCTCAACATGATTATGTTGGTCCGAGGATGATTCGGGTTCTGTATTTGCGCAACTTGTAATCAATAGGGCGACAACTAGAAGCGAAAAAAATGTACTTTTTTTAAAGTGAGAATGTTTCATTTTTTAGTTGGTTAAATAGTTTGCTTCTAGAATAGTAAGATTGTAATTGAGGAGCGATTCAAAGTAAGTTAATTGAATATTCCTTGCATTTTCTATGAGCAAGGCAAATTCAAGAAAATCTATTTCCCCTTCTCTAAATGCGTTTTTTGCATGAAATACAATTTCTTTACTCAACGCATTTCCAACGGTATTGTAATAATCTATTTCTTGTTGGTACAGTTTTAAATCTGATAATAAGCCTAAGTACTTGGCATTTAAAATGCGCTTATAATTTTCGGCTTCTTTACGCATGATTAAGACCTCTGTTTTTGAGGCATCTATTTTAGATTTGTTTGCACCAAACCATAAGGGTACAGAAATGCCCGCCTGAAAACCCGTGTAAACATTTGGGTCTGGGCCCGTATTACTGCCTCTAAAAACGGTTACAGACAAATCGGGGAGGAGGTAGTTTTTTTCTACAGCCAAGGCTTGCTCAGATATTTTTAAAGACTGTTCGTAATAATTGATTCCTGGGTGATTTGATGTGTCTAGTGAACTCAAAGGAATTGGTGTAAAATCATCTAAACTGATGACGTAAGAGGTATCGGTTTGCAACCACTGATTTAATTCGATATGCGCTTTTAAACCAGACTCTTGACTTTGTTTAAACCGCAGAGAAACCTCTCTGTGCTTTGTTTCGGCTGTTAGTTTTTCTAAATAGTTTGTTTCGCCATGTTTAAATCTGTTTTCTGCAGCTATAGAAAATTGCTCATAAACACTATCTAAATAGGCATAATTTTTTGACACCAATTTCCAAAACAACACGTTGTAGTAGGCAGTAGAAACTTCTTTGGTTAAGATTCTTTTTTCTATGTTATACGATTGTGTGGCTAGGCCTACTTTGCTTTTTAGCAATTTTCTTTGTGCCCCATAAATGGTCGGAAATTGCATTTCTTGATTAATGCCCCACACCCGTAGAGGAATATTATTGGGTGCTATGTTATTCTGATCGAAATTGTAGAATACTTGTGTTTTGTCAATATTCCACCCACTACCAACCAATTGGCTGTTTTGCTCTATGCGCATAGAACTGGCTTGAAGACTTCGGTTGTTTTTTAGCGCAATTTCTATGGCGTCTTCTAGCGTGATTTTTTTGGGTTTTTCTTGGCCAAAACTGCTTAATGGTAGCATAAACACCAACAGCAATGCCAGCGTATTTACACTAAATTTTGGTTTATCTGCGTTTTTGTCTCGATTAAAAATGGCATATAAAACGGGCAAAACAACAAGCGTTAAAAAAGTTGCCGAGATTAATCCGCCAATGACAACGGTTGCTAACGGACGCTGAACTTCGGCCCCGGCCGATGTAGAAATGGCCATAGGTAAAAAGCCGAGAGCTGCCGCTGTTGCCGTTAATAAAACGGGTCTCAATCTTTTTCGTGTACCTGTTTTTATTAGCTCATTAATATTTTGCATTCCGCTTTTTTTCAATTCTTTAAACTCCTCTAAAAGTACAATGCCATTGAGCACAGCAATACCAAATAAAGCAATAAAACCTACACCTGCCGAAATGCTAAATGGCAAGCCGCGCATGTATAAAAGTATCACACCGCCAATGGCCGACATGGGTATGGCGCTATAAATCAGTAACGCATCTCTAACAGAATTAAAGGCGAAATAGAGCAGAATAAAGATGAGCAATAAGGCAACAGGCACAGCCACTGTAAGGCGTGCACGAGCAGTTTTTAAATTCTCAAACTGGCCACCATATTCTACGGTATAGCCAGCGGGTAATTTTACGTTTTGTTCAACCCGATTTTGCACATCCTTTACCACCGATTCTAAATCTCTATTGCGCACATTTACGCCAACTACAATTCTGCGTTTGGTATTATCTCTGGAAATTTTAGCCGGACCTTTGGTATAAACAATTTCGGCAAATTCGCTTAGGGGCATTTGGCCACCATTGGGCAATTTTACGCTGGCCATTCTTAAGTTTTCTATATCCTGTCGGTGCAATTCATCATAACGTACAACAAGGTCAAATTGCTTTTCTCCTTCAAAAACAGTTCCTGCTGATGTTCCGGCAAATCCCATGGTAAGCACTTTGTTTAAATCGGCAATGTTTACCCCATACTTGGCTACGCGTTGGCGATTGTATTTTACACTCATTTGGGGTAATCCGGCTACTTTTTCTACAATGATATCTGCAGCGCCATCAACACCTTCTATGGCGGCTTGTACTTCTAGTGCTTTGTTGTAGAGTACATCTAAATCTTCGCCAAAAATTTTAATCGCTAAGTCTGCTCTAACGCCTGTCATTAATTCGTTAAAGCGCATTTCTATGGGTTGCGTAAATTCATAATCAATACCAGGAATTATACTCAAGGCCTCTTTAAATTTATTGGCCAACTCATCTTTTGTTTTTGCCGATGTCCATTGTTTTTTCGGAATTAGTTTAATAATAACATCACTTTCTTCCATGCTCATGGGGTCGGTGGGTACCTCGGCTGCGCCAATTCTTGTTACAACTTGTTCTACCTCCGGAAATGTGAGTAATATCTTTTCTATTTCTGTTGTAATTTCTACTGTTTTGCTTAGCGATGTACCTGTAGGAAGTACGGGCTGAATCACAAAATCACCCTCATCTAACGTGGGTATAAACTCTCCGCCCATATTTATAAAAAGTAGGGCGGTGCCTATAAACAAAGCAATTGCCGATGCCAATACAAGTTTTTTCTTTTGCAAAGCCCACGTTAATATGGGTTGGTATTTGCGGTCTAAAAATTTTATAAGCCGTGTTGATATGGTTCGTTTGTTGGGGTCTGTTGGCTTAATAAAGAGCGAAGCCATTACCGGCACGTAAGTAAAACACAAAATCATGGCACCAATTAGGGCAAACACAAAAACGAGGGCCATGGGTTTAAACATTTTTCCTTCAATGTTTGCTAAAGTTAAAATGGGAATAAACACGATGATGATAATCAATTGTCCAAATATGGCAGAATGCATCATTTTAGAGGCACCTTGAAATGTGATTTTATCTCTTAAACCTTGTTGCTCTCCTTTGGGCAAAGCCATCAAATCATTGCGTTGGTTCGTGATTTTATAGGCGATGTATTCAACAATAATAACGGCACCGTCTATAATAATCCCAAAATCTATAGCCCCCAAACTCATGAGGTTGGCATCTACATCAAATAAGTACATTAATGAAAGTGCAAAGAGCAATGTTAGTGGTATAACAGAGGCAACAACCAAACCAGAGCGCCAATTGCCAAGCAGGAGAACAACCACAAAAATTACAATTAAACATCCTAGAACAAGGTTTTCGGCTATGGTAAATGTTGTTTTGTCTATTAACTCGCTGCGCTCCAAAAAGGGATTAATGGTTACTCCTTTGGGCAAGGCCGTTTTTATTTCCGCCACACGATTTTTTACAGCATTTATAACGGCTTTGGTATTTCCGCCTTTAAGCATCATAACTTGACCCAGCACTTTTTCGCCCTCGCCATTGCCCGTAATTGCACCAAAGCGGTTTGCATGTCCAAATCCTACTTCTGCAACATCTTTTATAAAAATCGGAATGCCCGCTCGGTTGGCTACAACGATGCTTTCTATGTCTTCTAATTTGGTTATGAGTCCTTCGCCACGAATAAAATAGCTCTTGTTTGTTTTTTCAAGATAGGCCCCACCGGCAATGCTGTTGTTGTTTTCTAAAGCCTCAAAAACATCAAACATAGAAAGTTGCATCGCGCGTAGCCGCTCTGGATTAACAGCAACCTGATATTCTTTTAAAAAACCGCCCCAGGTATTTACTTCTACTACCCCCGGAATTCCTGAAAGCTGACGCTTTACAATCCAATCTTGAATGGTTCTGAGGTCTGATATAGAATAATTGTTTTTATATGCCGGATCTACATCTAAAACATATTGATAAATTTCTCCCAACCCCGTAGTAACAGGGCCCATAAATGGATTTCCAAATCCGGCAGGTATTTTTTCTTCGGCACTTTTAATTTTCTCGGCAATGAGCTGGCGGGGCAGGTAAGTGCCCATATCATCTTTAAAAACAACCGTTACCACTGATAGGCCAAACTTAGATACAGAACGTATTTCTGTAACACCAGGCAAGTTTGCCATTTCTAACTCTACGGGGTAGGTCAAGAATTTTTCTACATCTTCTGTGGCCAAATTGCGCGATGTGGTAATTACCTGTACTTGGTTGTTGGTAATATCGGGCACCGCACCAATAGAAAGGTTAGCCAAAGAAAATATGCCAAAACCAACAATAGCCCCACAAAATAACAAGACAATTAACTTGTTGTTGATGCTGTTTTGGATGATGCGGTCTAGCATGCGGGTTTATAATTTATTGTTTGGGGATTGTAGAATTGCCTTTAGGTTTTTCTACTTGGCCTCCATGGTTTTTAAATATTTAGCCTCTAAATAAAAAGTTCCAAATGGAATTAGTGATGCTGCAAAGGCCAGAAGTACAAAGCTAAATTTCCACTTATATTCTATCCAGCAACGCAACCCCATAAAGAGGTAGAGAACAAACAATAAACCGTGAACCATACCCACAATGTAGTTGGGTTGGGTAATATCTAACATGTATTTTAAAGGCATTGTGATGGCAAAAAGCAGATAACTTATGCCTTCTAATATGGCGATGGTACGAAACTGGCGAAGAAGTGTTTTGAACATTTTATGTGATTACTTTTCTTGTAAATATGAGGGTTAAACTATTTCTGGCGAATATAAGTTTTTCCCCAATCTAAGTTGTTCTTTATTGCCAGTATATTGTTAAAATAGGGCCTAATTCAGAATTAATCTTGATTAAAAAAAAATGGAGAATGCCAATCTTATTTAATTACTTCGCCAACAAGAATCCACTTGATTTAAACCGTGAAAAGTGGAGGTAAAAAAGTGTACACATTGTGCAGTAAATTTAGATGTATTGAAAACGAAAAAACAAATTATTGGTAGGTTTGATGTAGTAGATTTACCAAAAATGGATCTTTTTGGTTTGGATGCAAAAGTGGATACCGGAGCGTTTACCAGTGCTATTCATTATCATCATGCAGAAGTTATTGTTAAAGACGGCAAAAAGGTGCTGCACTTTACTTTGTTAGATCCTACTCACCCAGAATACAACGACAAAGATTTTTACTTCGATACCTTTACGACAAGAGAAATTAAAAACTCTTTTGGGCAAAGTGAAGAACGCTATATTATTGAAACCGACATTACTTTGTTTGGCAAAAATTACGTTACAGAGTTTTCTTTAAGCGACAGAGGAAGCTTAAAATTCCCCATACTTTTAGGAAGAAAATTATTGCAAAAAGATTTTGTGGTAGATGTTTCTAAAACCAATTTATCTTATAAACAAAAAACAAATCTTACAGAATGAGGGTAGCTATACTTTCTAGAAATGCAAATTTATATTCTACAAAAAGGCTGGTAGAAGCATGCGAAAAACGCGGCCACACTGCCGATGTTATTGATGCACTAAAATGTACGTTGGTGATGGAAAAAAACAATCCGTCTATCATTTACAAAGGGCACGTATTACCGCATTATGATGCTGTAATTCCACGTATTGGTGCCTCAGTAACATTTTATGGTTCGGCAGTGGTAAGGCAATTCGAAATGCAAAAAGTGTTCTCTGCGGTAGAGTCTCAGGCGCTTATTAGATCTAGAGATAAACTGCGCAGTTTGCAAATACTTTCTAGGGCAGGATTAGATCTGCCCAAAACCGTTTTTACCAATTACTCTAGAGATACAGATTCTATCTTAAAAGGTGTGGGAGGCGCACCCGTAATCATTAAATTACTAGAGGGAACCCAAGGTCTGGGTGTTGTGCTGGCCGAAAACGAAAAAGCCGCGGCATCGGTAATTGAAGCGTTTCACGGACTAAAAGCACGGGTTATTGTGCAAGAATTTGTAAAAGAAGCGGGTGGGGCAGATGTACGTGTTTTTGTGGTTGATGGCAAAGTGGTGGGCGCTATGAAACGCCAAGCCAAAGAAGGCGAATTTCGTTCTAACCTGCACCGAGGAGGGACATCCTCTATTATAAAACTTACACGAAAAGAGCAGGCTGCAGCCATCTTGGCGGTTAAGAAACTAGGCCTTAGTGTGGCTGGTGTAGATTTACTGCAAAGCAAACGCGGCCCGCTAATTTTAGAGGTAAACTCATCTCCGGGATTAGAAGGAATAGAAAAAGCCACAGGCATTGATATAGCCGAAAAAATTGTTGAATTTTTAGAGGCCAATACCAAAGCCCCCAAAAAACGAATTCAGAAAGATAAAATAAACGCCTAGCTGTGAAGGAAATCGTAATCGATGGCAAGCGCATTTTGCCAGGAGAAAATGTGCAAATCAACGCGCTCATTGCACGGTTGCCCACGCGCACACCCATCAATATACCGGTTTTTGTTTCGCGAGCACTGGTAGATGGCCCAACGCTTTTGGTCATGGCGGGCATGCATGGCGATGAAACCAATGGCATAGAAATCATGCGCAGGTTTATCTCGTCTAAAGCAAATGTACCTACCACCGGAACGGTGATTGCCATTCCTGTTTTTAATGTATATGGATTTATAAACAACAGCCGTGCGCTTCCCGATGGCAAAGATTTAAACCGCTCATTTCCCGGGTCTAAAACCGGATCGTTGGCCTCGCGCATTGCGTTTTTTATGTCGTCACAAATATTGCCACTTATAGATTTCGGATTAGATTTTCATACGGGCGGAGCCAGCAGAAACAACTATCCGCAAATTAGAGCAGCGTTTGAACTGGAGAAAGAACGAGAATTGGCTGATGTTTTTGGAGCACCTATTTTAATTAAATCGCCTTTTAGAGAAAAATCGTTGCGCAAAACAGCTGCCAAAGCAGGCAAAGCCATTTTGGTGTTTGAAGGAGGCGAAACTCTACGCCTACGCAAGCAAGTTGTAGATGTGGGCTACAATGGTATTTTAAGAGTGATGAAACATTTGGGTATGCGAGACACCGCACCAGAAGAAAACCAACTGCCCATATTTATAAACAACTCGGCATGGTTGCGCGCCAAACACGCAGGCATGTTTCACCTAAGTGTGCGCAATGGTACGCGGGTAGAAAAAAAACAAGTTATAGGCTACATCACGGGGCCTTATGGGCAGTTCGAACATAAAATACACGCCCCAAATGCCGGGGTAATTATTGGCCTAAACAACTTCCCCGTGGTAAACATGGGCGATGCCTTGGTGCATATTGGTACGGAGTAATTCAGCAAAGAAAAAATGACTTCGTTTTTTAATAAGTTCCGATTTTATTGTTGGTAATTTATTCTGAGAATCGAAGGTTTTAGGTTCAAACATTTGTATTATTGGTTCATGAGCAATCTAACATTTTCTGGGCACGATACCTTTCATTGTCGCCAATTTTGGCTTAAAAAAGCTTTTGATTTTCGTTTAAATGGTAATAGTTTTAATGATGATGACGCATCTTTAGAGCTTGGTGTTGGTAAAAACATGGTCACGGCCATCCGATTTTGGTCGAGGTGTTTTCAAATATTAGATGCAGAAGACAAACCAAGTGTACTTGCAAATAAGCTTTTTTCATCAAAAGGATGGGATCCTTATTTAGAAGATTACGGCAGTTTATGGCTACTTCATTATTTATTAGTTACAAGTGGTCAAGCTTCAACATTTAACATAGTTTTTAATGAGTTAATAAAAGAAAGGCCTGAGTTTGTTACTGATATTTATATTGACTTTATAAATAGAAATAAAGAAGGTGATTTTAATCAAAACACTTTAAAGAAAGATTTTACTGTTTTTTACAGGACTTACTATGCTGATTTTAAGTCGAGTGATATCGAAGAAAGTTTTACTGGGATATTAAGTGAATTGAATCTACTAAAGCAAATTCAAAAATCATTTGTGGATAAGGACGGTAAAGTAAAAAGCCGTGAAGTATGGTTAATAGAAAGATCCACAAGAAATGAAGTCCCTCTTCAGATTATTTTGTTTGCAATTCTTGACCAACACCCTGATAGTCTATCGATTGATTTCGAAAGACTTTATAGTAGTTTGAATAGCGTTGGTTCTGTCTTTGCTTTGAGTAAAGAGGGGTTAACAATAATTCTTGAAAGGCTAGCTGAAGAGCTTGAATATGGAATAACCTTTAGTAATGAAGCCGGAATACGTGAGCTACAGTTTAAGAATAAATTGATTAAAGAATTGATATTAGAGGATTATTATGGCTAGTAAGTTTACTACATCTGTTAACATTATTCGAGATGCCAACAAACAGTTTGAATACATTGCTACACCAAATGCGGTACGGATAGCGGAACAACTTGGGCATGACTTTAGATCCGGTATTCATTCCTTCATCTTAATAGGTTCTTACGGTACAGGTAAATCGTCATTTTTAATGGCGTTCGACCAATCATTGAGAGCCAAAGGAACTTTTAAACTTGATTTTGGTTTTAAACCAAAAAATATAAAATCCATTCAGATAGTTGGGCAGTATCAATCGCTTATTAAATATTTTCATGAGTTACTTGATATTCAAGATGATTTTGATGGCAACCAAAAAATATTTGATTCTTTATATCGGTTGTCAGAAGAAAATAACCTCTTAGTAATTTACCTTGATGAATTTGGTAAATTTTTAGAATACGCATCTAAGCATAATCCAGAAAAAGAACTTTATTTTTTACAGCAACTTGCGGAGTTTGTTAATGACCATAATCGAAATATTATTCTAATAAGTACGCTACATCAAAACTTTGAAGCTTATGGAGCTCATATTGCTGATGATAGCCAAAAAAAAGAATGGCGTAAGGTTAAAGGCCGTTTTAAAGAGTTAACATTTAATGAGCCTGTAGAACAATTACTATACCTAGCAGCAAAGAAATTAAATGGAAGAGGGAAACTAAGTGAAGACTATCTTGATTTAGCAATCAAAAAACATATTCTTCCGTTTTCAGCCGAATCTGTAAAACAAATAGAAGGAGATTTAGCACCTCTCGATATAATTTCAGCAGCAGTTCTTACTAAATCATTGCAGCAATATGGTCAAAACGAACGTTCTCTATTTACATTTCTTGAAAGCGATTTAAAATCTGAAAATTGGGCCAATGTTCCTTTGATTTACGATTATCTGTTAGCGTCTTTTTATTCGTTTTTAAATTCGGCTTACAATACTCAATATCGTAATTGGCAAGGAATGCAAGCAGGAATTGAAAGGATTGAAGTTGGAGATATTGCTTCTCGTGCAATTAAATTAGATTTATTTAAAACAATAGGGCTTTTACAATTATTTGCTGCTAAGTCAGCTCAAGTGGACAAAGAAATGCTTCAGAGCTATTTTAAGAGTCTTTATAGCTATGATGAAATAGAAAATGCTTTACAAGAACTGGAGAAAAAAAGTATTGTTAGATTCACTAAATTCAATAATTCGTATAAAATAATCGAAGGTACTGATGTTGATTTTGACCAAGAGCTTATTAAAGCAGAAGAAGCAGTAGACAGATCATTTGATCTTATTTCATCACTTTTAGAACATTTTGATTTTCCGTATATACAAGCTAAAGAAGCGAGTTATAATACAGGTACGCCAAGAATTTTTGGATTTAAAATTTCTGAAAACCCTATTAATGATATTAAACCTGAAGGAGCAATAGACGGGTATATTAATCTTGTTTTTAATGAAGAGAAAGATTGTATAAACATCATAAAAAAAGTTTCATGTAAACAGGAAGAAGCTATTTTGTATGGTTTTTTTACAAATGCCAAAGCTATTCAAGAACACATCTATGAAATCTTAAAAACAAAAAAAGTTTTAAGTGATAATAGAGAAGATCATGTTGCAAAGCAAGAATTTGAAAAGATTCTTGCTTCACATGAAAAATTATTGAGTCATGAAGTTTTAGGTTCATTATATACAAATAAAGTCAGTTGGATTTTTAATGGAAAAGAAATACAAGGTATTTCTAATCAACAAAAATTGAATGTTGCTCTATCACAAATTTGTAGAAAAGTTTATTGTAAAACACCAAAATTCAATAATGAATTATTGAATAAGCATAAGATTTCTACATCAATACATACAGCTAGAAAAAACTATTTTCAACGGTTAACTGAATTTTGGGATAAACGAGATTGTGGTTTTGAAAAAGAAAAGTTTCCTCCCGAAAAGACTATTTATAAGTCTTTATTGGTAGATAATGAAATGCATAAAAACATTGAAGGAACTTGGGAATTAAAAGAGCCTTGTGCGAAAAATGGTTTTGATGAGATTTGGAGAATTTCGAAATTTTTTCTTGATTCATCCAGAGAGGAAAAACGCAGTATATCCGAACTTTATGACTTACTCAGTGAAAAGCCTTATAAATTAAAACAAGGATTAATAGACTTTTGGGTTCCAACTTTTTTGTTTATCAACAGAGGTGATTTTGCATTATATGAAAATGGTAAGTTCATACCTTATTTGAATGATACAATATTGTACATGCTTACAAGGCAAGTTGATAGTTTTCAAATTAAGGCGTTTGAAATTTCAGGGCTTCGATTAAAAGTATTTAACAAGTATCGTGAGTTTTTAGAGCAAGGAAAGAAGAGTATGTTGAGTAAAGATGGCTTCATACAGAGCGTGAGACCATTTCTTGTGTTTTATAAAAATTTAAACGAGTATGCTAAAAACACAAGCCGCTTATCTTCAGAAGCAACGGAATTACGTAAGGCCATAGTTGATGCACAAGATCCAGAAAAGACATTTTTCGAGACAATTCCAAGGGCATTAAAAATGGACATTCAATCATTTGAATCTTCTGACGAACAATTGGCAGCCTTTGCCTCAAAACTGAATGAGGCGATTGACGAAATAAAAAATGCTTATGCAGAATTACTTAACCGTTTTGAGAGATTCATAACATCCGAAATCTTTAATAAAAAATTGAACTTTGAAGAATATAAAAATGCTCTTGCTAAGCGGTATAAAGAAGTAAAAGAGCATCGGTTATTGCCAAGGCAAAAAGTGTTTCTTGCTCGCCTGAACTCGCCATTAGATGACCGGGATAGTTGGTTAGCTTCAATTGGCCAAAGTTTAATTGGAAAGCCTTTGGATAGAATTACAGATCAGGAAGAAGAGATTCTGAAAGATAGGATGATTCATATGATCCAAGAGTTGGATAATTTACAAGCAATACACAAAGTAAAAGCAGAAGAAGGTGAGCAAATCTTTAAATTAGATCTCACAAGCGAAGGAGGAACGAAAAGTACCAACGTGCGCATTAGCAAAGAAAAGATGGACGAAGTTGACAAATCGTCTGATGCTATTGAAAAATTGCTGGGCAAAAACAAACAAATAAGATTGGCTGTTCTAAGTAAATTAATAAATAAAGAATTGAATAAATGAGTGAATTAAAGCACCTTATCGGTATATCTGGCGGAAAGGATAGTGCAGCACTTGCTATCTACCTGAACAATCTATACCCACAGCTTGACCTTATTTATTATTTCTGTGATACAGGTAAAGAATTGGACGAGACCTATCAGCTTATCGAGAACATTGAGATTTATTTGGGTAAAAAGATTACACACTTAAAGCCCGAAGACGCTAAGAAGGCTGATGAAAATCCTTTTGATTATTACTACAAAGCTTATCGTGGATATTTACCTTCATCGGTTGCGCGTTGGTGTACCAAGCAAATGAAGCTAGATCCGTTCGAGAATTTTGTTGGAAACGATTCTGTTGTTAGTTATGTTGGTATTCGTGGAGATGAAGATCGAGAAGGATATATTTCTAAAAAGTCTAACATTCAATCCATATTTCCATTTAGAAGAAATATGTGGGCGGAGGATGTTGTTAGAAAGTTGCTAGCAAATAGTAATAGAAGTAACTTATTAGAAATTTATGCGAATCAAGTTTCTGGCAAAGAGCTTGATAGAATTGTTAGTATTATAAATCAAGATTTAGTTCTGGAAGATCGTAATCCACAACAAAATAGAAGAGCTTTTCTTGACAAGCAAAACCTATTATTAGACAAAGGAACCGCGCTTTATAACCATGTCACTTTCGATTGGCTAAAATCGACAGACTACCCACTAGCCAAAGAAACCGACTTCCCACTTCTGGACAATGAAGACAATTTAAACCGTGCGGACATTTTTAAATTATTAGAAGACTCAGGAGTAGGAGTACCGGAATATTATAAGAAACTTGAATACGAAGTTGATGGTGAAAAAGGTGAATACGCTAGAAGCCGCTCCGGTTGTTATTTCTGTTTCTTCCAACAAAAAATAGAATGGGTTTGGCTATATGAGCAGCACCCGGACTTATTTGTGCAAGCTCAGAAATACGAGAAAATTGATGAGGGCTTTACTTGGAACCAAGAAGAATCTCTTGAAGATTTAATACAACGAGAACGTATTGCCCAAATTAAAAGAGAACATTTAAAAAGAGCCAATCGACAAAAATCGAAAGGCTCAAGTTATTTAATTGATATTTTAGACGATACTGAGGGAGAAAGCTGTATTAGTTGTTTTGTGTAATTTAATTTAAGGTAGAATTGGTAATTGGTTAATTAATTCTTGGACATTGGTTTCGTCAACATTCAATTTTGATGAATATTGAGTTTTTAATTTAGTCAATTCTGATGTGTTAATTACATCTCTACCATACATGAATAAAAACAATAACTTAGTCAAAACACTTGAGCCCATTAACATAACTTTTTCTTGAGGACTCCATAATACTGAGGTCCAAGGCTTTTGATTCAAATTAAGATTCATTCTGTTTAATCTTCTAAAGATAAATTTGAAATCCTTTTTTTCTCTTTTTCTAATTTCAATTGATGCTTGAACAAAAGGCAATAACCCCACCGGTCTAAATAGTAAATTACCTCCAGTTTCTTTATTACGATATTTATTTGCTTTTTGCGACTGTTCTAATAATGCATAGTCTTATACATCTTTCATCATTATTTTGAAGTCCTCCCAAAATTTAATACAAAAGTCTTTGAATTTGTTTATTTCATCTTCTTTTGGGCGAAATTTTAAATAATTTTCAAGTGAAAGTTTGTCTCTTTCAGATTTTGGATTCGTATTATTTTCGTTTCTAAATAGTTTGAGTAGCTCTCGGTTACACTGATAAAGCGTAATTATAGATGTTATTGATTCTTTATCATTATCCGGAATGGCTTTATTTTGTGATTTAGTTAAGCGTTTCCCTTTAAACAAATCAAACTCTTCGATTAAATGTCTTGTAACAATTGCTACTGAATCATCTTCATCTAGTGCAATAATATCGTCCATTGTTACAGGTTTGGCATATCTATTTAATGTAGAAAATAACCTTCTTGATTGCCTCATTCCTTCTTCATCATTTTTATGCCCAATAAAAATTGCAGTTATTTCTTCATTTGCAAGTGCATCATTATCTGCCAATGCAGCCTTAATGCCTTCGACTCTATGTTGCCCATCTAAAGGAAAAATTTTATGATTCCCAGGAAATTCTAAAATCCCAATTTGGTTCGTTGTGAAATCATCATAATCAAATTTTATTTGCCTCCAATCAGGATAATCATTGTAAACAGCGAGAATTAGGGCATTAAAAAATCTTTCGGGTTGGTTTATTATATATTCTTTAATACTTAAATAATTAGAAGTGATACTTCTTTGGATCAAATCTTTTAAATTTTCACTTTTATGAAGTTCATCATCAATTCTTGACACAAAATCATTTACTTCTTTAAAAGTTAACCGTGCTATATAAAATGTTCGATTTCCTATATGAGCTCTAATTGCTGGTATTTTCATTAGCCAAATGCTTTAATTGCTTCACTTACAGTTTTATTGGGTATTTTGTCATTCATTGGAAAAAGAAGAGCATTGATAATATCGGCCTCAATTTGAATAATATCTTCGTTTGATTGTAAAGGATAATAAGCTAGTCTTATAACTTTACCCCATGTTCTAAGCATTCGATAAATTTTTGGCCTCTCTTTATTTGTGTTGTAATGATTAAAATATTCTCTAACTCTTTTTCGTAAATTTTGTGATGGTGTGTATTGGGCTCTTCCTATATAAAAAGGAAATGCTGAGATTGAAGGTATTATAGAACAAGGTAGATAGAACAAATACAGTCCTCCTACATCATTAGGAATACTGTCTATCTCATCACTAATCCCAGTTGCTTGGTTATTCAAGTATTTAATAGAATTCCAATTTGAAAAATCCAAGTTAATATTCGGATGGTTGAAATTCAATCGCTGTTCTTCTGAAAGTACATATGTTAATTTCTTCATATGTAATTGCGCCCCTAAGTCAAATGCATTTCCATCCATCTTTTAAAAATATTAATTACCTATAAAATCCAAAAAAGCAGTCAGCTGTAAAAAGTAATTTGGGTTGTCATCCAGCTTTTCGGTTATCAACGTGAGGCCTCCGTTTGTATAAGATTCCATGGTTTCAATCAATGCTTTTACAGCATCAGATATCTCAATTTCCCCCTTGTCTAAGGCAATAAAGTCAATATCTGTATTAGCAACACAAGCCATAAACATATAGGCCTGAAGCTTACTAAAATCTTTTCTATCTAGTCGGTTTCCTTTATTACCCCAATACATAATATGATGACTGAAATCTATTTTTTTTTGGCCCTCTCCAATAGGAGATAATTCATTTTTATAGAGGCCGAGAAAAAAGGCATACATATATAATTCATAAGCATTAGCGAAATGTTTACCCAAGTATGTTTTAGATTTTTCAGCACCTCCTC
This sequence comes from Bacteroidia bacterium, assembly GCA_030424545.1. Taxonomy (GTDB): domain Bacteria; phylum Bacteroidota; class Bacteroidia; order Flavobacteriales; family Schleiferiaceae; genus JAUHWL01. The sequence goes on from JAUHWL010000004.1 coordinate 16,998, forward strand.
CATATTGCGAAAATTGTTGAAAGAGGTTTTCTTTAAACTTTACATTGTATTTAGGAATTTTAGTTTTCCATATATCAAAAAGACTTTCCATAACTAAAGTGCAATTACATTGGAGTTTAACGTACGAAGATTATTAGCGTCAAATGGGCGTTCTAACTTTACCCAAAGAGCTTTTTGCCGTTTTACATTTTTAAATTCAGGTTTGATAAAGAGGTTTTCAGTTTGTTCATCTTTCCCAATAAAATCTTTTAATAATAAAATTATTTGATTACTTGTACTAGATATAATATTCAAAAATTCTTTTGTTTTACTAGACCCAAAAGAAGATGTGGGCGCGTCAAATATTAACGGGAAGCCTTCTTGTCTATTTTCTTCTGCTAAATTGGAAATTGCAAATAATACTGAAATATGCATAGAGGTAGCAAGTGACTGATTAGGGTTGTAAAACCTTCTGTCACCTTCATATAATTCAACATCAATCTTTATTTTACTATCTGATATTTTATGTTTAACAAAAACAATATTTCCAGTAAAAGCTCCTTTGTTAACTTTTTTAAAGTAGCTATTTGCCTTTGTTTGAAGTAGTTTTAAAAACTCATCAAATTTGATTTCTTTAGTTTGTTCAAAAATTAATTCAATATCTCTAATAATATCTCTACTTTTAATTAGAAATGAATTTGCCGACTCTAAATCTATAGCATCTTTTCTCTTTTCCAATTCTTCAATTTCTTTTGTAAGGACATCAATTTTTACTTGGTAGGAATCCATTCTTTTATTTACACCAATCCTATCTTCTTGCCAACCATTATAGTTTTTTAATACTTGACCAAGTCTTTCCTCTGAATCAATAGAGTTAGCTAAAATTTTACTTCTTTCCTCCTTTTCAGTATCAATTTTATGCTGCAAATCTTCAACAGTAATTTTTCTTTTTTGATTGTATTCAAACAAGTCTTTTATTTTTTGTTCAATTCCTTTTAAATCCTTCAATTTATCATTATGTAGGTTAAGTTGTGTAACTAACCCTGATATATAATCATTCTTGAAGCATTGTTCCACATCTTCAACTTTTACTGGATTTTGAGATTCTAAATAAGCTTTTAAACGTTTCTTCATAAACTCGTATTGATGGGACCCTTTTGGAGCTGGTGTATCACATACTTTACAGTGTTCATCTTTAATGAGCTCTTCCATAACCTCTTTATTGGGTACATTTAAATTAAGAGGTAAGGAATCGTTTAATAGATTAATGATATTTTCTCTAGCTCCTTGTTTTCTGCCTTCTTCAATATCGTGTTCTCTCTGAAGTGATCTTCGTTTATTATTTAGTTCTGTAACTTTATGCTTGTACTTTTCAAAAACAGGTTCAAAACTTGCTAGTATCCAGGAATCATCAAAAAGGTAAGTGGTATATCTTTCATGAATACTTGATAATTGTGTAGCTATATCGTTTTGAATCTTCTTAATACGATTATTTACAGTTAAAAGTGCTTCTGCATTATCTACAAACATTCCTGCATTTTGTATTTCTCCGTCTAGCTTATTTAGTTGAACGTTTGCAGATTCATATAATTTACTGAAATTAGTAAGATGCTGTTTTTTCTCTTTTAGCTCTTTTTGAATTCGATTGTATTTATTTTGATTGCTTGTGTTTCTTTTTGATGCTGTGGCAACAGCTTCTTCTGCTAAAACATGAAGGGATTTGCTTCTAACAGCATATTTCTCATATGATCTTGATTCTGAAAATAGGTTTACTAGATTGATTAGTGCATCAGCATTATCAAATACATTTAATTCAGATTCACCTTTAAATAATGAATATTTTCTAATTTCATTAGGAAATACTTGTTTTAATAGGCGTTCGGCATCAACTTGTTCACGTTCCCCTTTTTTATTTTCTTCAATTCCTTCGAAATAAGAAATAGAAGTAGAGCATTCAAATTCATCATCTTTAGTAACTGTGAACGATCGAGCTAAATATCGTTTTTCTTCATATTGTTCTACTTCCATAGCAACTCTCACTACAAAAGTTTCACCCACTGCAACTTCATCAAGTTTTTTGGCCGAAGCAATTAATTCAAGGTTATAATTACCTCCTTTAAAAAGCCAATCTAATGCCTCAAAAAACTTTGTTTTTCCTTCCCCATTTTCTCCTAGAATTATATTTAACCCGTTTGCAAACTCGAATTGATTGATATCATAGTAACACATATAGTTTTCAATCGTAACTTTTTTAATAATCATCTTACAATTGTGTTTAAGTATTGAGTTAACATTTCGTATAGTCTTCCATCGCTAATAGCAGAAGAGTTTTCTAGTTCATCAACTAGCAATGCTATAGATTTTATAATTGGTTTTTCAGAATTCAAAGCATCTAAATGTCTCATGTTTTGTTCTTCACTACTCAAATCATATTTATCCTTCAAAAGATTATGATTTAAGAAACTCTGTAGAATTTCGTCTTTTCTAGCCATTAATATTGTTTTCAGTTAGTCTATCGTTAATATCAAAAAGGTTAAGGTTGTAATATTCTAGGATGCTTTCAAGAGCTTCAAAAGTGTCCATTTTGTTTAGTGCTAAAAAAGAAAAATCAACTACACGTTCTAACTCCTTTTTTACCATGGTTTTTTCCATATTGAAAAGTTCGGACCAAGTATCTATTCTTGGGATAACAACTAAGTCGTGAATTACTGCTAATGATTTTTCTTTGTGTGTACGAAGTACTCTGCCCCGTCTCTGAATAAATTGACGTGGATTTCCAGTGCTAGCACAAAAAATAGCTAGTTCAGAACGCGGTACATCTACACCTTCATCAAGACATTTCATAGAAGTTAATACATGAAGTCTACCATTTTCAAAGTCTTCAAGAATTGTGTCCCTATTAGATACACTTGAAGTATATTGTTTAACTAATATTGAAAAGTCTATATCTGATACAGCACGAGTATATTCATGAATTAATTTCGCATCTTCTTCTTCATCTTCAGTGTGTTCGTCTGATATGGCATAATCAGGATCCTTACCTTCAGGTACATATATAAGTGAGAAGTGCAAGTTCCCTCGTTCAATAAATTCTTCTTTTAGAATTTGTTTAAATACCGGAAGTTTATTTTTTGCCTTATGGATAATCCTTTTTCTAATAAGCAGAAGCATTTCTACCTCTGGCTCATTTTTATAAGTTCCGGTGTTTGAATCAAAATATCGCATCAATCGTCTCGAAATCTCAGCATATTCTGCAAGTTCTTCTGGGTCTAACTCTACTAAATGAGGATAGTATTTATATTGACATAAAACCTCGTTTTCGAGAGCCAACTCCATAGAATACTCAATAACATAAGGTGGTTGGTCATTAAAAAATTCTTGGATTAGTTTATTTCCTTCCTCATCATACTTACGTCTTATAGTAGCTGACAGTCCAATGCGTTTTTTTAAATGGATTGTTTTGAGAGTATTAGCGACCTTTCCAGCTCCTAAGTTATGAGCCTCATCAGCAATAAAGAGTGTTTTCGAATCTAGCTTTTTGAAATAATCTTGAAACTTTTTTCGATGGAAGGATGCATATGTAATAATGATAATATACGATGTGTTAACATACCTTTTAGCGGTATTGAAGAAGGATATTTTATTGTCCCATTTCTCTTTGGAACTTACAGTTACAATGTTCTTAAAATTGAATTTATAACACTCTTTTTGCCATTGTTTTACTAGAGCAATAGTAGGTACGACAATTACAGCTTTATAGCTATCAGTCTCTTTATATTCGTTTAGAAGGCAGTTGAGTGATGTTAGAGTTTTGCCAGTCCCAGTTGCCATCGAAAATATACCTTGATAATTATTTTCTTTCCATTTGTTAAAGGCATCTATTTGATATTTCCTTGGGCCTTCAGGGTATGGAAACCGAGGGGATTGAATTGTTTTTTCAAGTTTTTTTTCAATTGTATTTATTACAGTTTTTAATTTCCTATTTGTATTCTTACTAGATTTTAATATTGTTAATTCTTTTTCATCACTCAACAAATCATGTAAGTCTTTATTTCCAAAGTATTCCCGAATAGCTATTTCTACATCCCTAGCTTGTATATATTCAACTTTATCGCTTTTTCCTGAAAATAACTCTTCAAAGTATTCTTCTTGAGATTCAATCATTTTGCTGGAACGACTGTTTTCCCATTTTAAAAAGGCACTTAACTCCTCATTATTTTCTAACATGCCATATGCCGTAAAATTGCAAGAAGCTTTAAAGCCAACTTTGGTTTCTGTATCATAGAAGACACCACTTTTGTAATGTGATATTCCTTTTTTTCTTTTAGGTTTTACGAGTACAATTTCTATTCTTTTATTGGCAATAAGCCATGCCATGCATTCAAAAAAGTGTGTGCCGTAATCGTCAAGTAGATATTTTAGGTTTTTAATGTCAGAAATATTAATTAACCCATCTTTATCAGATGATTCTTCGGCCATCAGCAAAACACCCTGATCTTGTTTTGACAAGATATTGTTTGCAACGACTCTCATCTTTCCGCCATTTGCAATAAACTGAGCAAAACCAATGGAGAGAACATTAATTGCCGAAAAACTAAAATATCCAAGAAGTAAATCGAATCGATTTGAATTAGCTAGTGCACTTAAATAAAATTCGAGAGGTTCGCGATCGCTATCAGAACGATATTCGCGGTTGTACGGCCAATCTATATTTTGAAGCATTATATACTAGGTAGATTAGGTGTTATTATTAATCGTCATTTGGTGTCGTGAATATAAAATATCTTATAAAAGATGCCATTTAATTAACATTTTTTAATTAACAAATGGAAACCAATGTTATATTGAAAAACTTCAGTAACCACCCCCCAAAAAAAACCCCATCAACCCATAGAGCAAACAAACTAATTCAGTATAATTGAGGGCTAATCAATACATGTCTACTTGGTAAGCACTAAACATCATCAGTCAATGAAAAAAGAAATCATACTCGTTTTAATGTTTTTGTTGGGGATGGTTAGCACATCGTTCAGTCAGTGTACGCCACAGCCTATTCCGTATTACCAAAGTTTTAATAATTGGCCGCTTAATTGCTGGAGTTTGGCCGGTGCTTCTGGTTCTTTTACAGGCAATTCTTTTGGCTATGCTGAATTATACAATTACTTTTCGGGATCAGCTACAATGATTACAGAAAAAATTGTATTGGGTAGTCGCGCTTATGTAGAATTTAATTGGCAACACGGAGAGGATACTGTTAACAATCCATATGAATTCATCAAGTTGTCTATGAAACGGGTTTCGGATGTGGGATATACCGAAATATGGAAATTAGAAGGAAACGACTTTACAGCGTTTACCCAAAACAATTCATTTATATACCCCTATTTTGTAAATCAAGTTATTGTGCTAGATTCTAGCTATATAGGTGATACCGTTCGTTTTAGATTTGAAGTTTACAAAGGATCTTACACAGATCAGATATATATAGATGATTTTAAAGTACAGCCTTTTTGCGGATCGGTTTTACAAGCACCATTTGTAGAGAATTTTGACGGACCAACTTGGGTTGCAGATGACACAAATTTTTATGCTGCATACTCTAGCTTAGACAGTTGTTGGATAAACACACCGCATAGAAAAACGGGAGTGTATTCGTGGAGAGTACGCCATGATTCTACTTCAAGTGTGGGAACTGGTCCTTTAACAGATTATTCTACCACGGGTAGCTATGTGTATGCAGAGGGTACTGGAGGCAGTTCTAATAAGTTCGCTACGCTTTATTCGCCCTATATAGATGTATCAACATTAAAGCAACCCGAAATTTCGTACTACGTACACAGCTTTGGAAACAATATTGGCAAGCTATATGTGTACGCTTGGCAGAATAACCAATGGGTTTTGGGCGATACGTTGTTCGGACAAAAGCAAACAAGCTCTTCCGATGCGTGGTTGAAGAGAACATTTTACATAGATTCTACCGGAATTACGCGCCTAATGTTTAAGGCCGATAAAAAAACAGCGGGTGGTTTTGCAGCTGATTTAGCTCTTGATGAGATTGCAGTAAATGAAGGGCCTCAATGCCAACGGCCAAAGCAAGTTACTTTACGTAATGTTTCTGATGTATGGGCTACCATAGAATGGGATGCTACCAATGCAAGTAAATATTACATAGAATATGGAGCAAAAGGGTTTTTACCTGGAAACGGTACTTTAGATTCTGCAACGGCAAATCAATTTACCATATGGGGCTTACAAAGTTTTACCGAATATGATGTTTACGTTTGGGGAGATTGTGCGGCACAAGGCATAAGTCCGCAAAGAAAAATTGAATTTAAAACAACGTATTGCCCATTAAATACGCTTAATTATTTAGAAGATTTTAATCAATTTGTAGGTACAAATCTTGCTTGTTGGGAATTGCCAAGTGCATTGGTAAAATCTCAGACACCACAAAATGGTACTCCCAGAATGCAAATAGAAACCGATCACTATTATAGCATCGGTTCCAGAATAAATATTAAATCTCCAGTAGTAAGATTAAATAAACCTAGCCAATTGCGTTTTAAATGGGATCACGATCCAATATTTAATAAATATGATGATCATTTAACCATTTTAGTTGGCGTTTATGGCACTAATGTTTGGGATACCATTTTCTTTAAGGATAGCACAGACTTTGATTGCAATTGTAGCGGAAACAGCACTGCGGTGCCTTTTATGGTAGAAGATACCGCAAGCATCCCGCTAAGTTATGTTGGTAAAACAGTTCAGTTTAGGTTAGTAGCCTATGTTGGTGGAGACCGAGATACGTATATAGATGATTTTATTGTAGAGTCATCTAGCCCAAATAATTGCATAAAACCAACCGATATAAAAATTAGCAATATTAAACACGATGGTGCCCTTGTAGAATTTATTGGAGCTAATACCGGGGTGGCTAGGCAAGTAGTGTATACTTTAGATAAAAGTGTAGTATTAGGCACCATAGCTACATCTACCGCCAACACATTACAATTAAGTGGCCTTTCGCCAAATACAACCTATTATGTAAAGTATAGAGAAATATGTAGTGCTGGCGATACCTTGTCTTGGTCTAGCCAGTTTGTAGAATTTAAAACATATTGTTTACCTGTTGCAGTTCCTTACCTAGAGAATTTTGCCATTTGGCCAGAGCAATGTTTTTCTTTTCAGCAAGAATCTGCTTCTAATTTAAAATGGACGCACTACAACGGTAATGCCGCCAAATTAAACATGGCCAATACACCTCGGGCCAAAGCTTGGTTGGTTACGGGGTTGGTAGACCTTAATACAGATGCGGTATTGTCTTATGCACGATCTAGCCATGCTCATCCTTACCCAGATTCATTACTGATTTTATGTAAAGCCTATCATCAAGAAAAATGGGATACGCTGCAGATAAAAACGCAATCTACACTTGTTACTAACGATGGGGGCGGAAGAAACAACCCTGGAAGTTATGAGTATGACACCATAGCGTTATGGTCTAAATATGTGCATGATACGGTGCAATTTGCTTTTGTTGGGGTTTCGGCCAAAGGCTCAGATTTGTTTATAGATAATATTAAAATAGCCTGTTCGCCACAAAATCCAAAAATCAACGTTAGCACTTCTTTAACAACAACTCTTACCGATGCCGTAGTTACGTTTAATGCAGGCAAAACCATTTATGGTTCTACATTTCAGTGGGATTTTGGCAACGGTCAAACGGCAAATGGAGTGGTTGCTAGCAAGTCGTTTACAGCCAATGGGTTTTATCTGGCAGATTTAACGGTTTATAGCAGTTGCGGCAGCATGAGCGACACAACCTTTGGATTTTATGTAAATGGAATAGGATTGGAAGAAGCAACCAACCAGCAGCAAGTGCTCGTATATCCTAACCCCACCAAAGGTAAGTTTAACGTAGATATAGGTTCGCAAAATGGCAATCTCGTAAGGTTAACATTGCTAAATGCTGTTGGTCAAATTGTGTTAAACCAAGAAATACATATTGACAGTGAAAACTTTATCTATGAGATTGATTTATCTAACAACCCTCAGGGCATGTATATGCTGCAAATACAAATGCCCAATGAAAGAGTAATCTCTAAAAAGGTGATACGGTATTAAACGGTTTCAATGAAAATCCGTTTTTAGTTTATGGCATTTTAATAATGAGGTCGTCTAAAAATTAACCTCCAGACGGCCTCTTTATTTTGCAATTTTAAAGGAAGTGTAGCATAAAATGCTATTTCGCTTCGCTATCTGCTTTTACTTGACGTAGCCATTTTTCCCAACCCACTTGCTGTTGGTCTTGATTGGCGGAAAACGGCCCGAAAACAAATTGCACGGTTGATGTGCCATCTTCGTTTGTCATCACCAATAATTTCTCTACAGATTTTTGTCCGTTAATGTTATAATCTATTTGCAAATACAAATTACCAAACATCGTCATCACGTAACCGTTGGCTTTTTCGCCCACCAGTTCATAGTGTAAATCAGCTTTCGATTGATTCGTCCACGGAGCATTAAAGAAAGCCTCTTGATTAAAACGCTTTGCCAAGCTTTGACCATAGCTAGATTTTGTAAAGGCTGACCAAATTTTTTCTTTGGGGGCGTTTATTTTTTCGGTTAGAAAAACAAACGGAGTTTCGCCAATTGTAGCAACTTCTTTGTTGGTTAAAAAAGAAACTTCGTTGAACCAAGAAGTGCCGTTGCCGCCATTTAAATAGCGAAAACCAACAACAGTATCGGCATCTACAATTACTGCCTGAATTACCACAACCAATTCTTCTTGCTGTGTGTGTGGCGAAAAATAGCGCGCCAGTTTAGGCAAGGTAATGTCCAAGGGTTTTGCCGTTGGGTATTCGGCTGGATCAAAATACATCAGCGAAATGCCATGTCTGGCTTCGGTTTCGTTGGGCATGCGGCCGTTTACTACAGGAACTCTATCAAGCTCAGCTACATTAACAGGCGGAAAGTTTCCTAGGTTATCGGGACAATACCAGCCACCATATGGATGCACACTGGCATTTTTAGTCGGTTCTTCTTGAATTTCTTCGGTTTGTGTTTCGGGCTTATTTTGCTGTGCACAAGCCGTAAATAAACCAAACGTAACAGTGAGCAGCGATAACATGAATTTTTGTTTGAACATGATATTGTTTTTTAAAGTTGGAGCAAATCTGCGCTATGTTGAACACACCGGACGTTACCAAAGGTAAATTAATGTAAATGGGGTGTAAAGCTTTTAAAACGTGTACGTTATTTTTTGTGGATGAAGATTTATAGGCCTTTGCAAAATCACCTACGCTCACCAAAACCGGAAGTTACGTTCGCTGTTTTTTAAAGGCGCGAGAAAAGTATACTTTCGGCACATCTACAAAACCCAAATACATTGGCTTCAGATAAAGAATTAGCGAAAATTTTAAAGCACTGCGACAATACGCCAGAACATTTATTTACGCTAGAGCAGTCTGTGCAAATAGAGCTGAAGCAATATTGCCAAGAACTAATTAAATACGGAGGCACGGCACACCACTTGCCAGGCGGCAAAATTTTTACAGACAACACCTTGCTAAAACCAGCTAAAAACTTGGTTAAGTTTTTAAAACGCAAAAAGGAAGAGGAGAAGGCTACGGAATCGGGAGCGGAGAGTTAGTTTTTTGTTTAAGATTGGTTTTAAGAATAGAAGTGATTTACTTCCCAATACAATATCTAATGCGCTACTGACTATCAGTTAGTTAGCTGTTGACAGGTGCAGATTAGCAACAAAATCTATTGGTTTATAGCTAAATAAGGGCTAAAGAAAGGAAAAACAAAGGGTGTGGGCATAAAAAAACCGCTCTACAAAGAAAGCGGTTTTTCAAGAAAACGTCAATCGCTTTACGCAACTGTTACAGAGCCTAAATAAGAGCTGTTAGCGACTTTAGAGCCATCTTCTGAGATAAACCCTAAGAACACTTCAACATCTTCACCAGTGTATTCAGAAGGCACGGAAATGGTCTCAGTTCCGGCTGATCTTGCTGGTCCAGCTGTGGTGAATACTGCTTCTTGGCGTGTGGTGTTCAATAGAACAATCAGAGCTTTGTCTGTTGCCTGTGCGCTACCACTTCCTGAATTGTCGTCCCAGGTGATTTGAACATCTCCAGCACTTGGAGAAGAAGCTGCTCCATTAGCTGCACCTGAGAGATTTCCACGGGTAACCAATGCATTTGCATAGTCAACCATGAAGTTTGGATAAGCTCCCGTGATTGCGTTGTTCAGGTTGTATGACATGGCCGCATTGAACTGCGTCATCTTGTTAGCATACAACTTGAAGCCTACTCTCAGGAAGTCAGTCATTGGTTGCAAGAACCTTAGAACTGTAGAGAATTTGGAACGTTGGTCAACCTGACCTTCTGTTCTCGGGTTGGTTACGTTGGCAGGCTTGATTCTCATATAGTCAATGCCCTTCCAAGTTCCACCTACGACATTTCCGACCTTGCCGGAGAAGCCGCCTAATACACCTTGTGAAATTTTTCCCATTGCTTTTTAAATTTTACGGGGTTAAACAAATGCTTGGACTTGGCACGGACTAAACACGGCTTTATCCTATCGCATCTAAAATACTCCAAGAAGTATGCAAGGTTGTTGGCTTGGGTGCTGTTGCATTAGAACACTTCTTTTTGCTTGTCAGGTAGTTACAAGTTGGCAGGGTAGGTATTTATCCTGCACCTGTGTCACGAAGTAGCTGGCAGAAAATTGACCTTCTTGCTGTATCTACCATCTTTAATGAGACCTTGATTTTTTCTTCATGGATTTCTAAAAGTCTGAGTGCGTTGATTGCCATTTCAAATGCCTGGGCTTTGGCACTTGCTTTCGCTTCTGACTCTGCTAGGTGCTTTCTCAGCTCGTGAATAGATATGAAAGGAATTACAGATCCACGGAGAAAGAACTGGAAGGATTTGGAACGCCACAAACCGAAGCATAGCCAGTATAAAAATTCCCTGTCTGCTTCATTTTCAACAATACAAACAAAACAATTCGGGCAAGGTGTATTGAGTGGTTTACCACTATTCAATCCTTTATTCAGGATAAAGAAGTGGGGTTTGGTGTAGGTGGTTTCTAGTCTGTGTGTTTTTAAGCGAAACGATTTCATATAGCAAGCCATTAGAATTATGCTCGCTGCGCTTCGCACAGACATTTTCAAAAGAGAAAAGAAAAAAGGGAAAAAAAGAAAAGAGAAAGCTCTTGAAAAGGTGGGTGTGGCACGGTTGACAAGGTTTTTGGGAAAAATACTACCCGTAGGGTGGAGATTTTTATCAAAACCCGTAGGGCTTGACCTTGGCAATCCGGTTGTGCGGTGGGCATGTGCGAACCCACCTAACTTTGCTGCTCTCTTTATTTTGATTGTCTGATTTACCCACAACATGAACTTTTACCACCTTCTTGGATTGGTGGGCAAGCTACTGTACCATAAGAGCAATAAACGCAACAATCACCTTGTATGGGTTTAAGTACTTCTTTACAGTTTTCGCATTCATAGAAATACTGACATGCATCTGTTGGCATGGTTTCTTCTTTTTGATGTCCACACTTAGGACAAGTAATTGTTGATTTAAGAACTACTTCACTCATTTTGATTTGTTTACTGATTCTACTTTGTAACCTGTTTTGTCAACAGCCGATTTTACTTTCTCAATGTCTGTTTTAGATTCATCAAAAGTTACCACTGCATTCGCTTTTTCATAAGAAACCTCTAAACCAGAAATGCCAGGTAGTTTTCCAATTTCAAGTTTCACATGTTCTTCACATCCCGTGCAGGTCATTCCAGTAATTTTGATTTCGTAGGTTGATTCGAGATTGACATTATCTGATACTGATAGTTTGGTTTCAGGGTAAAAGGCATCCGAGTAATAAGGGAATGCAAGCATGATCGCTGCAAATACCGTCACTATACCAAGGAATTTCTTTGAATGCCAAAAAGAAGGTTTGTCCTCATCACAATTACAAGCAATTTCTTCCTCAGTTCTTGGTCTCAATTTCTGATACCATGCAAAAGCTAAAACGACTACAGTTATTCCAATCAACCAAGGTCGAAAAGGTTCTAACCAAGAAAATGTTGCGGCTACTCCGCTTGATCCTGCAAGTAGTGCCAACACTGGGGTAATGCAACAAAGTGATGCACTAATAGCGGTCAGTACACTTGTCATTACTAATGAGCTTGATTTCTTATTCGTCATATTGTTGATTCTTTTTCTGGTGTTAATAACCCTAATATTGGATTCAGTATGAGGTCGTTTGATTCGGAAATAGAGTAGAATATTGTTTGTCCTACTTTGTTTGTTTCAACCAGTCCCGCATCTTTTAGCTTTCTCAAATGCTGAGAAATGGCAGGAACTGTCATGCCCAGAATATCACTTAGATCACATGGACACATTTTGGATTCCTTGTCCAATAGAAACAGAATTTTTAGTCGTACCTCATTGCCAGCAAGGTTAAGTGCCCTTGCTATTCGGTTTACTGCATCACCTACTTTTTCAATGTCTTGCTTACACTGCTTGATCTGTTTTTCATCAGCATAAACTCTAATACATGTTTTGGTCATAATGAATCGTATTTAAGTGATTACTTAAATAAACGCAAAGAAAAGAAATTTAGTTTAATGTTTAAGCAAATACTTAAATACAAGAGTCATTGACATGCTTAAATGTAATTGCTGTGTGAACGCAGGTAAACTAAGGCGTAGCCATTTATGCGAGCCGCCTGCGAGTGGAGCAAGGGTGGTGGCTGCAAAAGCCCGAAGAATGAGGGCGGCAGACAGCTACCGTTTACGGCAGGGCTGGCGTGATTTTTTGCATCAGGGTCGGGAAAGGCAAGGGTAGCGATTGAACGGAACGGAACGATTTGTTGGGTGGAATGGAGCAATTACTGGCTGTTATTAGGGTTGGAGTATTTGACATTTTAATCAATTCACCAAATACTAATTGAAGGCATAACAGACGGATTGCGAAATGGAACTGTGTCGGCTCGTTGAGTGAAATGAATGAGCTACTCTTGTGAGCGGTGCTGAAAGTGGCTGAGTTGAAGGAATGAGGAACGAATGACTGAAACGAAGCGACTGAAAGCACATTGGGGAAAGCAAAAAACATGACAGCCCGATCAGCCCGCAGCGACCCGCAGGCGAGCAAAAACAATAAGCAGCGGCAGACCCCCAATAAAAAATATTGTGAGTGTAGCGAACACCTTAGAAGGGGTTTGGGGGGATGAAATAGCTGCAAGTGAGGATTGAGAGTAGTGTGTGAAGCAAAACAAGTGAACGGCAGGTGGTGAGCACCTACTGGAGCACAAACCACCTGGTAAGTGAACGGTATATGCAAGGGCGACCGAAGGGAGTACATTTTACCCTTGCAGATATGTTTTTGCGGAACAAAACGGAACGATTGACGAACACCGCTTTACCTGCGTTGGGGTGTGCGTTGGGAAAAGCAAGTGTATGACTGAATGGATTGGAGTGCAACGGAAAGGAATGAAGGAGTGCTCTTGCTGTGTGGTGCAGGAAGTGGGTGAATGTAAAGAGTGAGGTACGAACGAATGCAATGAACCTACTGGAAGCACATGGGTGAGGGTGGGGTTATTTCGCTAATCTTAAAATCCTTGTTGCTCCTCTAAATACAATAATGAAAACAACAGAACCAATAACTAAGTCAGGTATTTTACTTTCAAAATAGTAGACTAAGCCTCCAGCCAAAATTACACCTAAATTGATGATAATATCATTGGAAGTAAAAATTGCAGAAGCTTGCATGTGTGCTTCTTTGCTCTTCGCCTTTTGAATCAGGTAAAGTGAAACGGAATTTGCCAAAAGAGCTAAAAAGGATATGATAATCATGTTTTGAAAAATCGGTATGCCATCAGATCCTACAAAACGTCTAATGACTTCCAATAAACCAAATAGAGCTAATGACATTTGAAAGTACCCACTTAGTTTAGCTACTTTCTTTTTACGAATTAATGTTTGACCTACTGCCAGTAAGCTTAATGCATACACTAACGAATCTGCTAGCATATCCAAAGAATCTGCCACCAACCCCATAGATTTAGAAATCAAGCCGAATAGCATTTCAAGAACAAAAAAGACAAAATTGATGATAAGAACAGCCCAAAGGATTTTTCGTTGGTTGCTTGGGTCTGATTCTACATCAATTACTACCTGTGATTGTGTGTTTGATATTAGTTTTGAACCTAATTTTAGTTCTGCTAATATCCTTTCAATTTCCGTAGTATTGCCAATGTGAAATATGGTTAGTTTCCTTTGAGGTATCTCAAATTCAAGTTGTTTGATTTCGTTTATTCCATCCAATTTCATCCGAATCATTTGTTCCTCAGAAGGGCAATCCATTTGTGATATTTTGAATACAGATTTTTCCATTATAAAAAACAAAGGTTTTTTTTTCACCTATCAATATCAACTAATATTGAATCAAAGTAACTAACCAAAAGAGTTTTTTTTAGCGAATCCAGTTTGGCTTCTGAATGAAGAAATAGGTAGGATGGCATTGGCATTTTATCGTTATCAATTTGACTTAGAATTGATTTTAGTTTTGTCCGTTTCATTCGATTTGATAGAAGACCAAATTCTGATAGGTTTAATTCAGATTTTCCTTCTGAAATATGATTCTGTAAAAGAAAGCCTATAGGTTGAACATTACTGTACCATGGGTATTTGGTTTGGTTGCTATGACAATCATAACAGGATGCTCGGATAATATTTCCAATGACAACTGGAGACTCGTAATGCTCAATAAAATCAGCATTGGTAACTGGTTCTATTTCATTGCGTTGGACGGGGACAAATTGAATCCCCACCAACACAATAAAAACTACCCATAGAGATAATTTAAGCCGTTTTTTCATTTCATTGAAATGGTTTCTTTCACCGAACCACAAGTCAGCATTTTGCTGCCAAACAATGGGTTTTTGATCTCTTGAGAATCACTCAGCCAACTACCCCCTTTTCCCTTGTCGTACATCGGGCAATACTGTTGATAAAGTGTTCTGTCCGTTCCTGTGATTGCAAGCAAGTCCATGAAATCTTTTGCCATGCCTTCAAAATGCTCACGTTGATGAGCTATTTCGCTTTTTGCAATGTGTTCACCATGTTCTTTTACTACTTCCAATATTTCCTTAATCTCGGACTGCTTGGATGCTTCAAAAGTGTTAAGGTCTATACTTGAAGACGTTTCTGCAAGTTTTTGACCTGCGCTGGCAGCCGCTCTTGAATCGTCTTGAACCAGGGCATTTTTAATTACCAGGTATTGATCGATTAATTGAGAAATGGACTTATTTTCACTCGTTTCCACAACTGAACCATCTGACATTTCATCCTCTGCTTTATGATTCATGGCACTATGATCATGGACACCATTTCCATTTTCATGATCGGTAGATTTTTTATTGGCACATGCAATTAATGAAAATGAGATACTTGCTAATAAAGCGAGTGTTAAGATTGAATTTGATTTTTTCATTGTATTAAAATTTAGAAGTTAAACATTTGAATTAGTGATAAGCCAAGAACGATGAAGGATATGATACCCCATATTATTCTGGAAGCCCATTTTTTAAATTTTGAGGGAGGTGCATTGTCTCCAGTTTTGCAACACTCTTTCATTTTATTGTTTTGGTGTTTTCGCCACAAGAAAGCATTGACTCTCCGAAATAAGGATTTTGAATTTCTTTATCCAGACTCAACCAATCTGCTCCTTTGTTAGAGTCTGCCATTGGACAATGCTGAACATAAATAGCAGTGGATATTGGATCAAAAGATTCTGCTGTTGCTATCATTGAATTGGATATGCTGATGAACTTTTCTCGAATGGCTTTGATGTCACCAAGATGCTCGATGTGCTGTAAAGCTGCTTTCAAAACAGTTGACTGCTGCATCCATTGCGAGTGTGCATCTGCCTTAAAAAGGTTCATATCAACTTTACCTAAGGCGCTGTACAAAGCTGCGCCAGATGCTTTAGCTTCTTCAAAATCATCACTAGCCAACGCAACTTTCAATTTGAAGTAATTGTCAAAAATTGGTTGTAACGATTTTTTTGCATCTTCTGAGATTGTGGTTCTTTTGGATGAAACAGGCATTGTTTCCATATTTGAATTGGTATTTCCTCCATGGTTGTGACCAGCCATGGCTACACCTCCTTCCGGGTTCATCATACTTGGTTTGCCTGCTAATTGTGCTGCTGCATCAATACTGAAGGTACCATTGATTGCAATTTCTTCACCAGGCTGCAAGCCATCTTCAATCACATAACTTTCACCTAATTCTGGACCCAAAGTAACTTCTCGCATGATGAAACTTACACCTTGAGCTGACATTTGCATCACATAAACTACAGAGCGTTTGCCCGTCCACATTACAGCAGTTTTAGGGACAGTTAAGGATGTATAATTGGTATTGGTTTTTGCTTCTATCGTTCCAGTTGTGAACATTTCTGGTTTGAGCATTAAACCTTTGTTTGTTGCTTCAAGTCTTGCTTTTGCCACTCTGGTCTTTGGATCGATAACAGGATCGATGTAGCTAATTTTTCCTTTAAATGTTTTACCAGGTATTGATTGCACTGTGTATATCACCGCATCACCTTTGTTTATCCAAGTCATATCTGTCTCATACACATCAAAAAGCACCCATACTTTAGATAAGTCCGCTATTTCATATAAGGCTTCCCCTTGTTTGATATAGTCACCCAGATTGACCATTTTTTTAGTTACATATCCTGAAACATTGGCGAGAATTGGAAACTGTTCTATGGTCTTATTTGATTTGACTATCTGATCAATCTGTTTGTCTGAGAGTTTCCAGTTTTTCAATTTTTCTTTGGCAGCATTAAACAATGCAGGCTGTGTTTCTTTTATTTTTTTGGCTTCAAACAGTTCTTCTTGTGCGGTGACTAAATCAGGAGAATAGATGTAAGCTATGATCTGACCTTCTTTAACAAAGTCCCCTGTAAAGTTGATGGTTAGTTGTTCAACCCTACCTGGTATGTGAGAAGATTGCGTGTAAAGCAACCGTTCATCGGCCTGTACTTTTCCTGTTAATCGCAAAGCCTTATTAGTGTTGCCCTTTCCAACTTTCATGGTTTGTATTTGTGCGAGCTGCATGGCTGTTGGAGACATACTTACCGCCATTGGGTCAACTTCATTGGTTTCGCTTTCCAGCGGAATTAAATCCATTCCGCAAATAGGACAATCACCCGGTTCATTTTTTCTAATCTGAGGGTGCATGGAGCAAGTCCAAATTGTCTCTTTTGCCTCACTAGCGTTGTGGATGTGTTCATTCTCGGAAGTCTTATCAGTGCCACCGAATATTAACCATCCCAATATCAGACCAATAGCTAGTGTGCTAATGGCGATAATGACTGTTGATCTATTTATATTTTTCATCTTATTTCTTGATTTGACGTTTTAATAATTGTGCATTCAATGCGACTATTACAGTGCTGAGGCTCATCAGTACCGCACCAATAGCAGGGCTAAGGATAATACCAATGCTTGCTAAGGCACCTGCCGCCAATGGAACTGCAAGAATGTTGTATCCGGCTGCCCACCATAGGTTTTGCATCATTTTTTTATATGTAGCTGAGCCAAAAAGAATAAGGTTTGCAATGTCTTTTGGATTGCTGTTGACCAAAACAATATCAGCTGTTTCTGCAGCAACATCAGTCCCGGAACCTACAGCGATTCCAACATTGGCCTGAGCCAAAGCAGGAGCATCATTAACTCCATCACCAGTCATAGCAACAAATTCTCCATTCTGTTGAAGTTCTTTGATGATGCGTTGTTTATCTTCTGGCAAGACTTCAGCAAAGTAATCATCCAGAGAAAGTTGCTCGCTCACTGCTTTTGCAACTTGTTGATTGTCGCCAGTAGCCATATAAACTTTTATACCCCTTTCTTTTAAAGTATTGATGGCAGATAAAGATTCTGGTCGTACTTCATCTGCAAGAGCGATATAGCCAGCTAGAGCGTTATCAATCAATACAAATACTACGGTCTCATCGTCAGTTTTAAAAGCATCAGTAGGGGCGTCAGTTCCCTGTTCTTTGAGCATTCCGGGGCTTACAATTTTGATTTCCTCTCCGTTTAGCTTTGCACTGATTCCTTTCCCTGTAATATTTTGGAAGTTTTCAGGTTCTTGTAATGATAAATCTTTCGATTTTGCTTTGCGGACGATACCTGCTGCTATGGGATGTTCAGAACTGTTTTCGATAGAGGCTGCTATTTGTAACAAATCATCATCTGACAAGTGATTAGAGACACTTTTGAAACGTGTTACCCCGAACTCACCTTTGGTCAAGGTGCCTGTCTTGTCAAAAATGATGGCTGTAATGTTTCGAGCGTTTTCAAAGGCGGTTCTATTACGAATCAGCAATCCGTTTTTGGCAGATACAGCCGTGGAAATAGCTACAACCAGCGGAACAGCCAAACCCAATGCGTGAGGACAGGAAATGATCATCACCGTAACCATGCGTTCCAGGGCGTATTCAAAATCTTTTCCTATACTTAACCATACTACAAGTGTGGTAATACCTGCTCCTAAAGCGATGTAGAATAACCATGCAGCGGCTTTATCTGCCAGATTTTGAGTTTTAGATTTGGTTGCCTGAGCTTCCTTCACCATACCTATAACCTTTGACAGGTATGAGTCTTCTCCTATGTGCCTAACTTTGATTTTAAGTGTGCCATTATCATTGACCGAACCACCAATAACCTGATCATTTTTATGTTTGGTTACAGGTTTTGATTCCCCTGTAAGCATGGACTCATTTACATGACTTTCACCTTCCAATACGATACCATCGGCAGGGATTTTTTCGCCTGGTCTTACCAGTATGGTGTCATTGCCTTTTAAATTATCAATAGACACATCCTCATGTTCCCCATCTTCCTTGATTCTGCGAGCGGTTGAAGGCATCATTTTAGCCAGTTCCTGCAAGGCATTGGAAGCACCCATAACGGATTTCATTTCTATCCAGTGGCCTAACAGCATGATGACAATTAAGCTGGCCAATTCCCAAAAGAATATTTTTCCATCCAGGCCAAAAACGACTGCCGAGCTGTAGAAATAGGCGACTGATATAGCTAAAGCAATCAGCGTCATCATTCCCGGAGCTTTCTTTTTTATTTCTTCAGCCAATCCTTTCAAAAACGGCCAGCCTCCATAAAAGAAGATGACAGATGAAAGGATAAACTGAACATATCTGTCTCCGTTGAAACGAAGTTGATAACCCAATAACTCTTGAATCATTGGTGCTAGCACAATGATGGGTAGTGTGATGATCAAAGAAATCCAAAATCGTTTTTTGAAATCCTCAATCATGTGTTCATGATGTCCATGATGGTCACCATGTGACTGATGTTGACCAGAGTGGTGGTCATGATTGTGATGATCATGGCCATGACTATGATTTTCGTGCGTATGATTATGATGTTGATGTTCCATGATTATTTCGTTTTAGCTGTGATATAATCGAGTTCTGCTATTGCTATGTTGTAATCAGACAAGGCAGTAGCTTTCATTTTTTGATACTTTAGAATTTGTTGTTGCATTCTGAGGACCTCTTCAAAGTCCTTTCCTGAATTGCCATAAGCGGTAAAAAGTAGATTCAAAGACTGCTGAGATGTCATGATCTGTTCTTCATAAAGTATGATTTGGTCGAGTTGCTTTTGAATTTCGAACCAAATCATTTCGTACGTGCTTGTAAGTCTGTTTACCGCATCTTCTTTTTGTAGCGCATAAGATTCCTGCATCAGTTGGGCTTCCTTCCGAGCTGCTTTGTATTTTCCTCTGAAAATAGGGAGGCTCATAGTCACCATCGGCATCAATACGTCCTGACCATTATCAGGAACATACATATCTGTTCGTTGGCCTACAATGACATAATCTAAGCCTACACCGATTTTAGGCATACCTTGTTTGGTTGCGGCTAATTCCTGAGCTTCACTTGCCTTTATTTTTAAGTCCAACTCATCGAGTAATGGATTGGAAGTCAATAGAGAATCCCTGCGATAGGTTACAGGCAAGTTTTCTACATACAAGGAATCCTGAACGATAATTGTATCGGCTTCCTGTCGATTCAGTAGTTTGTTGAAACGGGTTTCAAGTGGCTTTTTCTTTTGCTCCAAAATGGACAAATTGGTCGCTGCATCTTTGAGCATTATATCTACCCTTAATACATCGACCATTGCACCCTTTCCGTTCTGGAACTTTACTGATGCAATGTCCTTGTATGACGATAGAATACTGATGTTTTCATTTTCAATCTCCACCAGTCTTTTCAACTCATAAAGAGGGTAATATGCAGCAGCTACCTGATAAAGTAATTTGTTTCGAGCATCTAAAAACTCCTGATACTTCGCTTCTGCCATTAGTGTAGCAACATCTTCCTGAGCCTTTAGTGTACCAAACCATGGGAACATTTGTGTCAAAGAAAAACGTGCCCTTTGAGGGCCTACACGAGTTTCTACTGGAGATATAAAATAGCCAAAAGACAAATTTGGATCTGGTAAGCTGCTCACTTGTGCAACCCGTTCCATCGCTGCTTCAAAAGACTTGTATTTAGCCTGTAATCCCGGATTGTTTTCAGCAGCAATTTTGAAATATTCATCTAGAGATTGGGCATTTGCCAAAATGGAAAACCCCAAAGTGATGACTGTAATTATAATGTACTTTTTCATGATTGTGCTTTTAGGATTTTACGTTCTTCTCTCCAGCAATAGAGAACAGGAACAATGAAATAGGTAATTGCCGCAAACAACATCCCCCCGAAGGCTGGAATTGCCATTGGAATCATGATGTCAGATCCCCGACCTGTAGAAGTGAGAATAGGTAGTAAGGCGATAATGGTAGTAGCGGAGGTCATCACTGCGGGTTTTATTCTGCGCTTACCTGCTTCTAATGTAGCTTCTCTTATTCCCTTGATATTGTCAGTTTTGTTTCGTTCAAAACTCTGATCTAAATAAGTCGCCATCAAAACACCATCATCGGTTGCAATACCAAAAAGTGCTATAAAACCTACCCATACTGCTACGCTTAAATTGACGGTATGCATTTGAAATAGCTCTCGAATATTGGTGCCGAATAATGAAAAATCTACAAACCAATCCTGACCATATAGCCAGAGCATAATAAACCCTCCGCTAAATGCCATAGCAATACCTGTAAATACCATGAGCGAAGTAGAAACAGATTTGAATTGGAAGTAAAGAATGAGGAATACAATACCTAGCACCAGCGGAACGATAATGGATAGCCGTTTCTCTGCACGAACCTGATTTTCATAACTACCGGAGAATTTGTAGCTCACTCCAGAGGGTACGTTCAGTTCACCTGAGTCAATTTTGCCTTGGATCGTCTTTTGAGCATCATTAACTACTGTGACCTCAGAGAACCCATCTCTCTTGTCAAAAAGGACATAGCCTACAAGAAAGGTTTCTTCGCTTTTTATAGCTTGTGGCCCTCTTATGTATTCAAAATCTACTATTTGAGATAAAGGAATTTGTGCACCAGTTGGTGTAGGCATCAGTATTTTCCCCAATGCTTCAGGGTCGTCCCTTAATTCTCTTGGATAGCGCACTCTTACAGGAAAGCGTTCACGTCCTTCTACGGTAGAGGTTATTTTCATACCACCAATAGCAGTCTCAATCGTCTGCTGCACATCTTCTATATTCAGACCATATCGTGAAATTTCATCCCTGTTAATGTTGAGATGGATGTACGGTTTACCTACAATTCTATCTGCAAAAACGGCTTCTGCCTTAACCGATGGAACTTCTTTCAGGATATTTTCTAATTGTAAACCGAAGTTCTCGATGGTTTTTAGGTCAGGGCCATACACCTTTATGCCCATTGGTGCTCTCATCCCTGTTTGGAGCATGACCAATCGGGTTTCTATAGGTTGAAGTTTAGGTGCAGAAGTAACCCCTGGTAATTTGGTTACATTGACTATTTCATTCCAAATGTCATCGGGAGATTTGATGTGGTCTCTCCAGTTGCGGTAATACTCCCCATTTTCATCAGCAATTAATTCATTCGCCTCTATTCCTCGCTCCAAACCTTCTGCGTTGGTTAGAGTATCACCGGATACGGTAATAAATCTATTGTCTGTATCTACCTTGAATCTCTGTCTGTGCCCTTTTTTATTGAGAATGTATTCGGATTTGTAATTGATAATATTCTCATACATGGATATAGGTGCAGGATCTAGTGCAGATTCTACCCGTCCCAGTTTGCCTACAGTCAATTCAACTTCCGGAATATTTGTGAGTAACATATCCAATTGACCAACCACTTTGCGATTGTATTCTACCCCGGAGTGAGGCATAGATGTAGGCATCAACAAAAAGCTACCTTCATCAAGGGAAGGCATGAATTCTTTACCAATACCCGGAAAGGTATGTACCATTGCTGACCACCCTTTAGTTTGATTGATATTCCATCCTACCTTTTCAAAGCCTTTTGAAAAAAAACCAAAAACGCTATTGAAACCAAGCCAGATAGTCGCCCCTAGAAAAATCAGAATTGTCGGTATGATCAGGAACTTGATCTTGTTGTTCAAACACCAATTGAGTATTTGTTTGTACTGATATTCTAATAAGGTGAAACCACCCAGAATACAACCCACAAGTAAGGATACAAAAATGAAGTTGATGAATAGAGACTGAGAAGCCCCTAAAGGCAGCCAGTATTTAGCCAAAAGCCATACTACGCCAATTAGTACAACAATTAACTCCGCATAGCCCAGTAAGAATTTCCAGATTCCTGAAAGTTCTTTACTCTTAATCCTTTCCAAGTTTTTGATAATACCTATAGCACCGAAAAGAATGAGCAGTACACCAGCCCAAATCTGCCCTAAAATGAGGCTAACAATTCCAAGTAATGCTAAACCATAATGGCCATACTTTTTTAAAAACTTGTTCTTGATGTTGAAGCCAAAAAACCAATGAGCGAGGGTTGGCAGAATCAGCAAGGAAACGATCAAAGCAGCTAAAAGTGCAAATGACTTTGTGAATGCCAATGGGCCAAACAGCTTACCTTCGGCTGCCTGCATGGTAAATACAGGGATAAAACTGACAATTGTGGTAGAGACTGCCGTTAATATCGCAGTGGCCACTTCTGAAGATCCGTTGTAAATGGTATCAATTAGTTTTTGACCCGGTGGGGCTTCATCAATATGCTTGATGATATTTTCAGAAAGAATAATCCCTAAGTCCACCATCGTTCCGATAGCAATGGCTATTCCTGATAGCGCTACAATATTAGCATCCACACCAAAGTATCGCATGGCAATAAATACCATGAGTACGGCAATAGGAAGAAGGCTGGAAATGAGGAATGAAGCTCTTAGGTTGTAAACCATCACAATTACCACCAAAATAGTGATGAGGATTTCTAGAGATAAGGCTTCTTCCAGTGTGCCTAAGGTCTCGTAAATCAATTCTGAGCGATCATAGAACGGAACAATTGTTAACTGACTTTCTCTACCATCAGCTAATGTTTTCTTAGGAAGACCAGGCGCAATTTCATTGATTTTATCTTTTACATTATTAATTACTTGTAAAGGGTTTGCTCCATATCTGGCCACCACTACACCACCCACTACTTCTGCACCATCCTTATCTAGGATACCCCGCCTTGTTGCAGGGCCGAGTGTTACAACTCCTATATCCTTTATTCTAATCGGTACGTTATCTTGTACCGCAACTACGGCCTTCTCTATATCTTGTACTTTTTTGACATAACCTAAACCTCTTACTAAGTATTCAGCTTGGTTTATTTCAATGGTCTTTGCACCAACATCCTTATTGGATTTTTGTACTGCCTGCATGACTTTATGCAAGGGGATGTTGTAGGCTTTCAAAGCGTCAGGATTTACATCAATTTGGTATTCCTGAATAAAACCGCCAATGGAAGCAACTTCTGAAACGCCTTCTGTTGCATTTAAACCATACTTCACATAGAAGTCCTGAACTGTGCGGATTTCGTGCAAATCCCAACCGCCAGTTGGATTTCCGTTTTTGTCCCTTCCTTCCAGGGTGTACCAATAGACTTGACCCAAGGCGGTTGCATCCGGCCCCAAAGCTGGTTGGACACCCTCGGGTAATAGCCCCGATGGCAGGGAATTGAGTTTTTCAAGTATTCTTGAACGAGACCAATAGAATTCTACATCTTCTGAGAAGATGATATAGATACTGGAAAATCCGAAAATAGATGAACTCCTGATTGATTTAACACCAGGTATTCCTAATAAATAGGTAGTCAATGGATAGGAGATTTGATCCTCTATATCCTGAGGTGAACGGCCTGACCACTGGGTGAAAACGATTTGTTGGTTTTCGCCAATGTCCGGTATGGCATCCACAGGGACAGGGTCAGAAGGCAATGCACCAACTTTCCACCCGAATGGTGCGGTTACAATTCCCCAGGCTACAAAACCTGTGAGAACGAGAATAGTGACTAACTTATTCTCTAAGAAATATTTAATGATTTTATTAAGCATAATACATTTGAGTTTGATTGAACAGAAATAGATTGTTCAATGGCAATAAATGCCACTATGCTCCAGAGTCACAGGACAAGGAACATCAAAATGTAGTATATGGCTTAAATCAAAAACGTTTGAAAAAGGACTTGAATGTCCCTGTCAGGAATGGGGGGAGAATAATAGGTGTTATGAATAAGAGATTGATCAGCGAATAAAACAGGCTGAACAAACGAATGGATGAATGCAACTAAGAAAACAGGGTGAACTTCAATAGATGTGATTTGTACATCTGCATTTTCATCCAACTGCAATAACTGATGTTGATTTTCGCAGCAAGGTTTCTGCTTTATTTGTTTCTCTTTGGATGGAATGGATTCGCACTCTCTATCCATGTCGGGCATACCACAATCAGGATTATGAAGCCCGATTGAAAAAGAGGTCTCCACCGCCTCACCACCACAAAAATGGGTGTTCATTGAAAATCCCACGCTGGAAACCAACATGAGCAAAGCGAGCGATATGGAAATTATTCTTTTCACCTAAAACAAATTTACGAATTTTGAATGGGCTTGTTTTATAGAATTTTGATTTTTCTTTATAAGATTTGGTATTGAAAGAGCATAATCAGTGACATGCCAACCATAGAAAGGTCTTCAACAATGGTTACTGTGCTCATGGGTAGGTTGAAAACGTCCCCTAAACAAGCACATTTAATCTTCTTCTTATCCATGTTGCTTTTTATTACTCCAATACTACTAATGCCTAAAATTAACGCTGTACTGATATTGGTGGCTACAGGTGCAATATTGGTTAGGTATAATAAACCTAAAACTAACTCGACAAAGGGGTACGCATAACCCCAAGATTTCCATTTTTCTGCGATAATATCATACATGCTATAAGAGTTAGCAAACCCTTGAAGATTCAATAATTTGAAAAACGAAAAAACAGTAAAGAAGCCAGCCATAAAATGGCGCATCCATAACATGAATGAAAATGACGAGAATGGAAATTGACTCAATGCGCTTACTACAGCGATAAAACTTACAATGAGTAGCAATGGTTTATAGGTATGGACACTCTTTTCAGGAAGTGCCAACTCTATATTTTGTGATTTCTCTTCAATTTCTTTAATGGTATAATTCCCGGCTTTATTAATGATTGACTGAAGTGATTCTATTTCTATCTCGTTTGTAAATGATATTTTAGCTTGAGGAAAGTCAAGTTGGATGTTAGTTTCTGAAATTGCTTCTGACCCATCGAATTGCTTTTTGACACTCGCAACGCATCCTCCGCAAGTCATTCCTTCAATTTTGTATGTTTTTGTTATCATAGCTCAATTCTTGATTTTTACAGATACAAAATTGGCTATAGGGCAGCACTAAAGCTTTATATAATTTTGACTTTGATTTGTGAAATTAGGATTGAAGATTATCCAGCGATTTTCTGTTTGGTCTTTCCTGAGACTTAAATTGGGTGGGTGTCATCCCAGTTTCCTTCTTAAATTGTGCGGAAAGATAAGAGACGCTACTATAATTCATTTCGAGGGAAATTTGAGAGAGGGAAATTTGATCGTAGAATAAAAGTTCTTTCACCTTTTCGATTTTTTGCCTGGCTATATATTTTTCAATGGTAATGCCTTCAATCGAAGAGAATAGACGACTAAGGTAAGCATATTCATGGTGCAGCTTGTCCGAGATAAGTTTTGAGAAATTTACAGCAACTGGCTCATTTGAGTAATGAATCTGTTCAATTATCACGGTTTTTATTTTTGATATAAGCGCTGACTTTCCCGGTTCTAGCAATTCAAAACCTACGGCTTGAAGACGTTCTTCTAATAATGTACGTTGAGCCTTTGTCATTTCTTCCGCCATTTCCAATTGACCTAAAGCGATATTATTGAAAGGAATGGAAAGGTCTTGTAATATGGACTTCACCGACATGATACAGCGAGGGCAGACCATGTTTTTGATATATAAAGTTGTTGAGTTGCTCATAAAAACCACAAATTGTTCTTGCCGTAAGGCGGTATTTCTTCACCTACGAAATGAGGGGCGATTTGAGCCACCATTTCGGGGTATTTGATTGTTACTGGTAAGTTCTGTTGCCTGATTGATTTCCAATACATTCTACTGAACTGATACACCTGATCTATCAACTCTCTGACGACTCGTATTTCTTGGAGCAATTCAGGTTGGGTGCATTTCAATTTGAGCTTGATAGGAAAAGGGAAGCCATCTGCTTTGCTGTAATTCACTCCGTTGTATCGAGTGTTGTTGAATAGTAAATATTTCGCTTCACCTATCTTGATGAATGTGCCGCTTGGCGGCATCAATTCATTCCAAGAGTTGTCGAAGGCAACTATGTCTTCTGATTCGGTTTTGTTGATAGCAATTATGAATACCGGAATCGAAAGATTCAGGTTTTCCAATGCTTCCTGAATGGGTTCCAGTTCCTTCTCGCTCATGGTCTTGTAGAAGTGAATAATGAGCCTGTCAGGGTCTTCATTCACTGTGGCGTATTCCTTTATGGAACTGGCTATTGAACCCGCCAAAACATCCAATTCATCTTTTAGGAAATATTCAAAGCGATTGAACTTTCCATTGTTGCCGAAACTGAATGCACTACCGATATATTGTACACCTTCATCGACATGCTTGAAAGCTCCTACACCAACTACTAATTCGTTTTTATGGGGGGTGTTCAAACGCCAGGGAATACCATCTAATTTGGCCAACATTGCAACTGCAATGTTTGGCAAGCTGTACACCCATCCTTCACCTTGCTCACGCATTTTGTTGGAATCAATTACCTGAGAAGTAATGTTGCGTTTCAACAAGACTTCTTTGAGTTGGTAATAGATTTCTCGTTTCTCCTTGTCGTACTCGAATTTGCCGTATGGAGTAACATAAACAGCTATGTACTTTACTTCCGGGTTTATGACTCGGTTTGATAGTTCTCTTTCGATTTCAGGAATAGGGTTTTCCTTGTCCTTAAAAACAATGCTGAATCCCTTCTCTGTATGGAACAGTAATCTGGCATAGTCATACATTCCCTTGAACCATTTGTAGCCTTTCCTGAAATACTCTTCAATCTTCACGGCCATGTCCTTATCATCTTCATGCAGGATAAAGAACAAATGGATGTTTGAGTAGGGGCTTGGTTTGAATGGCTTATGGTCTCTCAGTGCGAACTTGGGAACTTCACTTGCATTGTTGCCACCAAAGAGTAATTGATTGCTCTCAGGTGTAGTGGTGTCAATACGAGTTATCGGAACATCCATAAAGCCTCCACTGTGCAAAGGGATTAGCTCTCTGAATTTAGGAGTATCGATAAACTTTTTATAAAATGCCTGAATATGTGTGAGGTACTTTGGATAACGATTGTCTCGGGGCGGGGCTTCCGCAGAAATGCCCAACGCACCTTCCAAGTCTTTGTTCAGTACCGGAAAGCAATTGTCATAGTCCGGTTCTTCTTCATTTTGAATCCAATCCCATCTTTTGATTTGATTGGCATTGATAACCCAATTGAAGCATGTAGGACTTACTTGATGGATTAGTTCCGCTGCACTTTGCTTAGAGACTTTTGACTGACCATCATAGGATAGCAGTATTTCAGGAAACTTGCTAACGGTATTCAGTTGGACTTTGAGCGAGAAACGCTCATATATCCACCATTGAGAGGTTTCATTTTTTCGAGACTTTAACCATACCTGGTTCTCCTTCACAAAGCCAACCTTTACTATTTGTTTTTGAATGGAGCGGAAATAGAAATTGATTTGGCGGTTGTAGTATCTCCTTATCAGGTCGGGATTCTCGGTCTTAAAATCTATCTGCAAAGGCTGGAAGCCTTCAGTCTCGCCTGTGAATGTGGTATAAAGCTCGTTGGTGCTATTTCTAACAACATTGGGAAACAAACTCTCTGCTTCATTTGGAAATAGCGTGAAGTGTAGCTTTTGGCTTTTTCCGTTGTCCTGATCTGAAAAGTAAAAAGTGATTGGAGCTTTCGGCCAATCGAATGTCAGAATATTAAAGAATAGTGAGTTTTTTCCCATAGCGTTTATTTTCCTTTATTCTTTTTGAGTGTTGTCGCAGCATTTTGTAATGCCTCCAAGGCTACTTCCTCACTGCTAACAATGTCTAATATTTGATCAGAAAGCCACAGTGAAAGGAGTTGGTTAACATCAAAATCCAATAGTTCTGCAAGTTGAACAACATGCTCACGCTTTGCCCTTCTGTCTCCACGCTCAATCTTGCTAAACATAGGGGTGTCTATTTCCAAACTTGCTGCAAGTTGTCTTTGTAATAATCCTCTTTTTTCACGTAGCTGTTTGATTTGCTCACCAAAATGCATGACCTTTCAATTTATGACTTGTCAATATTTGACTAATATAAGAAAATAAAGGGATAATAAAGGCAAAGATTTGGAAGTGAGTTACTTCAGGGTTTTAAGGAAACCGAGGAAGCCAAGGACGGTCAGTCCTTAGCATCCTTAAAATCCTGAACTTCCTGACTATTCAGGTTTATGTAGTGGTCTTGCTTCTCTCTGTGTATTAGGCCACTTTTACCAAACTCAGTGATATAACCTTCTGCTGTCTTATCAGGAATATTCATTTGCTTGGCTACTTCCAGGTACTTCTGCCTGTTGAACTCTTGGGGCAGGGCATCTAAGAACTTTTGTTTCCTATTCTTACGAGGGCTTGGTTTCACATCTTCCGGCAATTCAGTAAACACTTTGGCTGAATGCTTGACTAACACCCTAACCATAGCAAGTGCAGTTTGAAAGTCTCGTTCTTCACAAATGATTTGAGTACTTGTATCGCCTGTTTCCAATATCCGCAAAGCGGAAAGAATCATGCTGATACGAAAGGCAATCAATCCTAATCTGCGAATGGTTGCCATGTAGTCAATGCCCTGCAAGGTCATGTAATGGTCTTGCACCTGGGCAAAGAACCCATTGAACTGTGCTTGCTGGTCTGCCGTAAGGCAGAACTGCATTTCAGGACTTGCCTTCAATACTTTAAAGAGTTCGTAGAACTCAGCTCCTAAAGTGTCAAAATACTCATCCAAGCCCTGAGAAGTGGTGTCTGCAAAGACATCTTTCCAAGTTGGACGTACATTCATAAAGTAGAAAATGAATCGGCTGAATAAGCCGTTTTCAGCATTAGGAATGAGAGCCGAAACTTGTTTTGGCGTTCCTGAAAGCACTGCCGAAAGGCAGGGGTTTTCAATATCCACATACTCACGGTCAGTTCTTCGATAGTAACTGATTGTTTCATGGTGGAATGCTTTCCTGAATCCATCAGAATAGTTGCCATAATCGGATTTGAAGGCATGAGCTAATGTGTCGCCTTCTGTCTCGAAAATCAATCCTTTGCCATCACTATCACCCAAAAGCTGATAGGCTCCAGTAGAGCTATTGTTGGCCGGAATGAACAGCATCTTTTCAGGTGGCTTGCCGGGTTTTTCAACTCCTTCTTCTTTGCCTTTCTTGGTATTGTAATCAGCCATTTCCAATTCATGCTGTTGCTTTAGCAACTTGGCTTGTTCTCTCAGCTCCTTATGGATAGGGTTGACCAATTGGCGGCAATGTACCAAGCGGCCTTTACCTGCGGAGGCTTGGGCTGTAATAAACAGAAACATATTGGAATAGACTTTTCTACCATCATAGATTCCGAATAGTTTGGGCAAACATGCACTGATTGAAACCAAAGAGCCTAAGAGCAACAGATCCTTTTCTTCATTGGATGTGGCAACACTTACCACCTTTTGAAGAAAGTCAGGAAGTTCAGGAAATAAAGAATCTGGAAGATTCGGCATTTCCTGTTTGGTAGGTTGGCTGGTTGTCTTTGGCTTGGAAATTTGAACTCCAGCTTGCTTTGCATGGTAGAAAAAGGTTTTCAGGGAAACGCCCTGACCTTTTGCTTTGAGGCAGTTGTCAAACTGCCGATCACATTCGGAAGCTGAATAATCAGGATAGAAGCGACTGATTCTATGGAAGTAGTCACGGCCTGATTCTCCAAATTCATCAGCAAAGGCAAAGCCGATATTCCGCCAATCGCTGTAAGCGGTGGTAATATCTATCTGGTTCGCTTCAATTTGCTGAATGATAGTTTCTACTTCTGATTCGTTGCTGTTGCTCAATGGTTGAGCTTGCTCTGTATTTATCGATTGTTGGGCAGGATTCTCCATCCATTCCAACGGATTAAACGTTTTCTTTTCCATAACCTACAGGTATTTGGGATTAATGAATGCTTGCGGGTCGTGAGGCAGGAAACATGCTCTGGAAATGTCTTTGCCTGACTGATCTACTTCCAGCTTGTAAGTGTGCTGAATGTAGTTTGCTACCGCTTTAAAATAGTCCTGGTGTTTTGCCTTTGTAAGCTCTATTGGAATTACCCATTTCAACCCATCACCTGAAGGAGATACAAACAGTAGCTCCGTTTCAAAGTACTGGTCTTTGAGTAATTCCGCTTTCAATCCAGATAGGTCGCTTACATGGTCAAAATCAATTGTAAGAAGCCCTGAATGCTTTCTAAGGTGTTTATCATTTCGTTGTGAGAAAGTGCCTGAGAAGGTCACGTAATCGAAATTGAACGCCTTGTACTTACGGGCTTCCTTGACATCCTGAATGCTGCGAAGTGTACTTGTACACGTAGCAAATGAATCTCCCTTGATAATCGAATAGGCTTCTACCAAATCAATATCTCTTGTTGGATTGATATTGGTAACTGGCTTGGTGTAGAAGCTGAAAAGCGGAGCTTTTAGCTTCACATGCACAGGAGCAACCACTTGTGGTTGTGACTCTTCCTGAGTGTAAAAGCCATTTTTATGACCTATGCGCAAATGCAATTCTTCATTCAGCTTTTCATTGAGTTCCTGACCCGATAAGCCAAAATGCAATGAGGCGAAATCAAAGACATTGCCTTGTGCAATGGCTTCTTCTGTGTCGGTGTGCGTAGCACATCCGTCAACTACCTTCACAATCAATGTGGGCTTGTCCGCATTGAAAGGGTTCTTGGTGGGTTTACAGTCCCTTCCCGAAAGGGAAAGGACTGTTTCACCTTGATAGTATTGGCGCAACACATAGGCATAGATATTCAGGCCGTAGTGCGTCTTGTGTAAAATGGCTTCTCTACTTATTTCCATGACCTGTGGATTTTGAAGGTTGGTAATTGGCTTCCAACATCTTTTCAATGTCAGAGAGCTTGTAGAAGAATTTGCCATTTACACGGCTGTATGGTAGTGTTCCATTGTCCCGAAGGGTCTGCAAGGTTCGCTTGCTGATATGGAGCGACTGCATTACATCTTGTCCATCAATCCACGATTCATTGAATCTCTCCAGTCGTGTCTTTTGGTATTGCTGCAAGTATGCCTTTATGGTCTTAATCTCCTGAGAGAGCTTCAGGATTAAATCAATAATCTCTGTCATAGCTTCACTCTCCCTTTTTTGATTAAGTAATCGGCAGCTCGCTGATCGATTTCATCCTGCGTGGAATTGCGGTTGCGAAGCAACCACTGGTCTAATTCAGCACGGTTGAAATAGAGCTTTTTCCCGTTGGGTTTGTAGTATGGAATACTACCCGCACTCGTCAACTTATACAGGTGCGATTGCGACAATTCAAGGTACTGACATGCTTCATTGAAGTTCAGTACGTTTTTGAGAATCAGGTTTTGATCTAAAACATGCTTCTCGATAATTTTGAGACGTTCTAATATTTCGTCCATTTTCTTAATTATTAGAGAATTAGAAATGGACATCTGGCCAAATGTCATCCTTGATTATCAAGGACTTGACAAAGTTCCGTAGAAGGGTTTGGTAGCCTTAGAAATGGAAATTTCATTCCTTGTAAGTGGTTGATTTACAAGGGTTATTGAAAAAGAGTGGAAATTTGAATTGGTAAATTGACGGCAAATTACCGCAATTCAACAATTGGGTAATTGGGTAAGCCAGAACTGAGTATCTACATAATCCGCTACAGCATCAGGGTCATTCCGATAAGTTCTGAATTGCTTGTCAATATCAGTAGCGTAGCGGTGATCTAAGAACTTGCGAATAGCTACATCCTTGATTTCCTTGTTTCCCGGAAACTGCCTTTTGTTGAAGTAGCCTTTATTGATTAAGTGGAGGTAGATGCATGCCAGTTCGTTCTTGGCTCCATGCTTATTTGTGAAGTTGTAGTCAGCATCAATGTAACCGTACTCATGCAGCTTGCTCTCAAAACTGCCAAAGCGATTAGGGTTTTTGATAATGGTACTGAAAGTCAAAATGCCTTTCTTTTCAGGGCGAACATCATTTGATATGGGCTGAAATGTGGAGGTTTCAACCGAATCAGGTTTGATAGGTGCAGCTTTGGCCAGTGGTTTTTTGGTTGCTTCAACGATTACACTTGGTTGAGGTGCTGTTTGCTCAAAGTAGGTGTAATAGATTTCTTCTTCGGTTAGCGGATCTTGCTTTAGCAAACTTGGGTAGGCTTCCTGAATCTCCAAGTACAACCTAACCAATTCATGTTTTAGGTAATGAATGATAAAGGATTCATCAGCCAAGACTTTGTCCTGGCTGGATAATCCTGTCTTGGGTTGGTATTGCTCTTCTTGGTACTGGCGTTCAATTAATACCTGAGCAAGCTCTTTGAGTTTTTGTGGTAATGTTCTGGTCAAAGCCCAATGAACATGGTATTTCTTTTCGTTATCGTTGACAGCTTCTTCAACTGCTTTGTGGAGGTTGTTGAGAAAGCGGATTGCTTCATGGTCAATGAGTGAGGTGTAGTATTTCCGCTTGTTGGATAGGGGATTGAGAAAAGAAAGTTCAAAGCTCGGTTGTACTTGATAATAGGTCTTTTCAAGGTCGTTTAAATCCTGTTTAAACTTCATTTCAGAAACATTGCTAATCATCCAAGGCCGAAGGTCGAGGAATAGAATGCGGTTGTATATGTCTAATTCGGTGCTCATAAATCCAACTTGATTTTGTTAGCTGCTTCTTTCTTCTTGTCGTCAATGATCTTGGCATAGACCTGAGTGGTTTTCAACTCCCTGTGGCCAAGCAATTTTGAGACCGTGTATATGTCAGTTCCTGCGGTAAGCTGTAAGGTGGCATAGGTGTGACGGGCGCAATGGAAGGTTATCGTCTTGGTAATACCAGCTCTCATTACCCATTGTTGTAATTTGAGATTATGCCAGGCAGAGTATTTCAATCCCTTAAACACTCGCTCGTCTTTGTCTTGGCGTTCGCCAAGCAAACCGAAGGCTTGCTCTGAGATAGGCAGTGTTTCCGCTCCTTTGGTTTTCTTCTGTCTGAAACGAATGTAGTAGCCCATATCATTTGAGTGTTGCACTTCGGACCATAGAAGCTTATTTATATCTGACCAACGAAGGCCAGTAAGGCATGAGAAAATGAAAGCGGTTTTTAGCTGAGGTATTTCACATTCAGCTTTAACAACTGCTTGCAGCTCTTCCAGTGTTAAAAACTCTCTTTCCGGTTCTCCTTGCTTGAATGCTTCAACTCCTTCTGCTGGATTGTGTGGAATGATACCATCCTTCACCGCTTGCTTTAGTGCAGCTCTTAGTTTGTTGAAATAGGAGTACTTGGAGTTTTGAGAAAGTTTCTGGATTCCATGTCCGGTGGCTTTCTTGTCAAGGTATTCTTTGAAGTCCTGGACAAACTCACGATTCACGAACTCAAAGGAAATATCCTGTGGTATAAATGCCTTCATGTGCTTGATCATACTATCCCAATTTCCGTAGTTGCCCGGACTGTCTTTGCGTTTATTGGCAAGCAATTCAAGGTAGGCGGTGAAACTACCTTTCAGCTTCTCATTGTCACGGAATCCATAAACACCGTTTTGGATTTCGATTTGTCGCTGTGCTCTTATGGTCTCAGCCAGTTGGAGCGTTTTCTTGTTGACTTCCTTTTGCTCTTTGGTTTTGGCGTTAGGGTCGAGGTAGAGTTTTAGGTACTCCGTTTTGCGTTTCCCTTGGTGATAGTAGTCCAGGTATAAACTGGTCTGGCCACCTTGATTGCGTTTTCTTAGTGTAACCTTCATGCTTGAAACAGTTTTTCGATTTCAGTTCTCTTGATAATGGTACGTCTCCCGATTTTGGCAGCATTGATAGTACCGCTCTTTATCTGGCGGTAAAGGGTCATTCTACTTGCTCCAAGTAGTTCACAGGTTTCGGATATGCTGAGAAAATCCTTGTCCTGTAGCTTTTGCTGATTGTGTTGGGATTTCTGAGAAGCAACTGAGGGAATTTCCTGAACCTTCTTTTCTCTCTGCCTTTTCTTGTAGGCTCGTTTGGCACATAGATCACCACAAAATTGGGTCACTGTGGTCTTGGCAATGAACTCATTGCCGCAGTGCTGACAGATTTTAGGAACTCGAATGTTGCTGCTCATGACGTTTCTTTAAAAGGGGAGAAAATGTATCAGTACGTATCTGATTGTATCAGTTTGTATCTGTATGTAACATAATCTCTCCGGTGCTCTGTAAATCTGTTGCTAACAACAAAAATTGTTTCTATAGCAACAAATTAGAAACGAAATATACGAAAATAAGGGAAGATTAGCAACAAATAAAAGAAGTAAAAACCGCTTAAAATGCACTAAAAGAAGGGTTTAGCTAAGTAAAAGAAAAGTAATTACTTTCCAATACAAAACTTCCCAAAAATTGTCCCTAAAATATCACGATCTGGTTCAATAGCTCCTGTAATATTACCCAAATGGCGAAGTGCTTCACGTACATCTTCGGCAAGTAAATCGGTGGTTAGGCCAATCTCAATGCCGTCTTGTACTTGGTTAATTGCTGCAAGCGCAAGGTTTAAACTTTCGTAATGGCGACTATTAGTAACAATAATTTGGTTGTTGCTTAATGCTTTGGTGTCGGCAAGGGTAAGCAGTGCATCTTGCAATGCATCTAACCCTAAACCTTCTTTGGCCGAAATGGCAATGGGCGAAATGTTGGTGTTTGTAAATGCAACAGGTGCCTTTGCGCGGTCGGTTTTATTGGCTAGCACCAATACCGATTTGTTTCCCGCTTTTTCCATCACCATGTTTACGTGTGTTTCTAAATCGCTTTCTGGATTGGCAGCATCGTATAAATAAAGTACTATATGGGCCTGCTCAATTTTTTCAAAAGCGCGTTTAATACCAATGTTTTCCACAGTATCGGTGGTTTCGCGCAATCCAGCCGTATCTATAAACCGAAAAGAAAGTCCGCCCAAATGAATTTCATCTTCAACGGTATCGCGGGTGGTGCCGGCAATTTCGCTTACAATGGCACGCTCCTCGTTAAGCAAAGCATTTAATAAGGTGCTTTTACCGGCATTTGGTGCGCCAACAATGGCAACAGGAATTCCATTTTTTATTACGTTACCAACTTTAAAACTCTGAATAAGTCGAGTAAGCACTTTGTCGATTTTTGTGAGCAGTTGCACCAGATGATCGCGGTTGGCAAACTCTACATCCTCTTCGCTAAAATCTAGCTCCAATTCTATCAAGCTCGCAAAGTTGATGAGCTCTTCGCGCAATTGCGCAATTTCTTTACTAAAACCACCGCGCATTTGCTGTAGGGCAACTTTATGTGCGGCATCGTTTTCTGCAGCTATCAAATCGGCAACCGCTTCGGCTTGACTTAGGTCCATTTTACCGTTCATAAAAGCGCGCATGGTAAACTCGCCTGGGTCGGCCATGCGTGCGCCTTTTTCAATAAGCAATTGTAATAATTTGTTTTGTATTAGCACAGATCCGTGGCACGAAATCTCTACAGATTCCTCGCCTGTAAAACTTTTGGCATCTTTAAATAGTGTAACCAGCACTTCGTCTAGCAACAAGCCATCTTTTTTTATGGTTCCAAAATGTACCGTATGGCTGGCTTTGTCTATTAGTTTTTTGGTTTTGTTAGTTGAGTTAAAAACTCCATCAACCAAGGCAATACTCCCTTTACCTGAAAGGCGAATAACAGCAATAGCGCCCATGCCGGAAGGGGTAGCAAGCGCACAAATAATATCGTTTCTAAGCATGGCGCAAAAGTAAGACGTAAAGCCCCTCCAACCTCCCCAAAGCAAAGGCTTTTGTTATGTGGTAAAATGAGATTTTTAAGTTGTGATTGAATAAGTGAATTTCTGGCATTGCGTGAAAAATTTGTACGTGCCGGAAAGTTGTCCTTAACTGGTAATTGATAGGCGATGACTGAGTTTTATTATTTAAGTGTACAATCTAAAATTTAACATCTCTTGTCTGGGTTCTTTTTACATCAAAATTTCCCGCCAATCTCCCTCTCCTTTAAGCAGAGGGACAGGTTGAAAATGCAGACCGAAGCGTCAGCAGGAGAGGTCAACACAAGCCTAGTAAACACAACTTTTACATTTTTATTTTTTTCCACAACCAGAGCACGCCTGTCTCCCTCTACTTTAAGGAGAGGGCCGGGGAAAGGTCAATACTAACAGAGCGCCCGTTTAAAAACAAAGTCCATAGCATTAGCAATTTAGGTCAACACAACCAGAGCGAACACAGCTATCATTTCCAAGTCTATAATAAATCCAAATTTTCTCCTTCATCATTTAACTTTTCGGCTATTTTTGCGGCGTTAAAAACAAAGACTAAAATCTCATCATGAGCGTACTTGTAAATAAAGATTCTAAAATAATTGTTCAAGGTTTTACTGGTAAAGAAGGTACTTTCCATGCCGAACAAATGATAGCTTATAACACAAACGTAGTAGGTGGTGTTACACCTGGTAAAGGAGGACAAACGCATTTAGATAGACCCGTTTTTAATACCGTTGCTGATGCCGTTAAGGAAACCGGTGCCGATGTATCTATCATATTTGTACCTCCAGCATTTGCTGCAGATAGCATAATGGAAGCCGCTGCTGGTGGGATAAAAGTAATCGTAACCATTACAGAAGGTATACCTGTTAAAGATATGGTTGTGGTTAAAGAGTATATTAAAGATTTTGATTGTACGCTAATCGGACCAAACTGCCCAGGTGTAATTACCGCAGACGAAGCCAAAGTGGGAATTATGCCCGGTTTTGTCTTTAAAAAGGGTAAAGTAGGTATTGTTTCTAAATCTGGTACATTAACATACGAAGCAGCAGACCAAGTAGTAAAAGCCGGTTTAGGCATTACAACCGCTATTGGTATTGGTGGCGACCCCATTATTGGTACAACAACCAAAGAAGCCGTAGAATTATTGATGAACGATCCTGAAACAAAAGGTATTGTAATGATTGGCGAGATTGGTGGAAACCTAGAAGCTGTTGCTGCAAAATGGATTAAAGAAAACGGTACTAAACCTGTTGTTGGATTTATTGCTGGTGAAACCGCTCCTGTGGGTAGAACCATGGGCCATGCAGGTGCAATTGTTGGCGGGGCAGAAGATACTGCAGCAGCTAAAAAAGCAATTATGCGCGAGTGCGGAATTCACGTTGTAGATTCTCCAGCACACATTGGTTCTAAAATGGCCGAAGTATTGGCATAAAAAACATTTTTTTTTCATGGAAAAGGCCAGCCGAAGTGTTGGCCTTTTTTCATGAAAAACTATTTTTAAATAAAACAATATCCATAGGAATTTTTCTCAATTTTACGCGGATTTAGATTTTATCGTATCAATTAAAAATTGCTATTTTCAACCCATGCTGTTTATCCCTAAAGAGATTAAAGAAAAGATTGCCAAGATTGAAAATGAAAATTTGCAATTGCAGGCAGAAAATGACAGCTTAAAACAACAATTAAGCGCGCCCGTTGCGCAAAAGAAAAAAAGCGTTGCACCAGGTATTCTGTTAGGATTATTACTCTTGGCGCTTTGCTACATTGCATTTTTACATTGGCAGGGCAGAAATAATTCTACACAAAACAATACTGCAGAAACGGAAGAATCTGTGTTGATTAAAGATGGTGAAATTGTAAAATGGGATGGCCTAGCCGATAAAGAAATTGTATACCGAGTGCAGTTGGGTGCGTACCAAAATTTTAACATAGAGCGTTATACGCAGAATTTAGAAGGATTGCAACAAGATTCTATTGATGGTTTTAGACGCGTAAGTTTAGGGGCGTTTAGCCGTTTATCAGATGCTCAAGAGTTTTTAAAAAGTATGTTGAGAATGGGCCTACAAAATGTGTATATCGTGGCCTATAAGAACAATGAACCCATCGGACTTATTCAAGCAAAAAGAGAAGAACAATAAAATTGTAAACATGAAATTACTGGAAGGAAAAACAGCTATAATTACAGGTGCCTCTAAAGGAATTGGTAGAGGAATTGCAGAAAACTTTGCCAAGCAAGGCGCAAATGTGGCGTTTACGTATTTATCGTCTGTAGAAAAAGGACAACAATTGGAAAATGAACTTGCACAATTTGGCACCAAAATAAAAGGGTACAGAAGTGATGCTTCTATCATGCAATCTGCCGAGGAGTTGATTGCAAATGTGTTAGAAGATTTTGGTCAAATAGATGTTGTGGTTAACAATGCCGGAATTACAAAAGATAATTTGTTAATGCGCATGAGCGAAGATGATTTTAACGCGGTTGTGCAAATAAATTTAAACTCGGTTTTTAACATGACCAAAGCCGTACAGCGCACATTTTTAAAACAACGCAAAGGCTCAATCATCAATATTAGCTCAGTTGTTGGGGTTAAAGGTAATGCGGGACAAGCCAACTATGCTGCAAGTAAAGCGGGTGCTATTGGTTTTACAAAATCTGTGGCGTTAGAACTTGGTTCGCGTAACATTCGTTGCAATGCCATTGCACCAGGATTTATAGAAACCGAAATGACGGCCGTATTAGATGAAAACACCGTACAAGGTTGGCGAGATGCTATTCCGTTAAAACGAGGAGGAACTCCGGATGATGTGGCCAATGCATGTGTGTTTTTAGCCAGCGATATGAGCGCATATATTACGGGCCAAGTGTTAAATGTAGATGGCGGAATGTTGACTTAATTAGAAAAATTGAATTCATTTTTTTACGTAGGAATCTTAAGCTTAATAGCCGGAACTTTAGTCTCCGGCTTCCTTTATTATAAAAAAGGCCAAACTTTTGGAGCAACTATACAGAAGGTATTGTTTGTGCTTAGAGCCGTAGGTTTTGGTGCTTTGCTCTTTGTTTTATTAGCACCGTTTTTAAGCTATAAAACCAAAGTAGTAAACAAACCTATTGTTGCGGTACTTATAGATAACAGTACGTCAATGGTTTCTGGCAAAGATTCTAGTGCGGTTAAACAAGTGCTTTCAGAACAAATTAAAATTCAACTGCAAAATTTAGAGAATGCCGAACCTCAGTTTTACTATTTTGATGAAAAAGTAAACGAAGACAATCTTGATTTTAAAGGAAAGGCCACCGACTTGGGTTTTGCCCTTTCTGAAGTAGCGCAGAAAATTGATAAAAACAGACTTTCGGCCATTGTTGTGGCCTCTGATGGTATTGTAAATAGGGGAGGAAACCCCTTATACCAAATAGAAAAAAGCTTTTTACCAGTTTACACCATTGCATTTGGCGATAGCACACGTCAGGTAGATTTTAAACTGTTGAACACAAAATCTCCCGAGTTTGTTTTTCGGGGGGATGAAATTTTTATCGAAACCACATTTTCTTCAGAAAACATTTTAGACGCCAATGCAGTGGTTACATTAAAACAAGGCAACAAAACCATCGCAACAAACAACATCAAAGTACAATCGATAAATTTTGCGAAAAACATGCGCTTTAGAATAAATACCAAAGAAGTGGGTTTATTTACGTATCGTATAGAAGTTGAGCCAACAATGGGCGAAAAAAACACAACGAACAATGTGGTTGAGTTCGTTGTAGAAGTGCTTGAAAATAGAAAAAAAATAGCCATTCTTTATACTTCGCCAACTCCAGATGTTGCGGCAATTCATGAATCTTTAAAATCGGTTGATGCGTATCAAACAGCTGTTGTAGATGCAAACAAAAACATTGTGCTTGATGCAAAAACCGAATTGGCTATTGTCTTTATTCAACCATTTGCATCGCAAAATGTGTTAAAAAATGCCCTTACTAAATACAAAGGACCTTTATGGGTAATAATAGACCCGAAGGCGGATGGTAGCGTAGTGCAAGAAACTTTTCAATGGATTTCTAAAATAGGATTGCCTGATGCAGTCATGGCAAAGCCACAACTCAACGAAGATTTTGGATTGTTTAGGTTGACAAAAGAAGCCAGGAATCAATTAAATAGAAATCAAGAATTAGCTGTTTTTACGGGCGATATAAGGTTTAATGGCGTCTTTGAAACGCTGCTACAACTGGGTAATAAAAAACCACTGGCTAGCTATGGTACCATAGAAAATAAACGTGTTGTTGTTTTTAATTTTTCAGGAATTTGGTCCTGGCGAGTACGTGTTTTTAAAGAAAACAACACTCACATTCTTGTTGATGAATGGTTGCAAACTACAGCACAGTATCTTACCGCAAACGGCAGTGGCAACAGGTTAAAACTTGCTTATGATAAAAGATTGTCAAGAGGTAGAAATCAGAATATTAAAGCAATTGTTTATGATGCGAGTTTTGTGCCAAGCACTATGGCACAGGTAAATGTGGTTATAAAAGATGAAACGGATAAAGAGTTTGAATACGCCTTACAATGGGAAAACGAGCGTTATGTAACCAATATCTCCGGGTTAGTTCCGGGTAAATACAGTTTTACGGCCAGCGCAAAATTGGGCGAAGAAACGCTGAGAGAAACAGGAACTTTTTTTGTTGAAAACCAAACCCTAGAGAGTTTGAATACCCGAGCAAACTACCTTCTTCTTTCTCAAATGTCCGAAGCATCTGGTGGTACGTTTTTTACCCAACAAAACTTTAATGATTTGGTTACCGAATTAAATAGCAACAATAAAATTATGCCAATAGAATCTACCAAAACAACCTCGATTGCTTTGATAGATTTAAAATGGTTGTTCTTTTTGATTGTGCTAATTTTCTCAGTTGAGTGGTTGCTCAGACGCTACTTCGGGAGTATTTAATCTTTGTTTTTCTTATCAATTAGAAAAACCACTCAGTGCATTTTTATTCCTGATGGGGAATGTGATGTTCTTTTACCGTAATAAGATAAATAGGTATGGCCAATACCCCTTGAAAAATCAAGAAGATCATCCACAAAAAACTATTATCTTTTTTCTTATACGCAGAAAGTAGGCACATTATCCAAGGTATAAACAGTAGCGCTGAACCAATACTCATTTTGATAAAGCTTAGTTCTACTTGAAAAAATGCACCCCACAGAATAAAAAGCAAACCTGCCACGTAAAAAATAGCGGCTATACTTTTTTTTTGTTTGTTCATGGTATTAAGGGTTTAGTTTACAAAACGCTCTCTATACACTTTTTCATGTTCACAAATGTGCGCTCAATATCTTGATCTAGCCCAATACTAAAGCGTACAATTCCAGGGCTTAAACCCATTTCTTCTTGTTCGTCTTCTGGTATTTCTGAAGATGTAGATGTGCCCGGAGCAGAAAATAATGTTTTGTAAAAACCTAAACTTACGGCCAAATAGCCAAGATTACTGTTTTGCATTAGTTCCATCAACGCATTTGCTTTTTCAATGGTGCCAACATCAAGGGTTAGCATTCCGCCAAAACCAAAACCTTTATTCATTTGGCTTTTCATCAATTCGTGTTGCGGATGGCTCTCTAGTCCGGCATATTTTACTTTTAAACCCATCTCTTGAAATTTCTGGGCTAGATACGTAGCATTACGGCTATGTCTTTCCATCCTTACAGGTAGGCTGTGTAAATTTTTAAGCATGCTGGCGCTACGTGCACCATCCAATACTGGCCCAAACAACATGCTGGTTCCGCTATTTACATCCATCATGCCCATAATTAATTCATGAGAACCGCAGGTTACACCACCTACAGCATCGCTTGTACCATTTATAAATTTAGTAAGGCTATGTACAACTACATCGGCACCTAATTTTATGGGGCTAAATAAAAGGGGAGTAAACGTATTGTCAACAACCAAAACCAAGTTGTGTTTTTTTGCAATTTTAGAAACGGCCTTTATATCGGTTATTTCTAAAAGCGGATTACTCATTGTTTCGCAATACAAAACTTTTGTTTTAGGCGTAATGGCAGCTTCAATAGCATCTAGCTGGGTAACATTTACAAAGCTGGTGTTGATGGAAAACCTTGGCAAAACATTTTTCATCAACGCGTATGTTCCGCCATAGATGGTGCGGCTACTTACAATGTGGTCTCCGGCACTACACAAATGCATTAGCAATGTAGATATGCTGCCCATACCAGAACCTGCGCAATGTGCGGCCTCTGTGCCTTCCATGCCGGCTAAGGCATCGCTTAAATATTTGTTGTTAGGGTTGGTGTGTCTTGCGTATAAATAGCAACCTTCTTTTGCGGTTTCAAACAATTCTTCCATAGCATTGGCCTGTAAAAAGGTATAGGTGCTGCTATCTTCTATGGATGGGTTGACGCCACCAAATTCTCCAAAAAATTGTAAATCTTGTATGCTATCTGCGGGATTAAAAGCCATTTTTTTAATTCGTTTAAAGGTTGTCTATATATTTTTCTAACTCTTGCGTAAATTCTGTCATAGGCATGCCAACCACGTTTGTGTAGCTGCCGTTAAATTTAGTAATGCCAATAAGGCCTATCCATTCTTGTATACCGTAGGCACCTGCTTTATCTAGGGGATTGCCGTGCTCCAAATAGTAACTTATTTCTTGGTTTTTTAATTTTTTGAAATGTACCGATGTTTTTACCCAGAAACTATGTTGTTTATCAGTTGTGGTAAAAGTTACGCCACTATATACGTGGTGTTTTTTACCAGACAATTGCAACAACATGGTTTTGGCTTCATCTAGGTTATGCGGTTTGCCAAAGCGTTTGTTTTTTTGCCATACTTCTGTATCGGATGTAATTAAAATTTGATTTGGCTTTAAGGAGTTACGCAATGCATTTGCCTTTAATTCAGAAACGTACATTGCAGTTTCAAACCCGTTTAAGTTTGCGGGGGCAAATTCATCTATTTCTGCTGAAACGGTGCTGAATATTAAGCCAAGCTGGGTAAGCAATTGTTTTCTTCTTGGAGATGCAGATCCTAAAATAAGTTCAATATCTTTTACTTTATTAAGGAGCATACGCTATAATTGTTTAAAACTGATTCAGAAAAAAACTAAAGATTAGATATTGTTGGGATTTTTATTTCTTTCATAGAATCATCATCCTCATTGTAATCCGAAGCTTTTAATGTTCTATACC
The DNA here is from genome assembly GCA_030424545.1 of Bacteroidia bacterium. GTDB lineage: Bacteria > Bacteroidota > Bacteroidia > Flavobacteriales > Schleiferiaceae > JAUHWL01. The sequence continues at coordinate 60,744 of JAUHWL010000004.1, forward strand.
CAAAGAGTGCTTTTTCTTTAATCATGTTGTCTACATAATTGGGTAAACACTCTTCCCATCCATCAATACCGCAGCGTATTTTTTGCAATACAGATCGGCTAAATATTTGCAACACATCAGCATCATAATTTCTAATGTTAATTAAGCGGCCGTTGTAAACCAAATAATCAAAAAACGGGCGAATTCGCGGATGAATTTTAATGTTATCTAGCGTTCTAACATCTTCGCTATTTGAAGGTTTGTATGGGTAAACATAAATTTTAATGTCTTTGGCGAAAAGTCTTCCAAATGCTTCGAGTGCGCCACCTGTTAGATTTCTATAATACTTTTCGTTAAAGACCTCTACCAAATTCGGTACGCCCATTATTAGGGCCATACGTTTTTTAGAATAACGTGCAAAATAATCTACCAGTTTAAAGTATTCTTGGTAGTTGGAAATCAACACGGTTTGCCCTAAAGAACATAGAATTTCTGCTCGGTCTAAGAAATCCTGCTCGTCTAATCTACCATCGGCAAGAAGGTTGTTTAAGGTAATTTCAAAGAGTACAACCAGCTTGTCTTTATCAACCCGTTTTTCTTGGGTAAACATATCATAACCTTTCTTCATCATGTCTATGTTTACCTTGGTTACAGGTCTAAAACTACCACGAAGGGCAAGAATGTTTTTTCTGTAAAGAATTTCGGCAGGCAGTAAGTTATTTCCTTCAGGGCCAAATATTACGGCTTCTGTAAACCTATGTTTTATTAACTGCAAACTCATTAATCTGTTGTCCACATGTTCAAAATCAGGCCCCAAGAAATTAATCATATCAATTTCAATAGCATCAACAGAGATATTGTCATACAAAGAAACAAGTAGTTTTTTTGGTTCTTTATAAAGATGAAAAGCTCCATGAATTAAATTAACGCCCATGGCACCAATGGTTTCATGTTGGTAACGCGCTTCATTTTCATGCATGCGTATGTGTAATATAATCTCGTTGGGCATTTTATCTGGCGATGTTTGGAACCGAATCCCCATCCATCCATGGCCTTTAAAACTCTTAGAAAAATTAATGGTTGCTACCGTATTAGAAAAAGCGAAAAACTTTTTATCAGGATGTTTTTTTCTATCTAAACGCTCTGTTATCAGGCCATATTCATGCGATAGCATTTTGCGCAACCTGTTTTCTGTAACGTATCTATTATCATCTTCTTTGCCATAAATAGCATCAGAAAAATCTTTGTCGTATGCACTCATCGCCTTCGCAATGGTACCAGAAGCTCCGCCAGATCTAAAAAAATGTCTTACAGTTTCTTGGCCTGCACCAATTTCTGCAAAGGTTCCGTAAATGGCACTATCTAAATTTATTTGAAGCGCTTTTTGCGCAGCGTTTAATATGAAACTATCCATCTGTTAATGGCTTAAATATTTAATAAATCTATAAATTACTCATACCTTAATGCATCTATAGGGTTTTGGCGAGAGGCTTTAACGGCAGGATAAAGTCCAGCAAAAATCCCTACAAAAATGCAAATAATTAGAGCGGTAATAATCCAAGTATAGGGGATGAAAAAAGTACCTCCAACCATGGCGGCTACGCTGTTACCTATTATCAACCCCAGAATTACACCAATAACTCCACCAAGTTGACAGATTAAAATTGCTTCGGTTAAAAACTGCCCCATTATGGTGTTTGCTTTTGCGCCTATGGCTTTTCTTGTTCCTATTTCTCGTGTACGTTCTGTAACAGATACTAACATAATATTCATTAACGCGATGGCAGCGCTAAAAAGTGCAATCATCCCGATTAAAAATGCACCCATTGTTACAAACTTTAAATTTTCTAAAAGCGATTGCGCCAAACTATCGCTTCGCTCTATTCTAAAGTTGTTTTCTTCTTTCGGATTCAGTTTGCGTACACTGCGCATCATGGCTATGGTTTCTCCTTCACTTGCATCTAAATCTGCACGGTTTGGCGACATTACGTTTATAGCATAAGAGGGGTTGGCAGTAGAAAGAGATTTTCTCCCATACGCCAATGGAACAAATACAACACGGTCTCCAGAAAATATGCCGCTACTTCCTTTAGATGATAAAACGCCAATTACCAAGAGTCGCTTGCCTTTGTAAGAAATGAGTTTGCCGAGTGGTTTTTCGCCATCGAATACTTTCTCAACAATGTCTTGGCCAATAATAGCAACAGGTCTTCCTTCGTTTACTTCTACTTCGGTAAAGTTTCTGCCTTCGCCAATTTCGTAGCCTGCAGTAGTAAAGTAGGGGGCATCAACCGACCAAATTTGAACGTTTGGATCTGATTTAGCTCTTTTATTTTTTATCTCGGCCGTACCCGTAACGATGTAAGAAACCGAAACAATAGATTTTTGATATTGAAAACGCTCTTTAAAACGCAGCGCTTCTTTGTAGGTAATTTTTGGGAATGCTTTCGGTTTTTTTCCGCCAAAGTGAATTGAAAAGCCAGAATTGCTGCTTTTAATGGTAAACGTGTTTGCACCTAAACTAGAAAAATTACCCTCTAAAGATTGTTTAATTGCATCAGTTGCTGATAATATTCCTACCAAGGCCATGATGCCAAAACTGATGATTAACGCAGTTAGCCACGTTCTAAGCTTTTGGGCTTTTACAGAGGCGATAGCTAGTTTAATGTTCTCAAGAAAGAGATCGCGTTTCATGTGTTCTGTTGTGGTTTCAAATTTACCATATTTACATCGGATACAAAGCTTAAAATCATCATTATTTCTTCAAAACAAAAGATTTTTGAACAGGTTTGAAGAAGCGATTAATCTCTGCCAAAGAATACATTTGCAGTATGGCAAAAGATGAAAGAAGCATCCCGTTTCCAATACCTCCGCAAGGTTCTCTCGGATTGTTAGCCCTTGGTGCTGTGGGAATTAAGGCGTGGCGCGAGAAAAGGAATAGTTCTCAAAAAGAAAAGGAAAGCCCCAAAAAATGACTGGTAAAAAAAGCAAAGTTTTATTGGTTGGTTGGGATGCTGCCGATTGGCAGATTATCAATCCGCTATTAGAACAAGGTAAAATGCCCGCACTGGCAAGGTTACTTAACAAGGGCGCTTGGGGGAACTTGGTAACTTTAGATCCGCCCATTTCGCCCATGTTGTGGACGAGCATTGCTACAGGAAAAAGACCTTATAAACACGGTATTTCTGGTTTTACAGAAATAGCTCCAAATAAAAAAACAGTGAGACCCGTGCGCGTTACGAGCCGGAAATGTAAAGCTGTTTGGAATATTTTAAACGATTACGGATTAAATACCAACGTGATAGGATGGTGGCCAAGTCATCCGGCAGAAAAAGTTAGAGGAGTTTGTGTATCAAACTTTTACGGTGTTTTGCCTAAAGACGAAACAGATGACTGGCCATTACTAAAAGGCACCGTTTTTCCCGAAATTTTTGCTGATGAATTGGCTGAACTCAGATTAAATCCCAATGAGCTTACCGCTGATATCATGCGCAATTTTTTTCCGCATGCGCCTAACTTGTTTGCTCACAATGATGCCGTATTGCGCAGTTGTATGCGCATTTTAGCACACGCCACAAGTATTCAGGCGGTAGCCACCCATGTTATGGATAATACCGATTGGGATTTTACGGCCGTGTATTTTGATGCGCTAGATCATTTTAGCCATTTGGGGATGAAATACCATCCACCAAAATTAGAAGCCGTAAGCGATGTAGATTTTCAAAAGTATCACTACATCGTAGAGGCTGCTTACCGTTTTCATGATATGATGCTAGACCGATTGATGGATTTGGCGGGAGACGATTGTACTGTGATGCTGGTATCTGACCATGGATTTGAAAGTGGTAGAAATAGAATGATAATGCTACCAAACGAGCCAGGAGCACCTGCATTAGAACATAGGGCGTATGGGGTTTTTGCGGCAGGCGGAAATATGGTTAAACCTGGACAGGTTTATGGTGCATCATTGTTGGATGTTGCTCCTACAATTCTAAATTTATTTGGTTTGTCCACGGCAAAAGATATGGATGGAAATTCAATTCAATGTATTGATAAAGAAGTTGATAAGGCATTTATAGAAAGCTATGATTCAATTGATGAAACAGAAAGTAGTGCAGAAGAATTTTCAAGCATAGACCAGCAGTTGTTAGTTGATTTGGAAGAATTGGGCTACATAAAACCGTTATCACCCAATGCTGAAAATGAGATTATTTTAACCGAGAATGAGTTTTACATGGCTCGCAGTTTGGCTGATGGTGGCAAACTTGAAGAGGCGCTTTCCAAAATGAATCGACTTGTAAACTTACAGCCAGAAACAGAACGATTTGCAAACTTTTACGCCACTTTGTTGCTTAGAGCTAATAAGTTAATTGATTTAGAACTTTGGCTTCAAACACAAAAATCGTCCGATTTCACTAACTATATACAAGGTTTGGTGTATTTACAACAAGGTAAACCCTTGCTTGCTGCACGTAAGTTTGAAGAATTTAGTACCAACACAAATGCCAATCTGCATTTGCAAACGGCAAGAGCTTGGTTGCAAGCCGGAAACATAGATTTAGCCAAAAAGCATGCGCAACAATCGTTAAAGTTATCACCAGAAAATACAAGTGTTTTAAACCTATTGGGTAATTTGGCGTGGCAAATGCAAGCTTGGGAAGAAGCGTTAGGTTGGTATTTTAATTCGCTAAAACTCTTGTATTATCAACCACATGTGCATGATAGAATCGGGCAATGTTTTGTGGGATTAAACTTACTACAAGAAGCAAGCAATGCTTTTGAGGTGTCGCTTAAGATGCAGCCTAATAATACCGCAGTATATCAGTCGTTTACAGAAGTTTTGAAAGCGTTGGGGATAAGCGCAGAATCTAATTTTAAAAGAGTACATGAAAACGTAAAACCGGCAATTGTAGTTACTGGTTTTCCACGCTCAGGAACCAGCATGATGATGCAGATTTTAAATGCAGCTGGGGTACCCTTGTTAGTTGATGATGTTAGAAAACCAGATGCAAACAATCCAAATGGTTATTTTGAACTCGAAGCAGTAAAATCCACGGCATCAAACCAAAAGTATTTAAACAAAGCTGCTGGAAAGGCAGTAAAAATTGTAATGCCTTTGTTGCGTTTGGTAAATCCAACAATGCCATTAAAAGTCATTTGGATGGACAGGCCGATTGACCAAATACTAAAGTCGCAAGAAACTATGTTGGGCAAGCCATCTAGCGCGATTAACCTGCAGCAAGCAAGTCGATTAAAAGAAGAACAAGAACGGGTAGAAACGTGGCTGAATCAGCATCCGCATATTTCTTATTTAAAATTAGATTACAATGTTTTGGTAGGGTCTCCCGAAAAACAGCTGCAAAAACTGCTTGATTTCTTGCAAATAAATATTGATCTAAAAACGTTGATAAAAGAAATAAAACCTAAAAATTAAACGCGTAATACAGAGTGAAAAACTATGTTTCGTTATTACAATTGAAATCCTCAATTTTGACGACCCTAGATAGAGATAATGAAAAAAGATTTTAAGAAAGAAATTCTAAAATATACATCGGCTGCAACTGCGGTTTTGGCTGGCACTTCGGCAACCGCACAATATCAGTACACCGATATAAAAGACACCACAATTTCTTCCAATAACGGTTTTTATAATCTAGACATCAACCAAGATGGAGTTATAGATTTTAAGATTACACAATATGTAGATACGGGAGGTTTAGGTACTACAAATGCAGTTATTATTCAGCCATATGGTGCTAATGATAATGCTGTTGCTGGAGAAAAAATTTCTATTTATAACTATCCATTTAATCTTAATGCGGCTGTTGTGCTAGATGGCACCACAGATTGGCGCGGAGCAGGCGGGAATTATAATAATGGATACTTGACCTTTGTTGTGGATGGCCAAAATTATCCCAATAGCAATTGGGTGGGGCCAGAAACAGATGGCTTCTTAGGGTTAAAAATTTATGTAAACAGCTTGCCTCATTACGGTTGGGCGCGATTGGATATTGGTGCAGATAGCAAGAGTTTTACGGTAAAAGATTTTTCGGTAAACCTTTCGGTAGATTCTTCTATTGTGGTGGGTAGCGAGCTAATTGGGCAAGTAGAAAACTTGCTGGAGCATGTAAAAATTGGTGTTACAGAAAACGGAATAAAGTTTTTTAAACCTAATAGCATAGAAAACCTGCAGATCAAGATTTTTGATTTAACGGGAAGATTGTTAAAAGAAGAAGCGATATCGGAAGAAGTTTCGGAATTGTTTTTTCAGAAAGAAGCTACCGCACTTTACATTGTAGAATTGGAGAGCGAAGGCGTAACCAGAAGAGAAAAGGTTTTTGTGTATTGATGAATTCTTGATTCGCATCTTTACGTAAACTTAAAATACTCATCAGTTTTTAAATGGATTATAGCGTGGCGTAAATACACGTAAAGGTAAAGACCGCTAAAGTTGCGCGAAATCCATCTCAAATTAATAAATTCGCGCCTCCAAAATGCAAGTTCAATTCTTAAAATATCATACATATGACATTTGATTTAGACATGATTAAAAGCGTTTACGAACGTTTTCCTTCGCGCATTGCCGCAGCGCGTAAACTTTTAAATAAGCCTTTAACCTTATCTGAAAAAATTCTCTATACCCACTTGTGGGATGGAGACGCTACTGAGGTTTTCGAGCGCGGGTCATCATATGTAGATTTTGCTCCAGACCGTGTTGCCATGCAAGATGCAACTGCACAAATGGCGCTTTTGCAGTTTATGCAAGCCGGAAAAGATAAAGTAGCTGTTCCTTCTACAGCGCATGCAGACCACCTAATTCAAGCACGCTTGGGTGCCGATAAAGATTTGCAAGAATCTTTAAACAAAAACAACGAAGTATTTAACTTCCTTTCTTCGGTTTCAAGCAAATACGGAATTGGATTTTGGAAACCAGGTGCTGGTATTATTCACCAAGTTGTACTTGAAAACTACGCATTTCCTGGTGGGATGATGATTGGAACAGATAGCCATACTGTAAACGCAGGTGGTTTAGGTATGGTTGCCGTGGGTGTTGGTGGTGCCGATGCCGTTGATGTAATGGCCGGAATGGCTTGGGAATTGAAATTTCCGAAATTGATTGGGGTTAAATTAACAGGTAAGTTAAGCGGATGGTCATCGCCAAAAGATGTGATTTTAAAAGTGGCTGGAATTTTAACCGTAAAAGGTGGAACTGGCGCTATTGTAGAATATTTTGGAGAAGGCGCAAAAGCACTTTCTTGTACAGGTAAAGGAACCATTTGTAACATGGGTGCCGAGATAGGCGCAACAACATCAACCTTTGGGTACGATGATAGTATGCGTAGATATTTAGCTGCTACGGGTCGCCAAGATGTAGTTGAATTGGCAGATACTGTTGCTGAGCACTTAACAGGCGATGACGAAGTATATGCAAACCCGGAACAATATTTTGATCAAGTAATAGAAATTGACCTTAACACGTTACAACCGCACGTTAACGGGCCGTTTACCCCAGATTTAGCAACTCCCGTTGCCGAAGTTCGTGCAAAAGCAGAAGAAAACGGATGGCCATTAAAAGTAGAGTGGGGCTTAATTGGTTCTTGTACAAACTCTTCTTATGAAGATCTTTCTCGCGCAGCAAGCATTGCAAAACAAGCCGTAGAAAAAGGATTAAAACCCAAAGCAGAATTTGGTATTAACCCAGGTTCTGAGCAAGTGCGTTACACCACAGAGCGCGATGGTTACATAGGAATATTTGAAGATTTAGGTGCAAAAATATTTACCAATGCATGTGGACCATGTATAGGTCAATGGGCGAGAGCGGGTGCCGAAGAAGAAAAGAAAAACACCATTGTTCACTCTTTTAACCGCAACTTTAGCAAGCGTGCCGATGGTAACCCAAACACACACGCTTTTGTAACATCGCCAGAAATGGTAGCTGCTATTGCTATTAGTGGCGATTTAGGTTTTAACCCACAAACGGACACCTTGGTGAATGACAAAGGTGAAACCGTGAAATTTGATGAACCAACAGGATTCGAACTTCCGCCAAATGGCTTTGATGTAAAAGATGCTGGTTTTCAAGCTCCGGCAGAAAATGGTAGCAGCGTAGAAATTATTGTAAACCCAGAATCTAACAGATTACAATTGTTAGAACCGTTTGCACCTTGGGATGGCAAAAATATTACAGGTGCCAAGCTTTTAATTAAAGCTTTTGGTAAATGTACTACCGACCATATTTCTATGGCGGGCCCTTGGTTGCGTTTCCGCGGACATTTAGACAATATTTCAGACAACTGTTTAATTGGTGCAGTAAATGCATTTGGCCAAAAAACCAACGCAGTTGTAAATCAATTAACAGGCGAAGTTGGCGCTGTTCCAGCCACAGCACGCGCCTACAAGGCTGCAGGTGTGCCAAGTATTGTTGTGGGAGACCATAACTATGGTGAAGGTTCTTCTAGAGAGCATGCAGCAATGGAGCCACGCTTCTTGGGTGTACGTGCGGTAATTGTAAAATCGTTTGCGCGCATACACGAAACAAACTTGAAAAAGCAAGGTATGCTTGGTTTAACGTTTGCCAACGAAGCCGATTACGATTTAATACGTGAAGATGATACCTTCAACTTTACAGATTTAGAAAGTTTTGCTCCAGGTAAACAACTTACCTTAGAGGCAGTTCATGCCGATGGTAGCAAAGACACAATAATGCTAAACCATACGTATAACACACAGCAAATAGCTTGGTTTAAGGCGGGTAGCGCATTAAATTTAATTAAATCAGAAAACGCTAAAAATTAATTTTCCTGATAATTTTCTAAAAAAGCCTCACAGAAATGTGGGGCTTTTTTAATGCGTTATATGCAATAAAAATTAATCATTGCGGCATGAAGCGAATCTTAAATATATTTTAGGCAGGTGATGTTAAATATTTAAATCATTCAATTTTATTCTACATTCGTTTGCTCAAAAATGAAACGATGCATATGTTAAAATATAAGTTTAGTCAATCTTTCTCTCTGATTATTGCTGTGTTCATTAGCTTTTTTTTATCAAGCAATTGGGCATATGCGCAAACGGCTAAAGATGAAAACGCCCAAAAAGACAGTGTTTTATTGGTGCAACAAACCGAGGGTAAGAAGTTAATTAGAAAAGCAGATTCTGCACGTGTTTCAGATAGTTTACAAGCCCTGGTTATACAGGCAGAAATAGATAATTTAAACGCCACAGATATTAAAAAATCTGAGCTTTTACAACGAAAACTAGACAGCTTAAAACAAGCCCAAATAGAACAAGATGCACGCATAAATAAGCAGGTTGATAGTTTGCGTGCAATTACCGTTGGAGTACCTGTAATATTTCATAATGACACGTTGCTCAGTTTGTATGCGAAACTCGGACCTTTTTCAGCTAGAGACCGTGCAAAGAGAATTGTTGAGAAACTAAATATTATTGCCGCAAACAGATTGTTTGAGGCGGAACAAATAAAAGTTTTTGAGGGGGAAGAGAGCTATGATATCCTTTACAACGAAATGATAATCATGAGCATTACTGCCAGAGATGCATTTTTTGTGGATAAACCAAGAGAACAATTGGCGAATGAATATGCAGATAAATTAACAAATGCAATTATTACCTACCAAGACAGTACAGGGCCAATCACAATAATCATGCAATTGTTTAAGCTGATTCTTGTACTGCTATTCTTATTTTATTTAATAAAATATATGAATAGGTTTTTTACGTTGATTAATAAAAATCTCATTCAAAAAGGCGGTAAATACATCAATGGAATAAAGTTTAAAAATTATGAGTTTTTATCTGTTGAGCGCGAGACACAACTTATAAGATGGCTGTTAAAGGTTGTAAAATGGATTATAATCCTGCTGTTGGTATACTTATCGTTGCCATTAATATTCAGTATTTTTCCTTCAACGCAAGGACTTGCTGAAACGCTTTTTGATTTAATCTTAAACCCAATCAAAGATTTTGTTTCTGCGGTGGTTGGTTACATTTCTGAGCTTATAACAATTATTGTCATTGTTGTTATCGCTAGGTATATCGTTCAGTTTATTGGGTTTTTGGCCAGAGAGGTTGAATCTGAAAAATTGGTTATTCATAATTTTTACCCAGAATGGGCGAGACCTACATATACTTTACTTAAAATAGTTATTTATGCTTTTTCATTTATCGTCATCTTTCCGCTTTTACCTGGTAGCGATTCACCGGCATTTAAAGGTGTAAGTGTTTTTCTTGGTGTATTAATCTCTTTAGGTTCTTCATCTGCCATAAGCAACATTATTGCGGGCTTGGTTATTACGTATATGCGTGCGTTTAAAATTGGCGATAGAGTAAAAATAGGAGATATTACGGGAGATGTGCTTGGAAAAACCATGCTTGTTACGCATATGCGTACCGTAAAAAATGAGGATATTACTATACCAAATGCTACGGTTCTAAATGGCAGTACTATTAACTATAGTTCTAGTGCAAAAACACTTGGACTTATTTTAAATACCACCATTACAATAGGCTATGATGTGCCCTGGAAAAAAGTTAATGAATTGCTATTAGCCGCTGCGCTTAAAACAAACCACATTAAAAAAGATCCGTCTCCATTTGTACTTCAAACAAGCCTGGATGATTTTTATGTAAGCTATCAAATTAATGCGTATACCGAAAATTCAGGTCAGGCATCTAGAATATACTCAGACTTGCATGCAAATATTCAGGATGCATTTAACGAAGCTGGAGTAGAAATCATGTCACCACACTACCGCGCGGCTAGAGATGGAAACCTGAGTACAATGCCTCCGGAGTATTTACCGAAAGATTATAAAACCCCAGGTTTCAACCTCACTAAAAACAAATAGTTAGCCGATCTTTTTTATTGATTAGCTAGTTTGTTTTCTAAAGCAATTATGCCAGGAAACAGAATGTTGTTTTCTAAATGAATGTGCAAATGCAAATCGTTTTGAAACTCTTCTAATAAAGAGAATGCCACACGATATGTATTACAAGCATCTACAGGTGGAGTGTATTGATTTGTTATTTCAGCAATAAGTCTAAATCTTTCACCTTCGTTTTCATGCTCATTCATCATGGCTTGTATAGGGTTTTTTACCGTGCCAAAATGAGGCAATTCTACAGCTGTGCCTCTGCTGCTTGCCTCAACCGTTTTGCGGATATAAGGAAAAAGAACCAATTCTTCTTTTTTCATATGCATGGTTAACTCTCCGGCAGATGCAGTAAACAATTCGTTTATTTCTAAAAGCTCTGGATGACGATCGCCATGTACTTTACAAATTTTGTTTAAGTATTGCTTTAGTACTGGAACTTGACTTTCAACATATCTATGGTGTTTTTTCTCAATATAATCGGCCAATAAGTCTAACGGCCAGCTTGTGTAATCTATGTTTGGATCTTTTCCTGCAGTTATGGCGGCATTTAGCTTGGCCAATAACTCGTCCAGTTTAATATTTTTGTTTTCGCAAACATCTTTTATAGTGCGGTTTCCGCCACAGCAAAAGTCTATGCCAAACTCTTTAAATACAGATGCCGCTTTATAATTTGTGGCTACTGTTTCTCCTACATTGTTTTGTTCTGTAATGTTCATAACGTAATTAATTATATCCAATTAAATAATTGGTTTTGAATTAGAATTTTTAATGTGCTGAATTTTAAATTGAAACATCTCTGCCATTTTCTCGGCTCTCCACAGAGCTTCATTTGCTTTCTCTCCTTCAAAGTTTTCTGTTAATGTTTCAGAAAAGAGAAGAAGCCAGTGGTTAAAATGTTCTTTTTCTAAAGGCATTTGCGCATGTGGCGAAAATGGGCTTCCATAGTATGTATGGTTTCCAAGCAACACGGTTTCCCAAAAAGAGTACATTTTAGGCAAATGTTCGTTCCATCTGTTTTGAATGATGTTATTGAATATTGGTCCTAAAAGAGCATCTTCACGTATTTTACCGTAAAACTCATCAACCATTGTTTTTATGTCTTCTATATTTTGAATGTCTTTTTTCATTAAGCGTATTTTAATATGCTTTTGCCTTCGGCAAATGTTTGGGCTAACTCGGCTAGTGTTGTATTAAGTAACATGGTTTTTAATTCGTCTCTTACCACTTTAAATTTAAAATGAACAGGGCATGGGTTACTTTCATTACATACATGCAAGCCTAATCCACAGCCGTTGTAAATAGAGTCTCCATCAATGGCAAAAACTAGATCTAAAAGGGTAATGCTTTCTAGTTTATCTACATCTACATTAAATCCGCCTTGAGGTCCTTTATGAGATATAATCAGCGCGTGTTTAACTAAGGTCTGTAGTATTTTGGCTGTAAAAGCAACCGGTGAGTTTGTCTCTTTTGCAACATCCTGCACCTTTACACGAAAACCTAATTTAGATTGATTCGCTATGTAAATAGAGGCTTTAATACCGTGCTCGCATGTTTTAGAAAACATATACTTTTTATTTGAGCGCAAAAATAAGTTAAAATTATATTTAAGACAAATTTATCCGAAATAAGAAAATTATTTTTCCGACAACTCAAAATAGGGGGTAGAATGGTGTGTATATTATTTGTTTATTGGCTTGATGAAATTTAACAAAATACAAAAGTCTTGGGCGTTTTATGATTGGGCAAATTCGGTTTACAGTTTGGTTATTGGTACCGTGTTGTTACCCATTTATTATGAAGCCGTAACAAAAGATGCAGGTTTAGAAACCATGAATTTTTTAGGTTTTAAGTTTATAAATACGGCACTTTATTCCTATACAATTTCCTTTTCATTTTTAATCATTGCGTTGTTATCACCCTATTTAGCTTCTTTGGCAGATTTTTCTGGAAAGAAAAAAGCATATATGAAAGCATTTATGTGGATTGGTTCTACGGCATGCCTTTCTTTGTTTTTTTTTAATGGAGAAACCGTTTGGTTAGGTTTGTTGGCTGCATTATTTGCCAGCATTGGCTTTACCGGAAGTTTGGTTTTTTACAATGCATTTTTACCAGAAATTGCCGCGCCAGAGCAGCAAGATAGATTAAGTGCAAGAGGTTTTGCTCTTGGATATTTGGGCAGTAGTCTATTGTTAATTTTTAACTTATTGCTTGTACAAAAACCAGAATGGTTTGGTTTAGAAGGGGCTGGTATAGCAACACGAATATCATTTTTAATGGTTGGTGTATGGTGGATTGGATTTAGCCAATACACGTTTAAAAATTTACCAGACAAAGAAAGAACTTTAGGAGAGAGGCCTAAAAATATGGTTTCTGTAGGCTACAAGAAATTATTAGTGGTATGGAAAGAATTTATGCGAATTCCTCAGCTTAAACGATTTTTATTTGCTTTTTTCTGGTACAGTACAGGAGTGCAAACCGTAATTTTACTGGCCGCGCTTTTTGGTAAGAAAGTATTAAACCTACAAACAGATCAACTTATTGTTTCTATTTTAATTATACAATTTGTAGGGATTTTAGGGGCAATATTGTTTAGTAGATTATCAGGTAAAATAGGCAATATTAAGGCCTTAGGAGTGGCAGTGTTTATATGGGTGGGGGTTTGTTATGGCGCTTACATTGTTAAAGATGCGAATCAATTTTATGTGGTTGGTGCGTTAGTAGGTTTAGTAATGGGCGGCATACAATCTTTAAGCAGAAGCACATATTCTAAATTATTACCAGAAACAAACGATAATGCAACTTATTTTAGTTTTTATGATGTAACTGAAAAAGTTGCAACAATGAGTGGAACCTTTGCTATAGCAGTTATGGAAAGCATTACTGGAGATTTGAGAAATGCCGCATTAATCCTTATGGCATTTTTTATACTAGGATTTTTACAACTGCTTAGAATACCAAAAACAAAATTTGTTTATTAATTAATAATTACGCATTGATCAAGATTACAGATTATCTCTCCTGTTAAAATATCTTCATCCGTACCAACAAGTCTGCCTTTAACCGAGATTTCGTCTCCAATTTTCGGCATTTTTTTTAATTGGCTCTCATCAACATTACAAATAACGCCACTGCCAAGGGTAAAAAAGGTAGTGCCTGTTTCTTGTACCGTTCCTTGTACTTCAATCGCTTGATTTAGAAATTTCTCAGTAAATGATGCTGTGTTCTGTTGAGCTTGATCGCGTAACAAATCTGCTTCACCAGAAAATACCGCAGCCTCTTCTTGATAATTCACATGATCTTTATTGTATACAAAAAACCATACATAAGCTCCGGCTAATACACCTAGAATTGCCAAAGCACCAATTATTTTTTTTGCTTTCATTTGTAATTAGAATATATTCGTTGTTGTAACTTTATTTAAAAACATAAATGTATAAGTTTTTTGCGTTAGTATTTATTGGCTTGGCCATTTCCTGTAAACATGATCCATTGTTTATAGATAATGCAGGAAAAACACCTGGAGATACTATAGTAATGCCCCCTGTTGGCAAGCCTTGTGACCCTGATACAGTCTATTTTCAAAATGATATTTTACCTTTAATTGTTGGTAATTGTGGTATCTCCGGATGTCATGATGCTGCTACAGCAAGTGATGGCGTTGTTTTAGACAGTTACGCCAATATTATAAATACCGGAGATGTTAAGCCAGGAGATCCAAATGGCTCTGATCTTTATGAGAATATAGTAGACAATGATCCAGATAAAAGAATGCCGCCTCCGCCCAGTCCTGCATTATCTGCAGATCAAAAAGCATTAATCTTTAAATGGATTCAACAAGGAGCTTTAAATAATTACTGTGATGGATGTGATACTTCAGATGTGAAGTTTAGTACCCATGTTCTGCCTATTTTTGAAGAAAATTGCCAAGGATGTCATGGTCCAACACCTGTTGGATACGCACAATACTCTCTAACCAATCATTCTGAAGTTGTTTTCGGCATTACTTCAAACAATTTGTTAGAGAGAATAAAGCACCTTTCGGGGTATAATGCAATGCCGGTAAGTAGCACAGGCGTTAAATTAAGCGACTGTAAGATTAGAACTATAGAACTTTGGATTAACAAGGGAATGAAAGATGACTAAGACAAAAAATAAATTTAGAATTGTGAACAAAGTGCTTTTGATTGTTCTTGGTATTGTATCTATTACGAGCTGCTATTACGATAATGCCGAGGAATTATACGGGACTGGACAAAAATCATGCGATACAAGTGTAGTAACCTTTTCTCAAGATGTAAGTATTATTATAAATAATAATTGTGCGTTTTCGGGTTGTCACTTAGGTACAAATGCAGCTGCAGGAATAGACTTATCTACTTATGGCTCTGTTTCTGCAAATGCTACAGAAATTAGAAACCGAATAAATTTGCCCAGTGGGGCAGTAGGACTAATGCCTCCAACAGGCAGATTGAATCAATGTGACATTGATAAAATAAATGCTTGGATAGATATGGGTGCGATGAATAACTAAACACATTTAAAAAATGAAAAAGATACTTTTTTTACTAGCAATTACAACCATTGGTTTAACCGCAAATGCGCAAAAATATTTAACCAGAGAAGGTTTTATTAAATTCTATGGAAGCACACCTCTAGAAAATATAGATGCCGTTTCTAAACAAGCCAGCAGTGTTATTGATGCCAGTAACAACGAAATAGTTTTTCAGGTGCTAATGAATAGTTTTACGTTTGAAAAAGCTTTGATGCAAGAGCATTTTAATGAAAATTACATTGAATCAGAAAAATTTCCTAAAGCCATTTTTAAAGGTAAAATAGAAGGAAAAGTAAATTACTCATCACCAGGAAATTATGATGTTAAAATAGTGGGTACCATGACAATCCATGGAGTAGATCAAAAAATTTCTGTTCCAGCAAAAGTGATTGTTGAAAAGAGCGATATAAAACTTTCTTCGGAATTTACATTAAAACCCGAAGATTATAATATCGAAATTCCAGGTGCTGTTAGAGATAAAATAGCTGACCAAATGGACGTTTCGGTTAAATGTCTTTACAAACCAGTAAAGTAACTTTTTACAAATCGCACAATGAAAGCCAAACTTTTCCTTTTATCATTTTCCCTTTTTTCTTTTTCGCTTTTTGCACAAGATGATTTGTTAGATCTAGTGGAAGAAACCGATCCGAAAGAAGAAACCATTTACACCACAGCTACGTTTAAAGGCACAAAAATTATAAACATGCAAAGCTGTGAAATTCCCGGAGCAGGAGTAATGCAGTTTATCATCATGCACCGTTTTGGCGCTTTGAATGATGATTTTATGTATAACTTTTTTGGGCTAGAACAGGCAAGCACAAGGTTTAGCTTCGATTATTCTATAAACGATTGGCTAAATGTTGGAATTGGAAGAAGCAGCATGTCTAAAACTTACGATGGTTTTTTTAAAGCAAAATTGTTAAGACAATCTTCTGGAGGAAAAAACATGCCTATTTCTATGGTAGCCTATGCCTCAATGAATTATAACACGACCAGGTATATTGACAATTTACCACATTACACAACAGATCGGCTTTCATACTCTTATCAATTAGTTGTTGCAAGAAAATTTAACGAGTGGTTCTCTTTTGAAGTAACACCAACACTAATCCACTATAATTTAGTTGAAACAACAACCCAGAATAATGATGTTTTTGCACTTGGGTTTGGTGGAAGAATAAAACTTTCGCAACGCATTGCCATTACTGGAGAGTATATGTTGCAAATGCCAAATCATACTTATTTAGACCCTGCAACAAATACAGAAGTAAATTTTAATAATTCTGCTTCATTAGGAGTAGATATAGAAACTGGGGGACATGTTTTTCAATTGCATATAACAAATTCTAGAGGTATGGCAGACCCAGAATGGGTTGGTAGAACTCCAGGGAATTGGTTTGATGGCGATGTTTATTTAGGTTTTAATATTTCTAGAGTTTTTACAATAAAAAAACCAAAAAGAGCCGAAGAACCTCAGTGGTAATAGATAATCTTTCATACATTTAATTTCATTATTAAATGTCATATATGGAATTAGAACCTCAGTACTGGTGGGCGATTATTGGAATCCTTCTGATTATTATCGAAATATTTAGTCCAAGCTTTTTTGCAGCTAGTTTGGCAATAGGTGCATTTGCAGCATCAATCTCCGCTTTTTTTAATGGTAGTTTAGAAATTCAACTTAGTTTTTTTTCTTTTTTTAGTGTCTTGTCTGTTTTTTTTGTTCGGCCATTGGGTAAAAAGTATTTGTACTCTGTTAAAGATGTAAAAACAAATGCAGACGCATTAATAGGGAAGATTGGTGTGATAAAAGAAACTATTGCAGGAAAAAATGACATTGGTAGAGTTGCAATTGATGGAGATGCTTGGCAATGTAAATCTCTTGATGGAGAAAGAATAGAAGTAGGAGAAAAGGTGGTAGTGGAGAAAAGAGAAAGTATAATTTTAACGGTGAAACAAATAATTTAAAAAGAAATGGGGCCAATAATTGTATTAGGCGTACTTGTAGTTTTAGTATTTATCTTACTAGCTAAAGGCGTACGCATTGTTAAGCAAAGTGAATCTGTAATTATTGAAAGACTAGGTAAGTATCATAAAACACTTACTTCGGGTTTTAACATCATTATTCCAGTAATAGATGCACCTAGACAAATTGCCTGGAGATATACCCAGCAAGGATTTAATGGAGAATTGATTTCGGTTTTTAAAATGAGAGATCAAATAGATTTAAGAGAAAATGTATATGATTTTCCTAAACAGAATGTAATTACTAGAGATAACGTTGTTACCGAAATTAACGCCTTAATCTATTTTCAAATTGTAGACCCTATGAAGGCGGTTTATGAAATTGGTAATCTACCCAATGCAATTGAAAAGCTTACACAAACAACATTGAGAAACGTAATAGGTGAGTTAGATTTAGATCAATCTTTAACCAGTAGAGATACGGTTAATACCAAATTGCGACTTATTTTGGATGAAGCTACCAATAAATGGGGCGTAAAAGTAAACAGGGTAGAGTTGCAAGATATTAATCCACCTAGAGATATTAGAGACGCTATGGAAAAACAAATGCGTGCAGAGCGAGACAAACGTGCCGCTATTCTTGTTGCCGAAGGCGAAAAACAATCTAGAATTTTAGAAGCTGAAGGTTTGCGCGAAAGCCAAATTAAGGAAGCAGAAGGAATGAAAGAAAAACAAATATTAGAAGCTGTTGGTTTTGCTGAAGCACGAATAGCAAAGGCAAATGCAGAGGCCGAAGCCATAAAACTTGTTTCTATCGCCATTAAAGAAACAGCTCATGGCGATCCTGTAAACTATTTAATTGCCCAAAAGTATTTAGATACATTAGAGAAAATGGCTGCTGGTAAAGAAGACAAAACCATTTTCTTGCCCTATGAAGCCTCTGGCGTTTTAAGTTCTTTAGGGGGTATAAAAGAAATGTTAGCCAGCAAAGGTTAGAATAGCACCTATTGTAAAAAATAAATCCCCACAATGCGTGGGGATTTATTTTTTATACAGGTAAATCTCTTTCGGTGTATTTATTAATATATGTGGCAAGCCAATACAATAGCAAAACAGGAATTGGTAACACAAGCGAAATTAAAGTTAAATGACCCGCCCAGCTAAAGAACACATACTTGTGTCTGGTAATTCTAGAAAGTGTTATGGCTTGCTGGGCAAGATCTAATTCAATTCTAGGTATAGGTTCTGTTAATTTTAAATTGTGGTACTCATAAACTTTGGCCAAATATTCTTCTGGGCCATATTGCCGTATGTGGCCGAAATAAAAAATCCCATACTTTTTTCTGGCATTCCATTTTTTTAATTGTAAGCTAGACAAAGATTTTGTTTGAGAACCAAAACTGGGCAAAAAAGCAATAATGGCTAAGGTTATGGCAATTATTAAAACAACTGCACTAAAGTGCCAATGCCTTTGAACAAAGTCTGGGAAATAAGAATTTCCTTCTACCATAACATACAATGCAGCGCCATTAAACGTAATAAGCGCTGCATTCTTTGCTTCAGCAAACCTCAACGATTCTTGAACGTTGTGCCCAATTTTTTCTAGTTTTTCTATGATCATAGTTCAATGCGAATTGCAAAAAGAAAGGTATTAAATCTTAGATAAAACAACTGCCATAATCTCCTTTTCAACTTTTGTTGCTTCTTTAAGAATCTGTTCTGCATTTTCCATAGCAGAAGATACAAATTGAGCGTCTTTAAAGCCTAAACAATTAATTCTGACATTTAAATATGCGCCTCTAACAGCAGTTAAGGCACACATAGCGCCAACTGCTGCGTCACTTACCGATGCTTCTAGTCCTGTTTTTGCCATTTCTTGCATAACCTCCATAGAGTTTAGTGCGCACTGCATCACTTCTAAAGGAGCATTTATAGCAAATTTTGTGGCCTCTACAATGGCTAATGAACGCGCTTCTTTTTCATTTTGAGTTGATTTTGGTAAACGGTAGGCATCTAATATTTTGTTGTAAGCGTTGGTATCTTCATCTACTAAAAACATTAATTTTTCTTTATAACGTTGTCCTTTTACTGCCCAATCGGAATAGTATTCCCATTTATCATCCCAACCTCTTTTATGCGCAGATAAATTGGCCACCATTGTTCCTAACGCAACCCCTAGTGCACCTACGTAGGCAGAAATAGACCCTCCACCTGGAGCCGGACTTTCTGCTGCTGTTTCATTGGTAAAGTCAGTAAGCGATAGATCCACAAGTTTTTTTGGTTCACCTGCGGCCATTACATATTCAATCACGCTCTTTTGTGGGTCAAAAGGTTTTAAATCATCTAATCCAAGAGATTTTACCGCAATTTTTATTTTTTCATGTTCATCAATCCCTAAGGATCTATTTTGTTTTTCTAGGAAAAAATCAGCAGCATCTAGCAAAGCTTGTTTAGGAATAAGCCCAACCAATTCTGAGCCCGTTACTCTTAAACCGCGGTTTGTTGCAGAAAGTACAGTTTCGTAAAACGCTTCATGCACAGATGTGATAGAAATGTTGGTTAAATTGTAAGAAATCTGCGCGATGCCATATTCCTCTATATACCAACCAATACCTTTTACTGCTTTTAGTTTTCCTGGAATTCTAACAGGCTCTCCGTGTTCATCAAGTACAGGTTTACCACTTGGTTTCCCATCAATGGTTTTTATTCTTCCTGCCTCGCGGATGTCAAACGCAACGGCACTTGCTCTGCGGGTAGAAGTTGTATTTAAATTTACATTGTAGGCCACTAAAAAATCTCTAGCGCTAATAGCAGTTGCGCCAGTTTTGGCCACAGATGTAGTAAACTCAGCAGGACCAAAATCAGGTTTCCAATTTGGATCAACTAATTTTTTGGATAACCCTTCATACTGGCCGCTTCTACAGTTGGCCAGGTTTTTACGTTTTTCTTCTTGGGCTGCATTTTCATAGCAATAAACAGGGATGCTCAATTCAGTTCCAACACGTTTGGCAAGTTTGTGAGCGTATGGAATAACTTCTTCCATTTTTATGTTTGCAATTGGTACAAGAGGACAAACATCTGTGGCGCCAAACCTAGGGTGTTCTCCACTATGTTTACTCATATCAATTAACTCTGCAGCTTTTTTTATGAGTATAAATGCAGCCTCAATTACGTTTTCTGGTTCACCTACAAATGTTATTACGGTTCTATTTGTGGCCGCACCGGCATCTATATCTAATAGTTTTACACCTTCAACGGTTTCTACTACCGCGGCAATTTTATTTATTTTATCCAAATCTCTTCCTTCGGAGATATTGGGTACACATTCAATTATTTTTTTCATTATTAAGTTTATTAAAAAAGCCTCCAATTTCTAAGAGGCTTCTATTTAATAGTATTACACGTTTCATTCATTATCTAAAAACCTGAAATATATCTCCTACAGTTGAAATGTCTTTAGTATTCATTATTAAGACGGGGATATTGTGCTTATTCGTAATAACATTCTGATCAAAGCTTGCTCCAAACAAGTTCTTTATGCCATCATCTTTATGGTTTACAATTGCAATCATATCTGCATCAATAGAATTTGCAAAATCTATTAGTTGGTCTCCAAAGTCTTTTTCACCAGAAGCTATGGTTGTAGAGTAACTTACGTTATGCTCGGCTAAGTATTTTTTAGAAAAAGCTAAATTTCTTTTTACGGCATTTTCTAGAAATTCATCATTGTGTTTAGAAACAAACAAGTGCACTTTGGCAACAAATGTTTCTGCAGCCTCAACTACGGCAGTAAGTATTTGTTTTTCTTCTACGCCCATATCTATAGGCATAACAATACTGTTAATATCATCATTAATAGGAGGGCTATTTTGAGTGATGATAAACGGTACAGATGAGTTTGTTACAACTTTTAGGGCGCGGCTTCCCATAACATACTGCATTCCCATCAACCCATGCGTTCCCATAAAAATTAACCCACTTTGTAATTCAGCTGCGGTGGCACCAATATCATCATAGATATTTCCTGCTTTTACCATGCCTTTTAAAGGCACGTTAGTATAACTAAATTGGCCAATAAGGTTGTTTATTTTTTCAGTTGCGCTTTGTTCAGTTTCATTTTTTTCTAAAATATGTAAAAGTGCTATACCGGTATTTAAAAGCTTGGCGGCACCTATGGCATACTTCACAGCGTTATTTGAAATCTCGGTAAAATCTACAGGAACTAGAATATTATATTTCATATTGTACTGTTTTAAATAGTTTTTCCATCAATATTTTTAAGAATATTTAGATTTTTTTGTTTGGTTTCGTTCAGTAATTTTTGAGTATAAGGTAGGTGATATTCGTGATTTTCTAAGAAGTTTATTTGAATCTCTTTCCAATGGTTTTCATCTTTCAAAGCATCTAACCCCACAAGTTCGCCTTTAAAATGATCTGCAATTTCGAAATAATAGTTACATCCTAAATAGTACAAATCTGCATCGCAGATAATTTTTTCTAACAAGGTTTTTGGGGTTTGAGGAATTTTAGTGGCCATAATCATCCCACAAATAATCTCTATATCTTCTTTAGAATATCCGTATTCTGGTAATAGTTTTCTGGCCTCAATACAGCTTCGTTCTTCATGTTTTTCATGGCTTATTACAAAACCGTAATCATGCATGCTCGCGGCTGTTTGTAATAAGATCATATCAGATACTGATAAATTTAGTTTGTGTCCTAAAAATGTGGAATCTCTAAAAACCATGCAAATATGCCTTGGTGAATGATAAGAGTATTTCTTATCTAAGCCTGTAGACTGATTTTTAAATACGAGTTTGATGAGCTTGTCGAATTGTATTTTATTGGTCACGCGAATGCTTTTTACGAATCTGAGAATCTTTTTACGAATTAAAATTTACAATGTTTCACATAAGTTACCTATCGTTACGTATAACTTCGCTTGGTTTTTTGCCATAAACTTCTTGAAAAACTCTACTAAAATATGCAGGGCTACTAAATCCAAATTTATAAGCAATTTCGCTTATTGTACCAGTATGTCCTTCTAATTCTATTAATGCCTTTTTTAGTTTAAAACGTTTTATGTATTGAGTAGTAGATTGGTTGGAGATTGCTTTTAACTTTCTGTGAATCTGAGTTCTACTCATAAACATTTCATCGCTTAATTGATTCACATTAAATTCGTCATCAGAAATATGATGATCTATAATACTATTCAGTTTTGACAAAAAGCTGTCTTCTAATGAAAGGGACTTTGTTGTTTTTATTTCATTAAGTGCTTTTTGCCAAGCGGATTCAAATACTCTTTTTCTATTTTCTATTAAATTATTTAATCTAGAAATAGTTGTTTCTGCATCGCCAGAATCTATTATTACATCATCGGCTTTTGTTTCAGATAGGAGTGTTTTTCTAGAATCTACGGTTGCATCTGGAGAATATACAACAATGGGGATGTGACTAACTACCGTATTTCTTTTTAAAAACTGTATGGTTTCTTTTAAGTTTAAATCTTTTAAACCTTCTTGAATTATAATTAGGTCAGGCACAAAATCAAAGATGTGGCCGAGGGCAATATCTATGTCATAAACAAAGATTAATTCCTTTTCATTTGGGTAAATGCTTTTCCAGTATTCCTCTTGTTTTTTATTGGCGGCAATAACAACAAGGTTAGAATCACTTTTCGAAGATTTTATTTGTAGAATCTCATCAGTATCTACATTAAGTACAACTTCTTTACTCGTTAATTGCTCTGCACTTTCTTTGTCCATTATTTCTACATGATCAAACGGTAAGGTGTTCGGGTTTGTATAAATGGGTAAGAGAATTTTAAATTTAGTGTACTCAAATTTTGTGCTCTCAACAGAAATTGTTCCTCCAATTAACTCAGTTAAAAGTTTAGTTAAGTATAACCCAATACTAGTGCCTTGGTAGTGGGCTAGGTGTATGGGGTCTTCATCATAATTTAAGCTAAATACATGAGGTACTTTTTCAGGTACAATACCAATTCCGTTGTCCCAAATTTCTAATTGCAACTGGTTGCTATCACTTAAATGGAAAAGGGAAACTTTAACAATACCTGTATTGCTATTAGAAAACCGAATACCATTGGCAATGAGCTTGTAAACTATTTTAAACAGGTTTTTATAGTCTACATAGCATTGTAAGTCTTTAATGCTAGAGGTAAATTGAAGTTTTATTTTTTTGTTTTGGGCAGCTGTTTGAAACATCATGCAGATATTATCTATAAAATCTACAATGTTGGTATATGCTAAATTGTGAATAACATTACCATTCATTGCTCTAGAAATAGAAAACACATCATTGGTTAATGATCTGTATTTATAAGCATTTCTTAAAGCAACATCAAGCTGCATTCTTTTTTTAGGTTCTTTTTCTTCTCGCTGAAGTTCTTCTAATGTAGCTACGAGTGTACTTAAAGGAGATGTAAATTCATGCGTTAGGTTAACAGCTAATTTCGCAATTCGCTGAAGTTCTTTGTTATTTTCCATAGATTGATGTTAGAAACATTTATTGTTGCACACCGCCTAAAAATACAGTTTCTATGTGGTTATGTCCAAAATTGTATGAAATATATTCTAGCGAAGGAATTTTTTTAGTGACCAATAAATTGGCTCGTTTGCCTTTTGTAATGCTTCCCAACAAATTAGATTGTTCTATGGCTGCGGCAGCGTTAATGGTGCTGGCATTAAAAGCCTCTATTGGGGTAAGCTTCATGTTTATACAAGCGGCACTTTGTACAAGCTGCATATTACCACAGGGTGTAGAACCCGGATTATAATCTGTTGCTAGGGCAATTATACTATTGTTGTTAACTAGTTTTCGTGCGGGTGCATAGGGTATGTTTATAAAAAAAGAACACAACGGCAGCAAAGTGGCAATGGTTTTAGAATCTTTTAAAAAGGTATAATCTATGTCATCCATCACCTCTAAATGATCTACACTAATTGCATTGTTTTTTACGGCTACCTCTATACCACCAATAGCGTTAAATTGATTTACATGAATTTTAGATTTTAATCCAAGTGCCATTGCTTTTTGTAATAGTGTATTTGTTTGTTCTGCGCTGAAATAGCCTTTTTCACAAAAAATATCTACATAATCGGCCAATTGGTTTTCTACAATGGTGGGAAGAATATCTTCAATTAACATGTTTAAATACCCGTCAGCATTGTTTTTAAATTCAACTGGTACAGCATGTGCCCCTAAAAAAGATGATTTAATAATGGCGTTTGATTCTTTTTTTAACCGCTGTATTACACGAAGCATTTTTAGTTCAGATTCTTTAGTAAGACCATAGCCGCTTTTTATTTCAATAGCGCCAGTACCTAGGGCAATTACTTCGTCTAGTCTTTTTTTGGCAGCAATGTATAAGTCTTCTTCGCTGGTGTTCTGCAGTTTTTTAGCCGAATTTAAAATACCTCCGCCTCCTTCGGCTATTTCCTCGTATGTTGCTCCGTTTAGCCTCATTTTAAACTCGTCTTCTCTTGTGCCTGCATAAACCAAATGGGTATGAGAGTCTACAAAAGCGGGGAGTACAAGCCGATCTGTGCAATCAACAATTTGTGCATCTTTCTTATGCGCATCTGTAATTGATTCTAATCCGCCAAAATCTTCTATTTTATCATCAACAACAAGCAACCAAGCATTGTCTATTGTTTGTATTGTATTGAGCTCTTTGCCAATTAGATTGGTTACACTTGCGGGTAATATTCCGGCCAATTGTTTTATGTTCTGAAATAGAATTTTATTCATTTGTTCATATTTAATTTGATGGAAATTTAATAACTCTTTGGGTAGCGCAAAAATCAGTTTATTTTTGAGGCAAATGGCAGGAAATACTTTTGGTACCTTATTTCGGTTAACCACTTTTGGTGAATCTCATGGCGTTGCCATAGGCGGTGTTATTGATGGTTGTCCGCCTGGGCTAAATATTGATGTTGCTTACATACAGAAGCAACTTGATAAACGCAAACCTGGGCAGTCTAGAATCTCTACTCCGCGCAAAGAAAAGGATTGTGTGGAGCTTTTGTCGGGAATTTTTGAAGGCAAATCTACTGGAGCACCTATAGGTTTCGTCATTAAGAACGAATCTCAGATTTCTAAAGATTATAACCACCTTAAAGATGTTTATAGACCTTCTCATGCAGATTTTACTTACGATAAAAAATATGGGATTAGAGATTATAAAGGAGGTGGGCGAAGTTCTGCCCGTGAAACAGCTTGCCGCATTGTTGGCGGTGCCATAGCTGCGGCTATTCTTCCAGATATTAAAGTTCGCAGTTTTGTGTCTCAGGTAGGTTCTATAAAAGTAGAAGAGCAAAACGTTGATTTAGAAAACATAGATACAAACATTGTACGCTGTCCAGATCAGGCTATTGCTTTAAAAATGATTAAACTCATTGAAGAAGTAAGGGATGCTGGCGATACGATAGGTGGGAAAATAACATGTGTTATAGAAGGTGTTCCGGCAGGGTTAGGTGAGCCCGTTTTTGATAAACTTCATGCCGATTTAGGCAAGGCCATGTTAAGCATTAATGCGGTAAAGGGTTTTGAAATAGGCAGCGGTTTTACTGCTGTAGAACTTAAAGGTTCTGAGCACAATGATGCTTTTTTACCCAATGGTAAAACAAAATCAAACTTTAGTGGAGGAGTACAAGGTGGCATTAGCAATGGCCAAAACATTTTTTTTAATGTTGCTTTTAAACCGGTAGCTACAATTAAACTTCCGCAAGAAACAATAAACATAAAAGGAGATGCTGTACAACTAGAAGCAAAAGGAAGGCACGACCCTTGCGTAGTACCTAGAGCAGTACCCATAGTAGATGCTATGGCTTACTTGGTTTTAGCAGATCACTTTTTAAGACAAAAGACAAATCAAATTTAAAATACTAAAATGGCTAAAAAACTTCCTTTACACACAAAAATAGTATTGGGGTTATTGTTAGGTGTTATATGGGCTTTGTTTAGCTCTTATTTAGGTTTTAGCACATTTACAATAAATTATTTACTTCCTTTTGGCACAATCTTTATCAATCTGCTTAAGCTTATTGCTATTCCTTTGGTACTGTTTTCTATCATTACAGGAATAACAGGATTAAAAGATATTTCCGCATTGGGCCGTATAGGCGCTAAAACAATTGCTATTTATTTAAGTACCACCATAATTGCTATTACAGTTGGGTTGGTTTTGGTAAACACTTTGTCGCCTGGCAAACACATAGATAATGAGCAGCGCATTATCAATAGAATAAGCTATGAGCTATGGGTAAAACAAACGCCAGGTATGAGTGTGATAGATCAGCAGCACTTTTTAACCGACCCAAAGTTTGAAAGTTATGTTGCAGATGCACAAAGAAAAATGGAGTTTGATCAAAGCAGTGATTTAGTACGTTCTAACCTGCAAACTGTAGAGAAGCAAAAAACAAGCAGACCGCTAGACTGGATTGTAGACATGGTGCCCAGCAATATTTTTAATTCACTTTCTAGCGGGTTAATGCTACAAATAATATTCTTTGCCGTGTTTTTTGGTGTAACCATTGTGTTGCTCCCCAAAGAAAAAATGACTTATGTAATTGGCTTTTGCGATGGTGCTAACGACATTTTTATAAAAATGGTTGATTTAGTAATGAAGGCAGCCCCTCTGTTTGTATTTGCGCTACTCGCAGGTAAATTAGCAGAAATGGCAGGAAATGATCCCAGCAGGTTAGTAGAAATTTTCAAGGCATTAGGGTTTTATTCTATCGTAGTTGTTCTCGGATTAGCAATCATGGTTTTTGTTATTTATCCAGGCATTGTTTCGGCTGTAATATCTAGAAAAACCAAAATGGGTTATTTTGAGTCATTGAGATATTTTTTAAAAGGTATACGCCCAGCGCAACTTTTAGCGTTTAGTACTAGCTCTAGTGCTGCAACATTACCCATTACTATGGAGTGTGTGAGAGACAATTTAAAAGTAGACGAAGAAGTATCTAGCTTTGTTTTGCCCATTGGCGCAACAGTAAACATGGATGGCACAAGTTTATACCAAGGTGTAGCCGTTGTTTTCTTAGCACAGTTTCATTTTATAGATTTAACAATAGCTCAACAA
The DNA here is from genome assembly GCA_030424545.1 of Bacteroidia bacterium. GTDB lineage: Bacteria > Bacteroidota > Bacteroidia > Flavobacteriales > Schleiferiaceae > JAUHWL01. Next base: position 88,243 of record JAUHWL010000004.1, read on the forward strand.
ATGGCCATCCTTTTAACAGCAACGCTTGCATCTATAGGTTCTGCGGCTGTACCAAGCGCAGGTTTAATAATGCTCATTATTGTGTTAGAATCTGTGGGGTTAAACCCAGCTTGGATAGCTATAATTTTCCCAATAGACAGAATTTTAGACATGTGCCGTACCGTAGTAAACGTTACAGGCGATGCAGCTGTTTCAGTTATTGTTGCACAATCAGAAAATAGATTACACTTAAAAGAAGAATCATGATAAAAGTATTGAAATACGGCTTTTTTGTTATCCTGTTCATATTTATTTTATTGCTTTTAGTACCGTGGTTATTTAAAGATGAAATATTTACCAAGGTTAAAGTAGAAGCCAATAAAATGTTGGTTGGCGAACTATTTATAGAAGACGTTAGCCTCAGTTTGATTAGTGATTTTCCTAACCTGGCTTTGGGTTTAGAGCAAGTAAAATATGTAGGCGAAGGTGATTTTGAAGGCGTTGAGCTTTTTAACATTACAGAAATAAGAGCAGAATTGGACTTAATGTCTGTAATAACTGGCGATAAAATAGAGGTAAAAGAAATTGCCATTATTCATCCTACTTTAAATGTTCGCGTTTTAGAAAATGGTGCCGCCAATTACTTAATTCTTAAAGAAGATGGAGCAGAAGAAGAGCTGGTTGAAGATTCAACCGAAGAATCCTCTCCTTTTAATATGGGCATAAACAGGTTTATTATTCAAGAAATGAACCTGATTTATGAAGACTTAGAATCTCAAATCTCTACAAATATTGTAAATGGTAACGTAAGTCTTTCTGGCAATTTTTCTGATGTTGATGTGGCTATAACAACCGCCATAACAATGGATGAATTAAGCGTTGGCTATGAATCGATAAACTATTTAAACAAAGTTTTAGTTGATGCCAATATGCAGTTAGGCTACAATCAAGAAACGGGTAAAATTTTATTAGGAGACAATGACGTAAAAATGAACAACCTGCATTTGTTGTTTAACGGGTGGCTGCAAAGTTTTGATGAAAAAGTTGCTATGGATTTAAGCTTTGAAGCTCCTCACGCAGAGTTTAAAGAAATTCTCTCCATGATTCCTGCGGCTTACATGGAAGGTTTTGAAGACATAAAAACGAGCGGAACGTTTAGTTTAAAAGGTTTTTCTGAAGGCGAATATTTTTACGAAGGAGACAATTTACCCAACTTTGAAATTGCTTTGCAAATTGAAAACGGTAATTTTCAATACCCCGAATTACCTTCAGCCATTACCAATATTATGGTGAATGCAAAAATTGCCCATGTCCAAGGCATTACAGATAATTTAATTGTAGATATGAGCAAGGCAACATTAAATGTAGCGGGAAGTCCGTTTAAATCTACGTTGTTTTTAAAAACGCCTATGTCAGATCCATACATAGATTTTACCCTTAAAACCAATTTAGATTTGCATAAACTTACTCAAGTTGTGCCTGTAGAAGGTACAATACTAGAAGGTATATTAATGGCTGATGCTTATGTTAAAGGAAACCTTTCTGATTTTGAAAACAGCAATTACAAAGCAGTAACTGCGGGTGGTTGGCTAAAAACAAAACACATGAAAGTTGGCACAGACATGCTGAAAGAACCTGTATTTATTGATACAGCCTTTATGGAAATTACGCCACAAAAATTTGCGCTTCCGGCTGTTCACGTAAAACTTGGCAAAAGCGATTTTAAAGGTTCTGGCAGGTTTGATAATTTACTTTCTTACGCACTGGCAGATGATACGCTGAGTGGAAGGTTTTCACTAACATCAAACGTTATTGACGCTACGGAACTCATGCAACTTATGGTGGAAGATTCTACGGCAATAGAAACAGTTTCTGATTCTACCACAACGGTTGCCATGGAAATCCCGGGAAATTTAAACCTTGTTTTTAATGCTGAAGCAACCAAAGTATATTATGACAATTATGATATTTCAGATTTAAAAGGAAATCTAGAAATAAAAAATTCAGTAGCCTATTTAAAAGGTTTTAGCATGGGAATTTTAAATGGACAAGTATTAATGGACGGTGCATTTTCTACACCCAATCAAATCCCCACGGTAGATTTTAATTTTGAAATTAAGAATATGGATGTAAAAACTTCGTTTACAACGTTTAATACGGTACAAAGTTTTGCGCCCATTGCAAAAACAGCAGAAGGTAATTTTTCTACAAAACTGTCTTATAAAGGCACATTAGATCAAGAGTTTTCGCCAGATTTAAATACGCTCAATGTAAAAGGTAACCTTTATACATTGGGTATGATTTTACAGCCAGAAATTATGACAAAGGTTTCTGACTTGCTAAAAAATGAGAGTCTTAAAAAAATAAAACTAAAAGATGCCGATTTGAGTTTTGAAATTGCAAATGGCCGCGTTTTGGTTAAACCTACCAAAATTTATATGGGCGATATTGGAACACAATTTTCAGGCTCTCATGGTTTAGACAACACAATGGATTATCTTTTAGAATCTGATATCCCCACAAAAAGTATAAATATTCCTGCAGAAATTAAAGCGTTAGGATTGATTGGAGAAACCATACCCGTTAAGCTAAAATTAGGCGGCACATTTAGCAAACCAACAGTTTCTCCAGTATTTGGCAAAGGCAGTTCTGTAAAAGATGTAGTTACAGACTTGGTAAACAATGCGGTTAATGAAGCAAAAGATTCAATAAAAAAACTAACCAACGAAGAGAAAAAAAGAATTTTAGCCGAAGCACAACTCGAAGCAGACAAACTAATAGCGGAAGCTGTTAAACACAACAAGAACATAAAAGCAGAAGCCAAAAAACAAGCAGAAATGCTGAAGGAAGAGGCACGTAAACAAGCCGCCAAATTATTGGAAGAAGCAAACGGAGATCCGCTTAAAACCATTGGCGCTAAAACGGCTGGAGATTTACTTATAAAAGAAGCCGATAAACAAATTGCTGCGTTGCAAAAGAAAACCAACGAAGAGGCAGATGCTTATTTAGAAAAGGCAAAAATGCAGGCCGCAAAAATTATGAAAGACGCAGAAGAAAAAGCTAATATTCAAGAATAAATGAAATACATTTTAGGGGTTTTCATGAGTGTAATATTATCAACGCTTGCCGTAAATGCTCAAGTAGAATTAGGCGAATGCGATGAACCTCAAGAAAAAAATGAAAAGGCCGAAGCGCAAATTAATAAGGCGCTAAAAGCAATAAACACCAAAAATTTAAAAATGGCCAACATTTATGTGGCCAATGCACTGAAGTTTCAAGAAGACAATGTGCATGCATTTTATTTAGCGGGAGAAATTGCGTTGCGTGAAGGAGTACTGTTTAAAACAGAAGCCTCTTGGACAAAAGTGCTAGAAATTTGCCCGAACTATAAAGCCGATTTATACTTCTTTTTGGGTATTATTTATTTAGAAAATGGTAAGAGAGACTTGGCCGAAGAGTATTTAACATTGTTTTTAACCAAAGGTGATAGAGAGCGCGGTTACGACAAAGACGCTAAAGAAGCACTCAAAGAAATTAAACTAAAAAAAGACCAGTTTAGTAATCCTGTACCGTTTGACCCTCATCCCATATTGCAAATTTCTACACCTGCAGATGAGTATCTCGCCATTATTTCTCCCGATACGGAGCTTTGTTTTTTTACAAGAAGACAAATGAAAAAAGACAAATATGCTGGTCCGGCCGGAAGCACAAGAATGGTTGAAGAGTTTACCATGGCCACAAAAACGGGCAATGCATATTCTGTTGGCGATGCTTTGGATTCTCCATTTAACGAGAGTTTTAATGAGGGTGGCGCATCCATAACGGCCAATAACAAAGAGCTGTTTTTTACCGTTTGCCAGGTTGATGCCAAAGGCTACCAAAATTGCGACATTTATTATTGCAAGAAAGAATATGGCTTTTGGGGTGACATTGTTCCGCTTGGCGCAAACATTAACAAACCAGAAAGTTGGGAAAGCCAACCCAGTATTTCGGCAAACGGAGATGTTTTGGTTTTTACAAGCAACAGGCCAGGAGGACAAGGTGGTTTAGATTTATGGAAAACTAACCGTTTACCAAATGGAGAATGGGAAGACCCTGAAAATCTTGGGCCTGTGATAAACACAAGAAAAAACGAAAAATCACCATTTCTTCACTCAGATAGCCAAACACTTTACTTTGCTAGCGATGGGCATCCAACCATTGGTGGTTACGATATTTATTTTAGCAAGTTTGATGATGATTCTAAAACGTGGGCCGAGCCTATAAATATTGGTTACCCCATAAACACAAAGGCCGATGAAATTGGGTTGTTTGTTAGCTTAGATGGCAAAATGGCCTATTTTAATAGCAACAATTTAAAAGGTAAAGGCGGTTGGGATTTGTACAGCTTTGAGCTATACAAAGATGCACGTCCAGAGCGCGTTGCACTGCTTAAAGGCGCTTTGGTAGATGAGAATAACGAAGTGGTAAAAGATGCCAAGCTTGAAGTTAAAAACTTGAAAACAAAAGAAGTTACTCAAGTAGAAGTTGATCAAGAAACGGGGGAGTTTGCTACCGTTGTTAAATTAAAAGAAGAAGAAAACATCATCCTTAAAGTTGATAAAAAAGGAACAGCTTTTACTTCCAAATTTGTTGCGGCAGATGATGACAATGGCAACGGAGTAGTGGCTGCCGATTTAGAAGTAAGCCCCATAGAAGTGGGTAAAGAATATCGTTTAAATGATATTAGATTCGCATCAAACTCGGCCGAGTTGAATGAGCACGCCAAACAAATTATAGATGAATTTGTGTTGTTTCTTTCTGATAATCCTACCGTTAAAGTAGATATACAGGGGCACACCGATGATATTGGTAATGATGATGACAATTTAACCTTGTCTAAAAATCGTGCTAAAGTGGTTTACGAATACATTGTTGCCACAGGTATTTCTTCTAGCCGTTTAACACATCATGGGTACGGAGAGCAAAAACCAATTTCATCTAACAACACCGATGCGGGCAAGGCCAATAACAGAAGAACCGTTTTTGTAATTACCGCCAAATAAAGATTCCTTTAAAATTTATTGATGCATAAAAAAAGCTCCGAAATAATTCGGAGCTTTTGATATATACGTTAAAGAAGGATTAAACTCTTCTTTCTTTAATACGCGCAGATTTACCTGTACGTTCACGTTGATAGAAGATACGAGCTCTGCGTACTTTACCTCTTTTGTTTACTTCAATCTTTTCAATTGCAGGAATGTTTAGCGGGAAAATTCTTTCTACACCAATGTTTCCAGACATTTTTCTAATTGTAAAAGTTTCTGAAGAACCTGAACCTTTGCGTTGTATAACTACACCACGAAAGAACTGGGTACGGGTTTTTTCACCCTCTTTAATTTGGTAATACACAGTAATTGTATCACCAGCACTGAATGAAGGAAGGTCTTTTTTCTCTACAAAACTTTCCTGTACATACTTAACTAAATCCATACTAGTTAAAATTTTTAATTAATCACAAACCAACATTCACATCTTTTGCCAGAGGTTGATACGTGCTGCTTTTAAGCGGGTGCAAATATATATTTTATTTGCTTTTTTAAAACGTTAAATCACTTTTTGTAAAAAAGTGATTTTAGAACATCTCACGACCAGCAAAATGGAAGTTTCCTTCAATCATTGCGTTCTCATCGCTATCAGAACCGTGTACTGCATTGGCAGAAATATCTGTAGCATAAAGCGCACGAATTGTTCCAGGATCAGCTTTTTTAGGATCGGTATTTCCAATTAACGTACGGAAATCTTCAACAGCATTTTCTTTTTCTAAAATTGCCGCTACAATTGGTCCCGAAGACATGTAAGAAACAAGCTCACCATAAAAAGGACGTTCTGCGTGTACTGCGTAAAATGCTTCAGCATCTGCCGTAGTTAACTGTGTCATTTTTAACGAAACAATGCGAAATCCTGCACCGCTAATTTTTTCTAAAATAGCTCCGATATGTCCGTTTGCAACGCCATCAGGCTTAATCATTGTAAATGTTCTGTTACCAGCCATTGTCTTAAGTTTTTGTCAAAATTTGGCGCGAAAATAGTTTTTTAAGCTTTATAAAAAACATATAAATTGTAATGCTTTTCTTAACAAATTTGGTTTGGCATCATTTTGGAATATTCACCAACAATTAACTACTTTAACCATTCTAAATTTCCTTTTACAACATGAAGTATCAATTGTTTTGGATTCCGTTAATTTTTCTTTCAATCTTATTTTTTGGCAACATAGCCAATGCAGAAAACACAAAACGTGCATTAATAATTGCCGTTGGAGATTACGACAAAGCAGCAACCGGTTGGAGCCCTATTAGCTCTGCAAACGATGTTCCCCTTGTTAGAGATGCTTTGGTTAGCCAAGGATTTAAGGCCGATAACATTGCCGTTTTACAAGATGAAAAAGCTACCAAAAAAGCCGTAATAGAATATTTAAATACGTTGGTAAAAGAAACGCAACCGGGCGATGTTGTGGTAATACATTACTCGGGCCATGGCCAACAAATTACCGACAACAACAACGATGAAGTTGATGGATATGACGAAGCTTTAATTCCGGTTGATGCCAAAGCGCGATTTACCAAAGGCGTGTACGAAGGCGAAAACCATATTAGAGATGACGAAATGGGCGAACTACTGAATAAGATTAGAAAGCGTGCTGGTACAAAAGGAAGCGTTTTGCTTATTATGGATTCGTGCCATTCGGGTACCTCCTCTAGAGGTTTGGCCAAAACACGTGGTACCCAAGAAACTTTTGATACTGCGCCTGCAAACCAGAGTGCAGCCAAAGAAGAAGGAACATTTGGACTAGAAACTAAAGATGACGAAAATCTGGCGCCTTTAATTTGTTTTTACGGTGCAAGTGCACATGAGCTAAACTACGAAACCACCGATGCTAACGGCAATGGAGTAGGCTCTTTAAGTCTTGCTTTTAGTGATGCATTTGCCAATGCAAAACCCACGCAAACGTATAAAGAGTTGTTTGATCAGGTTAGAAACAAAATGGCCGTTTTGGCTCCAAAACAATCGCCACAAGCCGAAGGAGATTTAAACCTTGCCATTTTGGGGGGAGAAATTACAGGCAAAAAAATGTACTACAACGTAACCAATGTCTACAATAAAAAAAGTGTTGCCATTAATGGTGGTAACTTAATGGGGGTTTACGAAAATTCTGAAGTGGCATTTTATGCGCTAGGCGATGAAACAACCGAAGATAAAATTATAGCTACAGGAAAAGTAGTTTTTTCTGATGCAGTAACTGCCGACATTGAGTTAACAAATACAGCCGAAAATATTGATTTAAAAGCGTGTAAGGTTATTGTTACCAAAGAGAATTTTGGCAACATTGGTGTTACAGTGCAACTCAATTTAAAAGAGCAAAAGTTAGAAGCTAAACTTAACGAGGAGTTTAAAAAGTACCCTTTAATTAAAGTGGTAGATAATGGTGGAGATTTAATTTTAGAAGAAAACAATGAATTTACCCGTGGCGAAAAACTCTACTTAATTACCGCCTTAGAGTACGAATTATTTGCCAATTCTTATAGTGATGTAGATGTAACCGCAAAAGATATTACACGTAAAATACTTGCTTTTGCACAAGCAAAATATTTGCGACAAATAGAAATGTACAGCGAAGATTTTGATGTGAGATTTGAGTTTATTCCCGTAAGAACACAAAAAGTTGGTCGTGGTAGTGTAGAAGAAGTAGAGCGTTTTAGCATAGATACTAAACGCGATGCATCAGGTAATATTAGCTTTACCGCTGGCGACTATTTTAAAATAAAAATCATAAACGATGGTTACGAAGTGGCTTATTACAGTATTCTAGATTTTCAGCCTGATAACCAAATTGGCGTATTGATTCCCGGTAAAAACCAAAACGCAGCAGATTACGTAATTAAACCCGGAGAAGAAAAAGAATTGCCTCGCATCTACCAGTTTAATCCACCATACGGAACAGAAGTCTTTAAGCTTGTAGCAAGCAAAGAACCTATAGATTTCAGATCGATATTGTTAAACAAAGGTGCCCACAGAGGTACGAGCGACTCAAATAATCCTTTTGCCACATTGGTATCTGCAAGTTTTAGAGTTGAAAACGCAAGCAGTAGAGGAACAGAAACGGTAAGCGTGGCACCTGGGAATTGCAATATTCAGTCAGTAACATTTTCAATTGTAGAAAAATAAAATGCTTAAAAAGTTAGCCATAGAATCTGCGCTGATAGTGCTGATTGTCATTCTGATTGCAAAGTTGGTGAGTTGGCTTCCTTTAAATTTAAGTGCGTTAAAACCATTAGAAAATTTGCTCAAGGGTTTTGACATGATGGATATATACTACTCGGTATTGCAGGATAAGGAAATGGCTTTTTGCAAAGACGTTGTTTTAATAAATATTGCTGATGCCAATAGAAGCGAAATTGCAGACCTGATTATGATATCCAGTTTTGGTAACCCAAAGGCCATTGGCGTAGATGTTTTGTTTGAAAAACGCAAGGATTCTTATACAGATTCTATTTTGGCCGATGTAATACGTGAAACTCCACAAGTAATTCTGGGAGCATTTTACCAAGATGGACTAGCAAGTTTAAAAACCAGTACAGATATTTTTAAAACTGCGTATGTTGGTTACACCAATTTTATTGGTACTGATGCACGGTATTCTAATATTAGATATTTTAAACCTGTTTTAAATGTAGGCAATACAAGCTACAATTCATTTGCTGTTGCTTTGGCAAAAATGAGCAACACTGATGCTACCAACGAATTTTTAAACAGAAACAATGAAAACGAAATTATCAATTACATCGGCAATTACAATTCGTTTCTAAGTTTTGAAAAAGACGAAATATTAGAAGGCGAAGTAGATCCAGAATTGTTTCGAGATAAAGTAGTAATCATTGGTTTTTTAGGAAATACCATTGGAGATCAGCAAAACGTTGAAGATCGTTTTTTTACACCGTTAAACCCACAAATTAGTGGTAGATCAGTGCCAGATATGAACGGGATGGTATTACATGCCAATATTGTAAACATGATATTAAATAAAGATTGGATAAACACCACCGGAACTTTTTTAAAACAACTTATTGCTGGGGTAATCTTGTATTTACACATTTTGTTGTTCATGTTTTTAATCATCAAATGGAATCTCTATTTCGATGCGCTTTCTATGGTTTTACAAATTATATCAACCCTGATTATTCTTCTTATTGTATATAATGTATATCACTATTTTAATTACAGAATTTATATTGCTAACGCTTTGGTAGGAGTAGGTTTATCAGTAGAACTTCTTTTTGTGTACGAAGCTGTGGTACATACATTGTATAAAAAGTATAAAATCAAATCAGTACTAATTACAGAGTCATGAAAAATTTCCTTTTAACTATTTTCCTTTTTCTTTCTCAACTTCTTTTAGCCCAAGAGATTGGCGTTTATTATTTAGAAGGTACATGTACCGCTAAAAAAGATGGCAAGACCATTTCATTAGCAAGAAATACCATTTTATCAAATGGTAGCCTAATTAATGTAGATGATGCATCTAAGATTATTTTGGTAAACGGAGAAAAAACAATAAGTATAAATACAAAAGGACAATACACTTTTGAAGATATATTATCAAAATTCAACTCATCTAAAAAGAATGTTTCTAACAAATACATACAGTATGTGTGGAATAAAATAAGAGAAAAAGAAGAAAGCAAAGACGATGAGGGCGATGGTAAAATGAATGTTTCAGGAATGGTAACAAGAGGAGAACCAAGCGGTATTAAATTTCCAAAAGACTCTAGTATAATTATAAGCAGAACATTAAAGTTAACAATAGATAAAACCTTTGCTCCTGGCTTTTTATATATCTATAAAAAAAGTAGGTCATTATTGTTTATCCCAACAAAATCAGAAAATGTAACCCTTAATAAAGAAGAATTTAAAGAAATTAATGGTTGGTTTGGGATGGCTGTTTCTCTAAATCAAACGGCTCCAACAAACAATATTATCTATGCAAGGTGGGCCAATGACAGTGAAATAGAAACCGCCAATAACAAGTTACAAGAGTTACTTATGGAATTATCTAACTACCCAAATACGGTGCAAGATGAGCTTATTGAAGCTTTTTTAGAATCAAACAATTATGTAAGCACTAGGGTAGATTAAGTTAAGTGCCTGTAAATAAAAAGTTTAAAAAATTTTAGCGTTTAATTCTTTAGTTCAATTTGAAAAAGGTGAAAGAATAAAAAATGCGAAGAATTTTCTTTGTAAACAGGTGCTGAATTTGTTTAATGATTTTCTATATTTGCCGCCCTAAAATAATTTATATAAATCATTATGAATCAGTACGAAACCGTTTTCATTCTTAATCCCGTCTTGTCTGATGATCAGATAAGGGAAACGGTTGATAAATTCACCGGCTATTTAGAAAGCCGCGGTGCTGAACTTATCAACAGAGAAAATTGGGGCTTAAAAAAGATGGCCTACCCAATTCAAAAAAAGAAAAGTGGCTTTTACAACTTTATCGAATTCACTGCGCCTACAGATGTAATTGATAACTATGAAGTTGAGTTAAAACGCGATGAGCGCATTATGCGATTCTTAACCGTGAAAAACGAAACGCATGCAATAGAGTATGCAGAAAAGAGACGCAAACGAGTAAAATCTAACGCTTAATCCAGAATCAACATGAGTATTATAGATCAAAATTCAAAGGCACAAAGCGAAATTCGTTATTTACAGCCTATCCAGATTGAAACTGGAAATCAAAAAAAATACTGTCGCTTCAAAAAGCTAGGTATTAAATATATCGATTATAAAGATCCTGACTTCTTAATGAGGTTTTTAAATGAGCAAGGAAAAATTCTTCCTCGCAGATTAACAGGAACTTCATTAAAATATCAACGCAAAGTATCTCAAGCCGTAAAGCGTGCACGCCACATCGCGTTGTTGCCTTACGTAGCAGATAACCTTAAATAAGAAGCACGAAATGGAACTTATTTTAAAACAAGATGTAGAAAATCTAGGATTTAAAGACGATGTTGTAACGGTAAAAAACGGTTATGGTCGTAACTTTTTAATCCCTAGAGGAATGGCTGCAATGGCAACAGAATCAGCCAAGAAAGTATTAGCAGAAAACTTGCGCCAACGTGCACACAAAGAAGCTAAATTAATAGCAGACGCTAATAAAACGTTAGAAAACCTTAAATCGGTTGAAGTAAAATTAGAAGCTAAAGTTGGACAAGGAAACAAATTATTTGGTTCTATGTCTAATGCAGATGTTGCAGCAAACCTTTTAGATAAAGGATTTGATATTGACAAACGCTTTATCCAAATTGTTGGAGGTACTGTAAAAGCTCTAGGTTCTTACACGGCTAAAATCCGTCTTCACAGAGAGGTTAATACAGAAATTACATTTGAGGTTGTAGCTCAAAAATAATTGATATAAAGCTTTGTTTATAAAGCGAATGCATAAAAGAGTCTCGTGTTTCGAGGCTCTTTTTTTTGATGTAGCATGGCATAGCTTTTCTGTTATCTTCGCGAGCCGATGAAAGAAATTAGATTAGAAGGATTAAAACAGTTATTACTAGTGCCATCGCGCATTGTAATTACAAATCATGTAAACCCAGATGGCGATGCCATGGGTTCTGCACTTGGTCTTTCTGCAGCTTTAAAAGCACTTGGGCATAACGTTAAGGTAATTGTACCCAACGCATATCCAGAATTTTTAAATTGGTTGGCAGGCAATGATGAAGTAATCATCTTCGAGCAAAGTGAACAAACAGCAAGTGAGCTTATCGCGCAAGCCGATTTTATTTTTCACCTTGATTACAATGCATATTCTAGAGCAGGAAGTATGCAAGATGTTTTGCAAACAGCCCAAGCAAAACGCGTGCTTATAGATCATCATCAACAACCAGAAAGTTGGCCAGATTTTATTTATTCTGATGTGGCAATGAGTTCTACTTGCCAAATGATTTATGAGTTTTTAGCATTTAACAATTGGTTGCACCTTTTAAATAAAGATATTGGAGAATGCCTGTATACAGGTTTAATTACGGATACGGGTTCTTTTAGATTTTCTAGCACAAGCTCTAGAACGTTGAGGATTGCCGCAGATTTAATGGATCTTGGTGTTAAGCCTGAAAAAATTTACAGTAAAGTTTTTGATAATAACTCGCCAGGAAGATTTAAGCTATTGGGTACAATGCTAGATAGCATGATTGTAGACGAGAAAAACAAAGCAGTTATTCTCTATTTATCGGCTCAAGATCAACTTAAAAACAATTACAAAAAAGGCGATAGCGAAGGCTTTGTTAATTATGGCCTTAGCATTGTAGATACCGAGATATCGGTGTTTTTAAGAGAAGATAAAGACATGATAAAAGTTTCTTTACGCAGCAAAGGCAGAATAGATGTAAATAAACTGAGTAGAGCAAAATTTAATGGTGGCGGACACGTTAATGCTGCCGGAGGTATGCTAACCATGAAATTAGACGAAGCCATCAATCATGCAAAAATGGCGGTACAAGAAAAAGAGCAATTCTTACAAGGATGATTGGTAAACTAGTAACATATACGTTGTTCTTCACTTGCCTGGTTTTATCGGGTTGTAGTCAGGCGCAGTCTAGCCAACCAAGTAACTCTTCTCAGCAAGTTTCGCCAGAAGAAAGAATGATAGAACAGAACAAAGCATTTTTAAAACAAGAGCGTGAGCAAATAAATAAGTTCATTAAAGAAAACAACTTTACAATGCAGCGTACGGGAAGTGGGTTGTATTACATGCCCATTTCAACTTCCGAAATGGAACCTAAAACCCCTATTAAAGAAGGCGATAAAATAGAATACAATTACAGAATTTCTTTGCTTGATGGCACTCCAGTAAAAAATTCTATAGACAATGGTGCACGTACCATTTTGGTAGGAACAGACCAAGTAGAAATAGGGTTGCACGAAGCCTTTTTGTTAATGAATATAGGAGACAAAACCATGTTTATTTTTCCGGCACACTTAGCGCATGGCCTTGCTGGTAATATGGATAATGTGCCGCCTAGAAGTACGCTTATTTACGAATTAGAACCTTTTAATAAACTCAATTAATACAAATGAAAAGAATAAAATTATTTATAGCTGCAGCTTTTATTTTATCAAGTTTTATTGCAACTGCTGGAGGTAAAAAAATAGAAGTTAACGGAGAGAAAATTGTTGTAGAAGACGGTATTTACGGAAAGTTTGAAACAACTTTGGGCGATATATTAATTCAATTTAGTATTGATAAAGCGCCAATGACAGCGGCAAACTTTATACTACTTGCCGAAGGTAAAATGCCTGGTGCAGACGAAAAATATAAAGATGTGCCTTATTACAACGGTTTAACGTTTCACCGTGTAATTCCTAATTTCATGATTCAAGGTGGAGACCCTGAAGGAAACGGACAAGGGGGCCCTGGTTATGAATTTCCGAACGAAACGCATGAAGATTTAAGTCACAGCAAAGGAGTTATTTCTATGGCCAATGCTGGGCCAAATACCAATGGTAGCCAGTTTTTTATAACTGTAGCCGAAACAAAACAATTAGATGGGTCTTACAGTGTTTTTGGTCATGTAATTGAAGGGCAAGATGTTGCAGATTCAATCTCCAACGTTGCCAGAAATAAAAGCGATAAACCTGAAGTACCTGTTGTAATGAATACGGTAACCATTGTACGTGTGGGTAAAGAGTTTAAGTCTTGGGATGCTGTAGCTGCATTTACTGCCGGTAAAGCGGCTTATGAAGCAGAAGTAGCTATGCTTGAAGAAAAAAGAATTAAAGAGCAGCAAGAAGCGTTAGAGAAATCTAAACAAATGGTAGTAGAATTTAAGCAAAAATACCCTGAGGCAAAAACTTCGCCAACTGGCTTAATGTATGTTATTGAAAGCATTGGTGAAGGTGAAAAACCTGCAAATGGTACGAATGTAAACGTGCATTATGCGGGATATTTTGCCGATGGAAAACTGTTTGATACAAGCATTAAATCTTTGGCGCAAGAAACAGGAACGTACAATCCACAACGCGAACCATATAGCCCTATGGCTATTCCTTACGGACCAGAAGCACAGCTTATTCCTGGGTTTAAAGAAGGGCTAGCGTTGTTAAACGTTGGTGGAAAGGCTAAGCTTATAATTCCTCCAAGTTTGGCATACGGTGAGCAAGGTGCTGGCGGTATTATTCCTCCACACGCTTGGTTAATTTTTGATATTGAATTAGTAGATATTGCCAAGTAAAGTCTATTGGCAAGTAATTAATTAGACTTTAACAATTTATATATACACTTTAAAGTAAGAAAACAGGAATGAAAAAAGTTGGATTATTGGCGGCCTTTGCCATAGCAATTGTAAGTTTTACATCATGCACCAAAAAGGTAGAAATTAATGGCGAAAAAGTTGAGTTAGAAGATGGCATCTATGCCAAGTTTCAAACGTCTATGGGAGATATTTTGGTAGAGTTAAATACCGAATTGGCACCAATGACAGCAGCAAACTTTATGCTTTTGGCAGACGGTTCTATGCCCGAAATAACAGATAGCTTACAAGGAAAACCATATTTTGATGGATTGACATTTCACCGTGTAATTCCAGATTTTATGATTCAAGGTGGAGACCCTCAAGGTAACGGTATGGGTGGCCCAGGTTATCAATTTCCAAACGAAGTAAACCCTGAATTATCGCACGATAAAGGCGTAATTTCTATGGCTAATTCTGGTCCTCACACCAACGGAAGCCAGTTTTTTATCACCGTTGCAGAAACCAAACAATTAGATGGTGGTTACAGCGTATTTGGTAAAGTTTTAGAAGGGCAAAGCGTTGCAGATTCTATTTCGATGGTAGAAAAAAACCAAGGCGATGCACCTGCAGTACCTGTTGTTATGGAAAAAGTTACCATTATTAAAGTGGGTAGCGATTACAATAACTGGGATGCTTTAGCTGCCTTTAACAGAGGTAAAGAAGATTTTGAAGCTGCACAAGCAGAAGAAATTGCAAGAAGAGCAGAAGCAGAAGAGCAAGCACGTGTACAAGCCGAAGCCCTTAGCATTGAAATGTTAGAAAAATATCCTGATGCACAAACCTCTGCAACTGGTTTAATGTATGTTATAGAAACTGTTGGTAATGGTCCTAAACCTGCCAATGGCGATAACGTAAACATTCACTACGCAGGTTATTTTGCCGATGGAATTATGTTTGACACAAGCATTAAAGAACTTGCCGAAGCAAACGGAATGTACAACCCACAGCGCGAGCCTTATTCTCCAATGCCTGTACCATACGGTCCAGAAGCTCAATTAATTCCTGGATTTAAAGAAGGCGTTTCTTTGCTAAACGTTGGCGGAAAAGCCAAGTTGATTATCCCCCCACATTTGGCTTATGGCGCACAAGGTGCTGGAGAAGTTATTCCTCCACACGCTTGGTTAATTTTTGATATAGAACTCGTAAACATTGTTAAATAAGATGAAAGACGGTTTATACGCAAAATTTGTTACCTCTAAAGGTGACATACTAGTAAACTTAGAATTTGAAAAAACCCCGATGACAGTGGGAAACTTTGTTGGCCTAGCTGAGGGAAAATTTGAAAACACCGCTTCTGATAAAGGCGTACCTTATTATGATGGCCTTAAATTTCATAGAGTTATAGAAAATTTTATGATTCAAGGTGGATGTCCAGACGGAAGAGGAACGGGCGGTCCGGGTTACCAGTTTGCCGATGAATTTGATAAAACTTTACGCCACAGTGGCCCTGGAGTTTTATCTATGGCAAATGCAGGCCCTGGAACCAACGGAAGCCAGTTTTTTATTACACATACAGCAACAGATTGGTTAGATGATAAGCACACTGTTTTTGGTAATGTTATAGAAGGACAAGACGTTGTAGATAAAATTGCACAAGACGATAAAATTGAAAAATTAGAAATTTTACGTGTTGGTGCCGCTGCAGAAGGTTTCGATCCAAAAAATGCTTTTGATGCAGGTATGGAAGAGCAGCGTAAAGCAGCCGAAGAAGCAGCTAAAGCTCAAGAAGAAAAAATTGCTTCGATGACTAAGAATGCTACAAAAACCAATTCTGGTTTGATGTACGAAATCTTAGAAAAAGGCAACGGACCAAAGCCAACCAAAGGACAACAAGTAAGCGTACATTACGCTGGCTTTTTGCTAGATGGCCTTAAGTTCGATTCTTCTTTTGACCGTAACGATCCAATTACCATTGCTATTGGTACCGGACAAGTAATTCGCGGTTGGGACGAAGGCATAATGTTGTTGAATGAAGGCAGCAAAGCAAGATTTATTATTCCTTCTAATTTAGGTTATGGCCCTCAAGGCGCAGGTGGTATTATCCCTCCTAATGCAACCTTAATTTTTGAAGTTCAATTGGTGAAGGTTCACTAATTTACACATAATTGTTTTTAAAAAAGCCTGATAGATTTATTCATCAGGCTTTTTTTATATGTGTCATCTGCAAATCAATTCACAATTTTTTAACGCCATCAAACTCAATCTTCAAGAAGGAATTACCGTTGTAAAACTTCATTTATAACTCAAAACTAACATGCAAGAAAAATCGTCCTTCTTCGAACGCCTCAACCAAAAATTAAAAGAATCTTTAACCGTTAAGCTCTTCACCATCGGGGTGCTAATTTTATTGTTGCTCATTCCGTTAGAAATGGTAGAGAGCCTCATCCGCGAACGCAACTACCGCAGCCAAAATACCATAAGCGATGTAAGCGCAGAGTGGAGTAAAGCCCAAGAAATTAGCGGCCCCATTATTACCATTCCGTACCACAGCTACGAAAAAACAACGGTAAACGAGGTAGACAAAATAATTATGGTAACGCGCTATTTGCACCTCATGCCAGAAGAACTTTCTTATACGGGAGAATTGTTTCCGAAAACACTTCACCGAGGCATTTATGATGCCGTGGTTTACGAAGGAAAACTAACATCAAACGGAAGTTTTAATCTGGCGCAGATTAACGAGTTAAACATAGAACCCGAAAATATTTTATGGCAAGAGGCCGTAGTGAATATGGGCATTTCGGATATGCGAGGCATTGCCAACCAGATAGAATTTAATGTAGGCAATAAAAATGTAGTTTTTTTACCCGGTTTAAAAAATGCCGCATTAAACAAATCGGGTGTGCACGCCACCATGCCATTAAGCGGAGAAGAGGGCTTGTTTACTTTTCGGTTTAACATAGATTTAAAAGGTAGTTTTAATATCAAATTTCTGCCATTGGCCAAAACCACCGATGTAAAAATTAAATCAGCCTGGCCATCGCCAAGTTTTATTGGGAGCTTTTTACCCAAAGAGCGCAACATTTCTACAGACGGTTTTACTGCACATTGGCATGTGCTAAATCTTAACCGGCCCATACCACAAATTGTACGCAACGATAAATTAAATTTTTCTGAGTATAATTTTGGCGTTGAACTCTTTATGCCCACAACGCAATACCAAAAAAGCGAGCGAACAGCAAAATACGGAGCGTTGGTTATTGCATTAATTTTCTTGATTATATTCTTTGTGCAAATCATGCAAAAGCTCAGCATCCATCCGTTTCAGTACATTTTAATTGGGCTGGCTCTGGTTATATTTTATACACTTTTGGTTAGTATTTCTGAGTTTACATCGTTTAACATAGCGTATTTAATTGCTGGTGCGGCAGTGGTAGTTTTGGTAACCATTTATTTGCATGGTGTAATTAAAAACCTAAAATCAAGCGGCATAATTTTCGGTTTACAAACTTTTATATACGGCTTTATTTATGTTATCATTCAGTTAGAAGATACCGCGTTATTGATTGGCAGCATCGGCCTTTTCTTAACTTTAGCGGTAATTATGTTGGTGTCTCGCAAAGTAGATTGGTATCATTTAAAAAGTAAATCGCAACAAAAAGTTGATAAATTAGACGCCAATTTGTAAGTCTAGAATGATTATCCATTCTCGCTTAACAATTACATTTGCCCAACATTTAACTTTCAACGTTTAACATTCAACACCTCCAAGAATGCATAAAAATTTCAACAACATAGATAAGGTTTGCTACGGCCCCGGAAGCTTTGCACAATTAGGCGATATAATTGCACCCAAACGTACAGAAAACGACAAGTTTTTTGTTTTTGTGGTTGATGCTTATTTCAAAGGAAAACCCCTCGCAGATCAAATACCGTTGCAAGATGGCGATCTGTTGGAGTTTATAGATGTAGACCCGAAAGAGCCTACAACGGCACAAATAGATGAATTGCGCGACCGTATTTTAGCCAACCACGGCTTACCAGCTGGGCTTGTTGGTATTGGAGGTGGTAGCATTATGGATATTGCCAAAGCTGCAGCCTTAATGTTTACAACCGAAGGGCCTTCTGAGAATTATCAAGGGTTAAACTTGATTAAAAAACCAGGTATTTACCACTGCGGTGTACCAACTATTTCGGGCACAGGTGCCGAGTGCAGCATGACGGCCGTACTTACCGGACCTGTTAAAAAACTCGGTTTAAAATGCGAATGGACCGTTTTTAACCAAGTAATTCTAGATCCAACGTTAACAGCTTCTGTACCTAAAAACCAATGGTTTTATACCGGTATGGATACGTTTATTCACTGCATAGAAAGTGAAACTGGTATTTTTTACAACACCTTTTCTAGAGCCTATGGCGAGCAAAGCTTAAAACTTTGCAAAGAAATTTTCTTGGGCGAGGGCAGTGGTCAGACACCAGAAAATGACGAAAAACTTATGGTGGCTAGTCTTTTTGGTGGCCTCAGTTTAACCTATTCTGAAGTTGGTGTGTGCCACGCGCTTTCGTACGGATTAAGCATGGTGCTTGAGTACAAACACGGGTACGCCAACTGTATTGCATTTAACCATTTAGAAGATTATTACGGCAGTGCAGTAAACGATTTCAAAGAGATGGTTGCTTTCCACAATATAGATTTGCCGCAAAACTTATCAGCAAATTGGAGCGAAGAAACCATTACCGCCATGGCCGAAGTGGCTTATGCTTTGCCTCACATGTGGACTCACGCTTTGGGCTATGACTGGCAAGAAAAAATTACACTAGAAGACATTAAAGACCTTTACAGAAGGTTGTAATTATATTAGAATGCAAGTTTAAAAGCCATCGTGAATTGCGATGGCTTTTTTGTTCATAGAACTTTTTTCAAGCCACTTGGTTCTATACATTTGATTTTATGCAAGCAAACCGAATTCCATATGCCGATACCGGAAAATTTTCTGGATTGGTTTTAGATTATATCGCTCAGGAACCCACCCTTTGTTCCTTTTTTAAAAACTTGCCAACCACAAATGGGTTTGTGTTACAACGTAAAGAACGAGCCAATTTTAGCCCAAGTTTGCGTGCTGTTTTGGTGCAACAGCTCAAACAACAATATACACACTTAAAGCTAAAAGCAGAAGAACTTACGCAGCTAGATGAGCACATAGACACATTAAAAAACAAAAATACATTTACGGTAACTACGGGGCACCAATTGTGTTTGTTTACGGGCCCGCTTTACACCATTTATAAAATTTTGCATGTAATACGTTTGGCCAAAGACTTGCGACAACAGTTTCCAGAAGACCATTTTGTGCCCGTTTTTTGGATGGCCACAGAAGACCATGATTTTGCTGAAGTTAATCATGTACACATAAATGATAAAAAATTGGTTTGGGAAACAACTTCTCGCGATGGGGTTGGAAGAATTTCTGTAGAGAATATTGCAGATGTTATTGCTGAGCTTCAAAAGCTTTTGCCAGCAAGCACTACCTCAGATAAAATATTAGCCGACTTAAAAGCTGCATATAACAAAAAAAATAATTTAGCACAAGCCACACGCACGTTGATACACACTTGGTTTGGTCATTATGGTTTGATAATTGTAGATGGCGATGATGCCGAATTAAAAAAAGCCATGATTCCGGCTTTTACAAAAGAGATAACCCAGAACACGGCATTTAAAACCGTAACGGAAACCAGCAAGAAATTAAACGAAAAATATAAAGTTCAGGTTACGGCCAGAGAAATAAACCTTTTCTATTTGCGCGATGGTTTCCGCAGCCGCATTGTAAATCAAGATGGTAATTACCAAGCAATAGATACCAATTTTGTTTGGACAAAAGATGAAATATTAACCGAACTAGAAAATCATCCTGAGCGATTTAGCCCCAATGTTTTGCTTCGCCCATTGTACCAAGAAACCATTTTGCCCAATTTGGGCTACATAGGTGGTGGCGGAGAAATAGCCTATTGGGCGCAATTAAAAGATATGTTTACCGCGTTTGATGTGCCGTTTCCCATTGTTTTGTTGAGACAATCTTTTTTGCTTGAATCTAAAAGCTTAGCCAGGAAAAGAGAAAAATTGGGATTTACAATCCCACAATTGTTTGGCAATACGCACAGTTTAGAAAACGAAATTGTAAAACACCACCGAGATTTTGCGAAAGAAATGGCTCCGTTTAAAAATAGAGTAGAGGCATTGTTTGCCGAGATTGAACAGCTGACTGATGAAATTGATGAATCGCTGAACAAGAATGTTAGGGCACAAGAAAAGAAAACCCAAAATCGGGTAACTCAAATTGAAAAGAAATTAATTAGAGCCGCAAAAAGAAAAGATCACGAAGGTTTTTCGCAACTAGAAGCGTGGCAAACCGCACTTGTGCCCAACGGTGGTTTGCAAGAACGTTATGATAATATTGTTTGGCAACTCACGCAATTTGGTCCCAATTTATGGGATGATTTATACAAAGCTATAGATCCACTTGCCTTTGATTTTATTGTATTAACCGAAGAATGAGTGTAGCCATCATCATATTGGTTGCATTGCTTGGGTCTGCCTTAACACTGATTTCTGGGTTTGGTTTAGGAACTCTGTTACTACCCATTTTTGCCCTTTTCTTTGATGTTGAAATAGCCGTAGCCATGACGGCAATTGTTCACCTTTTTAACAATATTTTTAAATTTTCTCTGCTTAAAAAAAGCGTTAATAAAAAGGTGTTGTTGCTTTTTGGAATCCCGGGAATAGTAGGTGCATTTTTTGGCGCTTTTGTGTTGAATAATTTGGTGAGCATCCCCAATTTGTTTTTTGGAGAATTCGAAGTATCGCCTGTAAAAGCAAGCATAGGTTTGGTCATGATTGTTTTTGCTATTACCGAAATATTTCCTGAAAAACTGAAGCTAGATTTTAGAAAGAAATACCTCATTCCAGGAGGCGTAATAAGTGGTTTTTTTGGTGGATTAAGCGGACATCAAGGTGCTTTGCGTAGTATGTTTTTGATAAAAGTTGGAATGTCCAAAGAGGTATATATTGCCACCGGAGTAGCTATTGCACTGCTAATTGATTTAACCCGTATACCCATTTATGTTTCAACGTTTCGTATTGAAGAATTAAAAGCAGAATGGGGCATTATTTTTATGGCGACTTTAGCGGCATTTTTAGGTGCAATAATTGGTAAAAGTCTTATCCCAAAAATTACGTTAAAAAGTGTTCATTTATTGGTAGGCTTATTTATGATTGTAATGGGTATTGCCATGATTTTTAACCTTGTATAAAGAAATTATAACAAGCATTTACGTTGAAAACAATAAAAATAGTTACTCCGCAAAACGTTCTTATAGAACATGAATTAGCTAGTGTAGTGTTGCGAACAGTAGCCTTATTTTTAGATCAAATAATCATTATTTTATTTTTGGTTTTTGTTTTTATCCTTTTCGAATTTTTTAACATGCCGGGTGCAATCATAGATTTAATGATTTATGTATTGGTGATACCGGTTTACTTCTTGTATTCTTTACTTTTTGAAGCTTACAATTACGGCCAGACTTTAGGGAAAAGGGCCATAGGCATAAAAGTTAGACGGTTAGACGGAAACGAAGTTACATTTACAGAGGCTGTTACAAGATGGTTAATGCGCATACCTGATGTGTTTATTTCGGCTGGTTCTTTAGCGGCTATTCTTATACATTCTACAGAACGTTCTCAAAGGTTGGGTGATATTTTAGCGGGTACTATTGTTGTAAAACAAGTTTCTAATGCTACCGTAACATTAGATGGGCTTTTAAAAATTAATTCCAGCGAAAATTATACTCCTAAATATGTAGATGTGCTAAAGCTAAATGAGGAGGATGTTGTACTAATTAAACAAACCATAGTACGTTATAATAAGTATAGTAATGTTGCACATAAAGAAGCTATAAGTCTGCTAGCAGCAAAATTGGCACAAACATTAAATATTGAATTAGAAAAGCAAAACGAGATTAAGTTCTTAAAAACGTTGATTAAAGATTACATTGTTTTAACTCGTTAATAGCGTACTCCAATTTTTTTATAAATAAACCCCATAAGCCACGCAGGGCCTATTAAAAGAAATTGTACGTCATTAAAAAAACTTGGTTTTTTTCCTTCAATTTTATGACCATAAAACTGACCAATCCAAGCCAAAGTAAAAATAATAAGAGAACTAACCCAAAGCGATACAGAAAACTGTGAGATAAAGTGTGCTACGTAAAGACAGACAATGGAAAAGAAAAGCATGCCAAGCGCCATAGTAAAGCTTAAAATAAAATAAAACAGCATTGCAGCCATCAAAGCAACTCCAGCCCAGTTTACAAATGGTTGCAAACTTTCCGGGAAATTTGTTGTTGAAAACGGAAATGGGATACTTACAAGCAACCCAACAATACTGTAATATATTGAAGGAATGCACACCCAATGGATAGCTTTGTTTGTTTCATTTTGATGACACTCGGCATATTCATCAAACCAATTTTGAAGTGATTTCATAAGCAATTTATAGTTAAGACTAATTTAATTTTAAGATAATAAAATGAGTAAAACAATTTATTTTTACACAAAATAACATCAAAATGTCAGAACAAGATAAAGAAGCAAAATACGAGAGCTTACGCAAAAAATTAGAAGAAAATACGCAGTGGCCTGCGGTTTACATGTTTAAGTTTATCGTAAAATCAGATAAAAAACAGATTGCGCAAGTAGAAGATTTGTTCAATACAAAAGAAGCACAAGTAACTATGCGCGAATCTAAAAAAGGAACATTCGTTAGTATTTCAGCCAAAGAAATGATGCTCAACCCAGAAGAGGTAATCAATCGTTACCGTCAAGCTGAAGGAATAGAAGGTTTAATCTCGTTGTAGCTATAACGCAATTGCTTAATTTAGTCTACTAAATAGGCAGGTTTTATTATTCCCCATTTCGCCAATCTATACTGTACAGATACCTTTAAGCAACCCAAACCGTAAATAGAACTCCGTTTAAAGTTTATTGAGGATGCTTCTTCAAAATACTTTGTAGGACAAGTTATTTCTGCAATTTCAAATCCCTTATAAAAAATCTGACCAAGCATTTGGTTATCAAACACAAAATCGTCTGAAATAGAATTGTAGTTGATGGCATTTAAGACTTCTTTAGAAAAAGAGCGGTATCCGGTATGGTATTCAGATAGTTTTTGATTTAATAAAATATTTTGCGTGAGCGTTAATATTCTATTAGCAACATATTTATACCAAGGCATACCTCCTTTAAGAGCACCTTTTCCTAATATTCTAGACCCTAAAACTACAGGATAAACATCATTGGCAATTAAATATGCCATACTCTGAATTAATTTAGGAGTATATTGATAATCGGGGTGTAACATAATGACAATATCAGCACCAATTTCTAGCGCTTTATTATAACATGTTTTCTGGTTTCCTCCATAGCCCTTATTGTTTTCATGAACCATGATATGCTTAATTCCAAGTTTTTTTCCAACTTCAACAGTATTATCGCTGCTTTTATCGTCAGTTAAAACTACATCATCAACAATATCAAAAGGTATTTCGTTGTAGGTACGCTCTAACGTTTGTGCTGCGTTGTAGGCAGGTAGAACTACAACAACTTTTTTATTATTTATCATGATTAACCATACTTATAAGGGCCGCGAAGGTAAAAAACAATACAAGAAAAATATTTGTAAAATTGATTGAAACAATGTTTGAGTATTGTTAAGATTTTCATTTAATTTACATTGTTTATAAGTTTTTAATATCATGATTTTAGTTCGAATGTATAAAAAGCTTATTTTTTTACCGCTACAATTCAGAATAGATATACATGATAAAACATTACACTGCGCTTTTCGTTGCTGTTTTAATTTCTACATTTTCATTCGCTCAGAATATTGTAAGTGGCACCGTGTTAGACGAGATTAATGAACCGGTGATTGGCGCAAGTGTCGTTATAAAAGGCACTAAGAATGCGGCCGCCACAGATTTTGATGGTGTTTTTAAAATAAATACATCCTTGCAATTTCCGATTACATTAGTCTTTAATTCAGTAGGCTATTCAGAACTTGAAGTGGTGGTTAAAAACAGCAGTCCTATAAAAGTTACACTTTCTCCAGACAAACAATTGCTTAATGAAGTAAGCGTAGTAGAGGACAGATTAACCAAAAAACAGCGAGAATCGGCATTAACAGTAGAAGCCATGGATGTTTTGGCGATAAAAGAAACCCCTGCTATCAGTTTTTATGATGGCCTCAGCAATTTAAAAGGGGTAGATTTAACATCAGCTTCCATAGGTTTTAAAATTGTTAATACACGTGGATTTAATAGTACATCGCCTGTAAGGTCATTGCAGGTAATAGATGGTGTGGATAATCAAGCACCAGGTTTAAATTTTGCTTTAGGTAATTTTTTAGGTGCATCAGAATTAGATGTAATGAATGTGGATATTATTGCTGGAGCAAGCACTGCGTTTTATGGTCCTAATGCATTTAATGGGGTGATTAGCATGACCACGAAAGACCCTTTTAAGTTTAAAGGTTTAAGCGCATCTGTAAAAGCCGGTGAGCGCAATATGACTGAAGTTGCCGTAAGGTTTGCCGATGTAATTAAGAATAAAAAAGGAGAAGATAAATTCGCATACAAGATTAACCTGTTCTACCTAAAAGCAAATGATTGGGAAGCGACTAATCTTAATGCTGTAGACGAAAGTAATTTAACAGATAATCCAACGCCAAAAGGTAATCCAGGAGGATATGATGCTGTGAACCGATATGGAGATGAAGAACAATATGACAATGGGGGAGACAACCTGACTTATCCCGGCATTGGTTTATTTCATAAAGCAGGTATTGAAGAAAAGTATTTGGTTGATTACGATACAAAGAATTTAAAATTTGGCACCAGTCTCCATTATAAAGTAAAGCCAGATGTTGAGTTGACCTATGCGTTTAATTACGGTACAGGAACAACTGTTTATCAAGGAGATAATCGATTTAGTTTAAAGGGAATTAAGTTTTACCAAAACAGATTAGAATTAGCAAAAGAAAACAAATGGTTTATACGCGCATATGCCACCAATGAAGACGCAGGCGAATCTTACGATGCTTATTTTACTGCATTACGTATGCAAGAAAGGGTAGTAAATGATAAAGTATGGTCTAGTGATTATCGTAATTTTTGGTTTTTATCTTATGCAGATTCTGTGAAAGCATTGCCCGGATATGATAACCTTACTCAAGACGAACTTAATTCTCTTTATTCAAGTTCCTTAACAAGATGGCACAATCAGAATCAATATTTTACCAATGATATACACAACGGGGCTGATTCAATAACCCCAGGAACTCCAGAGTTTGAAGCCTTAAAAAATGATATTATTAGCAAAACTTCAAGAGAAGGCGGCTCCAGATTGTATGATAAATCTGCATTATATCATGCACATGGCGAATACAAATTTGATCCTCGCAATGTTGGGAATTTTACAGTAGGTGCAAACGCAAGGTTATATACACCAAGATCAAACGGAACCATTTTTAGTGATACAAACGGCATTGAACTTTCTGTTGCAGAATTTGGTGTTTATGGCGGTTGGGAGAGATATTTTGTAAATGATCGCTTAAAAATGAATGCTACCGTACGTGTAGATAAAAATCAAAACTTTAATTATTTACCAACCTTTGGTGTTTCTGCCATATATAATTTAGATGAAGTCAATACAGTACGTGTTTCTTTTTCTTCTGCCATTCGTAATCCAACATTGCAAGATCAATATCTTTATTACAACACTGGTAGAGCAATTCTGGCGGGTAATTTAACAGGTTATGATTCTTTGGTAGAGGTTGATCGCATTGGTGATTTTCTTGCCGCATCAACAAGCGAGCGGGCAAATTTTAAATGGGGATTTTATGATATTGACCCGATAGTTCCCGAAAAAGCAAAAACAATAGAAGTAGGTTACAGAACCACACTTTGGCGTACACTTTACGTAGATGCAAATTATTATTACTCATGGTATAATGACTTTATTGGATATAATATCGTGGGTTCTGGCATAGATCCAAGCCAACTAATTAACCCTTTTAGAGATTTAAAAATTTTACGTATTGCTACAAATGCCGAAGAGCAAGTAACTACACAAGGGTTTTCAATTGGCCTTAATTATTATTTCGCTAAGAATTTTAGTCTATCTGGTAACTATACTTGGACTGTGCTAAATACAGGTGCAGATGACCCCATAGTTCCTGCATATAACACGCCAGAAAATAAATTTAACATTGGTTTTGGAGCAAGAAACTTAAAAGCGAAAAGCGATGGATCTATTTTGTGGGGATATAATTTAACCTATAAATGGATTGAAGGATTTAAATTTGAAGGATCGCCACAATTTACAGGCTTCATTGATGCCTATGATTTGTTAGATATTCAATTTAATATGCAAGTAAAAAAATGGAATACGACCTTTAAAGTCGGAGCAAGTAATGTTTTAAATAATATGGTATATCAAGTATATGGCGGTCCCCAGGTTGGCCGATTAGCATATGTTTCTATACTTTATGAGTGGAATAAAAAATAATATTAACCCAAATTAAAAATTAAATGAGCAATGATTTCAATGAGTACTAACCTTAAAGGCAACCTGAATTAACAATTAATAACACTAAATTAAACGAGTAACTAAATCAACCTGTTTTAACAACTAAATCTATTATGAAATGAAAAAAAACGTAACCTTATTTTTAGCTGCAGTTTGCATGGCATTTCAAGTAAATGCCCAATGGAGATACACAACAGAAGTATTTACCGATGCAGAGATTGACGTTCAATCCAATGTACCTTATGGGGTAAATTTTAATCCCTATGTAGACCCCGCAATGTTGGGCGGTCAAACTCAGATGCAACCATTAATGTGTGATATCTACGCACCAAGTTTTAATGTAGATACAGACTCTAACAGACCGGTGGTTGTCTATTTTCACACAGGATCATTCTTACCTCCATCAGTATCTGGAGGTTGTGTAGGAACCAAAGAAGACCCTACAGTAGAGTATATGTGTCGTAAATTGGCAAGACATGGTTTTGTTGTTGTATCAGCAACGTATCGTTTAGGCTGGTTAGCAAATTCTACCGACCTAGAT
Source organism: Bacteroidia bacterium (assembly GCA_030424545.1). Lineage (GTDB taxonomy): Bacteria > Bacteroidota > Bacteroidia > Flavobacteriales > Schleiferiaceae > JAUHWL01. The sequence goes on from JAUHWL010000004.1 coordinate 115,676, forward strand.
TTACGCAGAGGAACAAACCTACTTGCCGTGTACTACTCAATTCAAGACGCAAAAACGGCAGTTCGATATTTAAATGCTACCAAGTTAGGGCTAGGAAACCCTTATGGTATAGATCCTTCTAAAACCATACTTATGGGACAAGGTTCTGGTGGATACATAACATTTGGCTATGCATCTATTGATGATTATGACGAAGTTGCCAACCCTGTTAAATTTCAGTACCAAGGTAGCACTGGTATTTTAGGTCAGCCGGTTTCTCCAGGCGACCCATACATTGATACTGCCTTATTTGGAGATTGGGACGGATATGGTGGTGCTGCTACTGTAATTGGACAAAACCCAGTTGGTTTACCCATTATTGATACCAATGATTACGGTAGAAACTACATTAACCACCCTGGATTGCCAGATAATGTTTTAATGGTTGCCAATATGGGCGGAGCATTAGGAGATAGCGCTTGGATAGAAGCTGGTGATGTACCTATGGTTTCTGTTCACTCTAAATTTGACTTTTTTGCTCCATATGAGGAAGGAATGGTTCAAGTACCTGTAGGAAATCAGTTTTTCCCAGTTGTTTATGTAAACGGAAGCCACTGGGCGGTTACCCGTGCAAATGCCTTAGGCAATAATGATATTTTCTTAAATGCAGGCTATACGGATCCGCTTTGGCAAAAAGGAATAAACAACATATACAACACAAATAAAGCTCCTGGTATTTATACAATTAATATTAAGCCAGCTAATGCTCAAAAACCATGGGAAGTTAACAATGCACCTTGGGATTTTTGGTCGGATACGACTTGCACTAGCACAGGAAATCCAAATAAAGAGTACTTCAGCCAATTATATATTGATACGGTATTCCAATACATCTACCCAAGAATGTTAACGGTATTAAAAGCCTCTGGCTTACCTATTGGTGTTGAAGAAGTAGCGTTGAATAATGGTAATGTAAAACTTTACCCTAATCCTGCTAATGGTACCTTTACCATACAATTAAACAATGTTGATGCTGTTTTAGAAAGTGTTACTATTCTTGATATAACCGGAAAAGCGGTACTTAGTAAATCTCTTAACTCTACTAACGAAGAAAAAGTAGATATTAATAATCTGAGCGCAGGAATGTATCTCGTTAAGGTTAAAACAGACAAAGGAGAAAACATTCAGAAATTATCTATTAAATAGATTTTATTCTTAATAAATGAGCAAAACCTCCAAGGTATTTTTCCTTGGAGGTTTTTTATTTCTTCTATTTTTGGCGGCTGAAAAAATTTATGTTTTGATAAGCTACAACGGAGATATTAAGGAAGAATCTAAAGTTAATATTGATTTAAATAACAGAGCTTTTAAATATGGCGATGCTGTTTTCGAATCTATTAAATATGCTTATGGAAAGCTAGTTTTTTGGGAAGACCATTATTTTAGATTGATGAGTAGTATGCGCATTTTGCGCATGGAAATTCCACTTTCTTTTTCTCCTGAGTATTTGGAAGAAAAAATTTTAGAAACCATAAACGCGAATGATTTAGAACAATCGGCCTGTAGGTTAAGATTTACAGTTTTTAGAAAAGGAACGGGTTTGTACTTGCCAGAAACCAATCAAGTTGATTTTGTGATTTCTGTAGAAAAATTAAACTCAGAAAAATATATCCTAAATAGTGAAGGATTGCAAATCGATTTGTTTAAAGATCATTACAAGCAAGTAGGTCTTTTATCGAATTTAAAAACTGCCAATAGTTTAATTTACGTACTAGCGGCAATCTATAAGCAAGAAAATAAGCTAGATGATTGTATTCTAATCAATGATCAGAAAGAAGTTGTAGAGGCGGTGAGTAGCAATGTTTTTATGGTAAAAGAAAACGTTATTTATACCCCACCTTTATCTTCTGGATGTTTAAAAGGAATAATGCGTAAAAATGTTATTAAACTAGCAAAAAATAAAGGAATTGAATTAAAAGAAGAAGCTTTTTCTCCGTTTGAATTACAACGCGCGGAGGAAGTGTTTTTAACAAATTCTGTTTCTGGAATAAAATGGGTGAGTAATTACCGTAAAAAGAAATACACCAAAAATGTAGCTAGTTCGCTGATTGATAGTTTAAACTTATTTGTAAAACTTAGCTAGAGTTTAATTAAGAATGGGGTCAATTGGGGCGTTTGCCCAAAGTAAATAATCACCCCCTAAGGAGATCAACAAATCTTTCCAAAGCGTTTTAGGGTCTGATTGAAAAAGATCAAATTTCGGTTTTACAACCATCCATGATTTATCTTTTATTTCATCATCCAATTGGTTTTTACCCCAACCAGAATAGCCTAAGAAAAATTTTATTTCAGATTCATCAATTAACTCAGATTCAATTAGTTCTTTAACGGCCGATATTTTTCCACCCCAATAAATACCCGGGTAAACTTCAACACTTTCGGGAATTAATTCACCCTGATTATGTAAGTAAAACAAGTTGTTTTGCTGCACCGGTCCGCCATAAAAAATTGGTTCATTGTAATCAGCAAAACCATCTAATACTTGCCGTATTTTTAAGTCTAAAGGGCGATTCAATACAAAACCAACTGATCCATCATCATGATGTTCTGTTAATAAAATCACGCTCCTATCAAAACTTGGATCACCTAAAAAAGGCTCGGCAATTAAGATAGTGCCCTTAGCGGGTTTTTTCATAGATAAAGACATACACTAATTTATCTTTAAAAAGTTTACAACGCAATCTAGAACATTATTTTTACAAAAAAATTTATTAGAATGGATTTAAAAGACATTCGTACCGATTATAAATGGGGCGCTTTAGATGAAGATAAAGTTTGCATAAACCCAATAGATCAGTTTAAGAAGTGGTTTTCTGAATATACGAGCTTAGATACCCTAGACAGTACCGCAATGACCGTTTCCACCGTTGGAAAAGACTTGATTCCGCATAGTAGAATCGTGCTATTGAAAGAAATAATAGACAATTGCTTTGTTTTTTATACCAATTACAACAGTACAAAAGGGAAAAACATAGCAGAGAATGAGAACGTAAGTCTCTTGTTTTTCTGGCCAGAAATGGAACGCCAGATCAGGGTAGTAGGCAAGGCTAAGCGTTTGTCTGAAGAGTTAAGTACATCATATTTTAATAAACGTCCATTCGAAAGTAGAGTTAGCGCCATTGTATCTCCACAAAGCAGCGTAATTCCGAGCCGGACATTTTTAGAAGAAAAAGTTTTCGCCTTTCTAGCTGAAAACCCAGATGAAAAACAACCCTTGAAAAAACCAGAAAACTGGGGAGGGATTGCTGTAGAACCTGTTTCTGTTGAATTCTGGCAAGGCCGCATTAGTCGTTTGCATGATAGATTGCGTTTTACACGCGTTGCCAATTCATGGAAGATAGAACGACTTGCTCCATAGAATTTCAATTCCACAAATACCTTTACAGTACTCCATAAAATTAAATAAATGTCTCAGACACCGTTAGCAGAGCGCTTAAGGCCAAAATCTTTAGATAGTTACATAGGGCAAACCCATTTGGTGGGCAAAAACGGTGTGCTACGTGCAGCCATTGCCGCAAAAAGATTGCCCAGTATGGTGTTTTGGGGCCCACCTGGTGTGGGTAAAACAACCTTAGCCACTGTTTTGGCTAGCTCGTTAGAGATTCCTGTTTATGCGCTTAGCGCAATTAATAGTGGCGTAAAAGATGTTAGAGAAGCCATAGCAAAAGCAGAAAAAGGCGGCATGTTTCAAACTACGCGCCCTATTTTGTTTATCGATGAAATACATCGCTTTAGCAAGGCGCAGCAAGATAGTTTGCTTGGTGCGGTAGAGCGCGGCATTGTAACTCTTATTGGAGCAACCACAGAAAATCCAAGTTTCGAAGTGATTTCGGCCCTTCTAAGCCGTTGCCAAGTTTATGTACTAGAACCGCTTTCCAAAAGCGATTTAGACAAAATGATTAGAGATGCCGTGCTTAACGATGTGGTGCTCTCTAAAAAAAACATTAGCGTTTTAGAAACGGAAGCCCTTTTGGCTTATAGCGGTGGAGATGCCCGTAGAATGTACAATTTGCTAGAAATTGTGTTGCAAAGCATGTCGGAAGGCGAGGCGTTAACCAATGTTGTTGTTGAATCTATTTTACAAGAAAGCAGAATTAGGTATGATAAAGGCGGAGAGGAGCATTACGATGTAATTTCTGCCTTTATAAAAAGTATGCGCGGCAGTGATGTAAACGCAACGCTATACTATTTGGCCCGCATGATAGAAGGTGGAGAAGACCCTAAATTTATTGCCAGACGCATGCTTATTTTGGCCAGCGAAGATATTGGAAATGCCAACCCTAATGCACTTCTTTTGGCCAACACAACTTTTGAAGCCATAGAAAAAATTGGCATGCCCGAAGGCAGGATTATATTAAGCCAATGTGCTATATACTTAGCGGCAAGTGCGAAAAGCAATGCTAGCTATTTGGCTATAGATAAGGCGTTAGATTTGGTGAAGAAAACGGGAAATTTACCTGTGCCGCTTCAGTTGAGAAACGCCCCTACCAAGCTAATGAAGGAGTTGGATTATGGCAAAAATTATAAATATGCGCATGATTACAAAAACAACTTTGTAGCGCAAAAATTTTTACCCGAAGAAATTGAAGGCACATCGTTTTACAAACCCGGAAACTCTGATAGGGAACAGGCGTTTTCTACGCGGTTAAAGAGTTTATGGAATGATAAATACGATTTTTAAAACCCTAAAACGGATTTATTTTTTGCGTCTGTTTGCATTTTTATCACCACGTGTTTTTGGTTTTTTGTACTTCTTGGCAATTTCACGGTGATAGCTTCCGCCTAGGTTTACCTTTTTATTTTTGTCTTTCTTTTCGTGGGTTGCAGCACCGCTTGCCACAAATTGTTTGTTGCGGTTATGGTTTACATTTTCAACCAATTTAGGGCGCTCATCCGGTATTAAAACATCGCTTATTTCAACATCTTCGGGTATTTCTAGTTGCGGAATTTTATAGTTCATCAACTCTTCTATAGCTGTTTTATACTCTTGTTCGGCAGGTGTGCTAAACAAGATGGAAGCCCCCATTTTTTTAGCTCTTCCTGTGCGGCCAATTCGGTGCATATAGTTTTCTGCGAAAATGGGCGTATCAAAGTTTATTACATGCGTAAGGTTGTTTAAATCTAAACCACGCGCCATTACATCGGTGGCAATTAAAACGCGGTGTTTGCCCTCGTTAAAATCTTCTATGGCGCGCAATCTGTAATTCTGGGTTTTGTTAGAGTGTATGATAGACATGGTATTTCCCAAGTCTTCTTCCAACAAATTGAACAAACGGTCTGCGTGTTTTTTGCTAGATACAAAAACTAGCACTTTGCTAAATAACTCAGCATCAAACAAAATGTGTTTTAGCAAATTGGCTTTGGTATTAAAATTTTTTACGGTGTAGCAACTTTGCTTAATGTTATCTAATGGTGTACCGCTAAGTGCAATGGCAATTTTTACAGGGTTTGCAAAAAAGTCATAGATTAAATCATCTACCTCTTCGGTCATGGTTGCTGAAAACATGATGTTTTGCCTGCGCTCGGGCATCAGCTCAAAAAGGTTTATTAATTGTGGTCTAAATCCTAAATCTAACATGACATCAACCTCGTCAATCACCAACTTATTTACAGCTTTTAGTTGGATGGCCCGGCTAATGGTAAGGTCATACAAACGACCTGGCGTGGCTACCAAAACATCGCAGCCGTGTTCTATTTCTATTTTTTGTGTGTTGATGTTTACTCCACCATAAACCCCAAACGTACGTACAAATGTATTTTTGGTAAGAAGCTCAATGTCTTTTACCACCTGTACCACAAGCTCTCTGGTGGGTACTAAAATTAATATGCGAGGATGATTACTTTCTTTTAAAAACTTTAAATCGTTTAACAAAGGCATGAGGTAAGCCAAAGTTTTTCCAGTTCCAGTTTGTGCAATCCCAACAATGTCTCTGCCAGAACGTATTACAGAGTATGCCTCGGCTTGGATAGGTGTTGGAGATTGAAAGCCAAGTTGGTCTATAGCTTTTCTTAATTGCTTTGAAATATTTAAATCATCAAAAGAATTCATAAACAAATTTGTTTGCGCCAAAAGTAGGGCAAACAAATGGGCAGCGTTGTGCTAGTTGAAGAAAATAAATTACCGTTTTACTGATTTAGGTTTCAACCACATACTCCCGTATTTCACACTTAAATACTCTACTAAGGTTTTTAGAATAACCAACAATACAACTACACCTGTAACAGAGTTAAAAAGCAACATGATGAAAGCTCCTAGAATTACCACAAATTGTTGAATAAAAATTCTGGTGTAGGGGATAAACATATACTCCGAAATACTAAACTTTTGATTTTCCTTTTTACTTGTAACTTCTTGTATAGTATATATAATTTGACCTAGAAAAAATGTGTAAATAGCGATTAAATAGGGTTTTTGAAAGAACAATCCGTAATTGTGAATTACGTTAAAACCATCTGTAAATTCAGGGTATACCTCTTTGGCAAGGCCGAAAAACAAGACACTTTGCACAAAAACAAACATGCCATAATGAAAAGTAAAAAACAAGGTGATTAGCAATGAAACAACGAAGCCGATTGAATGAAACTTGCTATAAGCAAATAGCCGCAGAGCATGTACCAATCCTATTATAATGGTTTCTAATAAATACAAAATAATCACGGCTATACCATCCCAAATACCCGTTAGTACGCCAATCAAAGGAACTGCATTGGTTACTATAATTGTTGCAAGCGTTAAAAAACTAACTGGGTTACCTTTTTTATCCACCTATTGTTGTATTAATAAAACAATGATAGCAATTTTATGAAGCCAAAAAGTATTGAAAATACTTTCCATTAAAATGCCAACGCAATATGCCCCAATTTAAAAATGTAGCCAGGATTTCTTCTGATTTTTTTATAGAAACATTGGCAATAGCAGCATATTTTTTCACTGTTATATAAGGCATGTCCTGTAAAAAGCTTAGTAATTTGGCTTCTCGTTCTTTGTATTCTACAAAATGAGCAGCGTTTTTTTTCATGGTCCAAAGCTTTATTAAAACACCATTGGCCGGAAAATTCTCATCATCTTTTCTAAAATAAGCTTTTGGTTCGCCTATTTTTTCTTTTACAAAATGTGGCTTTAAAGGAGAAGGCTGTATTAGCGCTTCTAAAATTTCTTTGCCATCCACTTGATACATTTGATATTCCACTTCAACAGGGGGCAAACAATACAAGTCAGAAGCGCCCTCTATCATATGTATTTCCTCTTTGCTGCGCACACCGGCAAGGCTACCATTGTCTTTTACACCTACAAGCATTCTGCCCCCATCTGTATTTGCAAAGGCAGATAGGGTGCGGGCAATTTTTCTAGAATCAGAAATTTCGAATTTAAAATCTTGTTGCTGATGCTCTCCTTCGGCAATAATTTTAAGTAGCGATGTCATTTAAAAAATAGAATTATTTAAATCTTGGGTGAAGATAAAAATGCATGCATAAAATCTACACTTGAGGAATGATTTTAATAAAATATTTACCTAGTTTGCGCCTATTAAAAGCCAATTATGAGCAAATTTAGATTAGAACATGATTTTATAGGAGATTTAGAAATACCTAATACTTCCTACTATGGAATACAAACTTTTCGTGCCTGTCAGAACTTTGATATTACTGGCATCGCTATTTCATCAGAACCTTTTTTAATAGTTGCATTTGCCTATGTAAAAAAGGCTGCTGCATTGGCCAACAGAGATTGTGGTGTTTTAGATCCCAAAAGGGCAGAGGCTATTTGTTTTGCATGCGATGAGTTGATTGCAGGAAAATATCTAGATCAATTTCCTACCGATTTAATACAAGGTGGAGCGGGTACTTCTGTAAACATGAATGCTAACGAAGTAATTGCCAATGTTGGTTTAGAATATCTAGGTTTTAAAAAAGGCGATTATGACCAACTTCATCCCAACAATGATGTAAATTGTTCTCAATCTACCAACGATGCTTATCCCACTGCTTTTAGAATTGCATTGCTTCTGCGATTAAAATCATACTCGGAAGAATTAGAATTGCTTTCTAAAGCTTTTTATAAAAAAGGTGTTGAATTTGCCAAAGTATTAAAAATGGGTAGAACTCAGCTGCAAGATGCAGTACCAATGAGTTTAGGAGCAGAGTTTAAAGGTTGGGGAAACACCATAAAAGAAGAATTGGCTCAGATATTTAGTTCGGAAAAATTAATCTCTGAAATAAACATGGGTGCAACGGCTATTGGCACACGTGTAAACGCGCCTGATGGTTATCCAGAATTGGTAACCAAGTATTTGTGTGAATTAACAGGCTTTAAATTAAAGTTGGCCAAAGATTTAATCGAAGCTACCTCTGATACCGGAGCGTATGTACAACTTAGTGGCGCCATAAAACGTACGGCTTTAAAACTATCTAAAATTTGTAATGATTTAAGGCTTTTATCCTCTGGCCCAAGAACCGGGTTTAACGAGATTAACTTACCAAGTATGCAACCCGGTAGTAGCATTATGCCTGGTAAAGTAAACCCTGTAATTCCAGAAGTTGTTAATCAAACAGCCTATTATGTTTGTGGCGCAGATATGACCATTACAATGGCCGCAGAAGCTGGCCAATTGCAATTAAACGTAATGGAACCTGTAATTGCTTTTAGTTTATTTACAAGCATAAAGTACATGAGCAACGCATCATCTACCTTGCGCTTAAAATGTGTTAGCGGCATTACAGCTAACAAAAAATACTGTGAGCAACAAGTAATGAACAGTGTAGGTATTGTAACACTTTTAAACCCTATTTTGGGTTATGATGAATGTTCTAGAATTGCAAAAGAATCTTTGCAAACCGGAAAATCGGTGCACCAAATTGCTGTTGTAGAGAGACAGTTGGTTACTCAAGAAAAGTGGGCAGAACTTTACAAGTTTGACAATTTAATAAGACCCAAATACATTAAAAAGTAGTTTTACATAAACTTAGAAAGGCAGAATAAAAAATGCCTTATTACCTAATGTGTATTGCCAAATAAAAGAAAACAAACCAAGGCAGAGGTAGAGCCCGTTTCTAACAAAAAGCTTTACGGGTTTACGTGGTATTTCAATGCCTATCAGACTAAATACGTATGAATAAAACGTAGCGTCTTCATCATCTTCAATTTCATGGCCATCATTCATTAGGCATTTTTTAAAGAAGATAAATTGTAGTTGTACTACCAAATATGCAACTACCATTAATCTCCAGTCTATAATAAAAGGACCAACCCATGCCAAGAAGGTGATAACTACATGAAGCCAAAAGGTGAAATTAAGAGTAGAGGATTTAGAGCCTGACATAAAAAAAACACTTTTATTAATGATTTTTACAAGGCCGCGAAAATAATAACCCAACAGAAAACACAACTTAATATTTAGGTTTTTATCAATCTAATGTGGTACGTTTTAAAATAGATGTCATTCTGTTTTCAACGTTATTTATTTGCCATAAAGCATTTGTAGCAATTTCCCATTTTATTCCAGCCTCTTTTATTTTTTCAGAAGTAAATCGGTAGGCATAATTAGATGAAAGCATTTCTAACCTTTCTTGAAACTGTGGGTTTAGTGCATCAATGTTTTTTATATTAATTGTTTCTTTATGTTTTTCAAAATCTAATTCAATTCTATCCTTAAAGTAAGATATTGTGCCTCTCCCTTTACTTTTCATAGCGTTATAACCTTCGGCCATTGTAAGGTGTACTTGTTCAGATTTTAATAATATATCTGTTGCAGAAGCGTCATTTGCTCGTTTTAAAAATTCACTAAAAAATTTCGGATTCTGCCAATCAATCCATTCTTTAATATTTTTAAAAGGAGATTTTGCGTTTCCTTTTGGGCTAAGAATACTGTAACAATCAATTTTGTATTGTGCGTTGCAATTTCTACAAGTAACCTTGTCTTTATTTGAATTAAACCCTTTAGAGTTTAAACAAGAAGGACACGTAAAAAGAACGAAATCTAAATATTCAGCAGGGCAATCGGTTTCAGCACAAATTTTTTCATCACTCTGAAACTGTAAATCATCATGTAAAAGGCTTCTTTTTATTCGAGATAAAATTTCATCTTCAGGTAAGGTTTTTATTTCATCTTCTCGAATGATAATGGAATAGTGTAATTCCATTTTTGCTTTTCTCAATGTTTTTGCCCATCTCGGGTGCGTTATAAACCCACCTTTGGTAAGTACAGATAGTACAGGAACTTTTAGTAACCTTACAAGCTTTACAACAGATGGGTCTATGTATAATGTTTCGCCAGACCAAGTTCTTGCGCCTTCTGGAAATAGACCAATGGCTCCGTTTGCTTGAATCACTTTGGTCATTTCTCTAATTATTTGGGTATCTCTAACCCCTTTTTTCTTAGGCATGGCACCAAACCATTTTAGTATTGTACCTATAAATTTATCCCTTAAAATAGCATCACTAGAAATATAATTCACGGGTTTTTTCATGAAGTATGTGATAATAAATGGATCTAGGTTGCCATTGTGGTTGGCCAATAATAAAAAGGGTTTATCTAGGTTCTTTATTTCATCAGAAATAAATGCTTTTACCTTGTGCTTGCGCACAAAAAAGTATAGCCAGATGTTTAATAAAAAGCGTAGAAATTTGTTTATAGGGTAAGGGTTTTTCATATTGAAATGGCCTATTTAAATTTTAAAATTAGGCATGTGTAAACTTTCCTTTATTGAAAATACCTTTTACTTTTCCTCTTAATTCTTTTCCTAAAAACGGATTGTTAAATGCTCTAGAGTGTGTTGTGCTTTTATCTAAAGTCCATCGTTCATTAAGATTATAAAAGGTTAAATCAGCAATAGCACCTTCTACAATTTTTATATCAGGTAAATCTAAAATTGCTCTTGGATTTGTACTTATTTTTTCGATAAATAAATCTATGCTAATCTCAGAAATTGCCGAGTGAAGTGCCCCGAAAACACATTCTATGGCGGCCATCCCAAAAGAGGCATGTTCAAATTCGCATTGCTTTTTTTCAATATCCTGCGGTACATGGTCTGCACATATAGCGTCAATAGTACCATCCTTTAAACCTTCTAATAAAGCAATCACATCTTCATTATCTCTTAGTGGCGGATTTACTTTAAGGTTTGTATCGTAATCGTTTAACAAGCTGTCTGTTAAAATTATATTATAGAAATTCACATCGGCTGTTACAGATTGGCCTTCTTGTTTAGCATTGCGAATTAAGTCTACGCTACCTTTTGTAGAGATACCAGAAAAATGAATTTTGCAATTCGTATACTTTGCTATAAACAAGTCCCTAACAATTTGTATTTCTTCGGCAAACGCAGGCATGCCTTTCAGGCCTAGGTATGTGCTAATCGGGCCCTCGTTTATTTGCGCTCCTTTTGTTAATTCTGCATGATTTGGGTGAGTTAATATTGGAGCAATGTTTTGTGCATAGAGCAAAGCTAATTTTAAAAGATTCGGGTTTTTAATGGCGTTTTTGTCATCATAAAATGCAACAGCTCCCGCTTGTTGCATGTCATACATTTCCGTTAATTCTTCTCCACTTAAATTTTTACTCAAGGCACCAATCGGGTAGATATTAATATCCGTCTCGTCACTTTTATGAAGCAAATATTCAATATCGCTTTTGCTTTGTATAACAGGTTGTGTAGAAGGGACCAAACAAACACCAGTAAAACCTCCCGCGGCCGCTGCTTTTGCTCCGCTTTTTAAATCTTCTCTTTCTTCATATCCAGGATCTGCAAAGTTCGAATGCATTTCTACCCAACCAGGCGAAACACAATTTCCTTCCATATCAAAAACTTTGGCTTTACTATCACTTACATCAGCGCCAATGGCCACCAACTGATCATCATGAACAAGAATATTTACCTTTTGCTTGTGGTAAGGAGAGCGCTTATCAATGATAGTAACGTTTTTAAAAAGGTGTTTCATAGTATTATTTCAATAATCGAAGCAAAAATATTTCTATTAGAACAAAAACTAGTGCTGCTAATAAAAAGTATTTCCACAATTGTATGCCCATTTGCCATTCAGAATATACAGAAGAAATGCTAGAAATATCGGCTTCTAATATATGTACATTTTCCTTTTTTAACTGTTCTAGACGCTCAGTTAATTCATTTACCGAATAGCGCTCTAAATTAGATTCGCTTCTGGCAATGTTATAGCTCACATTACCTATTTTTTTATTGTCAAAAAGTAAATTATACGTACCACTTCTTTGCAAATCTTTTCCTGCTATTATTTGAATGAATTCTCCGTTTTGTTGCTGTTGCGGGATGTATTCAAATTCATGAAGCTGCATAGATAAAACCTTATCTGCCATGGGGTTTAGAACATGAATGTTGAACCTAGAATCTGATCCTACTTGGCCAGAATGGTTTGCTATATTATCTTTTTTAATCAATGCCTTGATAAACAAAGGCACAACGACTGGGTGACTACTGATATCTGAGAAAACATTGTTTAATGGTACGGCAAGCTCAAAAATGTTTGTTTGCCCTTTGGCAATTCTTATAAATAACGGATCTCCGTTGGCAAGCGTCATTAAATTAAAACGCGGCAGGCGAGAGGGTTTTGTAAACCTAAAGTGTTTTTTTACCGTTGGCCAATATGCGTTTTTTGTAGAGCCTGCAAATACTTCATTAAAAAAGGGGTCGTCTGTATTTATAGATTGGGTTTGTAAAGTTGCGGTATCTATGGTGCCAATTTCTTGTGCACCTACCGACTGTAAAAAATTATTTAGAGCTTGGTTGTTTGATGGATTTGGAAGAATAAATAAGTTGGCATTGTTAGAAATTTCTGTTAATGTAAATGCCAAGCCACTGCTAATTTCAGAAAGCTGATTAAGAATTACTAAATCTGCTTTTGCAAGCTGCTCATTGTCAATTGCACTTGTGGGCATTGCTGTAAACGAAAACTCATTACCTGTAAATATTTTAGAAATTAATGTACTTTGTTCTTGGGAATAAATTTCTACAATGTTGTTAGATTCTGGTAAAAAGTATGATTGTAAAAACCGATCGTCAAAAGCATGGGCATCATTCAAAATGTTAATCTGAGCGGTGTTGAAGCCACTTTTTAATTGCGTTAGCGATGTTTTAATGACTGTATCTTTACTCGGATTTACTGTTGCAGAAAAATTTATTTCCGGTAAGTTGTTGGCTAAGACTTCTAAGTTTAAATCTGCAACTTGGTTACCATAGTTTTTAAGTTTAATAAAAAGATCTACCGGTTGGCCAGAAATAAGAAATGGAGATTCTATCCAAATACTATCTATGGCACTGTTTTCTAATTTCAATTCATCATCTGTAATGGTGGGTACAACAACCCATTGCAAGCTATCACTAGGGTTGTTTAGAAATTGCATATTATTTTTCTGTAAATCAGAAAAAAGATAAACATCTGCAGATTTTTTTCCTTCTAATAAGGAAAACGAAAGTGAATTGTCTGAGGGTTGAACTTTTTTTATTTGATCTATAAGTTCTGTTTTGTTGGTAAATATTATGGCATTTGAGTTTGCTGTGATTAAAGCTACTTCAAGATTATCTGGAAACTCTGAGGCCAAGTTTTGTGCCAATTGCTTGGCTTTTTCAAAAGGGCTAACATCTTCAAAACCGGCCGTAGTGCTTATAGAATTGTCTAAAACCAGTATGGCTTTGTTGTTTTGCTTGCTTTGATTGCCAACGGGTATATAAGGTTTTGCAAAGGCGAGTACCAATGCGGCAAACGCCATCATCCTACTGGCTAGGATAAGCCAGTCTTTTAATGTCCTCTGTTTTTTGGTTGTTTTTTGAACCTCCTTTAAAAAACGTATATCACTAAAATAAACCGTTTTGTATTTTCTTAAATTAAACAAGTGAATAAGAATAGGGATAGACAAAAAGCCTAATGCCCATAAAAAAGAAGGAAAATAAAACTGCATATGTAATGAGTGCGTTATATCGGTTTTAGTTGTAAAACATTTTCAGAAAAAGAATAAATTTCTTCTTCAATTTCTTTAATGGCCTTGCTATATAGGCCACATCCTATCACATGAGTATTGGCGTTTTTAATTGGCGTAAGTACTTTTTGTTCAGGCATTGTACCCAATAATTGGTGCATCCAAATAATTTTATCTACACGTACTACAGGGTCATTTTGTTCTTCGTTTAAATAGTAGTAAATGTTTTGTACAGGGCAATAAACTTTGCTAAACGTTTCTTTCGTCATGGTAGTCTCTACCAACTGTTGCATTTCTACCAAACTCTCAATTCTATATTTATCATACCAGTATTTTTCGTATTCCTTATCTTTTTTTTCTAGCACTCTAAAATCTCCGTTTAATACAAATCTGGAAATTTGTAAACCCCAAGGGTCATTTAATAAAAATGAATTCCACGCTTTAGGGTGAATGTTTGGCGAAAGATTTATTAACGCAAAAACGTCTTCTGGAAACTCAGCAGCTAGTTTTAATGCCAAGGTACCCCCTGTAGATGTACTCATGATGATAACTTTATGGCCAATTTTTTTTGCAATGGCAAGAGCCTCTAAAGCAGATTCCCAAACAGATTCTGCTGTATAATCAATCATTGCATTTTCGCTAATAAGCCCCTGGGAGGCCAATCTTGCCGCAAATGAGTTACATTGGTATCGAGTTGCAAAATCAGAATAAACTGGGCTACCTTCAAATTTACTTGCGGTATAACCATGTAAATAGAGCAAGGAGTATTCTGTTGGGGCTTTGGTAGAATCATCAATCCACACTATTTCAGCCTCGTTTTTTGGCTTTATAACAGATCTTGCTTCTAGTTGGGCAACGTATTCTTCTACATCTATGGTAATTTCAGGTATTGATAAATTGTAAAGAGGTGTTTTTGGCTTTGGTCCCAAAAAATAAACAATCCCAACTACGGAAAGAACTAATAGTAAAATATAGCGTTTTTTCATTGAAGCGAATTTGCTTAAAATAATGCTTAATTAGCATGTTTATTTTAAGAGAATACTTGTAAGTTATTAAAAGCGTAAAGATATGAGAGAAGATAAAATAACCTTGGTTTTAGGTGCTAGCAAATGGCCACACAGATATAGTTATTTGGCCGCTGAAAAACTATTGAAAAATGATTATGAAATTGTTTTAGTTGGAAAAAGTGAAAGCGAAATATTTAATCATAAAATTGTTACTAAGTGGCCCAAAAACATCAATATTGATACAATAACAGTCTATTTATCAGCACAAAATCAAACAGGATATTATGACAATATTTTAAACAGTGGGGCAAGAAGGATTATTTTTAATCCAGGTGCAGAAAATGCAGAGTTAGCGCGTTTGGCAAAAGACAAAGGTATTTTTACAGAAGAAGCTTGCACATTGGTTTTGTTAAGTACAGAACAATATTAAAAGAGGCATTTATTTACCAAATAATTTCCTTTACATTGGCCGCAAATTTCAAATAAGGCTATGAGCAAATCTCAAGAAATAAGACTTTTAAGCACACGTTGGATAACTTATTCTGTGCTAGGAACATTAATGATGGCGGCAGGTTTAGTTGTGCTAATGGAAGGGATTGTTTTGAGAATTAACGGAAATGACCCTACAGAATACGGGTGGGTAATTTTGGTTGCTATTGTAATTTTTAGTGCAGGTATTAGCTTTATTGGAACGTCTGTGAAATACAGAATTTATCTAGACCGTAAACGAAAGCAAGACAATGAGTTTTCGTCTCATCACAGAAGGTCTGGATCTTCTTCTCACCGGTCTTCGCATAGATCAAAATCAGAATCTTAAACAAGTTCTTTACCTAGCTGATTTAAATCTAAACCATTAAAATTTCCCGAAGTCATTATTAAATAAATGGCATTGCCTTTTTGCTTTAGCCAAGCCACAACTTCGGCAGAATCATTACTTATAGCTAGTTTGTTGTTGGCAAAATTTCTGGAGATGTCTTCCTTACTTATGGCAGGTAGCTTTTTATGAGCAACAGTTTGTGGACTGTAATAAACCAATGCTTCATCGGCCTTATCTAATGCGCCTTTGTAAAGGGGTAGAAAATCTGGGTTTAAACTGCTAAACGTATGCAATTCTAAACAGGCAACTAATTTTTTATCGGGGTATTGTTCTTTTACCGATGCAACCGTTGCAGCCACTTTAGAAGGTGAGTGGGCAAAATCTTTGTACACAATGGCTTCTTGGCTATTGGCAATTTTTTCCAACCGTTTGCTTGCACCTTTAAAGCTAGCAATGGCCTCGTAAAATTCATGTTCTTGTATGCCCATTTCTAAACAAATCCAGCGGGCACCTTCTAAGTTTTGTAGGTTATGATGACCAAAAACTTCAAGTGGTAATTCGCCTTCTGGGGTTTCTAAATAGCACGTCTCATTAGCAACGGTATAATTTGGCGTTCCGTACGGAAACTCCTTAATCATGGTTTTGGCATTAGAAACCAGGTTGTTTACATGCTCATCTTCTTTGTTATAAACCAAAGCACCACCGGGCTCTATCATGTTGATGAATATGTTAAACTGCTCTAAATAATTCTCGAAAGTTGGAAATACGTTGATGTGGTCCCAGGCAATACCGCTAAGCAATGCAATGTTTGGTTTGTAAAGATGAAATTTAGGTCTTCTATCTATGGGCGAGGCCAAATATTCATCACCTTCTATAAGCATAAATTCGGCATCGGGAGTAATTTTTACCATGGTGTTAAAGCCTTCTAGTTGGGCGCCAACCATAAAATCTACCTCGTGGCCATGATAACCAAGTACGTGTAAAATCATACTGGTAATGGTGGTTTTACCATGGCTGCCAGCAATTACAACGCGTGTTTTGTCTTTGCTTTGCTCAAATAAAAATTCAGGGTAAGAGTACACTTTTAAGCCAAGATCTTTAGCACGAATAAGCTCCGGATTGTCTTCTCTTGCGTGCATACCAAGAATAACGGCATCAATATCGGTGGTTATTCTAGCGGCATCCCAACCAAAACTTTCGGGCAACAAACCGGCCTTAGCCAACCGTGTTTTAGAGGGTTCAAAAACTTCATCATCGCTGCCAGAAACTATGTGTCCGTTTTCTTGCATGGCTAAAGCCAAATTGTGCATTGCGCTGCCACCAATGGCAATAAAGTGCATTCTCATGGTAAAATTATTAAGAGCTAAAAATAGCAGATAGATAGTTTCTGCGAACTAAAGGTTATGTAAGAACTCAACAAGTTTTTGCACAGCTTTTCCGCGGTGGCTAATCGGACCTTTTTGGTGCATTTCCATTTCGGCAAACGTTTGATTTGTGCCTTCTGGTTTAAAAATAGGGTCGTAACCAAAGCCGTTTGTACCGCGTTTTTCGGTTATAATTTCGCCTTTGGCAACACCTTCAAAAAGGTGTTCTTTTCCGTTTAATATCAGGGCGATAGCTGTTCTAAATTGAGCTTTTCTATTAGGGTTGTTGGTTAAGTTTTGCAACAACATTTTCATGTTGTCTTCATCGTTTTTTTGCACGCCAGCATATCTCGCGCTGTAAACACCAGGTTCGCCATTTAGGGCATCAACCTCTAAACCTGTATCGTCTGCAAAACAATCTAAACCAAAATTTTCTTTTACATATCGCGCCTTTGCCAAAGCATTTCCCTCAAGTGTATTTTCATTTTCGGGAATATCAACCGTACAACCAATATCCGCAAGGGTTTTTATAACGTATTTGTCGCCAATCATTTGTTGGATTTCGGCAGCTTTATTCTTGTTGTTTGTGGCAAAAACGAGTTCTTTCATACGGCAAATGTATGTTTAAGAATAGCTAGATGAGTCAATATTTTTAAGAAAACATCAAATTATCATTGTGCAATTGTACATTCGTTTTCATGTTAATTCATCTCATATCTGGCCCTAGAAATATTTCTACTGCGTTGATGTACAGCTTTGCCCAACGCAAGGATACTGCTGTGGTTGATGAACCTTTTTATGCATATTATTTAAAGGTATCGGGCGTAAAACATCCGGGTAGAGAAGAGGTTTTACGCAGTTTACCAAATGATGTTGATGCAGTTATAGAGCAGCATATTTTAAATAATCGTGAAGAAGAACATCTGTTTATAAAAAATATGGCGCATCATGTATCGGGCATTCCCGTTGATTTTTCTCCGCAAATGGTACATGTTTTTTTAATTAGAAATCCGTACGATTTAATTGCCTCTTTCTGTAAGGTGATTGAAAATCCAACTTTAAAAGATATTGGCTTGGCTGATGAAGCAGCGTTGTACAATCAATTAAAAAACATGTGTACATGTGTGGTTGTAAATTCTGATGATTTGCTGCAAAATCCTCCTAATTATTTAAAAAAGTTATGTGAGCAAATTGGAATTAGCTTTGATGAAAACATGCTGAAATGGCCAGCAGGTGCACGAAAAGAAGATGGCGTTTGGGCAAAATATTGGTACGCATCTGTGCATAAAAGCACCGGTTTTGGCAGCCATAAAAGGGCGAAAAACAAATTACCAAATCGCCTTTTGCCATTGTATGAGGAAGCAAAATTTTACTTTGATCAACTAAATATTCACGCAATAAAAATTTAAAATGCTACAAAAATTCAACCCTAAAAATGCCAATCTTCAGGTTTTTGTAAAAGATAAATTATACGCAAGAGCAGAGGCAAAAGTTTCTGTTTTCGACTCGGTAGTGCAAGGCGGTGATGCGGTTTGGGAAGGCTTAAGGTTATACAAATCGGGAATATTGCATTTAAGCAAGCACATAAATCGATTGTTTGAAAGTGCCAAAGCACTACATTTTACCGATATACCCAGCAAAGATTTTATTAAAGATGCAATAAGCCAAACCTTGGCTGCAAACGGCATGACGGAAAATGCGCATTTAAGGTTAACGCTTACCCGTGGCGAGAAAGTTACCTCAGGCATGGACCCTAGGCTAAACCAAAATGGTTCTTGCTTAATTGTTTTGGCAGAGCACAAAGATTTGGTTTACGATCTTAATACAGGCATCAAAGCCATTACAAGTAGCCAGCGTAGAAATGGGCCACAGTTTTTAGACTCTAAAATTCATCATGCCAACTTGCTAAATAATATCTTAGCCAAAATACAAGCCAATATTGCGGGTGTAGATGCGGCCGTTATGCTAGATGATTTTGGTTTTGTTGCAGAGCTAAACGATACCAATTTATTTATGCTAAAAAACAATGTACTTTTTACTCCATATGCAACGGCATGTTTACACGGCATTAGCCGAGAAATGACAATGAATATTGCCCGAAACATTGGTTTAAACGTACAAGAGGCCAATTTAAGTTTAACAGAGTTTTACAATGCCGATTTTGTTTTTGCAACCGGAACCATGGGAGAACTAACGCCCGTAACGCAGATAGATGGAAGGATAATTTTAAGAGAACGAGGCGTGGAGAAATTCGAGATGATTTTAGAAGCCTACAAAAAAGCCATTCCTGCGCATTGCGAAATGCCAAAATCTTAAGAAAAATTTAGTGTGAATTTTAAAAAAACAGCTCTTTATTTAGGTCCACTTTTATTTGTTGTTTTCAAGCTAATACCACATTCGGAGATAGATGAGTTAAGTTGGAATGTGCTTGCCGTAGCTGTTTGGATGCTAGTATGGTGGCTCAGTGAAACTGTAAATCTTGCCGTTACTGCGCTGCTTCCTATGGTGCTTTTTCCGGTGCTAGAGGTTATGCCTTTAAAAGAAGTTTCAACAAACTACGCCAACCCTTTGGTGTATTTGTTTTTTGGTGGATTCATTCTTGCTCTTTCTATAGAAAAATGGGGGCTCCATAAAAGAATTGCACTACAAATAATAAAGTTTACAGGCTTTGGAATAACACGTATTACCCTCGGCTTTATGTTGGCCACGGCATTTTTAAGCATGTGGATAAGCAATACTGCAACTACCGTAATGATGCTGCCCATTGCGATATCGGTTATTAAATTGGTGGAGCAAAAAAAGAAGTCAAAATTTGCCGTATTACTTTTAATTGGAGTTGCCTGGGCTGCAAACATTGGCGGAATGGCAACCCTAGTAGGCACGCCACCAAATTTAGTGATGGCTGGATTTATGAAAGAAGAACTAGGCAGAGAAATCTTCTTTTCAGAATGGATCGTTATTGGTTTACCTATAACAATCGTGCTATTAATTTTTGGGTATTTTTTATTAACGTTTTTTATACCCAATGATGAAAAACATGCGGAAACCGAAAGTGCCTCAATACTCATACATAAAGAGTTAAGTAGTTTAGGGAAAATTAAAGGCCCAGAGCTACGTGTTGCTATTGTGTTTTTTGCAACAGCCATTGCTTGGATTACAAGAAAACAAATTGTTGAATTAACAGGATTGTCTCAGATTTCTGATACAACTATTGCGCTTTTAGCATCAGTCATTCTCTTTATTACGCCAACGGGCCAAAAGAATAACACTCGACTATTAAAGTGGAAAGACACTGAAAAATTAGGTTGGGGCATCTTGCTTTTGTTTGGCGGTGGACTGGCCTTAGCATCAGGTATTCAGCAATCTATCTGGGTGATAAAAATTGGCGATTGGATAGGAACATTAGGTTTTAGCCATTTATTCTTGATGATTGCCATCATGACGGTTATTGGTGTATTTCTTACAGAAATTGTTAGCAACTTAGCACTTGTAACGGCATTAATGCCGTTGGTTGCCGCCATTGCCTTAGGCGCAAATATTGATTTTTTTAATCTAGGCTTGCCTTTAACTTTAGGGGCTAGCTGCGCCTTTATGTTCCCCATGGCTACACCGCCAAACGCCATTGTGTTTAGTAGTGGAAGAATTACAGTGATTCAAATGGCACGATATGGTTTTTTAATGAATTGGATTTCTGTGGCAATAATCGCGCTTGCCTGCTGGTTGTTTTTGTAGGATACAAAGGAAATTTTCTCCTAACCATAAAGTTTTAATTCATTTAGATAATCCCAACTGGCGCGGCCTTCGCTAAAAATTAAATCAATTACTGAAAGATCCGAAACAAAGGGGCTATGCTGATTAAAGTGCTGAAAATAGGGAGGAGCAGATGTTATGATGGAGCTTGATTTCGGATGAATTTTATAACGGAAATCGTTCGCCAAATTTGTTGGAGGAATGAACGCTTCTGTTTGGGATACATGGATATCAGTCTGTAACCAATCGAGTATAATATTTAAAAACCTCCTGTTTAAATCTACCAAATAGGTTGGGCGCGTAGTTAAAGCTTCGTGTAAATCTTGCCCTAGTATATCAAAAAAAGGACGACCCTTATAGGCAGAAACTAAGCTACGCCAATGGTTGGTTGGCCAATCTTCGGCATAGCTAATTTTAAGGTCTTTTATTTTTGTTTTACCTCCGGTATGTATAACCGGAACCGTTAATTTTTGAATGCCATTCGCTCCTAAAATCACACATCTATTTCTATAACTCTGCTTTTCAAAGTTTTCTTCAAACTCTATTATGGCTGAGTGCTTTTGCACAAGCAAAGCCATGTAACTTATAGGAGGCAAATAGGCTGTACTGACTAAAACAGACATTTAGGTGGCTTTTTTTGCTTCCTTTTTCTTTAATCTGTATTTATTAGCTCCATAAATTAGCAAGCCAAGAATTAGTGCATACCAAAAATATGTGGTGCGTTCTCCTTGTCCGTGAACGGTAGTAAATATGCGAGAGAATCTAATTTTTTCTAAGCCTTTACCATTTTTATCAAAGCTCATCCAAATAAATACAGGTTTACCAACAATATGGTCTTCTGGCACGTAACCCCAATATCTAGAGTCTTGAGAATTATGACGGTTATCTCCCATCATCCAATAATAGTTTTGTTTAAAGGTGTAGGTAGTAGCTTTTTCTCCATTTATAAAGTATGTACCATTTTCTTCGCGAAATGAATTGCCTTCATACTTTTCTATAATCGTGGCATACTGCTTCACTGCTTTTTTATCTAACGTTACCGTTTCTCCTTCGGCAGGTACGTGAATAGGGCCGTAATTGTCCCAGCTGTACTTAAATAAACGGGGGCCGTGTACATTGTCATCGGGGAATAAAATAGAGCTTGTATCTTGATTTTCTAACGCACTTAATGTTTCCGGCTGATCGGCTTTTGCGCTTTGGCCAGCCATTGGGGCGATAATGGGTTTTATTTCTTGAATGTTTGGCAGAGCTGCAAAAGCATCATAAACACTATCAGAAATAAAAATCAAATATTCGTTTTGGTTGGTTTGTAGGGCATAAACATCTTGGCTTGGCGGATCTTGCCTGTACTCAGATTGTGTTAAATAGTTGATGTCGAAATCTTCTTTTAACTTCTTTTTGTTAAACGCCATGCCGTTGGTGCGTACATAATATTTGTACTGCGGATTTGCTCTATCCGGAAACTGAAATTCTTCACCATTTACATAAAGCACGCGATCTTTTATTTGTAATTCATCGCCAGGAATACCTACGCAGCGTTTAATGTAGTTGGTTTTTTTATCAATAGGGCCAACATCTATGGGGTAGTTAAAAACCACAGATTCTCCGCGTTCTACATCTTGCAATTTCGGCATACGCAGATAAGGAATCTGCGGGAATTCAAAATATGATTTAATCGTTGTAAATGGAATCATGTTATGCACCAAAGGAAAGCTAATGGGAGTCATTGGTACACGTACACCATAATGTAGTTTACTCACAAAAAGAAAATCGCCCACCATTAAGCTTTTTTCCATAGAGCTAGTAGGAATTGTATAGGCTTCAAAAGTTGTAGAACGAATAATAGTTGCAGCTACAACGGCAAAGAAGATGCTATTTCCCCAATCGCCCAAAGCTGCTTTAATGGCTTTGTTGTCTCTACCTGTAAATTTTATGGTATCAAAATAATTTAAGAAGCCTAAATACACACCTAGCGTAAAAAATACAGCGGCTGTTTGCCACGTTTTACGCTGGCCAAAAACATGTAGAAACTCATATACCAAAACAATAGTCATTACGGTGCCAATTACGGGCAGCACCAATAGAATTACCCACCAGGTAGGTCGTTCGGCAATTTTTAACATCACAACCATGTTATAGAAAGGCACAAATGCCTCCCATGGTTTGCGACCAGCAGCAATAAAGAATTTCCAAGAAACAACGCCCCACCAAAGAGATTGAGCAAATAGAAAAATAATATATTCCATAATTTAAATTAAGTCGTTTAGTTTGAGCATGTCTTTCATACCATAAACACCCTTTTTGTCTACAATCCATTTAGCAGCTAAAAGTGCGCCTTTGGCAAAGCCTTCTCTGCTATGTGCGGTATGAATAAGTTCTATATCGTCAATAGCCGAAGAATATTTTACGAGATGTGTGCCAGGGGCAGGATCTACGCGTTCTGCGGTAATATTTAACACATTGTTGGCAGTTGCATCTAGCGCATAGCCTTTTTTGCGTTCTATGTTTTCTACAATTTGTTGTGCCGTGGTAATGGCTGTTCCGCTAGGCGCATCTAGCTTTTGGGTATGATGAATTTCATGCACATTTACATCGTAGGTATCAAAATGGTTCATGATTTTTGCTAGATAGGTATTTACGGCAAAGAACACGTTTACACCCAGGCTGTAATTAGATGCGTAAAAAAAGCTTCCGTTATGTTTGGCAACCAATTTTTCTATTTCGTTAAAATGATTTAACCAACCTGTAGTACCAGAAATTACGGGCTTTCCGGCTAAAATGCATTTTTTAATATTCTCAAAACCAGACTCTGGATTAGAAAATTCTATGCAAACATCTGCGTTAGCAATTGTGTTTACATCAAATCCTTCTCTGCTTATTTTGCACGTTATGGTATGTCCTTTAGCAAGGGCAATTTTTTCAATGGCTTTCCCCATTTTGCCATAACCAATTAAAGCAATTTTCATTTTTTAAAATTGTATTGATAAGCGCAAGCCCATGTTGCTGTTAATACCTAAGTTATTATTTCTGAGTAAAGTAGGTTCAATACGCATACTTAAATCATCACTTACATCAAAATCAAAAAGGTGGGCATCTATATTGGCATCTAAAATGTTTAGACCATAAATAAGTACTGTAATTATGATTGATAAATCGCGCTGATTTCTGTAAGAATTTTGTAGAGTAATTAAATTTTGGTCTGTATAGATTCCTTCATATTCATCCTTTTCACCCGCTTGTCTTGCATCAAATGCATCTTTATAATTATTGTATTGGTCTGCATTCCAAAAAATAAAGTAAATAGAAGTACCCATACCTGCATATATAATCGGGATTTTCCAATATTTTTTGTTGTAGCCTTGACCTAGTCCAGGAAGAAAAGTAGAGTAGAGGGTTGCTTTTTTTGGGCTATGCGCACTTTTAATAACCGCTATTTCTTCGCCTTCTGTTACAATGGGTTCATTTTGTGCAAATCCATTAAATGCAAAAAGCAGCATGAAGAATGC
This sequence comes from Bacteroidia bacterium, assembly GCA_030424545.1. Taxonomy (GTDB): domain Bacteria; phylum Bacteroidota; class Bacteroidia; order Flavobacteriales; family Schleiferiaceae; genus JAUHWL01. Next base: position 140,108 of record JAUHWL010000004.1, read on the forward strand.
TGCAAGAATTTTTTTGCTATGAAAAAGATTTTGAAACAAACTATTTATTAATAATATTAATAATGCGTTCTAAATCGGTATCATTTTCAAAATTGATACTAATTTTTCCTTTTCCATTGGTATTGCGTTGCAACTCAACTTCAGTATTAAAATAATCTTTTAGCTGCACACGTAATTTGCGGTAGGTTTCTGGTAAAACAGGTTTACGTTTGGCATCTTTTGGTGCTTTTTTCATACCGCGTACAATTTCTTCTACACGCCTTACCGAAAGGTCTTTGGCAATAATATCTCTGTATATGGCAAGTTGTATATCCTCATCTTCTACATTAATAAGTGCGCGGGCATGCCCCATTGTAATCATTTTGTCTCTTATACCCGCCTGAATTAGCGGTTGTAATTTCAAAAGTCTTACGTAGTTGGTTACGGTACTACGTTGTTTACCAACGCGCTCGCTTAGTTGCTCTTGGTTTAAATCGCACTCTTCCATTAGGCGTTTGTAACTCAAGGCAACTTCTATGGCATCTAAATCTTGGCGTTGAATGTTTTCTACTAAAGCAAGCTCAAGCATACTTTGGTCGTCTGCCAAGCGTATGTATGCCGGTATAGTTTTTAATCCCGCAAGTTTAGATGCTCTAAATCTGCGTTCGCCCGATATAAGCTGATATTGATTAAAGCCTGATTTACGAACGGTAATGGGCTGAATAATACCCACTTCGCTAATCGAAACCCTTAATTCTTCTAACGCTTGTTTATCAAAATTACTTCTTGGTTGAAACGGGTTTGTTTCAATGCTGCTAATTTCAATTTCCGCAATTTGCCCAACTACATTTTTTGCACCTGTATCTTTTGCAGAGCTTATATCCTGATTTGGATCTCTTAATAATGCTGAAAGGCCTTTTCCTAATGCGTTTTTTTTCTGTGCTGACATTAATTTTCTGTTACCGGTTCTTGCTGTTCGTTTTTCAATAGAAATTCGCGGGCTAAATTAAGATAATTGATTGCTCCTTTACTTGCAGCATCGTACATGATAATTGCTTCGCCATAACTGGGGGCTTCGCTTAAGCGCACGTTGCGCGAAATTATGGTATCAAACGCCAATTGTTGGAAATGCGTTTTCACCTCTTCAACCACTTGGTTGCTAAGTCTTAAGCGGCTATCATGCATGGTTAATAATAGCCCTTCTATACCTAAATTAGGGTTGTGCAATTGCCTAACGCTGTTTATTGTATTTAACAATTTACCGAGGCCTTCTAATGCAAAATACTCGCATTGTATAGGTACTAAAACAGAATCTGCCGCTGTAAGTGCGTTTAATGTAATTAAACCTAAAGATGGTGCACAATCAATAATGATATAATCATACTGATCTTTAACTTCTGCCAACGCTTGCGCTAACATTTGCTCTCTATTTACTTTATCTACCAACTCTATTTCTATGGCCACTAAATCTAAATGGGCAGGCAATAAATCTACATGTGGCGTAGAGCTCGCAATAATGGCCTCGCTTGCTTTTAATTGGTGTTCTAAAACTTGATAGGTTCCGGGTAGGTCAGATTCGGGGTCGTTGCCCAAACCCGATGTAGCATTTGCTTGAGGATCTGCATCAACCAACAAAACTTTTTTCTCTAATACGCCTAAACTTGCAGCTAAATTTACAGCTGTAGTTGTTTTACCAACGCCTCCTTTTTGATTTGCAATTGCAACAATCTTTCCCATTTTATATCTTTTGCATATGTTAAACGCTAAGTATCAGTTGTTTATTTAATACAGCGATGTATTTTATAAAAAGCTAAAGGTAATATGATTCAATTATTGTATTAAAAAAATAACCAACTAGTTTCGCACAAATTGTTAGCAATTTTTTACGCAAATATTTTTAGCATGATTACACTTATAAACGCAACCAACCGACCGGAAAATTTAACGGGAAAAGTTGTTTCTGTATATCAAGAAATCTTGAATAGATTAAATTTAGAAAATCAGCTATTTGAGATTGCGGAGTTGCAAGATGATTTTGTGTTTAGCGCAAGCTTTGGAAAACAAAATGCGCATATGGAACAGATAATAAAAGAAAAAATAATTCCCGCTACAAAATTTGTAATCATTTCACCCGAGTATAACGGAAGCTATCCGGGCGTATTAAAGGCATTTTTAGATTGTGTGCCACCCAAACATTTTGTTGGCAAGCGTGCAGCTTTGGTTGGTGTTGCCTCTGGTAGAGCGGGCAATTTAAGAGGGATGGATCATCTTACAGATGTGTTGCACCATTTAGGGGTAGAAGTGCTAAGTTTAAAAATACCTATTAGCAATTTAAACTTGCTTATCAATGATACAGGTGGTTTGACTGATGAAGAAACCATTACGGTATTAAAAAAACAAGCAAAAAAACTAAAGGCGTTTTAAAATAAAACGCCTTTAATTTTTTAGATGAGTATTTAGTGCTTTTCTACTAAATCCATACCGCAAACGGGGCAAGAGCCTGTTTCTTCATATGTTTTATCGCCTTCGCATTCCATAGGGCAATAGTAGGCTAGCTCAACACTTTCCGTGCTCTCTGCATCATGGTTATGTCCTTCATGACTTTCTTCTACTTCTGTACTTTCTACTGTTGTTTCTTCATTTGTTTCGCCACCACAAGCGGTAGTTCCAATAAAAAAGGCAGAACCAATAAGTAGTGTAAAAAATGCTTTTTTAATCATTGTAATTGTTTTTAGTTAATAAAATAATTGTTTCTGTTTAATGAAATAAGCCAACGGCTAATTTAAAATCTATTAGTGAAGCAAACGCAACACTTCTTTTGGCATTTTTGGTTAAATCAACATCATAGTTTGTGTTTTTTATTGAAAACAAGTTAGCGGTAATATTAAAACAAACACTTAAATCTACGACTATGCCATGCTTAAACACTAGCCTTCTGCCTCCTTCTAAAAATATACCGGGCATAATACTACTTTCTTTATAATCTGTATTTTTTACACCCACACCGTTTACATCTTTAATATTTACAAAGTACATACTTAAACCATAGGAAAAAAACATAGAGCTAAGCGGCATTTTAATTCCTTTGCCTTTCTTCACACCCAGTTTTACTGGTATTGCCTGCACATCCAAATATTTAATGTAAGAAATTGTTTGGCCAGAACTGTTTGAGATTCGGCCTTGTGTTGGTTTAGTATTAAAAAAACCAACAGAAAACGTAAGGGCATAATTATTCCAGGCTTGATATTCTGTAGAAATACCATATTTAAATGCAATGGATTTTACTAAATCAGAACCAAATGCACCTAATCTAACATCGCTGTCATACTTTTCGCTAAAATTTGGTGACATACCCACAACAAGAGATGTTTTCCATTTTTTACCCTTATAACCCGTATTAAGTTGAGCAAAACAAGAACTTCCTATTAGTAATATGAGAAATGAAATCAATACTTTTTTCATACTATTTTTTGTATTTAGCTTTTGTAGATAATTCTAATAGTTGATTGTAAATCAAACAATCGGTTACTTCGTTTGTGCGGTAATGACGTCCTTCATTTTCTTTAAACATAACATTGTTGCCGTTGCTTAAATCTACAACATGCATAAACTGGTAAGAATCAAAACTGGGCAAAAAATAGGAACCCACTATGAATGGGGCAGAAGGCAAGAAGAACAAAGAAGTGATTAGATTAAAATATTGAGTCACGTACCTAGGGGTGGTACCAGATCTGTTTAAACTAATCATTCCGCTATATATCATGTATTTGGTATCGTACTTTTGGGCAATTTCTTTGGTTTCGGTATACATGTAATGTATAATGCTTATTCCTTCGTGATATGAATGTTCTGTATACCACCTTTGTAGGGTTTGCATCTCGTTAAACTTTTCGGTATCATATTGTTCTAGATATTTATAATCGAAAAACTCATAATCTATGTTTTGTTTTTTAGCATTTTCTGTAATGCTATTCACATATTTTTGTTGTCTTTCGGCACTTTTTTCAAACTCTACCTTAGAAGAATATTTTACAGAAAAAGTGTAGTATTCTGGTGTAATGATAAATGCCTTGTTAATGCCTTTGCCACCAATGTTTTCTTTTTTATTAGGATAGATGTATTGACCAAAGTTATTTTGATAAGATCCGTTAGGATTTCTCAGCTCCTCTAGCGTTAATTGCTCTTGACTGTTTTTGTTTATTCTAATGGGCAAACTTTTTACAAATTCTTTATTGTGTTCTTCCATTTCTATAAAATGATACTTAAAAATAGAATCGTTTAAATAGCTGCTGAATGCTGTTTCTAATTCAAGGTTTTCTGTTTTTTCAACCTTTTTTGTTTTTTTTCTTTTTAGTGTTTTTACTTTTCTGCTCGTGTTTAAATTTTCTTCACGAACTTTTATGTTTTCTGTAGGTGTGGTATCCACCTCAATACTTTCTACATAAAAATCAAACGTTTTGCCGTAGTAATGGGTAAGTTCCCACAAAGCGTCTTTAAATATTTTCTCGCCAAATTCGTCATTAGGGTGGTCTCTGTAATATTCATAGGTCAAGGCCACAGCCAATGTGTTTAAAGCCTCTTCGTCCATCTTTTTCAGTAGGTTGCGTACATAGCTCAACTGGCCTTCTAACTTGTTTGAGCTAATAGAATTTGCACCAAAAGAATTGTAATTAGTATAAACTGAAGCTCCGTACATAGCATATGCTATAGCTCTTTGCAAAAGCGTATCGTCTGGAAAAGATTTTTGTAATAAAAAGGATTGATAAACAGCTTTATCGTATTCAGATTCGCTTAGATAAAGCATAAGATTTTCGTAACGGCATAAATTGCGTATATAAAAAAAGTCTTCTTTAGAGATGATAAAGTCTTGGCCTGTTTTTTCTAACGGTACAACTTCGTCTAAAGCTTCTTTTCTTTCTAATATATTAGGGTGAGAGCTCATTGTAGCGTCTACATCTTCTTCTGCACTAATGGATTTTGCTTCAAAGTCAATTAAATGTTGCTCTCTTACTCCAAAATTCTCTGTGCTAATACAATCCAATTCAAAGGGAATTTCATCAAACGGCAAGTAAGCGTAAAGCATAATATCCATTAATTCAAATGGAGCAAGGCTGCTGTAGTTTAATCCATCAAAAAATTCAGTAAAACCTTTTTCATCGGCTTCAAACTCATGTTCTTTAGAAAAAGAATAATAGTTTTTGGCAATTTCCTCATCATCGTAAACAGTCCTAAATTTATTTCTCTTTACGTTTTCACGGTAATCATAAGATTCACGTACATGACGATCAACATAATGTACAATTTCATGGCAAAGCACATAAGCCAATTGGGCTTCGGTTTCTAATTCAGCAATTAATCCAAGGTTTACAAAGATGATTCCGTTGTTGGTTGTATAAGCGTTAAACACCGATGACCTTACGGTATATACTCTAATTTCTCTGCGTAGGTCAGGGTGTTTGGCTAATATTTTATCTACAATCTTGTTTAAGTAATTGGTTACTTCATCACCATATACAATATTGCCCGAAGTTAAATGCTTATCAAGCATAAACTCATTTACCTGCATAAATAGCAAGTCTTTTTCTCTTTCTTTTTTCGGTTTAGTTTCGTCTAGTTTCTCTTGTTGTTCAGCCACTTTATTTAAATAATTGCTAATAAAATCTTCGGGAATATCTCCTTTAGCCTTAAGTGGTTGGTAATTAAAAGATTGAGAATGACTAGAAAAAACCAAAAGCAATAGACTTGCCGTAAGTATATACTTCATAAAATTTAAGCGTAAATAGCTGCAATTATAATTTATTTAACTCATTTATGTAGCTCGTTTTTTATTGCTTAAAAAATGTAGTTTACATTTGCACCGTGAATTACTTAAAATCAATATTATTTTTAATCTACTTCCTGTTTGTTGGGTTGAGCAATCATGCAGCATTTGCATCTTGCGAAACAACCTGTTGCAAGGGGGAGGTACAGTGCTGTAGCAAAGAAGCAAATTGTTGCGATTCTCATGATGAGAATGATTTTACAAATATTGATTTGTTTTTTGTTGCCAAAAGAGATTTAATGTCTCAGGCAACAATGTTAGAGCCTATAACTTTTCATGCTGTTTTAGATGCGTTTAACGCAAGTGTTACAAAACATCTTTATCAGCAATTCCCTCCACCAGATAAGGTTTATTTAAAATTTAATAAACTTATTTTTTACGGCTAATTATTGTTTTTAATCTCGGTTTTTAATTGATTAATAACTTTAATATTTAGTAAAAAATGAAAAAAATAATCTTCATCTTTTTTGTTGCCTTCTTAACGATAAACATAAACGGAGTAGCACAAAATAAAAACATTGATACAGCAAGCTTTACCGTTGATGGTATTTGTGGCATGTGCCAAGAAAGAATAGAAAACGCAGCCTATATAAAAGGCGTAAAAAAGGTTTCTTGGAATAAGGAAGAACAGCTATTAACTGTAATTTATAAACCTAAAAAGGTTACAATTAAAGAAGTAGCACAAAGTGTTGCAGATGCTGGGCACGATAACGAGTATTTTAAAGCAACAGATTGGGCGTACGATAACAAAGTACACCATTGCTGCAAATACAGAGAAAACGAAATACATTAACCATGTATTTACAAGTAAAAAAATTGTGCTTCATTTTTTTAATGATGCACAGCTTTGTTTTTGCACAAAACATTGTAGGTAAAGTTTATGGTGCCGATAACAAAAAAACACCAATTCCTGGAGCTGTAGTGGGATGGGTGAATTCACCAGTGTACACGGTTACCGATGACAAAGGTTCTTTTTCGCTAAAGCAAGATCAGAGTAGTAAATTAATTTACGCGGCATTTTTAGGCTATGTTTCAGATACAGTTTCGTATACCAAGCAAAAAGAAATTAAATTCACTTTAAAGGTAAATAACAACCAGTTAGAAGAGGTTGTTGTAAGAGACAATGAATCTGCATCTATAATAAAAGCTAGAGAAGCTTCATTAACACAGCTTATTACGGCCAAAGAATTAACCAAAGCTGCGTGCTGTAATTTGTCTGAAAGCTTTGAAACCAACCCAGCAATTGACGCCAGTTTTACGGATGCCGTTACGGGTACAAGGCAGATTAAGCTTTTGGGTTTAGATGGCCCTTACAGCTATTACACACGTGGTAATATTCCGGTAATGGGTGGTGTGGCATCTGTACTTGGGTTGCAACTAATACCTGGTAGTTGGATTCAGAACATTCAATTAACAAAGGGGAGTGGTAGCGTAATAAACGGTTTTGAAAGTGTTGCTGGACAAGTAAATTATGAGCTTAGAAAGCCAGATGGCGATGAGCAATTTTACGGTCAGCTATACGGTAATGCCGGAGGCAGGTTAGAGCAAAGTGGCGTTTACAGCATTGTGATTAATGATAAATGGAGCACAAACCTTATGGCCTATGGGCGCCAAAATACCAGCAAACCAGATTTTAACAATGATGGCTTTTTAGATAATCCGCAAGGAAATATGTGGATTGGACAAAACACTTGGAAGTATAACGGTACCAATGGTTGGGAAAGCCAATTTGGGGTAAAGTTTGCAAGTAACAATCAAGTGGGAGGGCAAATGGCAGCCGTAGATGCTCAGGAAGGCGATCAGGTTTGGCGTGCCTTTATGGATACTAAAAGGTTAGAATATTGGCAAAAAGTTGGGTACGTTTTTAAGAACTCGGTGGGCCGCACAATGGGTTTGCAAGTGGCCTATAATTACCATGACCAAACCGCAGATTTTGGTTTGCCAACACAAAAAACGTATGGGGCTATAGAAAACTCGGCATACGCCAATCTTATTTTTCAGGATATTATTAAAACAACAGATCATGCCTACAAAGCAGGAATTAGTTTTAAATATTTAAGCTTAAACGAAACTTACCTCGGTACAGATTATTTTAGAACTGAAAAAATTCCTGGTATTTTTCTAGAATACACCTATTTGTTAAAAGAAGCTTTAACCGTAGTGGCAGGTATGCGTTTGGACGACCATAACCTTTATGGAGCATTTTTTACGCCTAGGTTGCATATTAGATTTGAACCATTTAAAAAGCACACCTTCAGGTTTAATGTGGGTAAGGCGTACCGTACACCCAATTTATTTGCCGATAATATTGGCGGTATGGCAAGCAACCGAATGTGGCAAATAGAAACCGGTGATGTAGCATATCCGTATTACGGATTAAAACAGGAAGAAAGCATTAATGCGGGAATTAGCTATGCCTATAGTTTTGAATTAGATTACAGGCCAGGTAGCTTTAGAGTAGAGTACTTTTATACAACGTTCGAAAATCAACTTGTAAAAGATTGGGATGCCGCTACAAATCAGTTGAACTTTTATAACCTAAACGGACAGAGTTTTGCCCATAGTGCGCAAGTTCAATTAGATTATGAGGTGTTTCAACGTTTTAATGCGCGTATTGCATACCGGTTTGTAGACGCACAAACTACTTACAGAAGCATTGGTTTAAGCGAACAGCCTTTTATTTCTAAACACAGGTTTTTTACCAACTTAGAATATAAAACCAAAAATAGTTGGAAGTTTGATGCTACATTAAATACAATGAGTAGCCAAAGACTACCTACCACAGAAAGCAATCCAGCACCCTATCAACGTGGTGCTACATCTCCTGTTTTCTCAACGCTTAATGTACAAATTGCCAAAGATTTTTACGATAGATTAGAAGTACACATTGGTGTAGAAAATGCGTTTGATTATAGACAAGATAACCCAATTGTTGCGGCCGATAATCCGTTTGCACCAGAGTTTGATGCGAGTATGGTATGGGGGCCAGTTATGGGTAGAGTGATATATGCAGGAATAAGATTAAAATTGCTAAAGAAAAAAACCGATTAATCCGTAACACGCGGCAAGTACATTTGTAAAAATTTTAAACTATGAATTTTTTAGGCGTAATACCAGCTCGCTACGGCAGCACACGTTTAGAGGGCAAACCTTTGGTAGATATTGCGGGTAAGCCGATGATACAATGGGTGTATGAAGAAACCCAGAAAGTACTGGATGTGGTTTACGTGGCCACGGATGATGAACGAATTGCAGAAGTTGTAAAAGCCTTTGGTGGCAATGTGGTAATGACATCTACTAAGCACCAAAATGGAACAACTCGTTGTCTAGAAGCTTGGGATTTAATTGCCGAAAAAGAGTCACAAACATTTGATGCTGTACTTAATATACAAGGCGATGAACCGCTGTTGCATCATGGCTCTTTAGAAGATTTAAAGAGTTGTTTTGAAGGAGGAAAAACAGATTTCGCCACCTTAGTAATCCCTGTTACTGCCGAAGAAGACTTGTTTAATGATTCTGAGGTTTTTGTAACCTTCACAAAAAATATGGATGCGTTGTATTTCAGTCGTTCTGTAATTCCGCATATACGTGGGCGGCATAAAATGCATTGGTTAGAAGAAGGGAAGTTTTACAAGCATTTAGGGTTGTATGCGTATACTTATAAAGCACTTAAAAGTTTCGCAATAATGGCATCTAGCAATTTGGAGAATTACGAAAATTTAGAACAGTTACGATGGTTAGAAAACGGTGGAGCTATTAAAATTGGCATCACCCAACATGAAAGTATACCGGTAGATACCAAAGACGATTTAAAACGAGTACGTGCAATTATGGAAAAACGGATAGAGTTGTAGTTTACAGCTCTATCCCGTTTTTGTCTATAAAGGTGAATTTGCCATCTTTTTTAACTTGGGCTAAATTCTTTTTGTAATCGCCAAACGAGTAAATTTCTTGGTAATTAGGTTCTACAACTTCAATTCCATCTTTATCTATAAATCCCAATAAATCGTTCTTTTTTACAAGTGCCCAGTCTTTTTTGTAATCGCCAAACGAGTATATTTCTTGATAAATAGGTTCTACAACTTCAATTCCATCTTTATCTATAAATCCTAATAAATCGTTCTTTTTTACAAGTGCCCAATCTTTCTTGTAATCGCCAAACGAATAAATTTCGGTGTAAACAGGTTCTACAACTTCAATTCCATCTTTATCTATAAAACCAAATAATTGGTTTTTTTCTACCATAGCCCAACCTTTTTTGTATTCATCAAAACCAAAAATGGTTTCGTAATTTGATGTTGAAAAGGCAGACAAAAAAACTAGGGCCAAAGTGCTTAGAAAGAAACTGGTTTTCATAATGCATTGTTTTTAAGATAAATGAGCTACTAAATTAATAAACTTTGGTATTGCGAAAAGCGTATCTAGAAAAATATTACTCTAACAAAAACAATGTTTTTTTAGTATTACCAATCGCATTATATTCATTCAGAATTTTTAAGTAATAATACAAGCACGTTTTTATGTCTTATACTAAAAAAGCGGGATTACCTCCCGGCACATTAGTTCATATCGGGAATAAGCATACCAATGAGACAAAAATCTCAGTTATAGATTATTCTGCAGAGCATGTGCAAAGAATTGAATGCAAAAATGTAGAAGACTGTTTTGTTTATAAAGACACCGAATCGCTAAGTTGGATAAACATAACCAGTTTAAACGATATCTCGATTATTGAAAAAATAGGTGCTGCATTTAACCTTCATCATTTGCTGTTAGAAGATGTTTTAAACACCCAGCATCGCCCCAAATTAGAAGATTTTGACGACTATATTTTTATTTCATTAAAAATGCTTGGGGTTACTAAAGACGGAAAAGGTATTGTTTCTGAGCAAGTAAGTTTGGTTTTGGGCAGTACATGGATTTTGTCTTTTCAAGAAATTGAAGGTGATGTTTTTAATCCGCTAAGAGTGCGGATGGAAAACATTAAATCAGCGGCAAGAAATAAACATATAGATTACCTACTTTACAGAATATTAGACACTATTGTGGATAATTATTTTTTTGTTACCGAAAACATTTCAGACAGATTTCTAAAGCTTGAAGAAACCGCATTAAAGGCATCTGATGGAAATACATTAAATGAAATACAGCGGCTAAAGAGACAAATTATACAAGTAAGAAAAACAATTAGTCCGCTTCGGGATGTGGTTTCTACGTTACAAAAAGATGAGCTTGAAGTAATATCTGCTGAAACCAACAGGTATATTAAAGATGTTTATGATCACCTCATACAACTTATTGATACCCTTGATACACAAAGAGATTTAGTTGGAGGCATCATGGAATTATACTTAACAGGTGTTAGCAATAAAATGAATCAGGTGATGCAACTGCTCACAATCATCTCAACTATTTTTATTCCTTTAACGTTTATTGCAGGCATATATGGCATGAACTTTACCTATATGCCAGAGCTGCAATCACGCTACGGATATTTTATTGTTTGGGGCGTAATGATTGCAATCTTTATTGTCATGATTATGTTCTTTAAACGTAAAAAATGGCTTTAATAACAATAGAAAGAAGATTGATAAAACTAAACTGTAAGAATTAACTTTGCCCAAAATTTATAAAAAGCATGTCTAAAAAAATTGTAAATATTGGAGATATAAAGGCAGGTGCCGATAAACTGTTTTTAATTTCTGGACCATGTGTTATTGAAGATGAAATAACCATGATGAAGGTTGCTGAAAAATTAAAGCAAATTTCAGAAAAACTAGATATTCCTGTTGTTTATAAATCCTCATTTATGAAAGACAACAGGAGCTCTGTAAACTACTACATGGGCCCAGGTATGGACGAAGGATTGCGCATTTTACAAAAGGTAAAAGAACAATTTGGTTTTCCGTTGCTTACAGATATACATTATCCTAGCCAAGTAAAAGCTACTGCAGAAGTTGTAGATATTTTACAAATACCCGCCTATTTGTGTATGCAAACCACTTTGGTTGTAGAAGCCGCAAAAACCGGGAAAATTGTAAACCTAAAACACGGCCAATTTTTGGCGCCAGAAAACATGAGCAAACCTGTACAGAAAATAGAAAGTACAGGAAACAAGAACATTATTTTAACCGAGCGTGGTTATACCTTTGGTTATAATGATATGGTGGTAGATCCGCGTGCCATTTACGAAATGGGCCAAACCGGTTACCCTGTAGTGTTTGATGTTACGCATGCCATTCGTAAATACGGTATTCCTAGTGCAGACCCAAGCGGTGGCGCACGCCAATATTTACCTGTTTTAGGTAGAGCAGGCGTAGCGGCTGGTGTAGACGGACTTTTTGTAGAGGCGCATCCTTGCCCAAGCGAAGCACTTTGCGATGCTGCAAGTCAACTAGATATGTCTCAGTTAGAAGAATTTTTACTTCCGCTAATAGAAATGCACGAAGTAGAAGTGAAGTACAGAAAATAGTAAACAAAACATTGTTAAATAGACGCAAACTATAGCCGCAAATTTTGCTTTATTGATTGGTTATATTTGCCCCACAAAAAAATACCTTAAATGGAATTATACTTAGACTCAGCCGATTTAAAAGAAATTAAAGAAGCGTTTAAACTTGGCTTTTTAACAGGCTTAACAACAACTCCAACATTCATGCATCGCGAAGGAATTACCGACATTGACGGTACCATTCTGGAGTTAGCCAAAATTGTTCCTATACTACAAATAGAAGCTTTAGGAAGAACAGCAGAAGAAATTGTTGCAGAAGCAAAACGCCAAGATGCTTTAGGCTTAGATCGTGAAACTACGGTATATAAAATTCCTGTATCGTTAGAAGGTGTTCGCGCCTGCCGCATGTTGGTAAACGAAGGTTTTAAAGTAAATGTACACCTAGTATACACCTTACAACAAGCCTATATGGCAATGCAAGCTGGTGCAACTTACGTTTGCCCACTTGTTGGTCGTTTGCAAGATCAAGGTACAGATGCATTAAGTTTAGTTAGAGATTGTGTAGAGGCTGTAAACTATTACGGTTACGATACCAAAATCATGTTTTCTTCTGTACGTTACGTAGAGCATGTTCGCAACGCCTTAGAAGTTGGCGTACACACCATTACAGTACCTTACAAAGTGATGAAACAACTAACAGAAAATCACTTTACAGCTTTAGGTACAGAGCAGTTTTATGAGCACACTGGTTTAATGACGTTGCGCGTAAAGGATTTAATGCAAGGCCATAACCCAATGGTTACATTAAATAACAACATTAATGATGCTTTAATAGAAATGACCAAAGGTGGTTTTGGTGCCGTTACAATTGTAGATGACAACCAAAAGCCAATTGGCATTTTTACTGATGGAGATTTACGCAGATTAATTGAAGCCGAAGGAGCTACAGCAGTAAACAAAAAAGTAAGCGAATTAAACATTAGTACACCACAAAGCATAGATGCTGGTGAGCTACTTTATAGCGCTCAAGATATATTTAACGCACAGCAAGTAGATTGCATCATCGTAACATCAAGCGGTAAAGCAACGGGAATGTTAGATGTACAAGACATGCTTAAATTGAAAAAATGAGATTTTCTGAAATAGAAAACACATTTACCAAAATGGGAGGAGAATTTATTTCTTCTCCCATTATTATTTCTAAGAAATTAGAAAACATAAAGGCCTTGGTTTTTGATTGGGACGGTGTGTGGCATAGCGGTAAAAAAAATGGTGGTGGGCAAAGCTCATTTAACGAGGTAGACAGCATGGGTCTTAACATGCTGCGTTTTGGATATTACCTAAAAACAAAAAAAATCCCCTTAACCCTAATCATTACTGGAGAACAAAATCATACTGCTTTTGATTTTGCAGAGCGCGAACATTTAGATGGGGTTTTTTACAAAGCAAAAAACAAATCAGAGGCACTAGACTTCACACTAAAGAAATGGAAACTAAAAGAAGAAGAAGTGCTTTTTGTTTTTGATGATATTTTAGATCTGGGTATGGCCGCTAGAGTAGGAGCGCCTTTTTTAGTGAACAGATTAGGCAGCCCAATGTTTTCTCAGTTTACAATAAAGCACAAGTGGTGTCTGTATAAGTCTGCCGCTACAGGCGATACAAATGCAGTGCGCGAAATTTGTGAACTTGCCTTAGGATTGCTTAAAATGTTTGAAGAAACAGTGGTTAAACGGATGAATTTTGATGCAGAATACACCACGTATTTAGAAAAGCGAAATGGCCAGAAAACAGAATTTTTCACTAAAGCAGACAAAGCATATACAAAAACAAAAAGGCCGTAAGTATCCTTAAATAAACGTTTTAAAGGTCTTACTCATTTACCCAACTTAGTTACACTTGGTGCACATAGATTTGTATTCACACAAAAAAACTATGAGACATTTATTATTAACACTACTCGCCATATTTTTTTCTTTTGCGGTTTCCTCACAATGCATTGAATCTTATCCTTATTCAGAAAATTTTGATGGACCTGATTTTGTCAAACCGGCTAATGTTTCCTTGCCAGGCCAAATTGCATCTTGTTGGAACCGCGTACCTGCGGCAAACGATTATATTTGGGTGCCAGGCCCTTCAATAATTGTAAACAGTAATACTGGGCCGTTAGCAGACAAAAGTGGAAATGGAAAATTCATGTATACCGAAAGGGCAGGGTTTACTCCGCCACCAAACACCGCAAATTTAACTTCTCCTTACATTGATTTGTCTACGGCAACTACCCCACGATTATCATTTTGGTATTATATGTACGGTAGCCAAATAGGCGCACTTACTACACAAGTTAGCAATGGTAGCGGCTGGTCCTCTGTTCATACAATTTCTGGGGCGCAACAAACCACAAATACAGGCAATTGGGTTAATGTTATCGTACCTCTTTCTACATATGTTGGCGACACAATTCGAGTGCGATTTGTTGGTCAAAAAACAAATGCCAGTAATTTATCTCGCATTGCCATAGACGAAATCTCTATTGCACAAACGCCCACCTGTTTGGTACCATCAAATTTTTATTTAACAAATACTACGGCATCAACCACTACGGTGGGTTGGACAAATGTTGCGACTTCATCTTATGAAATAGAATATGGATTATCAGGTTTTGCAATTGGTTCTGGAACAAGAATTATAGCATCTAGCAATCCTCAACTTATAACTGGATTAAACGGATCTACCTCTTATGATTTTTACCTTAGACAAATATGTGCGGTAAATGATACTAGCGCTTGGCTAGGCCCAGAAAACACAACTACTTTGTGTTCTAGCCCAATGGTTGCACCAATTTATGAGAATTTTGACTCTCCAAATTGGGAACCTTACTCAAGCTTTCAAAATCAAGGAAACATTGCACCTTGTTGGGCAAGAAGTGGAAATGGGACGGGTAACAGCTGGCATGCAAATCCAAATTCATTTAACTCATTTAATACAGGGCCAAATGCCGATCATACTTCTGGAAGTGGAAAATATGTTGCTTTTCAGAGAGTAACAGGAATTAGTACTAACTTTTTCGGAAACTTAAGATCTCCAGAAATTGATTTAAGTGGGGTGTCAAATCCAGAATTGTCTTTTTGGTACCATATGTATGGGGCCCAAATAGATAAATTAGAAGTAGAAGTAAAATATGTTTCTGGTGGGCCTTTTACAGTGGTACAAACCATTACTGGACAGCAACAAACAAGCTCCTCAGATCCTTGGTTAAACTCTACAATATCATTGTCGGGATATGCCGATTCTATTGTTCTTATTCGCTTTAAAGGATATAGTACTTCACAATTTGCAACCCAAGCAAAAATCTCTATAGATGATTTAAGTATTGTGGCTGGTTCCAGTTGTCCCAAACCAAGTAATTTATTAGCGGCAAATATTAGCGCAACAACAGCAGATGTTTCTTGGGTAGGTGCTCCTACTGGCAATTACGAGGTTAAGCGTGGGCCCAATGGTTTTAACCCAAATATTACAGGTGTTGGTACAACAGGTATTGGATTAACACAAACTATTTCGGGTTTAACACAAGGAACCAGTTATGATATATATGTTCGGAAATTGTGTTTTAATAATGACACAAGTAATTGGTTAGGTCCAATTCAAATAAAAACACTTTGTGTAGCATCCACTCCTTACACACAAAATTTTGATGGTTCTTCTTGGATTGCCCCATTAAACTTCAACGACATTGGTAGTGTGGATGATTGTTTTAATAGAAATGAAAACGGTAATTATAGCTGGGTAGTTGGACCTGAACAGTTTCCATCATTTCAAACAGGCCCTTCTTCTGATCATACTACGGGAACTGGTAAATATGTTTTTACACAACCATCATTTCTAGGTAGTTTAAATTCAGATGCTATTTTAAAGACGGAGTTGATTGATTTAACTACATTAACTGTTCCAGAGCTATCCTTTTGGTATCACATGTTTGGTAATCAAATTGGTACGTTAACTGTTGATATAAATGATGGTAGCGGTTGGACTCAAGTATTTACTAAATCTGGGCAGGTGCAAACGGCTAAAACAGATGCTTGGAAAGAAGTTATAGTCAACCTTTCTAGTTACGCGAATGATACCATTCAAATAAGGTTTAAAGCAACTCGAGCTCAAAACGCTTTTAATTGCGAAATAGCTATTGATGATATTGATGTACATGAACAACCGAGTTGTCCAAAGCCTCAAAATTTAATTGCTTCAAATGCCTCTTTTAATAGCGTTGAGTTGGCATGGCAAACAGGCGGTGCAACCAATTGGATTATACGTTTAGAAGCCGCGGGATCAACAAACACGTATGTAGCGGCAAATACCAATCCGTTTACAGCTACGGGGCTATTGCCAAATACAAAATATAAAGTGTGGGTAAGAGATAGTTGCGGAACAGCAGATGTAAGTGAATGGTCTGAATTTGATTCGTTCCGTACATTCTGTTTGCCAACTACGGCTCCGTTCACCGAAAATTTTGATGGAACTGTTTTTGTACCGTTTTCTTTGACAAATCAATATGGAGCAATAGATCCTTGTTTTAAAAGAACAGATACCACAGATTTTTATTGGGTGCCCGGTCCTGGGCAGTTTTCTACTTTCCAAACTGGGCCAGATGTAGATGCCTCTGGAACAGGCCAATTTATGTACACAAGAACAAGTAATTTTCAATCGGATTTAGTAACAGTATTTAGTTCTCCGTGGGTTGATATTAGTTCTTTGTCATTACCCGAAGTTCGCTTTAAATACCATATGTATGGGGTAGATATAGATAAATTGGTTGTAACATTAAATGGTTACGATGGATCTACACAAACCATTAAAACGCTTTCGGGGCAATCGCACACCAGTGGTTCTGCTGCATGGTTACAAGAAATTTTACCGTTGGCTAATTTAACCAGCGATACGGTGCAAATTGTATTTACAGCTCATAGGCTATCAACCGGATTCAGGTCTGAAATGGCAATAGACGAAGTAGAATTAAGCAATCCGTTGGCTTGTGCAGATCCTACTAGTTTGGTGGCGGCAAATCCAACTACAAACTCGGTTGATTTAACTTGGACAAGCAATACCTTGAGTTTTGCAACCAATATAGAATATGGGCCATCTGGTTTTACACCAGGTGGTGGAGGAACAATAATTTATAGTGTAACTAGTCCGTACACGGTAAGTGGACTAAGTCCTAATACAGCCTACGATTTTTACATACAAGATTCTTGCTCGTGGGGAGGATTAAGTACGCAGATTGGGCCTGCATCTGCAACAACATTGCCTTGTTTAGCAGTTGTTTCATCACCAGTATTATCTAGCTCTACAGGTTTAAATGCTTCGTTTTCTGGTTCAAGTTCTACAGGTAGTATAAGTAACTATTTTTGGGATTTTGGCGATGGAAACACTGATAGTGTTGTTAGTCCAAACCATACGTATAGCGCTGGTGGAGTTTACCAGGTTATGCTTGTAGTTTCTAGTGGATGCGGAAGCGCAGATACAGCATATATTACAGTTTCAATTTGCGAAACACTCACACCACAATTTTCTTTCGCGAAAAATGGTTTAACCTTATCGGTAGATGGTTCTGTATCTGTTGGTACGTTTTTAAACTTCTCTTGGACATTTGGCGATGGTAATTCTGGTGCCGGTGTTGCAACCAACCATACCTATAGTGCAGATGGAATCTATGATGTTTGGCTGTTTATTACAGATACATGCGGAAATAAAGACTCAGTAATGCAAAGTATCGCTATTTGTTCTCCTATATCGGCTCAAATTAATTATACCCAAAATGGCACAACGGTGTTGTTTGATGGTACCGGTGGTAACGGAGCGATAGAGTGGTTGTGGCTATTTGGCGATGGAAATCAAGATACAAATGCCACAATCTCGCATACATATGCTAGTACAGGCACGTATCAAATTACACTTTACACTACTAATTTATGTGGAGATAAAGACACCGCCACACTTATATTAACGCTTTGCAACGCGCCAAAAGCAAGTTGGAAGTATTCAATTTTATCTTCTGGCGGTGGCGGTATGACGGTTCAGTTTGACGGTTCAGCATCTATTGGTGCCAATAGCTTTAGTTGGGATTTTGGCGATGGAAACACCAACACACTATCGGCAATTCCGGTGCATACATACAGCGTTCCCGGCTTGTTCTATAATGTATCGCTTACCGTAACCAATTCTTGTGGAGATGAAGATAACTTGACAAGCACGTTAGCGTCAATAGGAATTGAAGATTTTAACACCCTTGATATTAAAATTTTCCCCAACCCTGCAGATGATTACATTGTTTTAAGTGTGCCTAATTATATAGATGTGCAAGAAATTAGTATAAATTCTATGACGGGGCAAAAAATGGCTGTTCGTGCAGAGCAATCGGAAAATACAATCTCGGTAAAAACAAAAGTTTTTGCCAACGGAACTTACTTCCTTACTATCAAAACAGATGCGGGCACTGCCGTTTACCAAGTGTTAATAGCGCATTAAGTTCAATAACATATTTTAATGAGTTCGCAAGGCGTTTAGGTTTTATCTAAACGCCTTGTTTAGTATTTTCGCCCTTCACAATTAAGAAATTACATGGCCCAAATAACCAAAATATTAGTTGCTAACAGAGGAGAAATAGCCCTACGTGTAATGCGTTCTGCAAAAGAGTTAGGAATTAAAACAGTAGCAATTTATTCTGAAGCTGATAGAAATGCTTTGCATGTGAGATATGCTGATGAAGCCGTTTGTGTTGGGCCAGCACCTTCAAACCAATCTTATTTATTGGGCGATAAAATTATAGCTGTTGCTTTAGAAAAAGGTGCCAATGCCATACATCCAGGTTACGGATTCTTGTCAGAGAATGCAGAGTTTTGCGAAAAGGTAGAAGCTGCAGGCATCATTTTTATGGGGCCAAGAGCAGATGCCATACGCGTAATGGGTGATAAACTAAGTGCTAAACACGCAGTAGAAAAGTTTAACGTGCCCATGGTTCCAGGAACAGATGGAGCCGTTACCGATGTTGAAGAAGCTAAAGTTTTAGCAGAAAAAATAGGATTTCCGGTTCTCATAAAAGCTTCTGCCGGTGGTGGTGGCAAAGGAATGCGCATTGTAGAAAACAAAGAAGAGTTTAAAGAACAGATGGATAGAGCGGTTAGCGAGGCCGTTTCTGCATTTGGCAATGGTGAAGTTTTTATAGAAAAATACGTTACATCGCCACGCCATATAGAAATACAAATTTTGGCTGATAGCCACGGAAACATAGTGTATTTGTTTGAGCGTGATTGCTCTGTGCAACGCAGGCATCAAAAAGTTGTAGAAGAAGCACCATCGGCTGTATTAACGCCCGAAAAAAGAAAAGCCATGGGCGAGGCTGCGGTAAACGTGGCTAAATCTTGCAATTATAGAGGAGCAGGTACTGTTGAGTTTATTTATGATAGCGAGGGCGATTTCTACTTTTTAGAAATGAACACACGCTTGCAAGTAGAACACCCCGTTACCGAAATGATTACTGGAATTGATCTGGTAAAAGAAATGATCAATATTGCCGAAGGAAAACCACTTTCTTTTAAACAAGAAGATCTGAAAATTAACGGCCATTCTTTAGAGTTGCGTATTTATGCCGAAAGTCCGGCTGACAATTTTTTACCCGATACAGGTACTTTAGATATTTACGTTCGTCCGCAAGGGCCAGGCATTAGAGTAGATGATGGTTTTGAACAAGGCATGGAAATTCCCATTTACTATGACCCGATGATTGCGAAATTAATTACGTACGGAAAAGATAGAAAAGAGGCAATTGATAGAATGTTGCGCGCCATAGAAGAGTACCAGATAGAAGGTGTAAAAACAACGTTGCCGTTTGGCGAGTTTGTTTTAAAGCATGATGCTTTTGTTTCTGGTGACTTTAATACTCACTTTGTACCTAATTATTTTTCTCCAGATAAACTTAATCAGCCCAATAAAGAGCAAAGTTTAATTGCTGCTTTGGTTGTAGGAAACCTTTTAAGCGAAAAATCTTCGGTACATACAAACCAAAATGTTGCGAAACCCGTTTCTAACTGGAAGAGAAACAGAACATAAATGAAACGGTTACTTGCGATTTTCGGATTTATTTTAGTCGCATATGTACAATCTAGTGCGCAAACGGCACCAGATACCGTAAAAAAAATTAAGGCTACGCAAATTCATCAACTAACGGTTATAGAAGGTGATACTATACCGTGGGACGTGTTAGACGAAGTTTTAATAATAAGCACACCAACATTTGATAATGATGAAGCCAGACGTAGATATTACATTTTACGCAGGAAAGTAATCAAGGTTTATCCGTATGCCGTACTGGCGGGAGATAAATTAGATTCCCTCAATTTGCGTTTGATGAACGTGAGTAACAAACGAAAACGCAAAAAACTAATCAAGAATTATCAAAAATTTCTAGAAGAAAAATTTGAACCTGAATTAAAAAAGCTCACCAGAAGCGAAGGACAAATTTTAGCCAAACTAATTTACAGAGAAACAGGTATTACGGTGTACGATTTAATTAAAGAATACCGCAGTGGCTGGAGTGCCTTTTGGTGGAATGCTAGTGCACATTGGTATGATATTGATTTAAAAGAAGCATACAACCCGTCTTTAAATCAAGAAGATAGGCTTATAGAAATTATTTTGCTGCGTGCTATTTCTAACGGGCTTCTACATGAGCGCGTGCCGTTTTTCCCTCCCCAAAAAGAGGATTAAATTTTCGCGATTTTCCTCTAGTGGTTTTGTACTTTTCAACCATGACAGAATACCTTAAATCTAAACGGAAATATATATTTCTGTTGCTCCCAGCGCTTTTCATTTTATTGCTTTGGGCCATTTTTGGAATTGAACAATTATTTGGGTTAGATTTTGCTGTTTACGCAGTAGAACCCCGCACAACAAAAGGATTATTGGGCATTTTGTTTTTCCCGCTTTTGCATGGAGGCATAGAACACATTGCTGGCAATACCACTTCTTTGTTTGTGCTTTTGGTTACCGTTAGATATATTTTTCCGCAACTTTATATTCGGGTATTTTGGCTCTCGTACTTTGTACCAGGAATAATTACATGGGCCATTGGCCGCCCAGCATTCCATTTAGGGGCAAGTGGTATGATTTACGCCCTCGTAGCGTTTATATTTATCAGCGGTGTAATTCGTGTAAACAGATATTTGTTGGCCTTATCTCTTTTGGTAGTGTTTCTATACGGAAGCATGTTTTGGGGGATGTTTCCATTAGAAGATGGAATATCTTGGGAAGGTCATTTAGGAGGAGCTTTTACAGGATTTATTATAGCATTGTGGTACAGAAAAGAAATGCCAATTAACGAAGTAATTGAAAAAGAACCGGACTGGGGAGATGGTGAAGTAGATTTTGACGATTGGAAAACAATTGATTATCCATTTGAAGAGAATACCACGCAAAGCGAAGAAACCAAAATTAAATACCACTATAAATCGAAACAAGATGAAAAGTAGACTTTTTGTTTTTGGAATTTTTTTAAGCTTTTTATTTGCGCATACCGCGCATAGCCAAAATATGCTTGTGCTAAAGAAAAAGCATACAGCAAAAATGAAAACCATAAATATGTATGATTTATTAACGATTAAACTAAACGGAAAAGACCCTGTGAAAGGAACCGTATCGTTAATTACCAAAGATGATATATTGTTAGATGGCGATGCTTTTGCGTATAAAGACATAGAATGGATTAAAACCCACAGTACATTTTGGAAAGGAATGGGCAGATCTTTAGAGATTGGTGGAGCGCTTTTTACCGTAGTGTTTGGTCTTAACGGAATTATTGCAAATGCAAGCCCTATCTACACTCAGGGCAATATTATTTTTATTTTAAGTCTTGTTACAGTAGGGGTTATTCTAGAGATTATCTCCGCGAAAAAGCATTCCTTTAAAAAAGGGTGGAATGTTGAGCCGCTAATATTTCCACAATCATGAAAAAAGCAATTATTCTAGGGGCAAGCGGCTTGGTTGGCAGCTTTTTATTAAAGCAACTTTTAGCCGATGATTCTTATACCGAAATTGTAAGTATAGCTAGAAAGCCGTTGGGCATTACAAACGTAAAACTAAAAGAGTGTGTAGGCAATTTGTTGCAATTAGATTTGTTTGAAACCGAGTTTAAACATGCCGACCAATTGTTTATATGCATTGGTACTACCGCAAAAAAGACGCCTAATAAAGAAAAATACTTTGCAATAGATTATGGTATTCCTGTTTCCGCAGCTCAGCTAGCCAAAAAACATGGTGTTGATAACATTGCCGTTGTATCTGCAGTTGGCGCTTACGCACAAAGCAAGGTGTTTTATACAGCCACAAAAGGCAAAATGCAAGATGATATATTGGCACTAGGTTTAGAAAATATAAATTTTTTACAGCCTTCTATAATTGCAGGGCCACGCAAAGAAAGCCGGCTAGGTGAGGGGATTGCCAATGCTGTAATGGCATTTTTTAGCTTTCTTATTCCTAAAAAATATAAGCCCGTACAGGCAGAAGCTATTGCAACGGCCATGATTTATGTGGCTAATCATCCATCAGAAAATATAATTTGGTCTAACCATCAAATCAAAGAGTTATCATCATAATTTTTGGTTCTGGGTAAATCTGTAAAGCAAAATAAAAGTCATTTTTTACCATTCTGTTCTGATTACTTTTGCGCCCTAAATTTTTGGAAATGCGGTATACGGTTGGTTTAATCTTTTTTGCTTTGCTTCAAACAACGGCTGTGTTGGCACAGAATTCCTATGCACAAAAACAAAAAGGCGATTTTTTTGGCTATTGGGGTTACAATAGAGCGGCATTTACAAAGTCGAACATTACGTTTACCGGAAAGGGATATGATTTTACTTTGAAAGATGTAGAAGCTTACGACCGACCTACGCCTTTTTCTTTTGCCGATTATTTTAAGCCCGCAAACATTACCATTCCGCAGTACAACATTAGATTTGGTTATTACATCCGTAACAATTGGAATGTTTCTTTTGGCACAGACCACATGAAATATGTTATGCCGCAAAACGGAGTAGTGCCTATAGAAGGAGTTATAAATCAGCCAGGAAACCCTTTTAACGGTGTTTATGATGCAAACAGTACCATTGCCTTGCAAGACACATTTCTTACGTTTGAACATACCGATGGACTGAATTATGTAAACATCGCCACGGAATATTTTTTTGATTTATACACCACGCCAAATGGCAAATTTGGTGTATCGGCTTTTGGTGGTGGTGGGCTAGGGGCCATGATTCCAAAATCTAATGTGCAGTTGATGAATGGAGAGCGTAACGATGTTTTTCATTTAGCAGGTTTTGGTTTACATGCCAATGCTGGAGTTTACCTTTCGTTTTGGCGTCATTTCTTTTTCAGAACCCAAGCAAAGGGCGGTCTCATTTCTATGCCTGATATCTTAACAAGACCAAATGATGCACCAGACAGAGCCAAACAAAACTTTTGGTTTGATATGTGGGACTTTGCCATCGGATGGAATTGGCGATTTTAAGACGTAATTTGTCAATAAAATCAAAAACTAAATTCTCATATAATTAGTATTCTAATTATTTTAGCACAAAATAAAACACGTGCTATTTTGCCATTCTTATTACAGTCTACGCTACGGAACAGTTTCACCAAAAGAAATACTGCAACGGGCCATTCATGGCAATTTTAGTGCTATTGTTTTAGCAGACATCAACAATACTTCGGCCATTTTAAATAGCCTGCGCATGGCGCAAAACAAAGGCATAAACATTGTGCCAGGGGTAGATTTTAGGCAAGGCGTAAAACAGCTATTTGTTGCTATTGCCAAAAACAACACCGGTTTTTTAGAAATAAACACAACACTTACGCGGCATTTACACAGCAAAGAACCGCTACCGGTGCAAGCACCAGAAATGCCCAATACATTTATTATTTACCCGTTTGCTGGCTACGCAGGATGGAAACTCCGAGACAACGAATTTGTAGGTGTGGCACCGCACGAAATTTTTAAAGCCCAATATTCTGATTTGCATAAATCGCCCGAAAAATTGGTGGCGCAATACACCGCTATATTTAGGCATAAAGCCGATTTTAACGGCCACAGACTGCTGCGCGCAATAGCCAACAACACTCTTTTAAGCAAGTTGTGTAAAACAGAAGAAGCCCGCTTAGATGCTCAGTATTGTGCAAAAGAAGAACTAGAAACTAGATACGCTAACGCTCCGGAATTGCTTCAAAAAACTCAAAAAATTATAGATAGCTGCCATGTGCATTTTGAGTTTGGAGATGAGTATCCGCACAAAAATTTAAAAACATTTACGGGGTCTAAAAGCAAAGATTCTACGTTACTAAAAAAATTGTGTGCCGATGGCCTTGCGTACCGATACCCTAAAACGAATAGTAAAATTACACAGCGCATAGAAAAAGAATTAGACATTATTTTCGAGAAAGATTTTGTCTCTTATTTTTTAATTAATTGGGACATTGTAAACTACGCCCGAAGAAACAATTATTTTTATGTGGGCCGTGGTAGTGGCGCAAACAGTATTGTTGCTTACTTACTAAGAATCACAGATGTAGACCCTATTGACTTAGATTTATACTTTGAAAGATTTATCAACTTATACCGTAAAAATCCGCCCGATTTTGATTTAGATTTTAGCTGGAAAAACAGAGATGATATTACCGAGTATATCTTTAATAGATTTCCAAATACATCGTTGTTGGCAACATACAATACGTTTCAATACAAGGCAGTTGTGCGCGAGTTGGGCAAAGTTTTTGGTTTGCCTAAATCAGAGATTGATAAACTAAGTTCCGGAAAGTTTAACGCCAATAAATTAGATAGTTTATCAGAATTGGTGTTAAAGTACAGCACGCTCATTCAGGGTTTTCCAAGCCATTTAAGCATACATGCTGGTGGTATTTTAATAGCCGATAAACCGCTAGAAAATTATACCGCCACGTTTATGCCTCCTAAAGGCTACCCAACCACGCAGTTTGATATGATTGTGGCCGAAGATGTTGGGCTTTATAAGTTTGATATTTTAAGTCAACGGGGGTTAAGTAAAATACAAGATGCTGTGGCCATCATCCGCAAAAACCAACCCAACGCCCCCAATTTTGATGTGCATGATATTGTACGTTTTAAAGAAGATGAAAAAGTAAAAGAATTGTTGCGAAACGGCTTGGCTATGGGCTGCTTTTATGTAGAAAGTCCTGCTATGCGTATGCTGCTAAAGAAACTAAAGGTAGACAACTACTTGGCGTTGGTAGCTGCGAGTTCTATCATTCGCCCAGGCGTAGCGCAAAGTGGCATGATGCGCGAGTATATAAAGCGCTACCGTTACCCCGAAGAGCGAAAAAAAGCGCACCCCGTTATGCTAGAAATTATGCCCGAAACCTTTGGCGTAATGGTATATCAAGAAGATGTAATAAAGGTGGCGCATTACTTTGCGGGGCTTACGTTGGGCGAGGCCGATGTGCTGCGCAGAGGGATGAGTGGTAAATATCGCGGCCGCGAAGAGTTTGAAAAAGTGCGCGAAAAGTATTTTTTAAACTGCCAACAAAAAGGTTATACCGAAGAGCTGGCCAAAGAAATTTGGCGACAAATAGAAAGTTTTGCCGGTTATGCTTTTGCCAAAGGGCACAGCGCTAGTTATGCTGTAGAAAGTTACCAGAGTTTGTTTTTAAAGGCGCACTTTCCGTTAGAGTACATGGTGGCTGTAATTAATAATTTTGGCGGATTTTACAATACCGAAATTTATGTGCACGAAGCGCGTATGTGGGGCGCAGAAATTTGTGCGCCTTGCGTAAATCGTGGCGATTATCACACTACCATAACGGGCAAAAAAATATACCTCGGGTTTATACATCTCAATGCATTTGAAACCAAAGTGGGGATGCACATTGTAACAGAACGAGATGCGCGCGGCCCGTTTACAGATTTTAATAATTTTTTAGATCGGGTGGCCATTTCGGTAGAACAGATTAGCATTTTAATACGCATTAACGCGTTTCGGTTTACCGGAAAAAATAAAAGAGAATTGCTTTGGGAAGCGCATTTAAAACTGGGAAAAAGCAAAGGGGAGCAGCGCCCTGCAGAACTTTTTAACGCCCCCCGTAGAGAGTTTAAATTACCAGCGCTAAGCAACTCAGACTTAGAAAATGCGTTTGATGAAATTGAGATTTTAGGGTTTGCGTTATGCAGTCCGTTTTCTATGTTAAAATCGCCTACAGAAAACAAAATATTAGCCGCAGATTTAGTGGCGTATTTGGGCAAGTGTATTTGTATTTATGGCTATTTGGTTACTGTTAAAGTAACCAAAACCGTAAAAGGCGACCGCATGAATTTCGGTACTTTTTTAGATCAAAAAGGTGAGTTTATAGACACGGTTCATTTTCCTCCTGTGGCAAAGGCGTTTCCTTTTCGCGGCAGAGGAGTGTACAAAATTGTTGGCCGTGTGGTAGAAGAATTTGGTTTTTATAGCGTAGAGGTAGATGCTTTGTATAAAGAAGAAATTATTCCAGATCCGCGCTACAACGAGCCACACAAACAATTGGCTAACGAAAACCAAAACAGTATGCTAAACTTTCTGAAACAATAAATCAATCATCAAGCAAAGCATCAATCGTACTAAGCCGGTATTCCAAATCATCACTTGGAGTATAGCCTTTTTGTTTCTTTACAATCTTTCCATCACTATTTACAACGAGAATTGTTGGTGAAGAAAATGAACGCAACTTCCAAGACATATGTCTACAATTTGAGCGAATTGAAATGCTCCCGTCTTTATTGATTTTAGTTTTTTCTTTTTTGCAGAGTGGAATAATTGGATAATGAACAATAGGTGTATTAAATATTGAACGTACGCGATGCATGATAGAAGTTGAGTCATTATAAAACTCCTCAATCTGTGATTTTGTGTTTTCTGTAAAAACTAAAATCTGCACTTTACTGGTGTCCATTCGGGTTCTGTACTCTTCTAAATCGCTCATTAACCACATAGCGGGCGGGCAGCCAAGATGTTGAAAAACAACAATGGTAGTTTTTTCTTTAAAATATTCATTAGAAATATTTTGTCCTTCATAGCTTTGAAACTCGAATTTAGGGAAGTGCTTATAACGTTGCATTCCCATAAAAAATGGCACAATGAATAGAAGGATTACAATTTTTTTCATTAAGAAAATTTAATTGCCTGTTTTGCGCTGTACAGAAGTAACTCCTTCTACTTTTTTAAGTTGTTCTATAACACGTAATAAGTGCAGTTTATCGGTTACCAACAGGGTAAGGTTTCCTTCAAAAATGCCATCGTCACCCGAAATATTTATGGCGCGAATGTTTACGCTTAAATCATTGCTGATGATTTGCGTTACTTTATTAACCAAACCAACGGTATCAATTCCTTTAATAATAATGTTTACCAAGAAATCAGCATGATCTGCTTTTACCCAGGTAGCTTTAAGCGTTCTGTTTGCATAGCGGCTTTGCAAAGCAACAGCATTAGAGCAATTGTTACGATGCACTTTAATACCCTCGTTGCTGGTTAAAAATCCAAAAACCGGATCGCCAGGGATAGGGTGGCAGCATTTGGCCAATTTATAATCAAGTTTTTCTTCCTCATTACCAAAAACAAGAATGCGTGCATCACCTGCTTTTAAAGGTACTTTAGATTTTTTAGCAGTGGCTTTATCGCTCTCTTTGGCGTATTGAGTTTTTACAAACCTGTTTTTAAGGTAATTGTACAGCCCGCCCGAATTGTCTTTAGCAAACTCTTTAATGTGCTTATTATCTATAATGCCCATACCCACTTTGTAGAAAAGTTCGTTGGGATTTTTAAGGTTAAAGTAGTTTACCATGCGCTGCACTGTGCTGTCATTGGCGCGCATTTTTATAAAGTTTAGCTTACGCTCTAAAACTTGTCGCCCTTTGCCAATAATAACATTGCTTTCGTCTTTTAACGATTGTTTTATGCGCGATTTTGCTTTGCTTGTGATAACAAAGTTTAGCCAATCTTCTTTAGGGTGTTGCTTTTCTGATGTAATGATTTCTACCTGATCTCCGCTATTCAGTTTGTGACTAAGCGTAACCAGTTTGCCATTTACTTTTGCGCCAAGCGTATGAGCGCCAATTTCTGTATGTATTTCAAAAGCAAAATCTAGCGGAGTAGAACCTTTGGGTAAAATACGCATGTCTCCTTGGGGAGTAAAAATGAATATTTCAGCAGAAAAAAGATTCAGTTTGAAATTATCTATAAAATCTATGGCATTTTGATCAGAGTTTTCTAGCATATCTCTAACACGGTTCAACCATAAGTCTAAATTGTCTGTAGCCGATTTATCTTCTTTATACAGCCAATGGGCGGCATATCCTTTTTCGGCAATTTCATCCATACGGCTAGATCTTATCTGCACTTCAACCCAATGGCCTTCTGGCCCCATTACGGTTGTATGCAAGCTTTCGTAACCGTTGCTTTTTGGAGCAGAAATCCAATCGCGCAACCTTTCTGGGCTTGGCCTGTAATGGTCTGTAACAATAGAGTAAACTTTCCAGCAATCGCTTTTTTCGTTGGCTGGTGTAGAGTCTATAATGATCCTTACGGCAAATTTGTCATAAACCTCTTCGAAGCTAATGCCTTGGTTTACCATTTTTCTACGGATAGAGAAAATAGACTTTGTTCGCTCTTTTAACGTAAAACTGATGTTTTCTTTTTTTAGAGAATCTCTAAGCCTGCTGCTAAAGCGTTTTAAATACTTTATTTCTCCGGCTTTAGAGGCCTTTAATTTGAGTGCTATATCTCTATAAACTTCGGGCTCGGTATATTTTAATGATAAATCTTCAAGCTCTGTTTTGATGTTATACAAACCCAAACGGTGCGAAAGAGGAGCAAAGATGAAAAGTGTTTCGGAGGCAATTTTTAACTGCTTATGTGCCGGCATGCTACTCATTGTACGCATGTTGTGTAGCCTGTCCGCAAGTTTTATTAAGATTACACGGATATCATCGGCTATGGTGAGCAACATTTTTCTAAAGTTTTCTGCTTGTACAGAAACGTTTTGATCAAAAACACCTGAAATTTTAGTGAGTCCATCAATAATCCTCGAAACTTTTTCACCAAACATTCGTTCAATATCATCCAACGTATAATCGCTGTCCTCAACAACATCATGCAAAAGGGCTGCGGCAATGCTCGTTGGGCCAAGGCCTATTTCTTTGCTAACGATAATGGCCACTTCAATGGGGTGCAAAACGTAGGGTTCTCCGCTTTTTCTGCGTACATTTTTATGTGCATCCATGGCAAGGTTAAACGCCTCACGAACCATTTTTTTGTCCTTGTTGTCTGCTTTGCCCTCCATACTGCGCAAAAGCGCACGATACCTATTTACAATATCACGTTCATCTTGTGCGGCTTTGTCTAATGCTTCTTTGTTCATATAGTATCCATTCTCTCAGTACCGAATTTACTAGATGTTGCTAAATAAAAAAAGCGCCCAAGGCGCTTTTTATACAATCTATTCATTTAGTTTACAGCGCAGGCAACAACTTGCTTCTTACTTCGCCAAAACCAATTCTTGTTTTGCCGTTGTTGCAATGGCCGCGCATTATTACGGTGTCGTTATCGTTTATAAAAACGCGTTCTGTGCCATCTGCCATTTTTAGAGGTTTGGTACCCATCCAAGCCAGCTCTAACATACTACCGTAGCTATCTGGTGTTGGGCCAGAAATTGTACCAGATCCCATCATATCGCCACAATTTATATTGCAGCCATTAATGGTATGATGCGCCAGTTGTTGGCTCATGTTCCAATACATATATTTAAAATTGCTCTTACAAACGGTCGTTTCTTCAGCACTTTCGGGCTTAATAGCCACTTCTAAGTCAATATCAAAATTGTGTTTTCCATCAATTTGCAAATAAGGGAAAGGTGTGGGGTCTTGTTTTGGACCTTCAGTGCGATAAGGCTCTAGCGCATCCATCAACACTACCCATGGGCTAATGGAAGATGCAAAGTTTTTAGCTAAAAATGGACCTAGCGGTACATACTCCCAAGCTTGTAAATCGCGTGCACTCCAATCGTTAAACAGCACCATTCCAAAAATATGTTCTTCGGCTTCTTCTATCGGAATGTTTTGTCCAAGTGGTTTTCCTTCAGAAGTAATAAATGCCATTTCAAGTTCAAAATCTACACGTTTGCTAGGGCCAAAAACGGGTAAGCTTTCTCCTTTGGGTAAACTTTGTCCTTTGGGCCTGTGTATATCTTCGCCACTTATTACAATAGAAGATGATCTGCCGTGATAACCAACAGGTATGTGCTTCCAATTTGGCAACAGTGCATTGTTAGGGTCTCTAAACATGGTACCCACATTGGTAGCGTGCTCTATGCTGCTGTAAAAATCTGTGTAATCTTGCGTGTAAACAGGCAATAGCATTTGCACTTTATTTACCGGAAAAAGTATTTTTTTGCAATGTTCTTTATTGTCTCTTAACTCTGGGTTTTTTGCATCAAAAACCTCGGCAATTCTGTTTCTAACCGCGCGCCAAATTGGGCGGCCATGAGAAATGAAGTCATTTAATGTATCCTGTAAAAAGGTGTCTCCAAGTAGCTCTATTTCATCAAAATAGCCTAGCTGCTGCATGGCAGATAAATCTATGGCTGTATCGCCAATACGGGTGCCCGTGGTTATAATATCATCTTCGGGAATAAATACGCCAAATGGTATGTTTTGTATAGGAAAATCGCTGTTGGCAGGAACAGGTATCCAAGAGGTTCTAGAGGGATCGTTTGCGGTAATCATAAAATAGAATTTATGTTATAAATCTAGGCAATGTTAAAACAATTATTATTGATGTTAAAAGCTTTTTGTGTTTAATAAATGATTATTTAATCGACCTAAGTTTTATTAAAAAACAAACACGATTAACCGCGCAAACTCATATTTTTGGCTTCCCCATAAAATCATATAATCATGCATAAAGATTCAGAGATATTTAGTTTAATAGAAGAAGAAAAACAGCGCCAAACAGAAGGGCTAGAATTAATTGCTTCTGAAAACTTTGTAAGCCAACAAGTGCTAGATGCCATGGGCTCTGTGCTAACAAACAAATATGCCGAAGGATATCCTGGAAAGCGTTATTATGGCGGTTGCGAAGTGGTAGATATTGTAGAAGATTTAGCGCGTGATCGGGCCAAAGAATTGTTTGGTGCTACGTATGCCAATGTACAGCCACATAGCGGGAGCCAAGCCAATGCAGCCATTTACTTAGCTTGTTTAAAACCGGGCGAAAAAGTGATGGGTTTTGATTTAAGCCATGGCGGACACCTTACGCATGGTAGCCCTGTAAATTTTTCTGGACGCACATATAGCACATGTTTTTATGGAGTTGATAAAGAAACAGGACGTATAGATTACGATGCCATGAGGCAAACTGCCTTGGCCGAAAAACCCAAAATGATTATTTGTGGTGCATCAGCGTACAGCCGAGATATAGATTATGAAAAGTTTAGAGCCGTTGCCGATGAAGTAGGCGCCATACTTTTGGCTGACATTTCTCATCCTGCGGGATTGATTGCGCGCGGATTGCTAAACGACCCCGTGCCTCATTGCCATATTGTTACTACCACTACGCATAAAACATTGCGTGGCCCACGTGGCGGACTAATTTTAATGGGTAAAGATTTTGAAAATCCGTTTGGCGATAAAACACCAAAAGGCGAAACCAAAATGATGAGTGCTGTGTTGGATTTTGCTGTATTTCCGGGCATACAAGGTGGGCCTCTAGAACATGTAATTGCCAGCAAAGCCGTTGCTTTTGGCGAAGCACTTACTGATGAATACTTTAATTATATACTGCAAGTAAAGAAAAATGCGGCCGCTATGGCAGCCGCATTTGTTGCAAAAGATTATCATATTATTTCTGGTGGTACAGACAACCACATGATGCTAATCGATTTGCGTAACAAAGATATCTCGGGTAAAAAAGCAGAAAATGCACTAGTGGCCGCAGATATAACGGTAAATAAAAATATGGTGCCATTTGATGATAAATCACCTTTTGTGACCTCGGGTATTCGTGTTGGTACAAGTGCCATTACAAGCAGAGGATTGGTAGAAGAAGATATGGCCAAAGTGGTAGACCTTATAGACCGCGTGTTAATGAATGCTGATGATGAGAAAAACCTAGAAATCGTAGGTGCAGAAGTAAGAGCGTTAATGCAAAATAGACCATTGTTTGCTTGGTAAAAAATGCAATGTAAGAATGATAAAAACCCTTAACACGCTATTGTTAAGGGTTTTTCTTTACCATTACTTTTTTTATGGTAAATCCGTTTTTGCTTTCTAAGTATAAAAAGTACACACCATCAGCAAATTGAGAAAGATCAATTTGGTCATCAAAATTTATGGTGTTTTGAGTTTTCATCAGCTCACCTATAGTATTATAAAGTTTAATGTTTTCTAGAACGACATTGCCGCTTGTTTTTTTAATTCTGATAAAATCAGAAGTTGGATTAGGATATGTAACAATAGAACCAAGAAGAGCATCTTCTTTAATGTTAGCCGTTTTGTTTTCACAAGCATATTCGTGAACAATGCCTGTAGCGAAGTCTACATGACTTAGTTTAATCCATCCATAAATTGTGTCATTAGCATCTAGCATTCGTACGGCAACATAACCTGTATCGGTTTTAAATGAGCTCGTTCTGCTGCATGAATATCCCGCATTGGTTGGGTAATTAGCTTTAAAATCTGTAAAACTTAGATGAATGGCAGAATCTGTCCAATTTAGATTTTCGTCTATTAACTCATTGTATACCATTTCGTGTGGCGAATAGCTAGCATAAACAAAAATGGCTGGCACATCATTAGACATGCATGAATCTACCGATGCATAAGCAATTTGGTTTTGGTTTAATGCTTTTAAAGTGATGCGCTTTTCCCAATACCACTGAGATCCATCTTGAAAAATAGTCGAAATGATAAAATCATTGATATTATCACCATTTAAATCTAACGGTAAGCTATGGCTGCCATTGGCAGGCGGTTGAGGCAATATGGTGTCCGGATTGAAATCAAAATACAAATCATCGTTGTTCCAAACGCCAGCATGCATTATTTGGGTAAAACCGTTTAATGAAAAAAACAAAACAGAAATAATAAAAAACACTTTTTTCATTGAGCTCATTTTAGTTTGGATTGGTTCGTTCACGTCCCGTTTTTTTAAGTCAAATGTATAAAACATTTTAAACATAAAGTATTTAATAGGTTAATACCTGGTTTTATCCACTTTATTCGTCCATGCGTTAAACACTACTAGCGCTTCATCTCTAAGTTCTTGACTAAACGCAATTTTTCTTTCTTCCAGTGTTACATCAAGCTCGTTGTAAATAAATTGGTCGTCAAATTCTACCGCAGCCGCATCATGCCTATTGCAAGCGTAAACTACCTTTTCTGGCCTAGCCCAATAAATAGCACCAAGGCACATGGGGCAAGGCTCACAAGAGGTATAAATGATACATCCCGCAAGCTGAAACGTGTTTAGCTTGTCGCAAGCCAACCGTATAGCTACAATTTCGGCATGAGCCGTTGGGTCGTTTTGCGATGTAACGCTATTATGACCTTCGGCAATTATTTCTCCATCTTTAACAACCACAGCACCAAACGGGCCGCCAGCACCGGCATTCATTCCTTCTTGTGCAAGCGCAATGGCTCTACGCATAAAATATTGGTTGTCATTTTCTTTCATTTTTACCACTTAATTAAGTTTGGATGCTTTTTCTACTTCGTACTAATTGCAAGTGAAGCTTCTTGTTCAAAAGTAGTGCAGTGAAATGATAAAAATGTCAAACTATTTCTTTTATCTAAAGTTTAAGGATTAATCCATGATGCAATCTAAGTGAGATCGTTCATTTATTTTCGCCTTTTATGCACAAAAGTGAAATGAAGCACCAAAAAACAAAAATCACGTTGTTGGGTACAGGAACATCACAGGGAGTACCGGTAATGGGGTGCAAATGCGAGGTTTGTGTTTCGCCACATGCAAAAGACAAAAGGTTAAGAACTTCTGTACTTATTACCCATGGCGATACAAACTTGGTTATTGATTGTGGACCCGATTTTAGACAGCAAATGCTACAACAAAATGTAGATACATTAGATGCCGTTTTATTAACGCATGAACATCAAGATCATGTAGCAGGCCTAGATGAATTGCGTAGCTACATTTTTAAGCAAAAATTAGCCATGCCTATTTTTGCAGAAGAACGCGTATTAAGGCGTGTAAAAACATTAATTCCGTATGCGTTTACAAAACAACCTTATCCTGGGGCACCAACGTATAATTTAAATAGCATTGTTCCCGGACCATTACATATACATGGAGTATTTATAAAAGCAATTCGCGCATTACATGGCAATTTGCCCGTGCTTGGCTTTAGAATTAAAAATTTCGCATACCTAACAGATGTTAATTTTATTTCGGAGGAGGCAATAGAACAACTTCAAGATTTGGAAGTGTTGGTGTTAGACGCATTGCATCATAACAAACATCATGCACACTTTAACCTACAAGAAGCTTTAGAAATAGCTAACGAAATTAGTGCGCAAAAAACATACTTTACACACATAAGCCATAGTATGGGTTTGCATGAAGTTATAAATAAAAAGCTTCCTGTAGCTATGGCGCTGGCATATGATGGTTTAAGCTTCAACTTTGGCTAAATTACGTGTAGCCATTTTGCTAAATATAAAAGCTGCAATCAATCCAACAAAAATATCGTAAACACCCCACCAAGCGGTTATTAATGCCATAGCACCTTGCCCTTGAAAAAGAGAGAAAATTAGCACAAGCCCTAAACCAGAGTTTTGTATGCCGGTTTCTATACTAATGGTGCGGGCAACAACTTTGCTTTTGGTAAGCAAATATCCCCACAAATATCCAGCTACAACAGCTACTGTAGTATGCAAGAACACCAATCCAATAATGTGATTGTAATACTTTAAGAACAATTCATAATTTCCACTAAATGCAAAAGCAATAAAGGCGAGCAAAATAAGCAGCGACAAGCCTTGCATTTTTCCTTTAATCTTTTCTGTAATCGTGGGATATTTTTTTGCAAATAAAATGCCCAATACCATAGGTATAACCAACATTAACATTACGCTTTTAAACATTTCTAAGAAATCAAGATTAATCTTTCTGAATAGGCTTTCTGCAAAACCAATACTGCTGCCATAAAAACCAAAATTTAATGGGGTGAAAAGAGGAGCCAGTAATGTGGCTATAGCCGTCATTGTAACAGAAAGCGCTGGATTTCCTTTGCCCAACAAGGTAAAATAGTTGCTCACATTTCCACCAGGCAAGGAGGCAACCAACATCATCCCCAAAGCCAGTCCAGGATGCGGTTTTATTATCATGATAATTACAAATGTTAGAAATGGAAGTAAAAAAAACTGACTTGTAACCCCAACAAGCACTTGTTTTGGCTGTTTGTAAAGCGTAACAAAATCTTCGCGTTTCATGCTGAGGGCTACACTAAACATTATTATGGCAATGCACAAATTCATAACCCAAACTAAATTGGTGCTAAAGTTTAGGTTGATGTCGTTTAAAGAATCGGTGATTTGTAAAAACATAAGCAAGAAGATTGGGTTTAGATAAGTGCAAAGTAGACTATAATTTCAAAAATTCAAACGAGACTTAAACAAGTGAAATATCTTCGCGTATAAAAAAGAAACAAAATGCAAACAAACCAAGTAGAAATAACCGGCATGACGTGCGATGGCTGTGTAAGAACGGTTAGAATGATTTTAGAAAAACAACCCGGTGTACAAAGCGCTGTAGTAACACTTAGTCCAAGCCAGGCCGAAGTAAGTTTTGATGAAAATGTAACCTCTCTAGAAACTCTAAATGCGGTTGTATCTAAAATGGGCTATGCCATGAAATTGTAAATATGGCCACCAAAAAGCAACATTTTTTTGTTAAGGGAATGACTTGTGCCGCTTGTGCACGAAATGTAGAAAACATACTAAAATTTCTTGATGGAGTTGATGCTGCGGAGGTTAATTACGCATCTCACCAAGTGCAAGTAGCATTTTCTGACCAAATAAGTTTTAGCCAATTGCAAGCAGAAGTACAAAGTATTGGCTATGATTTGGTAGAAAACAGATCAAGGGCCGATCAGCAAAATGAGTTTGCTGCGGCTTTAAAAGAAATTAAAAAAAAGTTAGTTGTAGCGGTAATATTTAGCCTTCCTGTTTTTCTACTCAGCATGGTTTTTACAAATGTCAGCCACAGCAACTTTATAATGTTAGTGCTTTCCGTACCAGTAATATTTTATAGTGGCGGGCATTTTTACATAAGTGCAGTTAAAAAACTAAGGCATTTGCAATTCAATATGGATACGCTTATCGCTTTGGGTACAGGTGCTGCATTTCTATTTTCGTTGATTAGCACATTTTTCGAACAATATTTTATATCAATTGGCATAGAAACTCACGTGTATTATGAGAGTGCTGTTGTCATCATTACCTTAATCTTACTGGGCAACTTTTTAGAAGAACGCGCAAAACACGCAACCGGTGGTGCTATAGATAAGCTGATGGATTTACAAGCTAAAACGGCTATTAGGGTTATTGGCCAAGATGAAGAAACAGTACCTATTGAAGCGGTTTGTATTGATGATACACTTAAGGTTTTGCCCGGAGCATACATCCCGGTAGATGGAGAAGTTAGTGCTGGTTCTGGGTATGTAGATGAAAGCATGATTTCTGGAGAACCACAAGCAATATCTAAAAAACAAGGCGATAAAGTAATAGGTGGTACAGTAAACCAAAACAGTGTTTTGTATGTAAAGGCGAAAGTGGTTGGCGAGCAAACGGTACTAGAACAAATTATAAAAGCCGTACAAGAAGCTCAAGGCAGTAAAGCTCCAGCGCAAAAGTTGGCCGATAAAATTTCATCTGTTTTTGTGCCGATTGTAATTGGTATCTCTATTGTTTCAGGTTTAACATGGTTTTTCATCGGGCCAGAACCAGCATTTATTCATGCGTTTGTCTCGTCTGTTACGGTATTAATAATAGCATGTCCGTGCGCTTTAGGTCTTGCTACACCAACAGCCATTACGGTTGGGGTTGGGCTAGCGGCCAAAAACGGTATTCTAATAAAAAATGCCGAAACGCTTGAAAAGTTGCACGAAGTTGATACTCTATTTATAGACAAAACAGGAACATTAACCGAAGGAAAACCGAAGGTTACCCAGCATGTTTGGAGTGAAAAGATTACACAAAAACAAAAGGCAGCATTGTTTCAGGCCGAAAACAATTCAGAACATCCTATTTCTAAAAACATTTGTGCTTTTCTTCAAAAGGAAGACTTACCCAAAGTTGAGCTTGATGATATACTCACCGTAGCTGGTCAAGGAGTGTCATTTCGCTATCAGGGGGATGAATACTTTGTAGGGAAAACAGAGTGGTTTAACAAAATTGAAAATGGTTTAGCAGCATCTTTAATTCAATCTTCAGAACGCATAAATACCACGTGGGTTGCGTTTGGTAAAAAAGATGAAATATTAGCTGTTTTTGGCTTGGAAGACCAAATAAAAGAAAACGCTCAAGAAAGTGTTGCACAATTGCAACGAATGAATCTAAAGGTAATTATGCTTACCGGAGACAATGCTAAAACCGCGCAATATGTAGCCGAAACGTTAAACCTAAATGGTTTTCATGCCAACCAATCGCCCCAGAACAAAGCTGAGTTGGTTGCAGAGTTTAGTAAGAACGGTAACAAATGCGCCATGGTTGGCGATGGTATAAACGATGCGCCCGCTTTGGCCAACGCGCATGTTGGTATTGCCATGAGCACTGGCACCGATATTGCCATGGAGAGCGCAGGGCTTACACTTTTACATGGCGATATCAATAAAATTGCAAAGGCTATTTCGGTTTCTAAAAGCACCGTAAAAACCATTAAACAAAATCTTTTTTGGGCTTTTATTTACAACATTTTGGCAATCCCAATTGCGGCAGGTGTACTATATCCGATAAATGGTTTTTTACTAAACCCAATGATTGCTGGCGGGGCCATGGCGTTTAGTTCTGTAACTGTGGTGTTTAATAGTTTACGGCTAAAGTTTAAATAGCATTTTTTAAGAAAAACTTTTAAAACAAATACGTTAAGCATCTATATAAGTTTACAATAAATTTGCGCCATGCAAGAAACAGCAATCATTATTGGTGGGGGGGCAGCAGGCATTTTTGCCGCGATAGCTTGTGCCGAGGCTAATCCAAGCCAAAAAGTAATTGTTTTAGAAAAGGCAAAAACTTTGCTGCAAAAGGTTAAAATTTCAGGTGGTGGCCGTTGTAATGTTACACACGCTTGTTTTGTCCCAAAAGATTTGGTACAGTTTTATCCTCGTGGCAACAAAGAGTTAATTGGTCCCTTTTCTCGTTTTCAGCCCGCAGACATTATGGAGTGGTTTGCCGATAGAGGTGTAGATTTAAAAATAGAGGCTGATAATCGCGTTTTTCCGGAGTCAGACCAATCACAAACCATTATAGATTGTTTGTTGATGATGGCTGAATCTGCGGGCGTAGAAATAAAAAAAGGCGTAGCCGTATCAGATATTAAAAACGAAGACAAAAAGTGGCAAATAAAAACCCAAGAGGGAGATTATATAGCCAATAAAATTTTGGTTGCAGCAGGTAGTAGTAAAAAGCTATGGGATATCCTTAAAAAGCTAGGGCACAACATTATAGAGCCAGTTCCATCATTGTTTACGTTTAACATTAAAGATCCACGTATTAAAGGGTTAGCTGGTATAAGTTTAGATAATGCCGAAGTATCTATCGCCAATTCTCAGTTGGTAGAAAACGGTCCTTTATTAATTACGCATTGGGGTTTAAGTGGCCCTGTAGTTTTAAAACTCTCTAGCTGGGGCGCACCAGCCTTGGCCGATTGTATGTATTATTTCCCCATACTTATAAATTGGGTTGCAGATTTAGAGCAAGAAGAAGTGCTGGCAGCATTTACCGAAGAGCGCGTTTCAAATTCTAGAAAACGCATTCAAAATCACACCATGTTTGGCGTGCCTTTGCGGTTGTGGAAAAACTTAGCCCAACATGTGGGTATAGAAAATACACATAACTGGGGTGATATCTCTAACAAAACCATGCAAGATTTTGCCAATGAAATTACAGGTTCTTTTTTCCAAGTTTCAGGCAAAAGCAGGTTTAAAGAGGAGTTTGTTACCGCGGGAGGTGTAGATTTAAAAGAAATAAATTTTAAGCGTTTTGAAAGCACAAAGCTGCCTGGTTTATTTTTAGCAGGAGAAATATTAAATATTGATGCGTTAACCGGTGGGTTTAACTTCCAAGCAGCATGGACGGGCGGTTGGCTGGCTGGCCATGCTTTGGCAGGGCAAGAAATAGAATAGCATGACCAAACATACCATTAAGTTTTTAGGCATTTTTCTGTTTTTCTCTTTATTGGTTTTTGCAGGAGAAAGCTGGCAGTTAAAAAAAGATAAAAAAGGGATAAAAGTTTATGTACGTAGTGTTAATGAAACTAAGGTTAACATGTTTAAAGCTACTGCAACATATAGTTATCCGCCAGAATTTGTAGCCAAAGCAGTATTAGACTTAGATAACTATCACAAATGGATTGATGGTATTGCCAAAGGGCAACTGATTGATCAAATAAGCGACACTGAGTTTGTTTTTCGGCAAGTAGTGCTTTTGCCTTTTCCATATGACAATAGAGAGGTAGTGCAGCGCTCAATCGTATCAAAAAGAAAAAACGGAGAAATATTAATTAAGATTACAGAGGCTAATAATATTGATGAACCTTTAGGTGGTCATGTGCGCATGGAGGTTTCTCATGGCTATTGGTTGTTAAAGCCTACAAAAACAGGTACAGAGGTAACGTATTCTTTTTTAGCAGACCCCGGAGAAAACATACCTTCGTGGCTTATTAATGCATTTATTGTAGACAGTCCGTACAATTCATTATTAGAGTTAAAGAGCTATCTAGCTGCACAATGATTGGTTACATTTGTCGCGAATTTTAAAAATTAGCTTTGATAATATTAAAATTTATTTACAAAAGTGTTAATTGGAAGCTAGGAGCAATTGGCGGGGTTTTAATGGGGTCTGTGGCATATTACATAAATAGAAATTCAGGCTTTGATGCGGCCATGGTTCCGGCTTTGAAACAATTTTTTTATACGCTGTTGGTAGGGGGCAGTTTGGTAAAGGTTACTCAAAAAATTAGCGTTGCTCTAAAACACAAATACTTATCTATTTTTCTAGCTATTTTAACTCCTACAGTAATTACGGCTGTATTAATATCAGCCATTCATTTGTTTAAAGGTACACCCAACCCATACGAAACAATTTTTTATACTGTATTAGCTGCACCCCCGGGTGTAATTTTAATTGCCATTGTAACGCGGCAGCGCTACGAAAAAAAGCGTAAAAGAAAAACAACATGAATTTTTGGCTCCGTATTGTACTAGGTACAATAATAATTGCCTTGGCTAGTCCGCATAGTTTTAATATGCCAGGCTATGTTCCTATTACCCTCCAAAGCCTTGCTGTTATTTTAACCCCCATGATTTTTGGTTGGCGTAGCGGAGTAATTTCTATCTTCATTTACTTGGTATTAGGCGCAATTGGCTTACCTGTATTTGCAAACTTTTCTAGTGGTTTAGATCCGTTTTATGGTAAAACAGTTGGGTTTTTACTCGGCTTTTTACCCGCAGGATTTGTAGCCGGGTGGTGGGCAGAAAAGTGTAAAGTACAATATGCGCGCTATTTTTTCATCTTTATTGGTGCACATTTGGTATTGATGCTTTGTGGTGTTTTTGGCCTACTTGCGCATGGATTAACCTTTAATTCAATCTGGGAAGTTGTACTCTATCTATTTCCTGGGTTAATGATAAAATCGTTTTTCGGGGCCATTTTGGTTTTAATTGTAAAGATTAAAACTACTGCAAATTCATAAAGCTTAAGCTACCAGTTTTAAATGTTTCCCTACGGTAATTCTAAATAATTATTGTGTAGCATCTGTTTATGGGTGAGTTAATTCTTTTATTTTCACCACATGAAACCATTAGATTACACTTCTTCAGACACCACCATTACCGAATTAATGATACCGGCTTACGCCAATTTTGGTGGGAAAATTCACGGAGGTATTTTACTTTCTTTAATGGATAAAGTGGCCTATGCCTGTGCCACCAAACATGCCGGAAATTATTGCGTTACCGTTTCGGTAGACGAAGTAGAATTTTTAGAGCCCGTAGATGTGGGCGATTTGGTTAGCATGATGGCGCGCGTAAATTATGTGGGCAACTCATCTTTGGTTATTGGCATTAAAGTAACAGCCGAAAACGTAAAAAAGAAACTGGTTAAACACACCAACACGTGTTATTTTACTATGGTTGCCAAAGGCGATGACGACAAACCAGCGCTCGTTCCGCCATTGTTGCTAAAAACTCCGCTTGCGGTAAAACGTTTTTCTGAAGCACTGTTGCGCAAGGAGTTAAAACGCTA
The DNA here is from genome assembly GCA_030424545.1 of Bacteroidia bacterium. Classification (GTDB taxonomy): domain Bacteria; phylum Bacteroidota; class Bacteroidia; order Flavobacteriales; family Schleiferiaceae; genus JAUHWL01. The sequence continues at coordinate 181,940 of JAUHWL010000004.1, forward strand.
CCACAAATCTAAAATGCGAGATGCACAAGATTTAAATGTAGATGCCAACGCCATGGAGCGCTTAAAAAACGAACGGTGTGTAATCGAGCTTTCTAATTAATCATGCACCTTAAGTTGATGTGCATAATCTGCCATTCCTTCTTCGGCAACAGACATAATATTGTGGTCTTTGGCGGCACGCTTAAATGAGCGTTTGTATTGCTGTTTTGCAATAAAATCTTTGATGTATTTTTTTATTTTTTTCATGCGACCAAGAAAAATATTCATCCATATTTTTATATCGATAAAGATATCGTTTTTGATGAATTGCATTTTAAGCTTCCAACCGTTTTAAAACCATCCGCGCACGCGCTTTAAAAGCAGCAGAACTGCGTTCGTATTGGTCGGTAATAATTTCGCGCAGCTCATGTTCTATTTCCGGATGAATTTTTGTGAATCGATATAAAATTTCTAAGCAATGAACTTTTACCGCAATGCTTTCTTTGGGGTTTATTAGCCAATCGAAAGTTTGTTGCAACAATTGGCCTTTTAAATCGTGGTTTGTAGGCAAGCCGTGCAAAGAGAATAGGCGCGTGGTAAAACGCTTTTCTGCATCGGTTTTGGCATTTAGCGCATGGGCGATGATGGTTTTGTGCCATGGATAAAAAACAGTGGCATCAACATCGCTAGCCTGCTGCAAAAGCCACGCACTTCGGTTTCTTTCTTTGGTGGTTCCTGAGGTAAAAAAGGCAAACACATTGCTTAATTCTTCTGTGTTTTTGGTTAAATATTCGGCAGCCGCCAGAAATTCTTCTTTGCTTGGCCGCTGCATGATGTAGTGTAAGTCGAGCATTTTTTAATCGTCAAATAGTGTATAGGTCAAATGGTAGTGTATAAACTTTTTTTTGCTGTATTTATGGAAGTAAATCGCCTTATTTGGATATCCTTTCTTGTTGAATAGTACTCGCGAGTATGAGATAAAACTAGTTGAATTGTTTAGTTCGTCCTCAGTTAGCAAGCCACCACATGAGATCATTTTCGATTCATTATAAACTTCATATTTGATGTATTTGTCAATTTGGTCGATATATACTATCGAATCTTTTCCGATTAAATGATAGATGAATTTATACTGAAGTGTATCATCTTTTCGTGATAATAGAGCAAATTTGTTTATATGGACTTGAATAGTGTCAATTATTTGAGGACGATATTCTCCTTTGGATATTCTTGTTTTGCTTCCGAATGTGGTCCAGAAAACACTATCTGCACCTTCGGGTCTTGTCTGTTTTAAGAGAAAAATATCATGATAATTCATCCCTACGTTTGTCTCTGCGTAAAGTATTGAGTTTTCTACATCATCATAATAGTATCTTCTTATGAATTGAAACTCCTTGCCTTTGTAACTGCTATCGATATCTCTTTGCCACATTTTTTTTGATTGAAACGAAGTTTCTTGTTGTATTCGACCGTCTTCATAATATTCTTCAATTTTTTTTGTGCCTTCTGCTGAGTCAATAGCAATTGAAGTTATGCTTTTGATATTTTTTAATTTCAAGTAATCACTAGGTATATGAATTATTGCATGCTGAGAAATGCTAAATAGTGGAAGCATTGCTAATAGTGTGAGCGTTCTTAATTTCATTTTATAGGAGATGTTTTTCAGTATCGAAATTAATCGTTGCTTTTTTGCTTATCGCGATTCATTTTATTTTAGACAAAGATGAAATATTTTTTAATCCACATTCTAATATTGTTGTCATTCTGTTTATTTTAGCATTATTGTTTTAAAAGTAAATATCGACCGGGCTCTGTTAAATATCACAATTGTGAGAATAAATCTGATTGTTGAACGAGAGTCTATCCCCCTTTGGAGGGGGAGACACAACGCGCACAAGAACATCACGATCTTAAAACGGAAAACAAAGAAAAGTATATAATTTAAATGCTAAGTCCGATTATCCCCCGCTGGCGGGGGTGCAGGGGGAGGGTAAAACCAAGCATCGAAAAATTTGAAGAATCAGTCTTAAATCTTGATACACACATCTAAAATCTCACATCTAATTATGAGCCACCTAAACACAAACATCCGCTACCTGCGTAAGCAGAAAAATCTAACACAAGAACAATTGGCGCAACAAATTGGCATAAAGCGCGCCATGGTGGGGGCGTACGAAGAAGGTCGTGCAGAGCCCAAATTAACCACGTTGCAGCATTTCTGCCAGTTTTTTAAAATTAGAATGGACCAATTGGTGCTACGCGATTTAACCACCCAAAAGGCCGAAGCTGAAGCCGATATTGAAGGACAAAAGTTGCGCATTTTACCGGTGATGGTATCTAAAGATGACGACAAAGAACTGGCCACCATGGTGCCTGTAAAAGCCAGTGCCGGCTATCTAAATGGCTATGGCGATGCCGACTTTGTGGGTGCACTGCCGCGCTTTGCGCTGCCATTCCCAGAGCTGCCGCAAGACAGAACCTACCGCATGTTTCAAATTCGTGGCGATAGCATGTTGCCCGTGCCACCGGGGGCGTATATTATTTCAGAATATGTACAAGACTGGCACAACATCCGCAACGAAGAATGTTACATTTTAATTACCCGCGATGAAGGTGTGGTATACAAACGCGTGATTAACAACATGAACGAAGGGCAGCTTTTGCTAAAAAGCGACAACCCCGATTACGAAGCCTACACCGTGCCCGTGGGCCGCATTGTAGAAGTTTGGAAAGCCGTGGGCGTAATTAGTTTTGAATTACCCAACCCCGAGCGCCAGCCCGGCTTGCCGCAAATAACATCGTTGCTAGCCGAGCTTAAAAAGGATGTGGAAATGCTGAAAAGCCCCCCCGCCCCCCAAAGGGGGGAGTCATAAAGACTCACTCATTTTATGTACAGGGCTTTCTCCAACCTTTACATTAATTCAGGCAAAGAGAAAAAGAAATAGTTCAGTTGATTTTAAATAAAGACTTAAAAAGAGCCTCCCCTTTGGGGAGGTTTGGAGGGGCCATGTCACGCAGCATCATACATATGGATTTAGACACGTTTTTCGTGTCGGTAGAACGGTTAATAGACAGCCGCCTGAATGGCAAGCCTATATTAATAGGTGGCACTAGCGATAGAGGCGTGGTGGCCGCTTGCAGCTACGAAGCCCGTGCCTTTGGCGTGCACAGCGCCATGCCCATGCGCATGGCAAAAGAAATGTGTCCGGAAGCTATTGTTATTCGCGGCAATTCGGCTAATTACAGCAAGCATTCGCAAGATGTTACAGAAATTATTCGCGAAGAGGTGCCGCTGTACGAAAAAACTTCGGTAGATGAGTTTTACATCGACCTAACCGGCATGGATAAGTTTTTTGGCAATTACAAATTTGCCAGCGAGCTGCGCCAGCGCATAATGAAGGAAACGGGTTTGCCCATTTCTTTTGGGCTTTCGGTAAACAAAACGGTGAGCAAAGTAGCCACGGGCGAGGCCAAACCCAACAACCAACTCAATATAGATTACGGCACAGAAAAGCCATTTTTAGCGCCATTATCGGTTCGGAAAATACCCATGGTGGGTGCCAAAACCTACCAGACATTGCGCAACTTGGGCGTGCAAAAAATACAGACCATTCAAGAAATGCCCCTCGAAATGATGACCAGCGTGTTTGGCAAGAATGGCGAAGTAATTTGGCGCAAAGCACAAGGGGTAGACAACAGCCCTGTGGTGCAGTATTCTGAGCGAAAATCTATAAGCACAGAACGTACCTTTAACAAAGACACCATTGATGTAGAAAAACTGCGCAGCATCCTTATTGCCATGGCCGAAAATTTGGCATTTCAGTTACGCAGAGGAAACAAATTAACTGCTTGCCTTACGGTAAAAGTGCGGTATAGCGATTTTAACACGCACACCTTACAGGCACGTATACCGTATACTGCGGCAGATCACATCATCATTCCCAAAGTAAAAGAGTTGTTTGAAAAACTATACGACAGGCGCGTACTGGTGCGCCTTATTGGCGTGCGTTTTAGCCATTTGGTGGGCGGTGGCTACCAAATAAATTTGTTTGACGATAACGAAGAAATGATAAATTTATACAGCGCTATGGATAAAATCCGCCAGCGCTTTGGCGACCGTGCCGTGCAACGCGCCATTGGTTTGGGCGTAAAATCCATTGGCGGAATGAATCCGTTTAGCGGAGAACCACCCGCACTGTTGCCCAATAGAAGAAGATGAATTTCTTTGTAAGAAAGTCTAAAGCAGTAGTAATTCGTAATAAAATGAAGAACATATTTTTATTGTTAAACATCATATTTTCATTATCAATTCATGAAAAACAAGAAGGTATTACAGGGAAATATGAGGCTGATTATTGCGGATATTTAGAAATAATATTTGAAGAGGAAGGTAATTACGCACTTAAATATTCTCACTTTGAACTCTCAGGAACTTATCATTCAAAAGGAGTGTTTGTGAAAAATCATGATACGTTAGTCCTAAAAGAAGTCAGCCATAAAATAACTGAGGAGACTTTTAAAAGAAAAGAGAAAGTAGTTTCGGAAATTACGAACCCCATAAATTTTGATACGACAAATTTCGGAGAAGAATTTCGGCACCTTAGTTTGATTGTTGAAAACGATACATTATTAAAGACTGAGTCTATTTATTGTGGAGGAATGCATGTAAGGCAGAAAGGGTTTTGGACTTATTTTAAAAAAAATAGCACTTCGCTAGAAACCAATGAAGGACATAAATAATTGAAAAATTAGATTTCGAAAAGAACATTCGAAGCTTCTAACTGAACTAAACACTCAAGACTCATAACTAAAAACTCAACACTAAAAAAAATGTGCGGCAGATACGTAACCATTTCAAAATTAAAGGCAGTAGAAAAGCGGTTTAATGTAACCACGCCTCAGCCCGATTTATATGCGCCAAATACCAACGTAAGCTTGGGCGATTTTGCGCCAGTAATCACCAATAAAAATCCAGATCAGGTACATTTTTTTCAATTTGGATTTTCGCCCACATGGGCTAAAAAACAAATGTATTTGTTTAACGCCAGGGCAGAGGGCGACCACAACAAAACCAACGATGTGCGCTATACGGGCGCCAAAGGCATCATCAACAAACCTGTATTTAGGCAGGCCATACGCAGCCAGCGCTGCTTGGTGGTAGCCGATGCTTTTTTTGAAGGACCGCAAAAAGAAAAACTGAGCAAACCCTATGTGGTGTATATGCGCAAAGGTGTGCGGCCATTTGCTTTTGCTGGGCTGTGGGATGTCTGGCAAAACCCCGAAACGGGCGATGAAATAAACACCTTTGCCATTGTAACCACCGTTTCCAATTCGGTAACGCAAAAAATAGGACATCACCGCAGCCCCGTAATTTTGCACCCCGAAGATGAGCTTGCTTGGCTCAGTAACGATTTGCCACTGCAAGATGTTACCCAATTGTTGCAGCCCTTTCCGGGGAGCGAAATGAATGCTTATCCGGTTTCGCCCGCCCTAAAAAGCCCCAAGGCCAATGGTACAGGTTTGCTAAAACCCGTTGGCGAACGCATTTTTAAAGAGTATGACTATGAAATTTATAGCGAACTAAAGCTAGAAGGAATGGGCATGACTACCGCACGAAAACGAAATTTAGACGACAATAACCCAACCTTAGATTTATTTTCTTAACCTCTTAGAAATCATCAGATTCTTGTGCTTTTTCTTTCTTCACATAATTGTTTAAACGCATAGAAAAAGTGAAGGTAAACAATGGCGTTCTAGGCTCAGACAATTGATAGGTGTAAACATTGCCTGCCTGAATACGACTCTCGTTTTTAATGGTTGAAAATATATCTTGAACCTGAAAGATTAAAGAATACTTATTGTTATTAAAACTTTTGCGCACAGAACCATTCATGGTAAAATAGCCTTCAACTTCACCTTGAACAGTATTTGCTGGCCCAATGTATCTAGAGGCCAACTGTACATTCCAATTGCCTTTTATGGGGAAGGTGTTTGTAAATCTGGAGTTCCAATTAAAGTTATTGCTGCTGTTAATTTGTTCATGCCCGCTTTTTATAGCATATTGAAATAGATTAAAGGCAATATCTGTTTTCCACCAAGAAAACAACTTATAACTAAAAGAAGGTTCTACACCCACAGAAACAGTTTTACCAACGTTTAAAGGAGACGTTAATGTAATGTTTGTGTCAAATGGCATCTGTACCCGATCAATGTAGTTGTCTACCAATCTTATATAGGTTTCTACAGATACAAACCCTTTTTTGGCAAAACTTTTTATCCAATTTACTTCAAAAGCATCGATGTATTCTGGAGACAAATCCGGATTACCCGAGTAAATTGAATATGCATTGCGCCAAGTAAAAAAGGGCTCTAAGAAATAACTACGTGGGCGCTGAATTCTTCGTGTGTAATTTATAAGCAACTGATTTTCTTTAGGGAGGGTATAAGAAAAATGAATGGTAGGAAACCAATCCCAGCGGTTAATATGTGTTGTTTTGTCTTGTAATTCGGCCGTTATAGACCGATCTGTATACTCTGTACGCAAACCAAATTGGTAACCAAGTTTTCCTTTTTTGCCCTGTACAAGACCATAAAAACCAGCAATGTTGCGGATATAATTGGCCGAAGCACTAAATAAGGCTTGTAATTCATATTCTCCCGTAATTGGGTTGTACTCAAAATTTTGGTTTTCATCTGTGCTTTCGCCAAATTGTATCTGGGTACCAGCCTCAAACTTCATATCGTTTTTATAGGTGCTAGAATAGTCTAGGTTAAAACGAATCATGTTAGATGGACCAACTTCTGTGTTTTTGGTACCACCTGTTTTTTTGCCATCGGCATCTAAATAATCTATCAGCACAACATCATCTCCAAAACGATAATTATACACCGCACGTCCTTCTATATAATGATCTTGTTTTCTTTTAATATTATACCGATATGTTAAGTAACTAGAATTTGATGTAATGCTATATTGAGACAAGCCATCGTTAAAATAACTATTCACGTTAGCATCATCAATTAGTTCATCAAACTGTAACTCATTAACAGATTTCATGTTTCGCTTATTTATTCTAGAACCAATGGTAAACGTGTGTGCTGTGTTTGGAGTCCAAACAAACTCTGCATTTGCGCCATATGTTTCGGCTCCCCAATCGGTTAAACCATTGCTTCTTATTGTAGTGGTCCCTGAATCAAATTTTGACAATCTTTCAGTAAACTCATCTTTTGGGTTAGATCTGTTTCTATAATCAATTCCAACGTTAAAGGTGGTTTTTTCATGACTAACATTTAAAGAAACATCGCCAGAATAGTTGTTGTAATTGCCACCCGTTACGTTGGCAAGCATGCTCATGCCTTCTAGTTTATTCGACTTTGTAATGATGTTCATGATTCCACTAGCGCCTTCGGCTTCATATTTTGCCGAAGGGTTGGTAATAATCTCGATGTTTTTTATTGTACTTGCCGGAATGGTAGCTAGCGCATCGCTGGGTTCCATAGCAGTAGGGCGGCCGTTTATGAAAAGTGTAAAACTAGAGCTACCTCTCAACAAAACGGTTCCATCGTTTTGCACCATGACAGACGGGGAGTTTTCTAAAATTTGAACAGCAGTTTGCCCCGTTGTAACCTCCAAATTACTCACGTCTATTACTTTTTTGTCAATGTCGTACATGATGGTTGGTGTGCTGCCATCCACCACAACTTCGTTTAGGAGGTTATCTCCAACCAATTCTATTTTTCCCAGGTTTATTACTGGCTTTTCTTTGGTAAGTAGTATGTTGTTGATGATTTTTTTAGGATATCCAACAAATTGAATGGCAATATAGTATGCGCCAAATGGCACCTCAGTCAGGTCGAATTTGCCAGATTCTGAAGACATACCACCTGTAATTATTTTATCCGAATCTTTTTGATATAAAGAAATGGCGGCAAACTCTAAACCAACACTTGAGGCAGAATCTAGTATTTGGCCAAAAATTTCACCAGTGGAAGTGGCCTCACTATTTACTTTCTGGGCATGAGAAACAAAAGAAAAAACAATAAATGAGAGGCTTAGTAAAAATTTCAAGACTATATTATTTTAATGGGGGCGCAAAAATAACCGCTCAAATGCGAAAATGTTCCTGAATAAAGCGAACATTAAAGAAGATTTAACAGTATTTTTTTCTATAGCCAGAAATATAAAAAAAGCTCTGGCATTTAACCAGAGCTATAAAATCACATTTTCTAGTGTTTTTTAAATTACTTCTCCAACAAGTATTAACGTTTCTGTTTTGGGGTCAGTGTTTGAAGTAACGACTACAGATTTTCTAAACTTTCCTGTTTTAGTAGCATTGTAAGTTGTTTTTATTTCGGCTGTTTCGCCTGGCATAATGGGCTCTTTGGGGTACGATGCTACTGTGCAACCACAACTTGGCTTTACATTGTAAATGGTTAACGGCACTTTACCAGAATTGGTGAATTCAAAAACCAAATCTACAGATACACCTTTTTTAATGGTTCCGGCATCTACCGTTTTTGCATCCCATTTAATAACGGCAAGTGCCATGTTTTCAATTTCGTTTAGCACAACAATGGTGCTTGTGGTAAAACTAGCTAAGCTAAAACCAAGTGCGAATAGCCCTAAAATCAATACTGTCTTTTTCATAATAAAATGTTTTAATTATTTGTTCGAGTCAAAACTAAGTTGGGCAACATCTTTGATTGGTTAATGATTCTTCAATTCTTGTTAATGAGTTGTTAACGATAAAAAACACAGTAGATCAAGAGATATATTCGTAGCAAATGAATAAGATAAGAATCAGGTGGGTAATTGTTTTAGGTGCTATTTCGATGTTCGGAATTGCCTTGTCGCAAATTTATTGGGTGAATAGGGCCATGGACATTACGGAAAAGGAGCTTGACCAAACCTTAAACGTAGCCTTGCTAAATGTGGCGGAAGACATGGCCATGCTCAATGATCATAATCTTGCAAGCACAAATCCGGTAAGTCAACTATCTAGCAATTATTTTGTTGTGGCATTAAACGATGTGATTGATGCGAATATTTTAGAACATTACATCAGCAAAGAGTTTCGGGCTAGAAAAATTTTTATGGATTATGAGTATGGAATCTATGACTGCTCGTCTGATAAAATGGTTTATGGAAACTACGTGGGCACAAAAGAAAACAAAAACATAACCACAGAATTGCCCAAATGGGAAGACAATATTTACTATTTCGGGGTACGCTTACCAGAACGTAAAGCCTACATTTTTGGTGAACTAAAGGTTTGGATGTTCTCTACAACCATTGTGCTCATGGTTCTGCTCATTTTCGCGTATTCGCTCTTTATTATCCTTAAACAAAAAAGGCTTTCCGAAGTGCAGAAGGATTTTGTAAACACAATGACGCATGAATTTAAAACTCCGCTGAGCACAATTGCTATTTCGGCAAATGTGTTGGCCGAATCCGAGGCTATAAAACAAGACACGCGTTTAAACAAATACACAGAAATAATACAAGAAGAAAATAGTCAGCTAACCAAACAGGTAGAAAAATTACTGCAAATGACGGATTTGGAAAAAGAGGTTATCACTCTAAAGTTAGAGCAGATAGATCTTCATGAATTGCTTCAAAAAGTTGCGCATCATTTTGACCTGAAGATGAATGACCTGAACGGAATTTTAACGTTAGGATTAAAAGCCAAGCCCAGTGAGGTTTTGGCAGACAAAGTGCATCTTACCAATATTCTATATAATCTGTTAGATAATGCCATAAAGTATAGCCCTGAGACGCTAAACATTAGCATTGATACTAAAACGATAAATAACAATTTGGTGTTGAGCATAACGGACAAAGGGCAGGGGATAGCGCCAGAAAATCAACCAAAAATATTTAACAAGTTTTACCGTGTGCCTACAGGCAATGTACATGATGTAAAAGGCTTTGGCCTGGGTTTGAGCTATGTGAAAAAAATAGTTCAAACACATAAATGGAAATTAAATGTAACGAGTGAATTAGACACGGGAAGCACATTTACGATTGAAATACCTTCAAAAAATGGATAAACCAAAACTGCTTTATGTGGAAGATGATTTAAACTTGGGCTATGTAACGCAAGACAATTTGCAGTTAAATGGGTACGAAGTAACGCATTGCGAAAATGGCGCAAAAGCCAAAGATTTAATAAACACCAAAACCTTTGACCTTTTTATTTTAGATGTTATGCTACCCAAGTTAGATGGTTTTAGTTTGGCAGAACATATCCGTGTAAAAAACCAAGAAGTGCCAATCTTGTTTTTAACGGCAAAATCGTTAAAAGAAGACCGTTTAAAAGGATTACGGCTAGGTGCAGATGATTACATCACCAAACCTTTTAGCATTGAAGAATTGGTATTAAAAATTGAAATCTTTTTAAAACGCAGTAAAGTTTATCAACCAGAAAACAAGGAAACCATTTTTGCATTAGGAAAATATACTTTTCACTTTAAGCTGCTTTCGCTTACTAAAGAAGGCCATGAAAAAACGTTAACGCTAAAAGAGGCCGAACTGCTACGATGCTTTGCGCTACATCCCAACGAATTATTAAAAAGAGATTTTATACTAAAAGAGGTGTGGGGCGATGATGATTATTTTAATGGAAGAAGCATGGATGTTTTTATTTCTAAACTTAGAAGCTATTTAAAAGAAGACCCTACGTTAGAGATTAAGAATATTCACGGTGTAGGTTTTATTTTTTCGTGTTAATACATTCTTGGTTTTTTATGAAATATCCCTCAAAATCTAACTTTAAGATCTTGTGCTTCAAGTTAAAAGCCAACATATAAACCTCACTATTTATACAGAATAAAAATATTGTAAATCATTCCTGATTAAATGGATGAGAATTATATTTGGCCTATACTTAAAAAAACATCGCATGAAATTACGTTCTATTTTCCTATTGACATTTTTTTCGTTTTCAATTCTATTAAGCGCGCAAAGCTCTTCTGATGATAGTCGTACTTTCCATAAAGGAATACGTGCAGGTTGGCAGTATGCAAATATGTATCGCAGCGGAAACACAGATTTTAATAACCTAAACGCTTTTTACGTAGGTATTTTTAGTGAAGGTAAAGTAGCACCCCTTTTGCGTGTTGGTTCTAGCCTTGAGTATTTTCAAAATGGATTTAATGCCGATAACGAAACGTTTAAAATGCATACCATTAGCTTGCCTTTTTATTTAAAATTAAAATTAGGACCACTATTTGGCACAGCTGGTTTTGCAGCAAACTTTAAGGTTGCAGACAATAGAGAAGATTTTCCTGGAGGAGAACAAACCACAGATAAAATTACGGATACCAAGTTTTTTGATTTACCCTTAAGTGTAGGAGTAGGTGCAAAATTTTTATTTCTACAAATAGAAGCCAAATACAATTGGGGCTTGTTTCAGGCAGCAACAATAAACGGGTATGGCTATAAAAATCAATATTTACAATTGGGCATGTCTGTTATTTTATAAGCTGATATTGCCATACTTGATTCACGTATTTCTCACCGCTAAATAATTATTAGCCCTAATCTATTTTTCTAACACCTAGTTTAGACAACGAAAGTTTGCCTAGGCTATGGAGTTAGATTTTTATAAATACGGATTTCAAGAAAATGAATTAGACGCCTTTGTTCAATTAGAGCGAATTGAACGAGCGTCATCTTATATTTCTACCAAGGCACATCGGCACAATTACAATGAACTTTTCTTTTTTGTAGAGGGAGGAGGCGAGCATATGATTGATTTTAATATGCACGCTATTAAGCCTCATAGTATTCACAGCGTTACGGCAAACAAAGTTCATTTGCTTAACAGGGCACCCAAATCATTTGGGTATGTTTTGATGCTAAAAACAGAGTTCTTTCAATTCGATTTATTAAAATCAAACTATGCATTTTTAATCTCCTGCGAAAAAATAAATCTTACCGATAAAGCCTTTTTAGAGCAATTAGCGCTTTTAAAATCAATAGAATCTGAGCTAGAGGCCAATATGGTGATGCGCAATGAAATAGTTGTAGCCTTGGTGCACCTTATGTTGATGAAACTAAAACAGTTTATTAAGTCAAACGCAAGTTATGAGGATGTAAACTTTGCAGAAAGCAATTTGTATAAAACGTTTTACGCCCTACTGGAAAAGGACTTTACGACTGAACGTACCGTGGCGCATTATGCAAACAAACTGAATATTGGTGTGTCTGTGCTCAATAAAGAACTCCTCAAAAACACGGGAAAATCTGCAGCAAAACTCATACAGAATAGATTATTGCTAGAGTGCAAGCGTTTGCTGTTTCATTCTGATTTAAGTATCAAAGAGATTGCCTTCAATTTAAATTTTACAGATACGGCCCACTTTTCTCGTTTTTTCGCAAAGCATGTACAATGTTCTCCATCTACGTATAGAAATCAATATTTAAGTACAAGAAATAAGTAAAAATGTACAATAGATATTGATGAATCTACATTTAGATTTGAGCATCTCTAAAACACACAGATTATGCAACAATTAAAAAACAGGATTTTTAATCCAATTATTACCGCCATTTTTCTATTTATATCTACGTCAACTTTTGCGCAATGGCAAATAGCTAGTGTAAACCCATTTATTGCAGGAGGCTATGATGTAGAATTTCCAGATGTTAGCGCAGCTTATGTAACTACGGGCCAAGGTATGATCTATAAAAGCATTGATGCAGGAGCTACTTGGAGTATTAACCATGATTTTGGACCCTTTTCAAACATCCATAGCCCAACCTTTATGAATGCCGACACGGGATTTGTTAGTGTAAACAATGGGGTGTATAGAACGTTTGATGGTGGTACAAATTGGAATCCAATTAGTAATATTTGGGGACAAACAATCGGATTGAGTTTGTACAATGTTAAAATAACGGATCAAACATTGTTTGCATCCTATGTACGCAACGACACCACTTACATTGCTAAGTCATTCGATTTTGGTGATAATTTCATCGCCATTTATTCAAATTACGAGTTAAATGCACAGCCATATTTATTCTCTTTTTTAGACACGTTATCGGGACATTTCATCAACCCGAATCAAAAACAACAAGTATATAAAACGCTAGATGGGTGTATCACCGTTGATACCTTATTCATTACCACGGGCCCTTTAGATTTAGAGGCGAAGTTTGATTTTATTGATGACAATCGCGGGTTTTTATATGGCGATCACGGCAGCCAATCAAACCCCTCTAGAACCTGGAATACAGGTACGTTTTATTTTCCAATAGACTTAGATGGGGTAGGCGTTTTACCTGTTTATGATTTAGATTTTAATACAACAAAACTTTATGCTAGTTCGGCCTACGGTAAAATATTTGTGTCAAAAACGAAGGGCTCAAGCTGGGTTGAGCAAATTACCCCTGTAAATAGTGGTGTTAATGCAATAGCGTTTGCCAATGAAAATCAAGGTATTGCTGTTACAAATTACGAAGTGCTAACAACTAATAATGGTGGGTTTTTACATGTAGATGAATTAGACCCTTCAACAGCCATAAAACTCTTCCCAAATCCAGTAAACGACATTTTGCAAATTTCATTAGTTGAAAGTGCAATTGTTTCTGAAATGCTATTGATTGATGCTCAAGGGAGAACGGTGAAGGCTTTTGAGGCAACAGATAAGAACTTGCATGTAGGAGACCTAAAAGCAGGTGTTTACTTTTTGAGGGTTACAACAGAGAAAGGTAGCGTTGTCAAAAAAGTAATCAAGCAATAAACCCAATCATGTAAACTCACAGCCACGCCCAAGTGTGGCATCCATTCTATCTCAAAGGGATATGCATCCTTCACAAATTCTCCTTCAATGTTTGAAGGAATACCCGTATGGGAGGTAGTTAGAAAGTTTGAAGGGGTGGCCGACCGCAAGGAAAACGGGGTATTTAGAAATATTTGCTCACAAAAAATGAACCCACTTTGGTTCCTTTTTTAAATTTTTGCGGTTTCTTATTTATTGTATTAAATAGTTAGACAGTCGTTTTTCAATCCAATTATTTGTGGTTCCTGCAAAAAATGAAGTCTCAAAAATTTTCCCAATATCTTCAGCATATACATTATTGAAATATTTAGTAAACGAGCTGTCAGAAATATATTGAATTACGGTTCCTTTATAATTTAAACCACCATTGTAATCTCCCGAAGCCGTATGTATTACATCTAAATAAGGCTCCATGGTATAGAATATATCGGCAATCGTATCATTATTCCCAACCACTAAAGACCAAGAATTAAACGTATTAACAAAGTCATTTTCCGCAAAAAGTACGGTTCCTTTTTCATTCACCAAATAGCCTGAAGAATCTCGTACCAAATCAACTAATCCCCAGGAGTTATTTCCTGTATATTGAATAATTCCCATTCTAACAAAATAGGTATTGCCTTTAATTAAAATGTCGCGTTGTATAACAATACTATCTTTTAGCCCTGAATTCTGAACAGTGCCCATATCTGGGTTAACGTTAAAATTTTCATAGACCCAATAATTACCGATAGCTAAAGGCACATGGTATAATTGCGCTTGGTTGTTGTTTTGACTAGTTGATTCGTCTTTTTTACACGAAATTAAAGCAATAATTGTTGCGAAATAAAGCAGCTTTTTCATCTTATATATAGAAGTTAGTTAATTTGGGTATCGTTGCTTTATGCCGTGTTTTTTGAGTTAGGCATTAATAACGAGTTAAATAAAGTTATATTTCAAACAAAAAAAGGAACCCAATCGGGTTCCTTTTTTTATCTCATATCTACATACTAAAATCTCACATCTTCTTTTCCACCCACTCCTTCGCATTTCTAAAGGCCAAGATCCATGGAGAAAGCACTTCTTGCTTTTTCTCTGCAGGATAATAACCCCAGTTGTGTGGGAAGATAGAACGCTCAAAGTGCGGCATAATCGCCAAGTGGCGGCCATCTTTGCTAGCTATACCCGCTACGTTATAGTCAGAGCCATTTGGGTTACCTGGGTAACCTTCGTGCGTATATTTTGCAATGACGTTGTATTCGCCTTCCGCTTCAGGTAAGCTGAATTTTCCTTCTCCGTGTGCGGCCCAAATTCCAAGGGTGCAACCCGACAAAGAACCCAACATTACGGAGTCATTTTCAGGAACCGTTACGTTGATAAATCCGCTTTCGAATTTACCCGACTCGTTGTGTAACAATTTAGGATGAACATCGTGTTCTGGGTATAAAAGTCCCAATTCGCCCATTAACTGGCAACCGTTACAAATACCTAAAGAAGCGGTGTTTCCTCTTGCATAGAAAGCATCCAAAGCAGCTTTTGCTTTTTCGTTGTACAAGAATGCTCCTGCCCAACCTTTGGCAGAACCCAATACATCCGAGTTAGAGAAACCTCCAACAAAAGCGATAAAGTTCACATCGCTCAAATCTTCACGACCAGCAATCAAATCGGTCATGTGAACATCTTTTACGTCAAATCCAGCCAAGTGCATAGCGTAGGCCATTTCACGGTCTCCGTTTACACCTTTCTCACGAATGATAGCTGCTTTCACACCCGTTGCGTTTTTGCGATTCGGATCTAATCCTAATTCTGCGTAAGCACCTTTAAAGTCTTTTGGGAAAACGTAGCTCAACGCTTGGTTTTTATAATTGTCAAAACGCTCTTTCGCTTTGCCCTTTGAGGTTTGTTTCGCGTCAAGCAAATACGAAGTTTTGTACCATGTATCGCGCAAAGAGTCGATATCTAAAACGTAAGTGTTATTTGCGGTAAGCAATTTGGCTTCGCGCTTATCAGTTACATTTCCAATCACTTTGGCTCCAGCTATAGCCGAAGTTACTTTGTCCACATTCTCGTTCGCCACCTGAATCAAGATTCCGGCTTTTTCAGAGAATAATAATTTAATGTCGTCTTCGGCTTCGATGTCAGATAGGTCGATGTTGATACCCACTTTTGGCTCAGCAAATGTCATTTCAAGCATGGCGGTAATCATACCTCCGGCAGAAATATCATGACCGGCTAAAATCATTCGGTCTTCAATCAATTGCTGAACTGCAGCAAAGTTGGCGGCAAATTGCTTGGCGTCTTTTATGCTTGGCGCAGAAGTTCCAATCTTGTTTACAATCTGAGCAAAGCTCGATCCACCTAATTTGAAATCATCGCCACTCAAGTCGATGTACATCAAGGTAGAGTTGGTGTTGGGCTGCAAGACTGGCTCCACCGTTTTGTTGATGTCGCTCACTTCGCCAACGGCCGTAATGATTACCGTTCCCGGAGAATACACTACATCGTCTTTGTATTTCTGCGTCATGCTCAGGCTATCTTTCCCTGTTGGGATGTTGATGCCTAGCTCACAAGCAAAATCTGAAATACCTTTTACAGCATCGTACAAACGAGCATTTTCGCCTTCGTTCTTAGCTGGCCACATCCAGTTGGCTGAAAGTGAAATTCCGCCCAAGCCATCAGCAATTGGTGCCCAGATAATGTTAGTCAATGCTTCAGCAATTGAAGCTTGTGAACCCGCTACAGGATCGATTAACGCAGAAACAGGCGCATGTCCCACAGAAGTGGCAATACCTTTTACACCGCGGTAATCAAGCGCCATGATACCTAAGTTGTTCAATGGCAATTGTACCGGTCCAGCGGTTTGTTGTTTGGCTACACGGCCGGTTACGCAGCGGTCAACTTTGTTGGTCAACCAGTCTTTACAAGCTACTGCTTCCAACTGTAAAACAGCGTTTAAATATTCTTGCATTTTGCTGGCATCGTAAGCCACTTCTGCAAAATTGCTTGGTGTTCTTTTATCTTCTAAAATGGTTTTTGGCGATGAACCAAACATGTGGCCCAATTCCCAATCCATTGGGTTTTGACCCGATTTTTTGTTTTCAAAAACAAACTTGTGATCGCCTGTAGTTTCACCAACCACATAGATGGGAGCTCTCTCTCGCTCCGCGATTTTGGTGAGTAGGTCAATGTCTTTTTCTTTCAACACCAAGCCCATGCGCTCTTGGCTCTCGTTGCCAATAATTTCTTTGTCAGAAAGCGTTGGATCGCCAACAGGCAATTTGTTCACATCGATACGGCCACCGGTTTCTTCCACCAATTCTGATAAGCAGTTTAAGTGTCCACCAGCTCCGTGATCGTGAATAGAAACAATCGGGTTAATATCTAATTCGGCCATAGCGCGAACTGCGTTGTAGGCTCTTTTTTGCATTTCTGGATTTGAACGCTGAATAGCATTCAACTCAATTCCGCTGCTAAATTCTCCGGTGGCAACCGAAGAAACAGCGCCACCGCCCATACCGATGCGGTAGTTGTCACCACCCATCACCACGATTTTATCGCCAACTTCGGGGGTGTCTTTTAAGGCGTCTTTTTCTTTTCCATAACCGATTCCACCGGCTTGCATGATTACTTTGTCGTAACCATATTTTTTACCGCCTTCTTCGTGTTCAAAAGTTAGAACAGAACCATTGATGAGCGGCTGTCCGAATTTGTTTCCAAAATCAGAAGCACCGATAGATGCTTTGATTAAGATGTCCATGGGCGTTTGGTATAACCATTCGCGCTCGGCCATGCCGTTTTCCCATTCGCGACCTTCTTCCAAACGAGAATAAGCGGTCATATAAACGGCAGTTCCCGCTAAAGGCATCGAACCTTTTCCACCTGCCATACGATCTCTGATTTCCCCACCAGAACCAGTTGCAGCTCCGTTAAAAGGCTCAACTGTAGTTGGGAAATTGTGGGTTTCTGCTTTTAGCGAGATTACAGAATCAAAGTCTTTGGTCTCGAAGAAATCAGATTCATCTTGACGTTTTGGTGCAAATTGCTCAACGCGGCTTCCTTTGATAAAAGCAACGTTGTCTTTGTAAGCAGAAACTATTTTTCCAGGATGGTCAGCCGAAGTTTTCTTGATCAATTTGAAAAGAGAAGTAGGCATCTCTTCGCCATCGATAATAAACTGGCCGTTAAATATTTTGTGACGACAGTGTTCAGAGTTTACTTGCGAAAAACCGAAGATTTCAGAGTCGGTTAATTTTCTGCCCAAGTCTTTCGCAACACTTTCTAAGTATTCTATTTCCTCACCGCTAAGGGCCAAACCTTCTTGCTGGTTGTAAGCCGCGATGTCGTCTATATGCAAGACTTTAACAGGCTCATTGTTAACGGTGTAAATATCTTGATGCAAACCCTTATACAACACTTGTAGCATAGGGTCATGATCGGCCTTTTCAGAATCTACCATAAAGTATTCCTCAATTCTGAAGATACCTTTAATGCCCATGTTTTGGGTGATTTCCACCGCGTTGGTAGCCCATGGGGTAATCATCTCTTTGCGAGGGCCAACAAAAAAGCCCTCCAAAGTATCGCTGTTGTGTAGTTCAGCGCCCCCGAAGAGCCACGTTAATTTTGGTAAATCTGTTGAATTGATTTCCTTTGAAAGTCCAACGGCATAAACCTTATTGGCTTCTTTGGACGAGAAAAATTTGATCATTCTAAGCGTATTAAAACCCTACAATTTCTGAGCTGCAAATGTAATGAAGCAAATGATTTTGGTTGATGGTTTTTTAGCGCAAATCATTGTTGCAAATAAAGAAATAACACAGTTCACGTAATTCTCATATTTAGCATATTTGCCGAAATTCAAAAGCTTTTAATAGTGTTACGGAATGGTTTTTTCATTTTCTTACTTTTTACTGCCTTTTTAGCAAAAAGTCAAAGTTCAGAAAATGATTTCTCTACACAATATTGGTTGGATTTGGTTCCTAAATGGAATTTAAAAGGACAATCTGATTTAAAGTTGGATTTAGGATATCGTACAATTAGTCCGCAAACATGGCAGCGGTTTATTTTACGAGGACAATATGAATACTATTCTTATGATTTATTGTTTAAAAGTGCCAATACCAAAGAAAGGTTAATAGGCGGATTGGGATTGTTTTATTTAGATGCTTTTGAGGGTTCAAACTCATTAGAGATTAGGCCGATGCAAGGGTATCAATTGGATTTAGAGATAAATAGCTATTTAAGCATCTATCAACTTTTGCGCTTTGAGGAACGCTTTGAAATGAAATTTGATTCTAATCAAGACAATGATTTTGGTTTTCGAATTCGGTATAAAGCCCAAATGGATTATGAAATTGGCGATCTTGTTTTTCAAAAAGGTACAGGGTTTTATATCCCTTTTTACGTAGAGGTTTTTCTAAATATTGTAAGCATCAAACAGTTTAATGATGTACTCCGTATTTCTCCTGGGATAGGATATCAGTTTAATTCAGATTTCAAAATTCAACTTACTGCGGCATATCAGTACACCTATGAGGAATTTAAAGAGCTAACAAGAACGAACAATGTTGTATTTAGGTTGGCTGTTTACAAAACAATATTCTAGCTAAATTTTTCAAAAACGCCTAGACCAAAAAGGGCGAAATCATACTTTACAGGGTCTGATGCATCTATTTTACGCAATGCAGAATTGAGTTCATCTACGGCTTGCCAATCGTTTTGCGTTCTTTTAAGTAAACTTAAACTTCGTGCCACTCGTCCGCTGTGTACGTCCAATGGGCAAGAAAGTAAACCTGGTGATATATTTTTCCACACTCCAAAATCAACAGCATCGTTGCGTACCATCCACCGTAAATACATGTTTATACGCTTGGCTGCACTGCCTTTAAATGGGTCAGGTAAATGTCTTTCGGTACGGGCTAAAATCCCGTTTTCTATAAAATATCGTTTAAATTGATGCAGGCCGTTTTTTAAATCATGAGCATCATGTTCATGAATGAAAAGTGTCTCCAAAGAATCAGATGTAGCGTAAAACTTTTGCAAAGCCAACACAAATCCCTTCACATCATCTGCATTAAATGTGCGGTGCACAAAACCATTCAAGCTTTGTAAATCATTAGCAGATGCGTTTTTCACAAAATCAAATGGCGAATTATCCATACGTGCCATTAAATCTTTGCTTTTGTTAATAATTGTTTTGCGCTGGCCCCATGCAAAAACAGCTGCAAACAACCCCGCAATTTCAATGTCTTGTGTTATCGTGAACCGGTGAGGAATTTGAACAGGGTCATCTTTAATAAAATCTACGGTGCTGTAAATAAGATATTTTTCATTTAAAAATGATTTAAGTTCATTTTCGTTCATAAGTAACATTTCAAGTGGAAACACAAATATGGTTACTTCAATTAAATAATGCCTGTATTTAAATATCAACCTTTTACCAAGATTTTTCTCCGTTTGTTTTAAAAAATACTTTCTAATGAGTACGCTACTTTTTTCATCTACTATAAATTTTTTGAAAGGATTTATTTATCAATAATGCAATGATGTGAAACAGACAGGAAAGGGGTAAACCGCTAAGTTCAATACATTTAGAAAATAACCTGCCGCCATGAATTTAATACTACGTTTTATGCAGGGCCATTTTTCGATTTGTATGAATCAAATGCAAATGACTACTGGCCATTTTTCAGTTAAGCAACAATGGGCTAATGGGTTTGAAAGTAAACACAAAAAGTTATGAGAATTCTAGTTTTTATAGTGTGCCTATTTTCTGCCGTAAATACTTTGGCATATACAAACTTGGACAGCCTATGGCAAATTTGGGAAGATCCCTCGCAAGCCGATACGATAAAGTGTAAAGCGATAGATGACTTGATTTGGGATGGCTTAATGTATAGTAACTCAGACAGTGCTATTGTACTTGGAAAAATTTTTTATGCCTATGCTATAAAACAAAACCTAGACAAGCAAAAATGTACGTCTTTAAATGCACTTGGCACTTGTTATTGGGTAAAAGCTGAATACATTACGGCTATTGATTATTTTGAGCAAAGTCTAGCTTTGGCAGAATATATCAACAATACGGGAGGCACTGCTTCTGCGCTCAATAATATTGGTGGCATCTACTCAGACCAAGGGTATCACCCAAAAGCACTTCACTATTTTAAACGTAGTTTAGCTCTTCAAGAAAAATTGTCAAACACTAATGGCATTGCCGTAGTTACCAGCAATATAGGTGCTATATACAAAGAGCTAGGTGACTTAGAACAGGCCTTGAAGCATGGCCAAAAAAGTTTGTCTTTATACGAGTTGACAAATGACCAATTTGGAATGGCTATAGAGCTCTTAAAAATTGGCAGCATTTACGCTAGTCAAAAAAATTATGAAAAAGCTTTGCCATTTTATTTGCGTGCTATTGAGATTAGGGAGCAGATAAACAATAAGCACGAGTTGGTAAGTGCATTAGAAATGACCGGCTATTTATTGTCTAAAATGGGAAGGTTTGATGAAGCAATAAAATACATTGAAAAGGCTATAAAATTAGCCGATGAAGTGGGTAATAAACGCGGTTATGCCATTAGCACCATGGTATTGGGTAGGGTTTACAAAGAATACAAGAAATTTAATCAGGCTATTTTTTATTGCGAAAAAGCTTACGGATTGCTACATGATTTATCTATTTTAAGACAACAAAAAAATGCTTGCAATTGTCTTTATGAATCCTACAAAGCATTGGGTCAAAACGGAAAGGCACTAAAGTATTACGAGCTAAAAATTGAATTACAAGACAGCTTGCATGTTACAGAAACTGCCACAAGACTCCAACAAATGGAGTTTGCGAAACAATCGTTAGCGGATAGTATTGCCAAGGCAGAAGAAGTGCGTTTGGTTCAAGAAGCTCATGAGGAAGAATTGAGGGTAGAAGAAAATACAAGAAATATTTCACTCGGAGTTGGCGCATTTCTTTTTTTACTTGCCGGAGGAATTTACAGCCGTTTGCGCTATGTGCGTAAATCAAAGGCTACATTACAAGTAGAAAAAGACCGTTCAGATAATTTGCTGCTCAACATCCTCCCCGAAGAAATTGCCCAAGAACTCAAAGAAAAAGGCAAAGCCGATGCCCAGGATTTTGACATGGTATCTATTCTATTTACAGATTTCAAGGACTTTACAGCACAAAGCGCCAAACTAAGCGCTACAGAGTTGGTGCGTGAAATAAACCTATGCTTTGAAGCCTTTGACCACATTATTGAAAAATACAACATTGAAAAAATAAAAACCATTGGCGATGCCTACATGGCAGCAGGCGGGTTACCCGTACCTACAGATGATTCAGTGAAAAACACTGTGTTGGCGGCTTTGGAGCTCCAAGGTTTTATTCGCGAACATAAAACAGCAAACGATGCATTAGGAAAGCCTGCTTTTGAAATGCGCGTGGGTATTCACACCGGCCCCGTTGTAGCTGGAATTGTTGGCGTTAAAAAGTTCCAATACGACATTTGGGGAGACACCGTGAACACGGCCGCCCGCATGGAAAGCTCTGGAGAAGTGGGCAAAGTAAACATCAGCCAAGCCACGTATGAGCTGTTGAAAGACGACCCGCAATTTGCTTTTGAATGCCGTGGTAAAATTAAAGCCAAAGGCAAGGGAGAAATGGAGATGTATTTCGTTAGCTCACCCATCAATAACCAACCATCATGAAAAAAACAATTTTCATTCTAGTTGTAATCCTCTCCCTTCCTATCGGGGAGGGCTGGGGAGGGGCTGCACAAAACCTCGACTCTCTCTGGGGTGTCTGGAATGACCAAGCACAACCAGACACCACCCGCCTAAAGGCGATACACGAAATTGCCTGGAATGGCTACCTCTTCAGCCAGCCAGATTCTGCCTTTTACTTTGCGCAAATGCAATATGACTTTGCCAAAAGCAAAGGACTGAAAAAACAAATGTCAGGTGCTTTAAATACTCAAGGAGCTTCATTTTACATAAGAGCCGACTATCCAAAAGCGCTGGACTATTTCCAAACGTGTTTAAAGATCTATGAGGAAATCGGCAATAAAAAAGGGATCGCTAATGCCATGAATAATATTGGTGCTATTTATAAGGATCAGGGCGACTATCACAAAGCGCTGGAATATTACCAAAGAAGCTTAAAGATCATGGAGGAAATAGGCGATAAAACAGGAATCGCTAATGCCTTGAATAATATTGGTGTTATTTATGAGGATCAGGTTGAGTATCCCAAAGCACTGGACTATTACCAAATGAGCTTAAAGATCCGTGAGGAAATAGGCGATAAAAATGGAATCGCTACTTCCCTGAATAATGTTGGTATTATTTATAAGGAACAGGGCGACTATCCCAAAGCCCTGGACTATTACCAAAGAAGCTTAAAGATCAGGGAGGAAATGGGTAATAAAAATGGAATCGCTGGTTCCCTGAATAATATTGGGAATATTTATTTAAATCAAGGCGACTATCTCAAAGCCTTGGACTATTGCCAAAGGAGCTTAAAGATGGCAGAGGAAATAGGCGATAAAAAAGGAATGGCTACTACCCTGAATAACATTGGAAAACTTTATCAGAAACAGGAGGATCATCAAAAAGCGATCAACCAATGCAGCAAGGGCTTGCTACTGGCACAAGAGATTGAGGCAATATCATTACAAAGGGAGGCATGCAAATGCTTGTATGATGCATACAAGTCCACTGGAAATGGGAATAAAGCCCTAGAGTACCACGAGCAAATGTTGGTACTTGATGATAGCCTGCATGCAGAAGAAACCACCAAGAAACTTCAGCAAATGGAGTTTGCTAAAGCCATGCTGCAAGACAGCATAGCGAAAGCCGAAGAAACCCGCCTAGTGCAAGATGCACATGAAGAAGAAATGCGGGCCGAAGAAAAAACCAGAAATATAAGTTTTGGGGTTGGTGCATTGGTGTTGATTCTTGCAGGAGGCTTATACAGCCGCTTGCGGTACATCCGTAAATCAAAAGCCACCTTGCAAGTTGAGAAAGACCGTTCTGATAATTTACTCCTCAATATTCTCCCCGAAGAAATTGCCCAAGAACTCAAAGACAAGGGCAAAGCCGATGCACGAGATTTTGAAATGGTCTCCATTCTCTTTACCGACTTTAAAGGCTTTACCGAGCAAAGCGCCAAGCTCAGTGCTGCTGAGCTTGTACATGAAATAAACCACTGCTTTGAAGCTTTTGACAGCATCATAGAAAAGTATAACATTGAAAAAATCAAAACCATTGGCGATGCCTACATGGCCGCGGGTGGTTTGCCCGTACCAACAGACGATTCTGTAAAAAACACTGTTTTGGCTGCGCTTGAGATGCAGGCATTTATTGTAAAACGGAAAAATGAATTCGATGCACAAATCTCCTCCCCTTTGGGGAGGCTGGGAGGGGCTCGTTTTGAAATGCGTGTGGGTATTCACACCGGCCCAGTGGTGGCCGGCATCGTAGGCGTCAAAAAATTCCAATACGACATTTGGGGTGATACCGTAAATACCGCAGCGCGTATGGAGAGTTGTGGAGAATTAGGAAGTGTGAATATCAGTCAAGCGACTTTTGAACTTTTAAAGGATTACCCTGATTTTACTTTTAAATCAAGAGGAAAAATAGAGGCGAAGGGTAAGGGAGTATTGGAAATGTATTTTGTTTCTCGTGTATAATAATGAACATTCGTTAGATTGCACCCAATGTTGAGCCAATTCCAAGTAAACCTATTTCTATTATTGTCCTTTTGCTTTTTAACCGTTGCAAAAGCAGAAAACAATCGTATGGAAGCATTTCTGGAAAGAAGCTATCAATCTCATTCTGATAATAATTTCCAAATAGCCATTGATTATGCCGACAGTGCACAACAAGAATGTTTGGCGAATAGGGATACATCATGCGCAACTCGAGCAGAATTTTACACGGAAATATCTCGGCAAATTGCAGAAGGGAATAATTACGATATCAATAAAATTGAAACTTTTAAAAGTGAATTCTCAAGAAATGGTTTTTGGTTAGAAGCTGCTAGAGCAAACATTCATCTCTCCGTTATTTACAACTTTTATGGCGATGTAAAACAAGAATTAAAAAATTACATGGAGGCGCTTTCTATTTATGAAAACCATGATTACAAAACAGGAATTGCGGGCACCTACAGTGATATAAGTCTAATGTATTATGATCAGCATGACTATGACCTTGCATTCCAATACATCCGTAAAGCCATAGCTATAGACGAAGTTTTTGGTACCCCAAAAAAAATGCATCGAGATCTCAACAATTTAGCAATCATTTTTGAACATACGGGCCCACTTGATTCGGCTATCTACTATCAACAATTAGCGCTTGAATATGCCATAACCTCAAAAGATGCTTTTAGCATTGGACTTTCCCTAAGTAACCTGGGTAATGATTATGCCATGTTAGGAGATTACGCTATGGCAGAGCTGATGCTTAATAAGGCTTTGAAAATAAGAGATTCGCTTGGCAATCATCGGGGGCTTTCTTATACCCACAATCGTCTTGCCAATTTGTACATTCAACAAAATAAGCTGCAAAAGGCGAGTTATCATGCGCAACAATCATTGCAAAACGCATTGATAACAGGTGAACTAAAGGTAAAGCGGATGGCTTACAACAGATTAGAAGAAATTGCCGCCAAACAAGGGAACACTGCTGATGAGTTATTCTTTTTTAGAAAAGCCGTTGAACTAAACGACAGCCTAAGAAACTCGGATAACACCAAAGAAATAACGAAGATGGTGTTGAGCTATGAACACAATAAAAACATGTTTGTAGATAGCGTAAAAGCATACCAACATGAAGCCGATACAAAAGCCATTTATGAACGAAAAATACTTGAGCAACACAACCAGAGAAACATCTCTTTAGCTTCGGGATTGTTTTTTTTAATATTCGCGCTAGGGGCTTATTTTAGAGCTAGATACATAAAAAAATCTAAAGTCGTTCTTCAAAAAGCAAAAGATAGGTCGGATGAACTTTTACTGAACATACTGCCAAGCGATGTTGCGGATGAGTTGAAAATAAACGGAAAAAGTGAAGCCCGGAATTTTGAAAATGTAACCGTACTTTTTACAGATTTTAAAGGGTTTACACAAACAGCAGCTTCTTTAACCGCAAAAGATTTGGTGGATGAATTAAACGAATGTTTTAAAATGTTTGATGAAATAGCCAGCAAACATGGAGTAGAAAAAATTAAAACAATTGGAGATGCTTATATGGCTGCTGGGGGTCTTCATAAACAAGGAGTAAACTCGGCTAAAGATGTGGTAAAGTGTGCACTAGAAATGCAGCACTTTATGCTGGAAAGAAGAGCAGTGCGTAAATCTCAAAACCTTGCAAGTTTTGAAATGCGTGTAGGCATTCACACTGGCCCTGTTGTAGCAGGCATCGTAGGAGTAAAAAAATTCCAATATGACATTTGGGGCGATACTGTTAATACTGCTAGCCGCATGGAAAGCAATGGCAAAGTGGGGAAAGTTAACATCAGCTATACCACTTATTTGTTATTAAAATCAGACCCAGGCCTTATATTTGAAAGTCGTGGTAAAATAGAAGTAAAAGGAAAAGGAGAAATGGAGATGTTCTTTGTAAACGTAAACAAGCCCCGACATTATTAATGAAAAGATATCTTTTTTTAGTGTTTTGCGCTTTATTCTTTTTTTCAACCTATGGGCAAACTGAGAAAGAATATGACGTTGATTTGCTATTGCATAAACTCCAGAATTCTAAAGACACTCTAACAAATGTTAGTTGGTTTAATGAGCAAATTAGGCTGGTCTATAAATCGGGTATCCCAAAGAATAAAGATGTTTTTCTATCATTCATTAAACACACATTAGAAGTTGCTGAAAATATTAAGGATAAGGAAGGTATAGCATGGACAAATTATTATTTGGCCAGATATCACATTGCTGCCATCAGTGGTTATTCCAATGCTTTACCCATGCTGCTTAAAGCAAAATCTAATTTTGAAGAACTTGAGAATAACCTTGGCGTTTCCCAATGTTTGATGCAAATGGGACTTATTAGCTATGTTACTCAATATTATGAAGATGCCATTAAGAATTTTAAACTGTCTTTAGATTATCATACAAATCCAACTTCCACGTACTTAATGGCCATTTCTTATTCAGAACTGAATCAGTTTAAAGAGGCTAAAACACATTTTTATGCGGCTATAAGAGAGTTTAAATCATTAAACAGGTTGTACCGTATGGATGAATGTTATATGTATTTGGGCAAATTATATGTACGTGAAGAAGCCTTAGATTCTGCATACTATTACTTAAACAAGGCATTAGATAACTTAAAAAAGCTTGATGACAAAGCTTATTTAACCAGACCATATGCGCTCATTTCTGAATATTATTTAAAAATGGGTCAATTAGATGTCGCAGAGTTTTATGCACTTTCTAGTATAGAGTATTCTAAAGATGCAAACGATCAAATTAGTCCATTAATAGCCAGTGAGATTTTGAGTAAAGTTTATGAAGAAAAAAACGACTTCAAAAAATCTCATTTTTATCTTAAGATGCATTATAAACTCAGAAATGAGGAATTTCAAGGAGGAGTGAAACAAAAAATCACGGAAATGCAAACCATTTTTGAGTTTAAAAAGAAAATGGATGAAGAAAACCGCAGACACGAAATAGAAATATTAGAAAAAAACAGAGTGAAGAATATTCTGTTAACGTCTGGTTTATTTGTCATTTTACTAGCAGGTGGTCTTTTTAGCCGACTTCAATTTGTAAGAAAGTCTAAAAAAGAATTGCAGAATGAAAAAAATGTATCGGAAAAACTGCTCTTAAATATTTTGCCTGGAGAAATTGCACAAGAGTTAAAAGAAAAAGGCAAAACAGAGGCGCGTGATTTTGATATGGTTTCTATTTTATTTACTGACTTTAAGGAGTTTACTGAAATAGCAGAAAAATTAACGGCATCTGAATTAGTCAGTGAAATCAATCATTGTTTTGAGGCTTTTGATGGGATTATAGAAAAGTATAACATTGAAAAAATTAAAACCATTGGCGATGCATATATGGCTGCTGGTGGCTTACCGGTTCCAACCAATGATTCCGTAAAAAATACGGTTTTAGCAGCCTTAGAAATGCAAGATTTCATCAATAAACGCAAGGCCGAGATGGATGCATTGGGGAAAACTGCATTTGAAATGCGCATTGGTATTCATACCGGTCCGGTGGTGGCCGGCATAGTAGGTGTTAAAAAGTTTCAATATGATATTTGGGGTGATACGGTTAACACCGCCAGTCGCATGGAAAGTAGCGGGGAGGTTGGTAAAGTAAACATCAGTCAAGCTACCTTTGAGTTACTAAAGGATGACCCAGATTTTACTTTTGAAAGTCGTGGCAAGATTGAAGCCAAGGGAAAAGGAACACTGGAAATGTATTTTATTACAAGAAAAAGAAAGGAAAAGTCTTAATGACTGTGCAAATGCCTGATTCCTTGTTTTAAAAGTAAACTATTAAAAGGTTGAAATCTGGTTTGTTTCTGCGCATAAACTTTTAAGATAATAATGTTGCAAATACACTTTGTAATATTTTGAATTGTATTTTCAACGCAAAATGTAAAATTAAAATGATGAGACTTGGTTGTTTAGCCATATTCCTAATTATATCAAATGTAATGTTTGGTCAAAACAACTTGAAAACGGTGGATAGCGTTTATCAACACTGTGTACAAAACCCGCATGACACGGATGCTATAAATCAATTGAATAGCCAGATAAACCGTTTATACAACCGTTATCCAGACTCTGTACAGTTTTATACCATTAAGCAAGTAGAATTAGCAAAAAATGCAAATTCAATAAGGTTAGAAGCTCGCGCGTATATTGCTTGGGGTATCTGTCAAGAAATACAAGGCAATCTAGATTCGGCCATAGCACTATATCAAATTGCGAACAAAAAGTCCATGAAAACCAATAATCTTGGTTTAAAAGCCAGTGTTTATAACAATTTAGGCATTGTTTACTCCTATAAAGGCCTCTATGAATCTTCTTTAGAATACACGCTTAAAGCCATGCAAATACAAGAAGAACGAAATGATTCATCGGGTATGGCCATGATTTATAATAATCTTGGATTAAGGTATAGCGAACTAGGGAATCAAGAAAATGCAATTAAATATTATAAAAAGGCCATAGTTCTCAATAGAGCTATCAACAGAATGTATCATTTAGGTACAAATTATTGTAATCTAGGAAGGTCGCTTTACATCAAAAGAGATTTAGACAGTTCTAAAAGCTGTTACGATAAAGCATTGCGAATTTCTAAACAAGAGGGGGATTTATATAACCAATCACTTGTATATGATGGGCTTGCACATATTTTGTTAGAGCAAAAAAAGATCAATACAGCCCAATTATATTTAGATTCTTTGTTGGTAGTGGCAACAAGCATTAGTGATGATTATGGCATAAATAACGCAAAATTCACGCAAGGAGTAATTTTACAAGCAAAAGGAGATTATAAAAATGCTTTAGTATACTTTTTAGCATTCGAAAAATGGGTGCTAAAGAATAGATACGGAAGCTCACAACCAGATGTTTACCGATCTATCTCCGATACGTATAAAGCACTAGGAAATTTTCCCAAAGCATTGGAGTACATGCAGTTTTTTGCTGATGCGAAAGACTCAATCTTATCAGATCAAAAAGATTTGGCATTAGAGCAAATCAGCATTTACAAACAAGGAAAATTACAACGCGAAAAAGATGTATTAAACAAAGAAATTTCTATACAGGAAATAGCTATAGAACATGAGCAAAATTTAAAAAACATCTTTGTTTTAATAGGAGGGTTGCTATTACTCATTGCCATGGGTATTGGACACAGATATTTGGCTGTTAAAAAAACAAAAAAGGTACTTGCCGAAAAAAATAAAATTATTGAATCTGAGAAAGAAAGAAGCGAGGCCTTGCTTTTAAATATTTTACCAGAAGAAATTGCCCAAGAACTTAAAGAAAAAGGCAAAGCAGACGCTAGAGATTTTGACATGGTATCTATCTTGTTTACCGATTTTAAAGATTTTACAAAAACATCGGCTACCTTAAATGCCACAGATTTGGTTAAAGAAATAAACACCTGTTTTGAAACTTTTGATGGAATAATAGAAAAATACAACATTGAAAAAATTAAAACCATTGGCGATTCTTATATGGCCGCTGGTGGTTTACCTGTACCAACCAAAGAATCTGTTAAGAATACTGTTTTGGCTGCCTTAGAAATGCAGCAATTTATTAAAGACCATAAATTGGTCTTAGAAGCGGAAAACAGACCTGCTTTTGAGATGCGTGTAGGAATTCACACAGGCCCTGTGGTGGCCGGAATTGTTGGGGTTAAAAAATTTCAATATGACATTTGGGGCGATACGGTAAATACAGCAAGCCGTATGGAAAGCAATGGTAAAGTAGGCAAAGTAAATATTAGCAAAGCCACTTATGAATTGCTTAAAAACGAAAGTGAATTTGCTTTTGAAAGTCGTGGAAAGATTAAAGCAAAAGGTAAAGGCGAAATTGAAATGTGGTTTGTAATGTTGAAATAAGTAAAAAACCATAAAATGATTTTACGATTTACAATCAAAACAACTTAGATAAAAACACCGTCTTTCATGGTTAATTTTCGGTCTGCCATATCAGCAAGTTGTTGATTATGCGTAACAATTAAAAACGTTTGATTAAACTCATTACGTAACTTAAAAAACAACTTGTGTATTTCATCTGAGTTTTCAGAATCTAAATTACCTGTTGGCTCATCGGCCATAACAACGGCCGGATCATTAATAAGTGCACGAGCTATAGCAACGCGCTGTTGTTCTCCACCGCTCATTTTATTTGGCTTGTGTTCTAATCTGTGCGAAAGCCCCATGTAATCTAACAGCTCTTTACCTTTTTTAAGCGTAGCATTACGATTTTTACCCCCAATAAATGCAGGCATACACACATTTTCTAGAGCGGTAAATTCGGGCAGCAGGTGGTGAAATTGAAAAACAAAACCAATATGTTTATTCCGAAAGGCTGACAATTCTTGATCTTTAAACTTACTAACCTCTTGGCTGTTAATCATTACCGTTCCGCTATCAGCTCTATCTAAAGTTCCTAAAATTTGCAGTAAAGTAGATTTTCCAGCACCAGATGCGCCAACAAGCGAAACTATTTCTGTGGGTTTTACTTCTAAATCAATACCTACTAGCACTTCAATATCGCCAAAGCGCTTATGAATATTTGTTGCTTTAATCATGTTTTTTTCTACCAAAATAGGGGCAAATGTACCTGATTAAAAGCAACAAATTTAAAGATGAAAAAAGGTTTCGTTTAGTGGATGTCAACCCATATTTTTGCGCTCAAATTTTCAAAACATGAATCTTCACGAATATCAAGGAAAAGAAATATTATCTAGCTACGGAGTACGCATACAACGTGGTATTGTAGCACAATCTGCAGACGAGGCAGTTGCCGCAGCAAAGAAACTTCAAGAAGAAACAGGCACTGGTTGGTGGGTTGTTAAAGCTCAAGTTCATGCTGGAGGTAGAGGCAAAGGTGGAGGCGTTAAATTGGCCAAATCATTAGAAGAGGTAAAACAACGTGCTTCTGAAATAATAGGTATGGATTTGGTTACTCCACAAACTTCAAAAGAAGGAAAAAGAGTTCATCAAGTGCTTATTGCTGAGGATGTATACTATCCTGGTGAAACTGAAACGAGCGAAATTTACATGTCTGTAATGTTAAACAGACAAGCTGGTCGTAACATGATTGTTTATTCTACCGAAGGTGGTATGGACATTGAAGCCGTTGCCGAAAAAACTCCTGAATTAATTTTTACAGAAGAAATAGATCCTAAAGTTGGATTACTTCCTTTTCAAGCACGTCAGATTGCATTTAACTTAGGCTTAGAAGGTGTAGCGTTTAAAGAAATGGTAAAATTTGTTACCAACCTTTACAAAGCATATGATTCTATAGACGCAGCTCTTTTTGAAATTAACCCTGTGTTAAAAACATCAGACAACAAAATTATGGCGGTTGATGCAAAAGTTGCTATTGATGGTAACTCTTTGTTTAGACATCCGGATATTGCTGCGTTGCGCGATTTAAGAGAAGAAGATGCCTCTGAAGTAGAAGCTGGAGAAGCTGGCTTAAACTTTATTAAACTTGATGGTAACGTTGGTTGTATGGTAAATGGTGCTGGTTTGGCCATGAGTACAATGGATATTATTAAAATGGCTGGTGGAAATCCTGCAAACTTCTTAGATGTTGGAGGTACCGCTGATGCTGCTCGCGTAGAAAAAGCTTTTAGAATTATATTAAGAGAAGATAACGTAAAAGCAATTCTTGTAAATATTTTCGGAGGAATTGTTAGATGCGATCGAGTAGCACAAGGCATTGTTGACGCTTATAATAATATTGGAGAAATCAATGTTCCAATCATTGTGCGATTACAAGGTACTAATGCAGTAGAAGCAAAAGAATTGATTGATAAAAGTGGTTTAAAAGTACATTCTGTTATTGCTTTGCAAGAAGCCGCAGATATGGTACAAGAACTAGTTTCATAACGTTTACTCAGTGAAATACACTGATTAAAAAATATTAACATAAAAACCAGAACCTCAAGACAACTTTTTATAATGTTTTGTGTTTATATAGTATCCAAAAGAGATGAAATTCATCTTGAAAGGGTAGTTTTTCATAGGTTTATTGGTTAGGTTAGTTTGATTGGATTGGGGTTAGTAAATACTTTTTACTAACCCCAATTCTTTTGCACAAAAAAAAGAGCCCGAAAGGGCTCTCTTTATTTTATCGAATTCTTGAATTGTTCTTAATTTCCTAATCGAAAAACAAGTCCACCACTTACATCTCCAGAAATAAATGTTGAACCTGCATTTACACTAGTGCCACAACCACCTGTGCCGCAGAAGAAACCTAAACCAGCCCAATTAATTGGGGCTAATAATCTAGATTGAAGACGTATACCAACTTTATCGGTTATCCAAATTTTAGCACCAAGTCCTAACGTAATAGAAAACCTCCATTCATCACTATATTGTGCTTCTTGTATGGCAAATTGTGTTGCGCCCATACTAAAACTTCCAAATACTTCTACTTTATCATTTACAGGAAAAGGACGAATAATTCCGATTTGATAGTAGTTTACATTAACATCTGCCTTTGCTATTTCGTAATAAGAGCTTAATGATGCATAGGTAGAAGAACCCATATATTGCAACTGAATCATTAAATCTGGGCGTACGCCAAATTCTAAAATTGCACCATAATTGCCCGCACCTTTCAATTTTAAGGTACCATTGTAACCATAAGCCTTAGATCCAAATTGATAGCCATAATAAGCTGAAACATCTGTTTGAGCAATGGCAGTAGATCCTAAAATAATAAATGCAAATAGTATAAGTTTTCTCATAATTGTTGTCATATTAGCCCGCTAAAATAAATTAAAGAAGTGAAACATTGCAATTAATTAATGTAATAGAATGGCTTTCTGTATGCCTTAATCTTGTCTTTGTTATTTTAATCATAAAACAAAACAAATGGGGGTGGCCTTTTGGTATTTTAGGTTCTATTCTCAGTATCTATTTATTTATAGAAACTAATTTATACGCAGAAGCTGTGTTGTACGGTTTTTATGTTGTTATTGGAATTTATGGCTGGTTTATATGGTCTAAAACGTTAAACACTCACTTTAAAATAATAGAGTGGTCGGTTAAGCATCATGTTCTTGCATTGTTTTTAGGGGCATTAGGTATGTATGTAATAGGTAATTTTTTTAGTTATTATACCAACGCGGCCTTGCCTTTTGCCGATTCGTTTTCAACCTCATTTAGTTTTGTTGCAACATTAATGGAGGCAAAAAAAGTATTATCAGCATGGATTTATTGGATAATTCTTAATGCATTCTCTGTCTGGTTATACCACTCTAGAGGACTAGAAATTTATGCTGTTTTAATGATGTTTTATACTGTTCTATCAGTATATGGATTTTTACAATGGCGAAAAAGTATGCGGGAAAGCAAAGCCAATGCTACTAGCCAATGGGGTAGCGTTGATTAATCCAAAACATTAAGTCGTCAAAACACTCTGGGTTAATGCCATGGCCCATTTTGTATTCTTTATAAACAACATTCAATTGATTTGTTTTTAAAAAATGGTGCGCATTTCGTGCCCATTCAATTGGGATTACAGGGTCTTCTGTGCCATGGCTTGCAAAAAACGCAAGATGTTTAGCTTTTTCTACATCTATTTCTTTTGGCAGTATGTCTTCAAAAACATATCCGCTTAATGCCAATACTCCATTATATTTTGCGGGGTTGTTTAAACTTAATCCGTAGCTAATAATAGCTCCTTGACTAAATCCTAAAAGCACTGTTTCGGCTTTGTTTGTGTTATATTTTTCTTGAACCTCTTCAATTAATTGTTCTACCTGGTACATGGCTTGTTTTGCTTCTTCAGGATTGCCAAATCTAGATTCATTGCCCGTAAAATCTATGTTGTACCATGCATATCCGCCAAAACCAAGTTTTAAAGGTGCTCTTAAACTTATGATTAAAAATTGATCATTTAGATGATTTGCAAAACTAAACAGGTCATTTTCATCACTTCCGTATCCATGCAACATTACCAAAAGGGGAGGGTTTTTGGCTGCTTTTTTAGGCAATAAAACGTTGTAGTGAAGGGTCTTCATATAATTTTTGAGATTTACTTTTCTATTTCTTCTTCATCAGCATCTGATACAAAACTTAATGAAACGCTATTCGCTTCATCAGAAAACACAACAGTTTTTTCTTTTAAATTGTAATAGAATTCTTTACCAATCAAGGCATTCATGTACCGCGCTTCCCATTCCATGGTTTCTTTATCGCACAGCATTTCTGTCATGCCACCTGCAACAAACATAAGTTTATGATCATTGATTAACTCAACTTTGCCAAAGTAACCATTGCAAGAACTTTTACCGTTATACATGCCTGTTGTTAGGTCGATATTTAAATCTATCTGCATATCCTCACCAAGAATAAAAACTTCTTCGTTTACAGAAATCGCATTTAATTGAAGTGCTATTTTTTTAAATGAAATTGGTTGATGTGTTTTTTTTACTGTAGGCTCTGCTTCCGTTATATTTTTAGTTGCTTTACTACAACTTAAACTGATAAATAGTAAGCTTATAATCAGGATAGTATTCCTCATTCTAAAGGTTTTAAATTGGGATTAATTGTGGATAAATATATGCCTACTTTAGGTAATATTAGACATAAATTACACCTTCTTTTTCGTCTCCATAAGGCAAAGCTAACCCCATGGTAAAACGCATAGCTGTAATTAAAGAAAGAAAAGAATCTAAGTGATGCCACGTTTTTACATCTTGGCAATTAAAAAACATTTTAGCACTTAACTTAGAATTTAAATGGTTTCTACAACCAATTAGCGCAAGTTTGTTTTTTTTATAGCCAATTTCACAAAGCTCATAATTTTTGGCTTGTGCTTTAGAGCAAGTTTCGTACACTTTAACACCTTCTATACTTTCTAAATTTTGTTTGAGCTCCATTGCACGGGCAGTTAAACCTCCAATAATCATGGGAGATACAGAAGATAACTCAGAATCGGCTATTCTAAATTGATGATTTGTGAAACCCTCTTTTTGTAAATAAACACCTGGTAATGAAAGGGGAGCGTTGATGAAAATAAACTGAGGCTTAAAATGATTCGCAGCATTTACAATAAACGCATCAGCATCAACATCTTCATCAACGTGCATGAAGTAAATTCGGTTGTTTTGGAGAATCGAAACGACTGTGTTACCACACAGCTTGCTTTCATAATCTATTCCAAATAAAACGTGACTCATGCAATTAATATTAAAAGTTGATTTCTTAGTAATAGCTACTAATAATTAAATAAACCACAAAAAGTTTAATTTGTTGAAGATTTTGAATATTTAGAATTAAAATAAATAGTAAACTATTTTTTTTATTTGAAAGTATCTTTGAGGGATATTAACATGATATGATGAATCTTTTCAAAGCGATATTGTTTTTCAATTGTTTTCCTGTATTTGTATTTAGTCAACAATTAGAAAACAAATATGAAAACAATAAAACGTACACTCATCCTGAAGTTATAGAGGCATATTTAGCGCTGAGCAACCAATCTCAACTTATTTCTATAGATACATTTGGAATTACAGATGCCGGAATACCGCTGCATGTTGTTAAAATAGCAAACAACCATAGTGCTAACAACCTAAAAATGTTAGTGATTAATGGCATACACCCTGGGGAAAGCTGTGGCATAGATGCCAGTTTGCATTGGGTAGAAGAGCTGATTAAAAATCCGGACCGATTAAAAAACACTGCCGTTTACATTGTGCCAATTTATAACGTGGGCGGAAGTTTAAACCGAAGTTGTTGCACACGCGCCAATCAAAACGGCCCAGATAATCAAGGGTTTCGCGGCAATGCGCAGAACTTAGATTTAAACCGCGA
Source organism: Bacteroidia bacterium (assembly GCA_030424545.1). Taxonomy (GTDB): domain Bacteria; phylum Bacteroidota; class Bacteroidia; order Flavobacteriales; family Schleiferiaceae; genus JAUHWL01. The sequence continues at coordinate 218,222 of JAUHWL010000004.1, forward strand.
TTTTATGAAGGCAGATTCTAAAAATGCCAAAAGTCTGCATAAGCTTTTCACGAAAATTGATCCTGACGTTTTTGTTGATACGCACAGCACCAACGGTGCCGATTATCAATATGCCATGACTTTGATTCCGTATCAGCACGAAAAATATCCGCAGCCGGTTGAAAAAATTAGCCGCCATTGGTTTGACCAAATTTTGGAAGAAACCAACAAAAAAGTAAAAACACAGTATTATGTAAATGTGTGGGGCACCACGCCCGATAAAGGTTTCTCGGCATTTCAGGTAACCTCTATTTTTTCTACTGGCTACACAGGATTATTTGGCACGTTCGCCATAACTACCGAAGCGCACATGTTTAAGCCGTATGCCGAGCGGGTAGAAGCGACCATGGTTTCGTTGGATGCCATTTTGAAAATTTCAACGGCAAATTCGAAAAAGATTAAGGATGCAAGAAATACGTTGAAGAACACAATTAAACCAAAATATTACGCCACCCGTTGGGTATTGGACAGTACTTCTCGCCAAAAAATAGATTTCTTAGGCTACGAAGCCGAGTTTTACACAAGCGAGCTTACGGGGCAAAAAGCGTATCGTTACAATCGTGAAAAGCCGATTGAATACAAAACTGATTTTTACGGTTTGTTTAAACCTACCGATTCGGTAAAAATTCCGAAAGCTTACTTCTTGCATGCTGGGCAGCACAAAATGGCAAAGCATTTAATACGCAACGGAGTAACCGTAAAAAAGTTAAAAAAAGACACCTTGATTCAGGGTGGTGTTTATCACGTTGTAAATATTGAATATGCCACACGGCCTTACGAAGGGCATTTTCCGCACCGCAATTTTGCATTGGAAGAAAAGCTAACCGTAGAAAAATTTTTAGCAGGCGATTTTATTATTATTCCCGAAGGACGTGCAAAATATTACGCCATAGAAGCGCTAGAACCTGAGTCTCCAGGCAGCTTTTTTAGATGGAATTTTATGGATGCTTTTTTGCAGCAAAAAGAAGGTTTTTCGGCCTACATTTTTGAGGAAATGGCGGTTAAGTTTTTGAATGAAAACCCGCAGATAAAAGCCAATTTTGAAACTAAAAAATTAGAAGATAAAGACTTTGCCAAGAGCGGATACGCCCAGCTGTACTGGATTTATCAACAAACGCCATATTACGAAAAAGAGTTTATGCGAATCCCGATATTTAAAGTGTATGAATAGTTTTTACACAGAGAATAAATGAGAATTTTTTATGAGAAAAATTAAGGCAATGTAGATGCGACAAGTTTCATCACGTGGGGAGTTACCTGATTAAACATACCACCAACTTTCGCCTAAAACGAGGTTGTTTTGTGCATAGAAATTCTCAATTTCTGCGTTGGTTTTGTCATCGGTAAAAACGGTGCAAAGTACCAGCGGGTTTGCAATGGTGGCCAATTGGTGCAGATTGTTTTTGGTTATCTGAATAAATGATATTTCTTTTTCGGTGAAAAACGTTGTGCAGATTTTTGCTTTGCTGTTGTCGCCAAAAACGACCAGGTTTTTATCAGAAGTAAATTTCAAACGCAAAAACCAATGCAGTTTTAATTTAAAAAAATGCTGCTGATTGTACAATTCTGACGTACGCGATGTGCGTTTTTTATGCTCGCGCCAAAGGTGGGTTTCCTCATCAACGCCAATTATTTCGTTGCCATTTTTTATCCACCGGAAAACCAAATCGTAATCTTCTGGGTAAACATGATTTGTAAATGGCGCAACGCTTTCAATATTCTTTCTGTGCGTTAACCAATTGGGCGATGCCAGCACACATTCACGAAAAACGTGCTGATGAAAATCTGCAAAATCTACGCGTTGATTTAACCAATTTTGATAAGTTAAATATCCCGCAGAAATGGGGTGTTTACTGAAATATTTTACCTTGCCAGTAGCCACACTATTGTGATTTTGCGAAGCGATTTTCAAAAGTGTTTCCAGCTTTTTTGGTGGCATCAAATCATCGGCATCCATTCTAGAAATATAGGTGCCAGAACAATTTTCAAAAGCCAATTGCAACGCATTTGTAATTCCTGCTTCTTTGTTTTGTAAGACCGAAATTCTGCTATCGCGCAAGCTAAAATTGTTGAGTATTTCCAACGATTGATCTGTGCTGAAATCATCAACCGCCACCAATTGCCAATCTGTAAATGCTTGGTTTTGAATGGATAAAATGCAATCGACCAACCAAGGCGCTGCATTTTTTACGGGCATGATGATGGAAATGGTGGGTTTGATCGTATTTTAATTTTGTTGATTTTCAATCGTCCGAAACGTAAGATTAACACGCGCATCAAAAACGGTTTTGGTAGGCGGGAGGCGGTGCAGCCATTGTTTCTGGGTTTCGTCACCAAATAGCAATAGCTTAATTCAAAGAAATTAATTCAATTATTCAACTATAATATATAAGAGAAAAAAGTGGTTGATTAATTGTTTGATTTTATTTATATCCTCGTTATAGCAATACCTAGTAATCTTCTTTCCTTCAAACTCATGGGACCAAGGCTCTGCAAGAAGTAAAATTGGGTATTTTCCTTTGTCAATTATGTAAGGTGATTTGAATATTTTAAATTCACTTGAGCCATGTTTTCCCGCTGATGAGTTAATCGTTAGATCTGGAAAATTAACTCCAGAATAATCAATATTCAAGTTATATAGACTATCGTATCGTTCAGTTGTTATAATTCTTAAATAATTAGTGTCTTTAGAGGTAGTTATTGAAGCCTTAAGTTTTTTAAGCATTTCAATCTGTTCTTTGTTAAAAAAGAAACTTGAGTCAACTAACTCTCCATGTATATATTCTTCTAGAATTAAGTTAAATGAGTATTCTTTCTCTGAATAAATTGGGATTTTAAAAATATTGATGCCTTTTATTTTTAACGCTTTTAGAATATCGTCATTATTTATTGTCCCCTTGTCAAATTGAGCAAAGAGAAAAACAGGAATGCAAACTAAAAAAAGTAGGAAAAACTTATTCATTATTAATTACAATTAAATACCTACGGAAATATGTTAATTTTAATCGAACAAGTTTACACTTTTCTTGTATAAAAAAAGCCTGATTTTCTATGAAAAATCAGGCTTTTTTACTTCGTTTTTAAAACTAATTTAAAATCTTCTTCCCATTTGTTGTGGGCCGCCAACGCGTTTCATTTGTTGTTTGATGTATTTTACTTGTTCGTCTAACACACCTTTTTCATCTAAGCGCTTTACATCTTGCAACAAGATTGTAGCTTCTTTTTTGCGCCCTTTGCTAATGGCAATTCCTGCTAAATTTAGTTTTGCCATGGCCTGATCTTGTTTTAAACGCAAACCTGTATTCAATGCTTTTTTAAGTATAGTTTCGGCTTTTCCTATTCCAGTTTGACTTTCAATCATACCAGTAAGTAGGTAGTAATAAGCAAGTTGGCTTTTTATTAAAGAGGCTTCAGGATTTTTAATTCCCTTTAAAGCTTTGCTGGCTTTCTCCATGTTGTTTTTACGCAGATGCCATAACGCAACAATAATTCTTTCGTTTCTAAAGTAGGTTAAAAGAGGAATTCCAGCTAAGAAAATAAACATGATTCCGTTTCCTATATTTCCTAATACGAACTGATAGATGGCCCAGCCAAATAGAAGTGCTGTAAGTCCTAAACGTATTATTTTGCTAATCATTTTGTATTGAATTTTAAGGCCGCAAATGTAGTTGGATTGCTAGAATTAACAATGCAATATGATGGCTAATCTTAACTTAAACGCGCTAAGTTTTACACCGATTTATTGTTAAAATAAAAATAGCCGCTCTGTGGCGGCTATTTTAATATCAGGTTATAAAGGTTAATTTTCTGAGCCCGTTTTTATTTCGTTTCCGCTAATCTCAATTTTTAATTCATCTGCTTTTTTATCAAACTTCACATGAATTACATCACCTTCTTGTAGCTTAGAATTAATAATTTCTTCGGCAAGCGGATCTTCTATATAGCGCTGTATAGCACGAGAAAGGGGCCTAGCACCAAATTTCTTATCGAAACCTTTGTCGGCAACAAACTCAATGGCTGGTTTATCAATTTTCATTGTGTAGCCTAAAGCGTTTATTCTAACAAATAGTTTTTCTAATTCAAGATTAATGATTTTGTTGATGTCTTCTTTCTCTAGCGAGTTGAATAAAACAACATCATCAATTCTATTTAAAAACTCTGGTGCAAACGATTTTTTAAGTGCGTTTTCAATCACGCCTTTTTCAATTTCGTTTTTGTTTTCGTCTCTTGTTTTTGTGGCAAAACCAACACCGCTGCCAAAATCTTTAAGTTGGCGAGAACCAATGTTAGAGGTCATGATGATGATTGTATTCTTAAAATCAACTCTACGACCTAAACTATCGGTCATAATACCATCGTCTAAAGCTTGTAATAGAAGGTTAAACACATCTGGGTGAGCTTTTTCTATTTCGTCTAATAGAATAACAGAGTAGGGCTTTCTTCTAACTTTTTCGGTTAGTTGTCCGCCTTCTTCGTAGCCTACATATCCCGGAGGCGCACCAACTAATCTAGAAATTGCAAACTTCTCCATGTATTCGCTCATGTCAATTCTAATTAAAGAATCTTCACTATCAAACAAAGATTTTGCAAGCTCTTTAGCCAATTGTGTTTTACCAACTCCGGTAGGTCCTAAAAACACAAACGATCCGATAGGTTTGTTTGGGTCTTTAAGCCCGGCTCTATTGCGTTGAATGGCTTTAACCACTTTTTTAACAGCTTCTTCTTGGCCAATGACTTTGGTTTTTAAATCGTCCGTCATTTTTGCCAGTTTATCGCCTTCTTGCTGTGCAATGCGTTGTACAGGGATTCCTGTCATCATGGCAACAACTTCTGCCACTTTTTCTTCAGTAACAGTTTCTCTGTTCTTTTTTACATCTTCTTCCCAACGCAATTGGGCCTCGTCTAGTTGCTGTTCTATGCGCTTTTCATCATCTCTTAGTCTTGCAGCTTCCTCATAACGTTGTTTTTTAACCACGTTAATTTTCTCTTCTTTAATTTCTTCTAACTGCTTTTCTAGTTCCATTACTTCTTTTGGAACTTTTATACTAGTAATGTGCACACGGCTACCAGATTCATCAAGCGCATCAATGGCTTTGTCTGGTAAATGTCTATCAGAAACATAACGCTGCGTTAAATGAACGCATGCTTTAATGGCATCTTCTGTAAATATTACATTGTGATGGTCTTCGTATTTGTCTTTGATGTTTTCTAAAATCTGAATGGTTTCTTCAGCCGTTGTAGGCTCTACCATTACTTTTTGAAAACGTCTTTCTAACGCACCATCTTTTTCTATGTACTGTCTATATTCATCAAGCGTAGTTGCACCAATACATTGTATTTCTCCTCGGGCTAGGGCAGGTTTAAACATGTTGCTAGCATCTAGGCTACCTGTTGCGCCACCAGCACCAACAATGGTGTGTAGTTCGTCTATAAAGAGGATAATATCATCGTTTTTTTCCAATTCATTCATCAGCGCTTTCATGCGTTCTTCAAATTGGCCACGATATTTTGTGCCTGCTACAAGGCTGGCTAAATCTAACGTTACAACACGTTTGTTAAACAACACTCGGCTCACTTGCTTTTTAATGATACGTAATGCCAAACCCTCTGCAATGGCAGATTTACCAACGCCTGGCTCACCTATTAATAGTGGGTTGTTTTTCTTTCTACGGCTAAGAATTTGAGAAACGCGCTCTATTTCTTTTTGCCTTCCTACAACTGGGTCAAGTTTGTTTTCTTCGGCAAGTTTGGTTAAGTCTCTTCCAAAATTATCTAAAACAGGCGTTTTAGATTTTGTGTTTTCTGTTTTTCCTCTTCCGCCAGAAAACCCTCCAGAACCCGATTTTCCTTGATTTCCGCTATCAAAATCATCATCATCTTCAAATTGCAACTCTGGTGATTTTCTTCCGGTTTGTTCTTCTTCTGCTAAGTAGTGCGCTTGGAATTCGCTTTTTACATTCTCATACTCAACACCTTGCTGTTTAAATAATCGGGTAACTGGGTCATCTTCATTGCGCAAAATGCACAACAATAGGTGAGGAGTGCGTATTACAGAACTTTGAAAAAGTTTTGCTTCTAAAAAGGTTGTTTTTAGTGCTTTTTCTGCCTGACGGGTAAGGGGTAAATTCTTTTTTGTTGATATTTTAATTCCTTCGTTTGGGGAGCTTATAGCTTCTATTTTAACTCTAAAGTTCCGAATATCAATTCCTAAATCTGCCAATATCTGCATGGCACTTCCTTCTCCCTCACGTATCATACCAAGCATAAGATGCTCAGTTCCAATGTAATCGTGTCCTAAACGCATCGCTTCTTCCTTGCTAAAAGAAATTACTTCGCGTACTCTTGGTGAGAAATTTTCGTCCATTATATGTTTATCTCAAGTGAATAATCTATACCAAATTAACCATTATTATGCCAATTAGGTTTATAACCAAAGTTATTGTTTAACCTGCCAATAATACAGGAATACAACATTCATTTTTATTCACACAAATTTGTGAAAAAGTAGGCATAATTGCATGCTTGCTTACATGGTATGCCAAGTAAATACCATTATTTTTGGCTTCGGCTCAAATTGAGAGCTGTAATTAAGTATTAGTTTGAATTATGACTGAAGGAGAACGTATTATTCCCGTAAATATTGAAGAGGAAATGAAATCCTCTTACATTGATTATTCAATGTCAGTAATTGTTTCTAGAGCATTGCCAGATGTTAGAGATGGCTTGAAACCCGTGCATCGCAGAGTGCTTTTTGGCATGAGCGAACTAGGGGTTTCCTCAACAAAATCCTATAAAAAATCTGCTCGTATTGTTGGGGAGGTACTCGGTAAATATCACCCACACGGTGATAGCTCTGTGTACGACACCATGGTAAGAATGGCGCAAGATTGGAGTTTGCGCTATATGCTTGTAGATGGCCAAGGTAACTTTGGCTCTGTAGATGGCGATAGCCCCGCAGCAATGAGGTATACCGAGGTGCGCCTTAGAAAAATTGCGGAAGAAATGCTTAGCGATTTAGAAAAAGACACTGTAGATTTTCAATTAAACTTTGACGATTCATTAAAAGAGCCCGTTGTATTACCTACCAGAATTCCTGGATTGCTAGTAAATGGTGCTTCTGGTATTGCTGTAGGTATGGCAACCAATATGCCTCCGCACAACCTTACAGAAACTATTGATGGTATTGCCGCCTATATTGACAACAACGATATAGAAATTGACGGATTAATGGAGTACATTAAAGCTCCAGATTTTCCAACGGGCGGAACTATTTATGGTTATGACGGGGTAAAAGACGCATTTCATACCGGTCGTGGTAGAATTGTATTGCGCGCAGTTGCAAACATAGAAGAGGTAAAAGGTCGCGAGTGTATAATTGTTACCGAAATACCTTATCAGGTAAATAAAGCAGATATGATTAAGAAAACTGCGGACCTGGTAAATGATAAAAAAATTGAAGGTATTGCAGACATCAGGGATGAGAGCGACCGTAACGGAATGCGCATTGTTTATGTGCTAAAACGTGATGCTGTACCTAATGTAGTACTAAACAAATTGTTTAAATACACGGCTCTTCAAACATCTTTTAGCGTAAATAACATTGCGCTTGTAAAAGGTCGTCCAGAAATGTTGAATCTAAAAGATATGATTCGCCATTTTGTTGACCACAGGCACGATGTTGTAGTTAGAAGAACCGAATACGAATTACGTCAGGCAGAAAAACGCGCACATATACTAGAAGGTTTATTAATTGCTATTGATAATTTAGATGCTGTTATTAAACTTATTAGAGCAAGTCAAACGCCAGAAGAAGCCAAAAACGGCTTAATGACAGATTTTGATTTAAGCGAAATACAGGCCAAAGCCATCTTAGATTTAAGACTACAAAAGCTTACAGGACTAGAGCGCGATAAGATAAAAGCAGAATATGAGGAGTTGATGAAAACAATTGCTCATTTAAAAGAAATTTTAGCCAATGTAGATCTTCGAATGAAAATCATCAAAGACGAACTTTTAGAAATTAAAGAAAAGTATGGTGATGAGCGCAGAACGAACATAGAATATGCCGGTGGCGATGTGAGTATAGAAGATATGATTGCAGACGAAGAAGTTGTAATTACAATTTCACACTCAGGCTATATTAAACGTACCGCACTTAGCGAATACAGAAGGCAGAATAGAGGAGGAGTAGGTTCTAAAGGTGCAAAAACCAAAGACGAAGACTTTATAGAGCAAATCTTTGTGGCTACCAATCACAACTACATTTTATTCTTTACAGAATTAGGCCGCTGCTTCTGGTTACGTGTTTACGAAATTCCCGAAGGTTCTAGAACATCTAAAGGAAGACCTATACAAAACCTAATTAATATTGAGCAGCATGATAAAGTGCGTGCCTTTATTAATGTGTTAAACCTTAGCGATGAAGAATATATAAACAACCACTACATCGTTCTAGTAACACAAAAAGGTATTATTAAGAAAACAACGCTAGAAGCATATAGCCGTCCACGTACAAATGGAATTATTGCTGTTAACGTAAGAGAAGGCGATACCTTATTAGAAGCCAAACTTACTAATGGCGAAAACCACATCATGATGGGGCTTAAAAGTGGTAAAGCAATCCGTTTCCCAGAAAGCTTGGTACGCCCAATGGGTAGAGGAGCCTCAGGTGTAAAAGGTGTAACTCTAGCACATGAAAATGACGAAGTAGTAGGCATGGTTTGCGTAGAAGAAGAAGGCACAGACATTCTAGTTGTATCAGAAAAAGGATACGGCAAACGCTCTTCTATAGACGATTACCGCATTACAAATAGGGGAGGTAAAGGTGTAAAAACCATAAGCATTACCGAAAAAACAGGTGATTTGGTGGCCATGAAAAGCGTAACAGATGATGAAGATTTAATCATCATCAACAAATCTGGTATTATGATTAGATTGGGCATTGCCGATCTAAGAGTTATGGGACGCGCAACACAAGGCGTTAAATTAATTAACATTAAAGGTTCTGATAGTATTGGTAGTGTAACCAAAGTACCAGCTATAGAAGAAGATGAATTAATTGAAGATGCTCAAATTATAGAATCATCAGAAACCCCAGAATCAAATTCAAATACGGAAACGGATAAACCAGAAGATCAATAATAATTAAAAGTGGCACTAAAATTGAAAAGTCACGGTTTGATAAATAAATACAATAGATAATGAAAAAGTTAATTCTAGCAATTTTAATTGGAGCATCCATAACGTCTTTTGCGCAAGAAAGGCCTTTAATATCAACAGCTATTATTGCACTTAATAAAGGAGATTTACCAGAAGCGAAAAAACATATTGATGAGGCCGGTGAAATTATTGATGGCAAAGGTGCCGCTGGCGTAGATGAGAAACAAATGAGTAAATACCTTTATCATAAAGGAGTGATTTACTATCGCATAAGTGTAAATTCTGACGAGAATGTTAAAGCGTTAGCGCCCGATGGACTTGATGTTGCTACCGAGTATTTAATTAAATTATTAGACTACGAAACGCAAATTGGTAGCGATAGATATACAAAAGATGCAGTTGGGCAAGTACCTTATTTAATTGGAGCTTTAAATAACCGTGCATACGCCAAATATCAAGAGCAGAACTTCACAGCTTCAGCCACAGATTATTTGACTATATACGAAATAAGAAAAAATCCAGCCCTAGGAAAGATGATGGCAATTGACACATCTTCATTGTATTATGCCGGAACCAACTTTATTTCAGCTAAAAATTTCGAAAAAGGTACCGTAATACTTGCAGAAGTACTAGACATGGGCTATAACGGTTATACGTTTGAAGCAACCAACGTAGAGAACAAACAAGTTGTGCGTTTTGCTACAAAAGCACAGATGGATAAAAACTTAGCAAGTGGAAAAGTTGTAGACGGTAAAAGAACGGCTTCTGTTCGTCCTGATGTGTATAAAACCATCTTAAGCGCTTATCAGCAAGAAGAGGATACTGACAATTTTAATTTATTCTTAGCGAAGGCAAGAGCAGAGTTCCCAGAAGATGGTGACTTAATTCTGCAACAATTGCAAGGCCATTTAACTGCCGAAGAATATGATGAAGCAATGGCAATTATTGATCAAGGAATTGCTCAGAATCCAGACAATTACATTTTTTATTATGTACAGGGTTATATATATCAAAACAATATAATGGATGAGGAAAAGGCTCTTGCAGGTTATGCAAAAGCCTTAACGCTAAATCCTGATGATAAAATTAGATTTGACTGTAACTTTAATAGCGGTCAAATTTGGTATACAAGAGGTCAGAAAACTATTGAAACAATGAATTCTTTAGGAATGAGTAGCGCAGATCAAAAGAAATACGATGCTCTAAATGTGAAAAAGGTAGAATATTTTACCAATGCAATTCCGTATTTTGAAAAAGCGCAAGAGCTTAAACCAGATGATCTTATGACTATCAAAGCTCTTTTTACATCGTATAGCCAGGTAAAGAATTACGAAAAGGTAAAAGAAACAAAAGCTATTTTGGATGGGATGGAAAGCAAACAGCCTAAAGCAGAATAAAACAATTGTCGAGATAAGAAGCCTTGTGCTTCTTATTTCTTTACATTGTTATTTAACATAATATTAATTATAGGGCGATATTATTACAGCGATTTAGAACCTAATGAATTAATTTACTGAGAAAAATATAACGTCATAACAGATTTATACTCACTATTTCCGATAGAATCTTTATATAAATTCCATAGAAACTTACAATGTGTTCCGTTAACTCCATAAATTATTGAAACGGTATCTATGGTTTGATTAAAATCTAAATCAGACAATGCTTTGTTTCGTTCAAAATGATTAAAACTTGTTGTATTACTATTTGAACTCTTGTTCCAAGTAACATGGTTATGATCATCAAACTTTAAATTACTCGGATATTCAATAATTCTCATTGATGAACCTTCTACATTGTCTATATAATTTGTTATATCTGTAGAATCTACAACCCAAACTCCACTAAAAGCAACTTGCTGAGTGTTCGATTTGTCCTGGTTTTTCGTGCAACTCAGCGTAATTAATATCAATAAAGCAAGCGAAAAAATTAATCGTATCATAAACCAAAATTATACGGGAAAAATACGAAACCATGGCTAGAAAAATATTGATAATCATCTGCATAGATTATTCAGCTTAAAGACCAATAAACTAGATTTGCCACAAAATTAATACGCATGCTTTATCTTGGAGTAATGAATGCCTTAACGGCAGAAAGACAAACAGAAAACGGTTTCTATTTAGCTGATAAGGCCAAAAACACAGTTTTATTACCAAACAAATACGTCCCGGAAAACATGCAACCTGGCGATGCTATTGATGTATTTGTTTACAAAGATTCTTTAGACCGTATTGTAGCCACCACACGTAAACCGCTTTTAATGCTTGGCGAGTATGCTTGCCTTGAAGCCAAAAGTGTAAATGAGCATGGTGCTTTTTTTGATTGGGGTTTAGAAAAAGATCTTTTTGTACCTCACAGCAACCAAGTTGAGCCTGTAGAAGAAGGTGATTTTTTTGTTGTGTATATGTATTTGGATGAGAAATCAGATCGTTTGGCTGGAACTACACGAATAATGTCTACCCTTTTAAAAGAAGTTAAGGACATAAGTGTTGGAGACGAAGTAGATTTATTGCCGTTTGAAGAAACAGAAATAGGCATTAGTGTTATTGTTAACAACGCCTATGCTGGTATGATTTATAAAAACGAAATTTTTACCAACATTCAAGTTGGTGATGCTTTAAAAGGTTATGTTAAAAAAATAAGAGACGATCATAAACTAGACATCAGTTTAAATAAGTTTGGTTACCGTGGTGTTGATGCCAACATTAAAAAACTTTATAAAATTTTAAAGGAAAACAACGGCTACATGCGCCTTACAGACAAAAGCAGTCCTGAAGAAATTTACGCGGCTTTTGGCATGAGCAAAAAAGTATTTAAAAAAGCCATTGGCGGATTGTTTAAAAGCGGCACTTTAGATATTAGAAGCACCGGAATAAAACTTATAGAAAAAACTGAGAAAAAAGATTAACATCTTTCTAGCTACTAAAAATTAAAAACGCCCCTGCTTATACTGCAAGGGCGTTTTTATTTTGTTGGAATACTGTAAATTAAACTTTTGTTACGCGCACTGCATTCATTCCTTTCATTCCTTTCTCAAGCTCAAAAGTAACTTTATCACCTTCTGCAATGGGTTGCAAAGTGCCGTTTACGTGTACAAAATATTTCTCGTTTGTTTCATTTTCTTTAATAAAACCAAATCCTTTGGCATCATTAAAAAATTCAACTCTACCTTTTTTAATAGGGTCGTACTCCTCCTCTATTCTTTTCGGAACTCCTAATTCAATTTTAGAAGCGTCTATCTTTATTTTCTTTGTCGGATCTGGTGGAGTATCTGTTGGGTTTCCGTATTCATCTACATAGCTAATCATGCTGTCAAGCCCAGTTCCCTTCAGATTGTTTTCTTTACGTTCTTCTTTCTTTGCTAACTTGTCTTTGCGTTTTTTCAAACGTTTTTTCTCTCTTTCTTTTTTACCGAAGGTTTCTTGTGCTCTCGCCATAAATGTTATACTAATTTAAAAATGAATAAAATGATTTTGCCCTTGTTGAGCTGGCATTTATATTTTGCTAAAAAATAAATGAAAGTGAATTTAATCTGTTCTAAAACTTCGGAGAAAATTTCGCTAAAGCTGGTTAATAGAACATCAACAGAAACTTTGGCAAATATAAGTATGTTCTCGGTTATTATATTACTGCTTAAAAACTTAATATCTTTTATAAATCAACCTTATTTTTACCCAAAATTTTATTGTTTTGAAGCTTATAGTCCCATTTTTCACCCTTTTCGTTTTTACCTTTTGCTCCAGTCCTGAATCTAAAACCGAAGTAAAACCTATACCTAAAAAGGAAATTGTAAAGAAAAAACCCAAGGTTGTAAAAAAAGAACCTCTTTTTAACGATGAGAATGTAGAAGAAAAACTATTGGCCTACGGCAAAGAAAATACAGAAACCGTTGTTTTAATCAAAACTTCGTTTGGCGATATTAAGGTTAGACTATTTAAAGATACGCCCATGCATCGTGCTAATTTTATTATGCTGGCCAAGGCGAATTATTTTGATAGTACCATTTTTAGTCGCGTGGTGCCAAATTTTATGGCACAGGCAGGCAGCGGTTACAATGGTAGGCATACCGATTTTAAACGCGATATGGGTGCTTTTACAATTCCTGCTGAAATTAAGCAAGAACATTTCCACAGGCGTGGAGCCGTTGCCATGGCCAGAGAATATAGAGGCAACCCGGACAAACGCAGCAGCCCTTATGCTTTTTATTTTGTTGAAGGAACTCCCTTTAGCAACGAAACGCTGGATATTTATGAAAAGAAAAACGGATATACATACTCTACTGAGCAACGTAATTACTACACAAAAAAACCTGGTGCTGCGCATATAGATGGAGAACACACTGTTTTTGGCGAAATAATTAGCGGTTATGATGTGGTGCCTAAATTAACAGCAGTAGATACAGATGGTCAAGATTGGCCGCGCGTAGATATATTTATTTTAAAAGTTGAAGTTCTTCAATAAGATTGCAAAACAACTAGTCAAAGAGACCTTCTTTTTTTAGCACCTTTATAAGCTTAGGGCAACGTTTGCACATCTCCCCTTTCTTGTCTTTGTAGCTTTTACAACATTTATCTTTTAGCTTGTAGTCCGCAGCATTAAAGATCTCCCCTACACCATTTGGTATCTGATAAGAAATAGCTTTTTTGTATTTTTTTAAACGTGCAGGCACTTAGGATAACTTTAACCACAAAGGTAATTCACTTATAATTTGAATATTATTTCGACATTAAATTAATTCAGAAGCTTGTTTAGAAACCAAATGTTCCAAATGAATAATATTTTGTTTTAGTTCGGCCAATAAATCAGCATCCCAAACGCCATTTACAACTTTATCGTTAAAGTTTCCAACGCCTAATTCGGCAATTACATTTGCCCCCCAACGTGGTAAAAGTGGTCTTAAATTATCTCTTACACTTTTACCGGCACGAGCACCTGGAGATGCCGCCATAAAAAGCATGGGTTTGTCGCTAAATGTTTTACGATCAATACGCGAAAGCCAATCTAGAATATTCTTTAAAAATGCGGGTGTAAATCCGTTGTGCTCTGGGGTAGAGAAAATAAAACCATCAGCAGTATTTAGTTTTTTACGCAAAGCTAAAATTGATTCAGGTATTCCTCTGTCTTCAATACTGTCTTTATATATAGGCGCATCATAAACACGAAGATCTAAAATCTCAACTTCGTGTTTAGCAATTAAAGAAGCAGCTTTCTTCGTCAATAATCTGTTTATTGATGTACTACCGTTACTGCCGGCAAACGCTATAATCTTCATTCGCTTAAAATTTTTGGTAAGAATAACAATTGCATCGTTTAATTGTTGCTTTAAAAACTAAATTTCCAACATGAAAATACGTACATATTTAGACACTGCGGGTACGGGGTTAGTTTCGGAGAAAGCTTTAAAAGCCACAGAAAAGTATCACCATTTACTCACAACCAATACTTCTCAATCTTTCTGGGATTTTCTTACAAATGATTTACCAGAAATCAGACAAAACATGGCGAAATTTATAGGTGTTGATTCATCACGCATGGCGTTTATCCCAAACTTTAGCTATGGTTTTAGCATGTTTTTAACTTCGGTAAAGCCGCATAAAAAAAGAGTTTTATTTTTCGAGAATGATTACCCAAGTTTAATGATGCCATTTCAACAACAAGGGTTTACCATTTCTAAAATGAAGCTTCATGATGAAGAATTTGAAATGAATTACAACGCCATTGAGGAGAAAATAAAACAAGAAAAAATTGAAATTCTTGCCGTAAGCCATGTGCAGTATTTAACGGGTTTTACGTTAGATATTTCGGCACTTGCTGCCATTTGCAAGCGGCACAATGTGTTGTTTTTGGTAGATGGTACGCAGAGTTTAGGCGCTTTGCCCATTGCTTTTGATGACTCTGGCATTGATGTTTTTATGGCCAGCAATTACAAGTGGATGAATGGCGGATTTGGCAGTGCAGTTGCCTGTTTTGCTGATGGTGTTTTAGAACGATATCCCCCGAACATTGCAGGATATGGTAGTCATCATCTCATCAACAACAAAATGGTTTTTAAAGCGGATGCAAAAAGCTATGAACCCGGCCATTTTAATTATGGGCCTTATTTAAGTTTGGGCGTTGCAGTAAAAGAAAAACAAAATGTGGGTGTTGAAAATATCGCAGCACATAACAAAAAATTAACCGAGCATTTTTTAATGGGTTTTGCAGAAACGGGGCAAAAACTTGTAGGACCTACAACTCTTAATAACCGCTCTAGTTTGTTGGTGATAAAAGCCAATGATGATTTACATAACAAGCTTCTCGCCAACGGCATAAAAACAACGTACCGAAATAATACAATCCGTATAGCGTTTCATTTTACAAATAGTATTCAAGAAGTTGACGGCTTGTTGGAGGTTTTAAAAATTAATTAACTCCTTTACACTATCTCAAAAATGAAAATAATTGCAATTATTTCGGCCTGTGCTTTTTTAATGGCCAGCTGTTCTACAGAAACCTAAAACGTTAATCAAGACGCAACCAACGTAGAAAATGTACAAAGTACAGACACCCTTACATTTACAGATATGGACGGAATTACGTTTGTACAATTGCTTGATGCCAAAGAAAAAAGCAAAAGGGTCTTTTTCATCGTAAAAGTTTTTATTGGTTTTTTAAAAAGAGGAATTAATATTTAGGCAGACAGAACTGGCCATCTGTTATGTACACTGTATCCTTTAAATCCGGGTTCCAAAAGGTAAATTCAAAAGTGCCTTGGTATAACCCGCCATGCCAATCTTCGCTATAATTGCGTTGTATAAACGTGGTTAAGTTTACCTTTCCCGCAAGTGTTGAGTCATAAGATATTGCATATTGAAGTGAATCGCTTATACTATATGAAGCCTTCCAAACATATAAAAGTTTAAACCTCTGAATTCACCATGCGTTGCAATACAATCTGTGCCAGCTATAGATAGATTTCCGGTAACGGGGTCGTACCAATTGTTGGTAGCCGCACACGGAAAGCGGCCTTGTGCTTTAAACGGCACGCCATTTATTTTGCAGTAAAACATTTGTTGGCCCACACAGGGGTAGTCTGGTTTTTCTTCTTTTTTGCACTCTGAAGCAAAAAGGGGCAAGAGCAATATAAGGAGGAAGTGTTTTGTTTTCATGTTGATAAAAGTAAAGTTTAATGAATTTGTATTGCATAAAAAAGGGCTTCAATATTTTGAAGCCCTTTTTTATTGTAATTGTTTCTGCTACTCGCCCACTTCTACACCGCGCCAAAACGCTACATAATTTTTGATGTCTTTTGCCGCATACTTTGTTTCCGGATAATACCAAGCCGCATCTTTGTTTGTTTCACCATTTACTTCAATGTGATAATAACTGGCCGTTCCCTTCCACGGACAAACACTACTTAAGTCGCTTGGCTTGAAGTATTCTTTATTTATTGCCTCATGTGGGAAGTATTGATTTCCTTCTACATTGATAGTTTGATCACTTTCGGCCAGAACAGCCCCATTCCAAGTTGCTTTCATACTTTTATTATTTAAGGATGTAAGACGAATAAATCAATAAAGTCTTACAATTCATCTTGTTTTTCAAACAGATAATCAGCAAAGTAGTTTTTAGCATCTTTAAAAACCATGGTTTGTTTTAGCCCTGTATCTTTAAAAATATTGCTCAAAATAGCATCGTTGTATTTTCTAGATATTTCCATGTGTATA
Source organism: Bacteroidia bacterium (assembly GCA_030424545.1). Lineage (GTDB taxonomy): Bacteria > Bacteroidota > Bacteroidia > Flavobacteriales > Schleiferiaceae > JAUHWL01. The sequence continues at coordinate 235,129 of JAUHWL010000004.1, forward strand.
CGCTCACCTTTGTTAAACTGAAAGGTTTTGTTTATCGCCTTTATATGCACCTGCTGGTTTACAACACTGGTTAAAAAACTGCGCGCTATGCCTTCTTCTTCTATATATTCTGGTGTGTGTTTAAAATTTACCACATTAAAATCAGCACCAAATTCCTTGTTAATTCTCTTCAACAAATTCAAATTAAAATCACGCGTGTAACCAGCTTTATCGTTGTAGGCTGGCAAAACAATTTCGGCCGATTTAATTAAATCTACTCCTATCAAAAGCTTATCATTCGCATTCATAGCATCTGCCAATTGCTTGATAAACTTGCGCGCGTTTTCATCGAGCATATTGCCCAAATTAGAGCCAAGAAACAAGATGATTTTAGTTTCGTTTATGGCTTTCAGCTTGTTTAATACCTGGAAATACTCACCCTGTTGCGTAATCACATTTACTTCTGGAACCTCTCTGTTTAATCGATTTTTCAGCTTTGTTAATGCGTTTTCAGAAATATCTATTGGCAAATAGGTAAACTCAAAATTCCCTTGTAAATACTTTAGTAGCTCCAATGTTTTTGTTCCATCACCCGCACCCAATTCAATCAATTCAAAGGGTTTATTTTTTACGTCAAACGCCTTAATCAATTCTGCGGTTTGATTTTTAAAAATATTATGTTCTGCATTGGTGAGATAATATTCTGGCGCATTCATAATTTTTACAAATAGCGCATCACCAGCCTGGTCGTAAAAATATTTTGAGTACAAATATTTTTGATTTGCACTTAGACCAGCATTTACATCATCTAAAAACTGCTTATTCATTATTTTACTAATCTAATGCCGCTAAACTGCCATTGCATTTGCGGATGAAAAAAATTGCGATATGTACTACGGCTGTGATGTTTTGCCGTTGCTGAAGATGCTCCACGTAAGACCATCTGATTGATCATGAATTTACCATTGTATTCGCCAACAGCTCCTGAGGCTACTTTAAACCCAGGGTAAGCTAAATAAGCACTATTGGTCCATTCCCAACGTGAACCCCATTCTATTTGGTTACTGGCAACCTCCCATTCAAATTCGGTAGGTAAGCGCATGCTTTTCCACGTTGCAAATGCCATGGCTTCGTAATAACTAATGTGGCAAAGTAGTTCGTTAGGGTTTACCTCTCTTAACCCGCTTAAGGTGTATATAAACCATTTTCCATCTATAAAATGCCAGTACAATGGCGACTTTACGTCTGCAGATTTTACCCAACTCCAACCCTCATCAAGCCAAAGGTTAAACGTGTTGTAACCGCCATCGGCCATAAACTCCATAAACTCTCCATTGGTTACCAAAGCGTTTTTTATGCTGAAGTTTTGGATATACGTTTTATGCCTATTCTTTTCATTATCAAATGCAAAAGCATTGTCGTTGTGTCCAATTTCATAGATTCCTTCATTTATCGAGATAAAATCAGTTTTTTGGTCAGACTGCCTTGTTAAATCAAAATCAGGCTTATATACCGGAAAAAGTGGATTGTGACCCAGCGTGTATTTTAAATCGGTAATAAGTAATTCTTGATGTTGTTGTTCATGATTAAGACCAAGCTCAACCAATTCTAGCAAGGCCAAATTGTCTTTTTCAACTTCTAAAAGCGTGCCCATAGCATGATCTACATGCACTCTATAAGCGTAAACTTCCATTACAGTTGGCCGTGAAATATTGCCACGGTCAGCCCGAAGCGTTCTTTCTCCAATTGTGTTGTAGTAACTATTAAATAAGTAGGCAAAATCGGGGTGGAAACGTTGATATTGCGCATCATATTTAGCTAAAATCATTTCTTCAAAAAACCATGTTGTGTGTGCCAAATGCCATTTTGGTGGGCTAGCAAAATCAACCGGTTGAGGAATGTAATCTTCTATTTTTAAGGGTTCGCATAACGCTTCTGTGCGTGCACGAACTGCTTTATACTTTTCTAACAAAGGGTATTTTTTATACAGATAAACTTATTGGGCAACAATGGTAATGGGAATTTGAACATCGCTAAATTCAAAATAGAGATTGGCGCTATTCTCTCCTGCAGCTTCTATGCGTGTAGTAAACTGTTCTACAGGTGTTTCTAATTTATTAATAGGCACATGAAATGTGAATATATCTTGGCTGTAATCGGGCTCCATATATCCCCATCTATCCCACTCTGGGTTAATCCCAATTTTAAATTCTTCCTCACCCGGGAAAGCATATACACTATATGTACCTGCGGGTAAAGGGTTCCCGTTCATCAAAACATCTTTATCTATTGTAATGGATGTAGCTTCGTTGGCGCCTAACCTCCAATAAACGTTATATGGCTGCAAAGCACCTGCCGATTCTTCGCCAAAAATAAGCCTGCCTTTTACAGATGGTCTACTATATTTTACCTCAATTTTTAACGAATTGCCAACATAAACTTCTTCGCCCGGTGGGCTTAGCACACGGTTTCTGTTACTCATATAGGCATAAAGACTACCTAAAACAAGAACTAAAACCCCTACTCCAATCAGTATCTTTTTTATCATGGCATTTTGTTTTTAAGTTAATTTTTGGCTAATAATGCGTAGCCTAATGTACGTCCTCTAATTTCTTTTTGGGTAAAAATAAATTTAGACGCATTACTCTGTTCAAATAATCCAACAACAAATACGGCTTTCGGTTCAAGTAAATTAAATGATTTGTTAAAATCTCTTGGCTTTATTAAATACTCTTTTTGAGTGATTTCATCTAAAAAATAATACCAATTAAAATCATTTTCCAACACTACTCTTTTTAGTAATGATCCATGCAAAATGTATTTCTGCTTTTTTAATTCCGTAGGAGATGTTTTTGCATAAATCTCTACATTTAATCTGGTACCTAAAAAATTTGGGGCTCCATCTACCTTTGGTAAAAATACCTTTAGAGGAAACTTAATGGGAGCTTTAAAACCTTTTAAAATGTTAATACTGCTAAACGTTAGCGCAATGTAAACAACAACACTTATGTGCATGGCCGCGTTTACCAAAAGCAAATTGTTTGCACGTGCAGAGCCATTTATAAGTCCGTAAAAAATGTATCCTAAATAAACCACAACAAGCAAGGAAAACGTAAGATCATATTTTAAGCGACTCCTGTTAATGCGTAGCAAATCAGTATAATAGTTAGAGATGTTAATTAAGTTATTACCCATGATGGTAAATATGTGCAACGATCCTAAAAAGAAAATAGTTGTAACAAGTGGAAAGCGGATTGAGTTTGTAATAAGCCAAAAATCGTAAAACCCATGCGCGAGAGACGCAAGCAGAAATCCCACCAATAGCCATTTTAAACTAAATTTCTTTTTTGTTTTTTGTCTATAAATAGCCAACGGATAAGCTATTAATGAAGCAAAAAACATGTGTGCAACACTGGCGTAAACCAATCGGCCTAAAAGTGCTGTTAAGCCTGAAGATTCTAAATAAAGCGTATTTTCTACAAATGCAAAACCCAATGCGCTCATACCTCCATAGATCAGATAATCTATGGGCTCGTCAATTTGTTTCGTGAAGAATAGAATTGCTAAAACCGGTAAAACCTTTACAAATTCTTCGGTCATGCCAATACCAATCCAACAATAAAGAAAGTCGTTTATAAATGTGCCATCTATCTTAAAGCCGGCCCATTGCACAACATCGGTAAGCGGAAAAACAAGAAATATGCTCACACAACTTAAAGCGAAAACAAAGAAAAGCATCCGTTTACGTTCGGGCTCGTAAACGTCTAGTCTCCTTAAGTATAGATACCAAGTATATGAAATAAGCCCACTTAAAAGTACGCTGAATAGAAACGTTAGCGCGCCACTTTGCCCTAATCCTGCCCCAAAAAACAAGTTTACCACCAACAGAGATCCTACAATAAGTGCAATAGATTTAATAGTAAATCTGGCTACATAACTGCTTAAAAAAGAATCTTTAAAACGGATGGCTCGTCTTACATCAGAAAACCAGGTGTACAAAAAAACGCAAGTGAGTAAAAAACTAAAAACGGGCATTATTTAGAAAATTGCTAGAAAAACAAACCTAAGTTAAAACCTCATAAATCCCTTTACTTTTATTTTCTTATTTACAGTTCAAACGCTTAATTCACATAGAATTGAATTAATTTCGCAGCGCATAAAAACAAACTAAAAAACATGAAATACCTTTTCGCTTTACTTGCCTTTTCTTTTGTGCTTGGGTCATGTAGCATTAGCCAAGAATACTTTTTTAACAAAGACTTTTCGGGTACTTATAAAATGGAATTTGACCTTAGTGGCATTTCTGATATAGATGAAGGCGGAGCTGATGACTTAGAAATTTCTCAACAAGAATTAGACTCGCTTAAAATGGCTTTTGAAAACATAGAAGGAATATCTAAAGTCAACGTAGAAACAAAAAACAGCGTAATCTACGTAGCGTATAGCTTTAAAGACTTAAATGCCTTAAACAAAAGCTTAGAGAACTTTAGTCAAGACGATTTAAGTTTTGGAGACGAAAATAAATTCGCGTTTGAAAATAACGTATTTAGCTACAATTTTTCTGAGGACAATATGGGCGAAACGCCAGCAGATTCTGTTGCACAGATGATGAGCTTTTTGGCCTATAATGTAAAAATGACCTTTGAGAAAAAGATTAAAACAGTGAGCAATGGTGAGCTAAATGCCGAGGAAAATTCGGTAACCTTAGAAGGTGATCTTGGCGAAATTGCAACCAGCAAGAAAAGTTTAAACTTAGAAGTAACCTTTAAATAATACACTATGAATCCAATAGCATGGGTAGAAATACCAACAAAAGACCTAGACCGCGCCATGAATTTTTATACCCAAGTTTTTGGTTGGGATTTAAAAATAGATGTAGATGGTCCTACAAAAATGTCGTTTCTACCGTTTAATCCAAATGTTGGAAATAGTTCTGGCGCTTTGGTAAAGATGGGCAAGTTTTACAAACCTGCTACCGTAGCCGGGCCTTTGGTTTATTTGAGTTGTGCCGATATTTTGGCCACCGAGAAAAGAATTGTAGATGCCGGTGGAGAGATTAAAATAAATAAAACACAAATTTCTCCAGAGCACGGCAGTATGGCTGTTTTTATTGACAGTGAAGGCAACAGAATGGCGCTATATTCTAATCCGTAATTCAACTTATTTGTTGCCTTTTTAAATTGGCATCATTTTTTCTAATCGTTTAGAAACATTATTCCAAATGAAAAATTCAACATTCACATTTGCCTTGCTTTTTATTTCTGTATTATTTTTTGCAGGATGCAAGAGTAGCAGCAAGGCATACGGAGACAAAGTAAAAGAACCCTTTAGCGGTAGCAGCTATGAGAGTAACAACCGGTTTTTTAGAGCGGTAGGAAAAGGCAAAAGTGTAAAAGACAACATTGCACGCAAAAAAGCGGATGTAGATGCAAAAGGAATTCTTGCTGGCCAAGTAAATGTTACTATGAAACAGCTTAGCGATGCTTATGCTAGCGAAAGTCAAACCGGAGACGGAATGGCGATTTACGAGAAGTTTCAAGATTTAACGAGGCAAGTAATGAGCACAGAAATGGCTGATTTACGCAAGTTTGACGAAACCAAGTATTTTGATGGAACCAATTACACGGTTTTTGTAGCGTACGAAATCAAGAAAAATAGCATGTTTAAATTCATGAAAAAACAAGCAAAAACGCAAGCGTACGAAAACAAAAAAATACAAAAGGCCGTAGAAGATATTATCGAAGAAGAACTTAAAAAGTCAGAAGATTAATATCCTGTTTAATAAGTTTAAAAAATCCTTTAGCACTGTGTTAAAGGATTTTTTTTGTGTAAATAATTTTAAAATAAAACCTGCATTTTCATCAACTTGCAGCCAAAATAGATACCATGCAAGCGCTAGCTCAGCTATTAAAAGACTCCCTCCCCTACACCTTCAATCAAATAAACCAAACCATTGCGTTACTAGAAGATGGCGCCACAATACCGTTTATTGCGCGTTATAGAAAAGAGGCCACTGGTGGATTAGACGAGATAGAAATAGAAAACATATCCGCTAAAAAAACATATTTTGAAGACCTGATCAAACGCAAGAAAAGCATTTTAGAAGCGATAGAAAAAGCAGGTGCGCTAACCCTAGAGCTAAAACAAATAATTGACGAAACCTGGGATGCACACACCTTAGAGGATATTTACTTGCCTTACAAAACCAAACGAAAAACCAGAGCCGATGCAGCCAAAGCTTTAGGTTTAGAACCTTTGGCGGGCATGATCATGAAGCAAAATACAAATGACGTATTTGGTGCTGCAACAAGGTTTGTTAAAGGTTCTGTAGCATCAGAAGATGTTGCTCTGGCTGGCGCACGAGACATTATAGCGGAATGGATAAACGAAAGTGCCGTTGCCCGAAAACGCTTGCGCACGCTTTTTAATAGAGAAGCACTCGTACAGGCCAAAGTGGTAAAATCTAAAAAAGAAGAAGCCGAGAAATATCAAGACTATTTTGATTTTTCTGAACCCTTTAAATATGCCCGCAGCCACCGTGTATTGGCAATTTTACGCGGTGAGAACGAAGGTTTTTTGCGTTTGTCAATCGCTCCGCCAACCGAAAAAGCGCATGAAACGTTAGAACGCATTTTCATCAAATCGAACAATGAATGTACTACGGAAGTAAAAATTGCATTAGAAGATAGCTACAAACGGTTATTGCAGCCTAGCTTAGAAAACGAATGTAAAAAAGCGGCCAAAGAAAAAGCGGATGACGAAGCTATTGTGGTATTTGCTGAGAATTTACGTCAGCTATTGTTGCAACCGCCTTTGGGAGAAAAACCTGTGTTAGCGTTAGATCCGGGGTTTAAATCGGGGTGCAAATTGGTTTGCTTAGATGCAAATGGCAACTTATTGCACAATGAGAATATTTATCCTCATCCGCCACAAAATAGCCGCGAAAATGCCATAAAAACACTTAGCCATTGTATTGAAAAACACAACATTGAGGCGGTTGCTATTGGCAATGGTACGGCCGGTAGAGAAACTTTCGATTTGGTAAAGAGTATTCCAAACATCCCCAAAGCGCTGCAAGTTTTTATGGTAAACGAGGCGGGTGCATCGGTGTATTCAGCCTCTAAAATTGCCAGAGATGAATTCCCAAATTATGATGTAACCGTGCGTGGTGCCGTTTCAATTGGCCGTAGATTGATAGATCCGTTGGCAGAATTGGTTAAAATAGATCCCAAAGCCATTGGTGTTGGGCAATATCAGCATGATGTAGATCAGAAAAAATTGGCGCAAAGCTTGGCTCGCGTGGTAGAAAGTTGTGTAAATGCTGTTGGCGTAAACCTAAACACGGCTAGCGAACATCTTCTTGCGTATGTATCGGGCATTGGCCCAAAGTTGGCAAATACCTTTGTAGAGCATCGCAAAGCAAATGGTGCATTTACATCACGTAAAGAATTGTTGACTGTAGCAGGATTAGGCCCCAAAGCCTTTGAACAGTGTGCTGGATTCTTGCGTATTGTAAATGCCAAGAATGCATTAGACAACAGCGCAGTGCACCCTGAAAGCTACAAAATAGTACAACAAATGGCCAAAGACGTGCAAACAAACATCAAGCAACTCATTGGCAATAAGACGTTAATTGGCCAAATACAACTAGAAAAATATGTAAACAGCAAAATTGGTTTACCCACCTTAACCGATATTGTGAACGAACTGAACAAACCTGGACTAGACCCACGCGGAAAAGCCAAACTCTTTTCGTTTGATGAAAATGTACGCAACATTTCTGATTTAAAGTTGGGAATGATCTTGCCAGGAATTGTTACAAACATTACCAATTTTGGCGCTTTTGTAGATGTTGGCGCCAAGCAAGATGGGCTTGTTCATGTAAGCCAAATGGCCAATACGTTTATAAAAGACCCAAATGAAGTTGTAAAAATAAATCAACAGGTTCTAGTAAAAGTTATGGAGGTTGATGTTGCCAGAAAACGGATTTCATTAAACATGAAAGATGTAAATAATGGATAAAAACACGTCTTAACTTATACGAAAATCAAAACAAGTTTGGCTTTCTAACCTATTTAAATTGCCTAATTTCGCGGCCTTTAAATTTAGGGTATGATTACAGCACAGAATATTTCTTTACAATACGGCAAACGTGTTCTTTTTGATGAAGTTACAATCAAATTTTTTGGTGACAATTGCTATGGCGTTATCGGAGCAAATGGCGCTGGTAAATCTACCTTCCTTAAAATTTTATCGGGCGAAATTGATCCCAACAGCGGACAAGTAATTTTAGAACCTGGCAAACGCATGGCGGTTTTAAGTCAGAACCACTTTGCTTTTGATAACAACGAAGTTTTGCATACTGTTTTAATGGGCCATGAAAAACTTTGGAACATCATGCAAGAAAAAGACGCCATTTATGCCAAAGTTGTTTTTACAGATGAAGATGGCGAGCGTGCCGCAGAACTTGAAGCAGAATTTGCCGAAATGGATGGCTGGAATGCAGAAAGCGATGCTGCTGCCCTACTCAGCGGTTTGGGCATTAGCGAGCAGGACCACACCCGTTTACTAAAAGATTTAAGCGGACACCAAAAAGTTAGAATTTTGCTTGCACAAGCGCTGTTTGGTAATCCAGATATTTTAATTCTAGATGAGCCTACCAACGATTTGGACATAGAAACCGTGGGTTGGTTAGAAAACTTTTTGCTCGATTTTAAAAACACCGTAATTGTTGTTAGTCACGATAGACACTTTTTAGATACTGTTTGTACCCATACGGTAGATATCGATTTTAAAAAGATCAACGTATTTACGGGTAACTATTCTTTCTGGTACGAAAGCAGCCAGCTGGCCTTGCGCCAAAGACAATCTGCCAACAAAAAAGCAGACGAAAAACGCAAAGAATTACAAGATTTTATTTCAAGATTTAGCGCAAACGCATCTAAATCTAAACAAGCGACAAGCCGTAAAAAGCTGCTAGAGAAAATTAATCTTGACGATATTCAACCCTCTTCTAGAAAATATCCAGCCATCATCTTTAACCAAATCCGCGAAGCCGGAGACCAAATTTTAGATGTAGAAAATCTAAGCAAAACGGTAGATGGCCAGCTGCTTTTTAAAGACGTAAACTTTAAAGTAAACAAAGGCGATAAAATTGCATTCATTAGCAAAACAGGTTTGGCTGTAACAAGTTTGTTCCAAATTTTAATGAATGAATTGAAAGCTGATACGGGCTCTTTTACCTTCGGACAAACCATAACTACCGGTTATTTGCCAAACTCTAACGATGAGTTTTTTAACACAAAAGACAGTCTAATTGATTGGCTTAGACAATACTCTGACGATAAAGACGAGCAATATGTACGCGGCTTTTTAGGCAAAATGCTCTTTACTGGCGAGGAAGTTTTAAAAGGCGCAAACGTGCTTTCTGGAGGTGAAAAAATGCGCTGTATGATTTCTAGAATTATGCTTGCTCAAGCTAACCTTATTCTTTTAGACGAGCCTACTAACCACCTTGATTTAGAGAGTATTCAGGCGTTTAATAATTCGTTGCAAGATTTTAAAGGCACCGTGTTTTTTACCAGCCATGACCATACGTTTACACACACCGTGGCTAACAGAATTATTGAACTTACACCTAACGGTGTGATAGATAAGTTGATAAGTTTTGATGAATATCTAAGCGATAAAAAAATAAAAGAGCAGCGCGAAAAAATGTATGGCAACCTTTCTTTTGCCTAACACGTTAAGCTATTTCTTCTTATTGATTTTGCAAAGCGCATAACCAAACCCCACCAAAATGTGGAGGATGATGAGCGTGAAAACTATATATTCAGTTCTCATGTTATCGTATTAATCTTTTGTAGCGCTTCATCATGAAGGCAGCAAACTTTAATGGCTTGCTAATGTTATATCAATGTGTTCCTTGAATAATTTTACCCGAAAATTAGCGGAATATTAAATATTGACCTCATGACAAAACCAAAATTAAAAGTAGAAATTTGGAGCGATGTAATGTGCCCGTTTTGTTACATCGGAAAAAGAAGATTTGAAAAAGCATTGGCACAACTCCGCTTTAAAGACCAAATAGAAGTTGTTTGGAGAAGTTTTCAACTAAACCCAAATACGGTTACAAATGCCAACGTAAATGTTACGGAACATTTAGCAAAGAGCAAGAGTTGGAGCATGGAGTATGCGCGCGAAATGAGCAACCACGTTTCGCAAATGGCGGCTCAAGAAGATTTGTACTTTGATTTTGACAAAGCCATTTTAGCCAACAGCTTTAATGCCCATCGCTTACTTCAATTTGCTAAAACCTTAGACAAAGGCAATGCGCTAAAAGAAGCCCTACTCTACGCCTATTTTACCGATGGCAAAAACACAGACGATGACCAAACCCTTGTTAATCTTGCTGTTAAAGCCGGTTTGCCCAAAGAAAAAAGCGAACAAATCATCAGTTCTAAAAACCTGTTTGCCGCAGAAGTACACCAAGACATACAAGAAGCACAAAAATTAAGAATACAAGGTGTACCATTTTTTGTGCTTGATAGAAAGTACGGCATAAGTGGAGCGCAAGAAACACAAGTATTTAAACAAAATTTAGAACGTGCCTACCAAGAATGGGTAGCCACACAGGAAAAAACTAAATTAAACACAACACAAGGCCAAATGTGCACCCCTGATGGTGAATGCTAATAGTCGTAACGAACTACAACAAATCTTCACGGGTTTCAATAACAATGGATTCTTTGAAAATAAAATACATTTTTTCAACTATATCTAGAATTGCTTGATAGTCGTTTAGCCAAATACTAGAGGTAAAATCTAAACTGTAACCTCCTGTTTTTGGATCTACATGATCATTAGAAATGTACCAATTGTTTTCAATCGTTGCCATTGAATATAAATGAGGCACCATCGAATTACACAATTTGGGGCTGCTTGACTGAAACAAAAATTTGCCTTGAAGAGGCGTATTCTTCAGAGAAACATTTTTTCTTAAAAGCGTATTTAAGAATGCAAAAAACATTGACTTTTTAAAAACAGAAATCTCAACATCTGGTGTGTTAATATATTGAAAACCAATTTTTAAATGATACTCTCTACGCAGATCACTTCGGTTTAAATGGGTAAAATCTTTCGCGGTGAAACGCCCTTGACAACCTTTGTATTCAAATTTAAAATCATAAACGTAGTTGTCTATAAAAAATATATCGTCTTGTAAAAGTTCGTTTTTCAGTTCATATCCATGTAAATATTCATACAATTTTACCCACGCGGGTTCTGGAAAAACTACTTGCATTGATTTTATTTTTATTATTTCTGTCTAATTGTAAGTAAGCATTGACTTTTTTGTATGCCTGTTGCTTGATTGTGCATTAGTTACTAGTGTTGGCAGCTGTTTTTTTTATTTCTTTTTCCAAAACGTTGTCTTTCCTAATTTTTCACCATTCCCATTTTCTAAATATAAAATTAAACTGTCTTGACCGTCATATTTAAACATTGTATAAGTTCCATTTAATCCACGACCATAAAGAGGTCCGTTTTCAAGCCATAAAAAGTATTCTAACGAATCTTTCATATTAAGAGAGGCATCTGTAAAGAAAACAACTTGATCATAGTCTTTTACAACTAGATGTCGCTCTCCTTCAACGCATTTATACGTCCAAGCATTTTCAACCCATGCATCTTTGATATTAAGAGTTCCAATGTTTTGAACCACAATTGATTTAGTTACATCTGAAAATTTGAATTTGAACAAGTCATTTGTTCTAGATACTTCTATAGAGACACTGGCTAAAGAAGTTTCTTTTTCCAAACATCTTTCAACACAACTCGTTAGTGTTAAAATGAATAACAATAGGATAAACTGAAACTTCATATTTTTAATAGCTGCTAATGGTTTGACTATGAGCAGGCGGGCTTTAGAAGCACTTTTCTGTCAGCCGAGCCGATAGTTAGTTAATAGTTTTATCGTTTCGTTTTTCACTGTCGCCCCGCTTGCTTATAGTTTTTGTTGGCGTGTCGTTTTTTTCTTTTAACAAGTCCAATATTTTTTATTCTTAAAGTCAATGATTGTTGGACCTGAACCACAACCACCATACTCTTCTGCATAAATGTCCATTTCAGATTCAGCAATTATCCATGAGCCTGAGACGTGTTTTCTTAATAGTCCCGAGTCGAGAATATCACCTTTTATTGACAATGACAGATTTCCGTCTCCTTCGTATCTTATTTTTACTGAATCTCCTTCGATAATTACTGTCACTTTTTCGCCCATGGATTTTCCTTGCCATTCAGCAAATGCAATGTCGTATCGATATTCTCCTGACTTAGGGATTTCAGATTGAAAGTTCTTTTGGTTAGGCCAACTTATAAGACTGTCATTTTCTAAATCATATTCAGCCAATGAATGTGTTTCAAAGTCTATATAGAGCCATTTTCTAACTTCAAATCGGTGTTGTAAGTCATAGCCAATCCTTATTTGAACTGTCTCTCTTCCTTGTCGTATTTGGTGGTCTTTGATAAAGCTAAGGGTCAGGCTGTCAGTTGTCTTTAAATTCTCGGTTTCTTGGTCTAAATACCACTTCACATATTGGTCAACCCAACTCAAGTTCTTTTTTTCTAAAGTGTCAGGAGTTTGAAGTTCATGGTCGACCGTCTCTAATGGTTTCTTGTTAAAGTCTTGATTTTGGTTACACGACCAAAAAAATATTGTCAATATGATTATGGAAATTCTTGTCATTTTAAATGCACGCCAACGATTATATAAACGCAATTGCGTTTATCCCTCAATAATAAGCAAATAAACACCATCGTTGCGTTTATTTCTTCCTTACACGTTACAAAAGGAACATCATTAAGTCTTTTGTTTAACCATCTTAATGCCCGCTAGTTTGGGCAAAACCACTTGGAATTTGCCTAGAAAAAAACAACGCAAAAGTTTAGTGGTTTTAAATTCGTGTAAACCCTTGCTATTGTTAAATTTGCCGCCTTACAATTGTTGCATGGAAGACAATAAAGCATACGAAGAAGTTCAGAGTGTATTTACTCTTTATTTGGAGAAAAACGGTCAACGTAAAACCCCAGAACGCTATGCCATACTTAAAGAAATCTATTCCAACAACCATCATTTTGATATAGAAAACCTCTATATTTTAATGAAAAACAAGAATTACAGGGTTAGTAGGGCAACGCTATACAACACCATAGAGCTTTTACTAGATTGTGGTTTGGTTAGAAAGCATCAGTTTGGGCAAAACCACGCGCACTACGAAAAATCTTACTTTAACAAACAACATGATCACATTATTCTGGCTGGCACGGGCGAGGTAATAGAGTTTTGTGATCCGCGCATACAGCAAATTAAAAAAACCATTGAAGAGGTTTTTAACGTTTCGGTGCAAGGACATGCCTTGTACATTTATGCCGAAAAAAACGAAGAAAAAAAAGATTCGAAATAAATTAACCTGAAGAGGTTTTGCATTAATTATGGCAGTAGATATACTTTTAGGATTGCAGTGGGGTGACGAAGGCAAAGGAAAAATTGTTGACGTATTGACCCAAAACTACCAAACAATTGCCCGCTTTCAAGGTGGCCCAAATGCGGGACACACCTTAGAGTTTGATGGCCATAAATTTGTTTTACATACCATCCCCTCGGGTATTTTTCATAAAGGTGTTAAAAATATTGTGGGCAACGGTGTAGTTATAGACCCTATCATTTTTAAGCAAGAAATAGAAAAGCTAGAAAAGCATGACAAAGATGTAACCCAGCGTCTTTTTATTTCTAGAAAAGCACATTTAATATTGCCTACCCATCGCTTTTTAGATGCCGCTTCTGAGGCCTCTAAAGGCAAAAAGAAAATTGGCAGTACGCTTAAAGGTATTGGCCCAACGTATATGGACAAAACTGGGCGCAACGGCATAAGAGTTGGCGAAATTGAATTGGAAACCTTCCGCGATAAATACAATCAGCTAAAAGCAAAACACGACCAGCTTATTAAGCTACACGAGTTTGATTACGATGTAACTGAAAGCGAAAAAAACTGGTTTGAAGCCATTGCATATTTAAAAACTCTTAACCTTATTGATAGCGAAGAATACTTCCACCAAGGATTAAGAGAAAATGAATCTATACTCGCAGAAGGCGCGCAAGGCACTTTGTTAGATATTGATTTTGGCACCTACCCGTTTGTAACATCAAGCACAACAACAAGTGCTGGTGCTTGTACTGGTTTAGGCATTGGCCCAAACCAAATAAAAAATGTTTTTGGCATCTTTAAAGCGTATGTAACCCGCGTTGGTAGCGGCCCCTTCCCTACTGAGTTGTTTGACGAAAATGGCGTACATATGTCTAAAGTAGGTAACGAGTTTGGCGCAACAACAGGAAGACCAAGACGATGCGGCTGGCTAGATTTACCCGCATTAAAATACGCAATTAACGTAAATGGCGTTACTGAGTTGATGATGATGAAAGCAGACGTACTTAGTGGCTTAGACGAGATAAAAGTTTGTACCCATTATATGTACAGAGGTAAAAAAATAGACTATTTACCTTATACCATAGATGAAGCCAACTTATCACCTGTTTACGAAACATTACCAGGTTGGAAAGAAGATTTAATGCAAATGAAAACCAAGGACAATTTCCCGAAAACATTTGTTGATTATTTGAATTATATAGAAGAAAAAACGGAAACACCCATTAAAATTGTTTCTGTTGGCCCAGACAGAGCACAAACTATTTTCTGGAAAGATTGATCATTAAAAAACTCCATAAAAATTCTTTTATAGCCCTGGCAACCGTTTTGTTAGGGCTGTTTTTCTTGTTGCCAATGTCAACTTTGGCCCAAGGAAAAAAAATAAGAATACTAAATGCCGATAAACAAGAAGGGAAAAAAATAAACGGCCTAGATGTTTTTTGGTTAACCGGAAACGTAAAATACGAGCATGAAGGAGCCATTATGCATTGCGATAGCAGCATATACTACCGCAGTCAAAACAAATTCAATGCTTACGGAAACGTAAAAATTACCCAAGGAGATTCGCTTACCATGATGGGTGATGAAGTAACCTACAACGGTATTTCCTCTCTACTTCACCTTATAGGCAAGGTTGTGTTGAGCGATGGTAAACTCCAACTTTATTGCGATGAAATTATCTACGACCGAAATCTTGGTACAGCCTACTACAACAATTACGGTACACTTATACAAGAAGAAAGTAAGCTCACCAGCAAGCTTGGCTTCTACAACGCAAACACCAAACGATTTACATTTAAAGACAGTGTTTATTTACAACATCCGCAGTTTACCATAATTGCCGATACGCTAGAATACGGCTCAGAAAACAAAGTGGTTTACTTTAGAGGGCCTACAGACATCCTTAGCGATAGCGCAAAAATTTATACCGAAAAAGGAACGTTTTTCACAAATGAAGATGTGGTATATCTCATTAAAAACTCAATCATAACAAAAAAAGCAAGCACCATAAAAGGGGACCACATTACGTATATGATTGAGGCTGGCAAAGGTGAAATTGTTGGCAACGCCTATATAAGCGATACCATAAACAAATATGTGGTTACCGGTGGCAAGGCCATTTATGTAGAAAAACCAGAATACATGCTGGTTACAGAAAAACCATTGTATGCCTTAAACATTCAGAATGATACGCTTTTTATTACTGGAGATACGCTAAATGTAACTACCGATGAAGAAGCCAAAAGAAACATAAAAGTGTACAACCATGCCAAGTTTTACAAATCAGACTTTCAAGGCAAGTGTGATTCACTAACCTATTCCGAAACGGATTCTACCTTTCAATTGTACCACCAACCTGTGGTTTGGAATGAGCAAAACCAACTTACAGCCGATTTTATTTTTATGACCACACGTTTGGGCAGTTTAGATAGCTTGAACATGATTGGCAATGCTTTTTTAATAGAGATGGAAGACTCTACTAAGTTTAACCAAATAAAGGGCCGCAACATGTATGGCAAGTTTTACGAGAATGAACTCCGTAAAATATATGTTTCGGGCAACGGGCAAACGGTTTATTATGCTTATGATGAAGAAGACAAACAAATAGGAATAAACCGTGCCGATTGCAGCGATTTACTGATTAAAATTATTGAGAGCCGTGTGCAACGTGTTACATTCTTGAAAAAGCCAAATGCTACACTATATCCACCCGGAAGAATCCCAAAAGGCGAATTATTCTTAAAAGGCTTTAACCCAAGATTTGATGAGCAACTGCACAGCAAAGAAGAATTGTTTCACTGATGAGAAAAGTCATTCTAGCTTTATTGTTCTCGGCACTTTGGGCAACAAATACTCAAGCCAAAGTAGATTTTATTGAAATTTCTGAAATAGAAACGTGGGAAGAAATGTTGGCGCTAGCAAAAGCACACAACAAATCTATTCTGGTTTATTACAAAGACTACTACTGTACAAATTGCAAAACGTTAAAGAAAACTACCTTTAAAGACAGAGCATTATCGCGTTATGTTTCAGCCGATTATTTAGCGTTAGAAATCACAAATTACTCTGCCATAGGCCACGCATTGCAAAATCTGTTTCAACTAGAAAACGATAATTATTTTCTGGTGCTTAACCGTAACGAGATTCTCTTTTTGAAAGCGCAAGGCTATATTTCTGGACCAGATTTATTGTTGAAATTAAAATCGGCACAAGAAAAAATAACCCAATACCCAGCTTGGCAAAAAGGTGCGTTTCTCGGTACATTAGAAAAAGAAGAATGGCTTCAGTTTTTAATGATTGAATACCTTAACCAACGCGTAGAAGCTGATGCGCCCATTGTACATGATGTATCTAGCCTCTTAGATTCGGCCGATTTTACTACAGAGCTCGGCAAAGAGTTTGTCAACGTAATGGCGATAGATATTGACAACCCCATTTTTCAGACATTAAAACATAAACCAAATTGGTTTGTGGCCGATAGCGTTTATACGTGGCCTATGTATTTTAATCAAGTGTATGATTTTAATATGGCCAAGGCCATTTACAAGCGCGATAGTATTTTTATGGAAGATGTGCTCTACCAAATGGCCAACCTCCCTCCTGTTGCCAACCAAGAAAATATGTTGCGCAAAGGAAGACAACTCTATTTGGCAGAAACAGAAAATTGGCGCAGCTATGATACGCTTACCAAAACGTATTTAACGGCATTGCCAGCCGATAGCGCAAATGTTTATCAGCGCGAAGCCTTGCATTTGTTGAACTTTTACGAAAACTCTTATCAAGCCAAAAAAATAGCGTTAAACTATTTGCGGTTAGGGTTAAAGCAAAAAGAAACCTTTGAGTTGTACTACACGTTAGGTATTGCCTTATACCAAAGCAATGACGATGCTAATGCATTTAAGGCCATGAAATACGCCTTTAACATGGCGAAGAACAACGAAGAAAAAAGAATGGCCGCACAAGCCTTAGAAGAAATAAACGGTTACTAATGCCGTTTAATAGCGCATAGCCTAAAAGCCATGAACCAAAAATTACGCGTTTTACTCCTTGTTAAATTTGTGTTATTTACCTGCGTTGTACAAGCACAACCTTTGTATTTTGAGTGGGCTAAGCAATTGCATTCTAGTTTTGCTAGCGTTGGCACCAACATCCATTATGATGAGGTAAGCCACCATGTGTACACCGTTGGCTATTTTTTAGATACAACTTACTTTGACCCAGGAAATCGTGCACAGCCACATACCACATTAAACCACTACAACGGGTTTGTTTTAAAAACCGATCTCAACGGAAATTTTGTTTGGATAAAAACCTTAAATGGTTTCGATTATAACTCGGCCAATGCCGTAACCACAGACATTGATAAGAACGTAATTGTTGCGGGAGAATATAAAGGGATACTTACGTTCAATTCCATTGCTAATTCGTACGCATCAAACGGAGTTATTGATGGATTTGTGGCCAAATACAATGAGCATGGAACGTTTTTATGGTCGTACACTTTTGGGGGCAACTGGGTAGATGAGGTGCACGCTGTAGTTACAAACAAAAATGGCGAAGTGTATTTAACCGGTTATTTTTCTGATACGGTTGATTTTGATCCATCGCCCAATGTGAATATACAAACAGGTGTAAATGCCGGGCAAGATGCATTTGTTGCCAAATTAAGTGCAAGTGGGCAGCTTATTTGGGTAAAGGTTTTTGGTGGAGAATACACCGATGATTATGGGGCAAGCATTGCATTAGATCGATACGAGAATATCATTATATCAGGACAATTTAATGGCACATGCGATTTTAACCCCGATGCAGGTAGTTACAATTTGTTTACACAAAACAGAGCCGCTTTTGTATTAAAACTCACCCCGCAAGGCAATTTTATTTGGGCGAGAAGTTTAGACAGCCGTGGGTTTGACTACGGCAGAAGCGTTGCCACAGATGCCTACAACAACATACATGTGGCTGGGCATTTTGCTGATACGCTCTATTTTAAATCGAACACTACTTCTACCCTCATCAATACATGCAACGGCCAATACGATGCATTTTTAACAAAGCTTGATGAGAACGGAAATTTGCTTTGGGGCAAAACGTTTGGCGGATATAAATTAGATTACGCCCTAGACCTACAAACCGATGATGCGGGAAATTCTTTTGTTATTGGCAATTTTGAAGAAAGCATTGATTTAGACCCAGGTATCGGAGTTTCCTTTACTACATCGAATGGAAAAAGAGACATTTACATTTCTAAATTTAATAGCCAAGGAGATTTTGAATGGACAAAAACGATTGGCGGTTCCGGCACAGAATTTGGCAGCGCAATTGCTGTAAGCGATAATGGAGATTTGTATGCTACCGGATCGTTTGAACAGTCGGTAGATTTTAACCCTAGCCAAGGCGTACACATCTTAACCAACACAGGTCTTAAAGAAGCCTTTCTCTTAAAGTTTAACAAAATAAACATTGGCGTAAATGAGGATGAGCTTTTTAACCAAGTTTCGGTTTACCCAAATCCCACTACAGATTGGGTAACTATACAAATGCCATTGCAAAAAGAATATGATTTTTGGGTGTACAACAGCATGGGGCAAATTGTAGAAACAAAAAGTGAAGTTTCGCTAGCATTAAACCAAGTAAAATTACCGGCTGCTGCGGGATTGTATTACATAGAGATTTTACGAGAAGGCAAAAGCAAAACCTTTAAAATCATAAAAACGGAGTAGCCGTTTATTTTAAAACCTCTTTGATATTGGGTTTAAAATAATTTTCTCCTTTAAGCACTTTTCCATCTGCTCTGTAAATTGGTTTGCCATCAACATCTAATTTGCTCATGTTGCTGCGTTGTATTTCTTCAAACACATCTTCTATTTTATACTGCAAACCGTGGCTTAAAATGGTGCCACACAAAATGTACATCATATCGCCCAGTGCATCTGCAATTTCAACCAAATCGCCACTTTTTACGGCATCTAAATACTCTTCGTTTTCTTCTTTCATCAGCTCAAAACGAAGTGTTGCGGTTTTTTCATCAATAACACCCGTGGGCGCTTCTCGGTTGGTTATACCAAATGCGTTATGAAAACATTTTACGTGTTCTAGTTGCTTCTTCATTGATTTTATTTTAGCTGAAAAGTAAGAACGTAATCACCTTTGTTGTGTCAAATCTCATAAAAAGTATCAACGCGTTTTTAACGAAAAAAAGCCAGCGAAATTCGCTGGCTTTTTATATCCTTTATTTTTTAATTACAAACTAGCCAAAGCTTTTTCGTAATCGGGTTCATCAGCAATTTCTGATACTTGCTGTGTGTACGTTACCTTTCCCTGCTCATCTAAAACAACAATGCAACGCGAGTGTAATTGATCAAACTTTCCGCCTTCAATCATTAACCCGTAATCTTTGGCAAATTGGCCCGTTCTAAAATCAGAAAGCATTTCTACATTTTCAATTCCTTCGGCACCGCAAAATCGTCCTTGTGCAAAAGGCAAATCACGACTAATGCAAAGAACTTTTGTATTATCTAAACCTGCAGCAGATTTGTTAAAGTTTCTAATTGATGCAGCACATGTACCCGTATCTACACTTGGAAAAATGTTTAAAATCAATTTTTTACCACTATAATCGCTTAATGAAGCTGTGCTCATATCGCCTTTTACCAATTTAAAATCTTTTGCCTTTTCGCCAATGTTTGGTAAGTCTCCTACTGTATTTGTTGGCGTTCCGCCTAATGTGATTTTTGCCATTTTATTTATCTGTTTTTTGATTGTTTTGTAAGAACACAAAAATGCGCTATTAGTTTATTCTAACCTTAAAAAACATGAACAAATTCATGCGAAAAGCTCAATAAAAATAGCTTTCGCTAATAAGTTTATCAGTAATTTCATCGCTTTAAAAAACTACTCTTTTTGTCATGGAAAACATAACTACAGGCCACTGGATATTTGCCGGAATTTTTATGGTTGCGTTTATTGGTTATTTGGTTTGGAGCTACAGAAAAGATTCTGGGACACACAAAATGCATTACGGCATTGGTGCCAAAGTTTTGTTGACCATGATTGTGATAGTTTTCTTGGTATTTATTTTTAAACGACTATTCTAGTGAAAAGCAAATTTGTTACTGCACAAAAAGCTTTAGAGTTTGTGCAACCTGGCCACAGCGTATATATACATGCCGCTGCCGCTGCCCCTCAAGCATTGGTAAAAGCACTTGTAAACAGAGCGCCAAAGCTTAAAAACGTAAAGATTTTTCATTTGCATACCGAAGGCAATGCAGATTACACAAAACCCGAATACGAAGGCATTTTTGAAGTAAACGCATTGTTTATTGGTGGTAATGTGCGAAAAGCGGTTTGGGATGGTCGCGTAAACTTTATTCCTTGTTTTTTGAGCGAGATCCCGCTCATGTTTCGCAATAAAATTATTCCGCTTGATGTAGCATTAATTCAGGTATCGCCACCTGATAAACACGGCTATTGTAGCTTGGGCACAAGTGTTGAAACAACAAGAGCTGCCTTAGAAATGGCCGCATGCGTAATTGCACAAGTAAACAAACACATGCCACGCACGCATGGAGACGGTTTTATACACATAAATCAAATAGACGCATTGGTAGAATGTGATGAAAAATTGCATGAAACAATTTTACCAGCCCCAAATGATGTAGAAGATAAAATTGGCAACCATATTGCCGGCATGATTGAAGACGGCTCTACCCTACAAATGGGCATTGGCACTATCCCAAACGCAGTTTTGGCTAAGCTCAATCATCATAAAAATTTAGGCATTCATACAGAAATGTTTAGTGATGGAGTAATTCCATTGGTAAAATCTGGGGTAATTAACAATTCTCAAAAAGCCGTTCATCCCGGTAAAATCATTTCTGGATTTGTAATTGGCAGTCAAAATCTTTATGACTTTATCGATGACAATCCCATGGTAAACCTGTTAGATATAGCCTACGTAAACAACGTTAGCGTAATTAGAAAAAACAAAAAAGCTGTTTCTATCAACAGTGCCATTGAAGTGGATATAACAGGTCAAGTTTGTGCCGATTCAATCAGCACGAAGTTTTATAGCGGTGTAGGTGGCCAAATGGACTTTATTCGAGGAGCTTCACTTTCTGAGGGTGGTAAACCCATTATTGCATTGCCCTCTGTAACCAATAAACATGCTTCTAAAATTGTTCCTATTTTAAAACCAGGCGCGGGCGTTGTTACAACACGTGCCCATGTGCAATATGTGGTAACAGAATTTGGTGTGGCCAATTTATATGGCAAAAACATAAAAGAGCGCATCCGTGCAATGATTAATATTGCGCATCCAGACCACAGAGAAGACATTGAAAGACAAGCCTTTGAGTATTATAATTTTTAATAATAAAAGCATAGATGGAAAGAAGTTAGGTGGAATTATATTCCGCCTTTTTCTGCTTTTGTGGATTACGCCCAGTGCAATACAAGGCCAAGTAAGTTTGCACTATCAATCTCAAAACGTAGTATTAAATCAAAGCCAACAAACCCTAACAGGAACGCTCTCTATTGCCGTAAAAAACAACAATACCGACACACTACACACGTTACATTGGCATTTTTGGGCAAATGCATATAAAAACAAAAACACATATTTAGCCAATGAGTTGCTAGAAAATCAAACGGCAAAAATGCGGTTTGCTAAAAAAGCGCAACTCGGGTATTTTGAAATTATTCCTGCAAAAGATGTTTATGTAGATCAAAACGAGACCTTCAACATATCAGATTCGTTAATAAAAGAGTATCCTGAGTATATAGAAATGCCCACTTCTATTTTACCTGGAGAAGAATTAACGCTGCGTTTAGATTTTGTACTTAAACTTCCATCGGCCCAATTTAACGGGTTTGGCGAAGACGAACATACCATTCGTCTTTCGCATTGGTTACCCCTTTTGGCTAAACCCCAAGATGCAGATTCATTAACGCCTTACAATAGCAAAAACAGAGATGCCTGGTTTTATAACGGTACTTATGATTTGAGGCTAAAATCAACCGCGCCCGCTAATCTGGTTTCTAATATTCCTTTTGAAAAGCTCAATGAACTTTCATGGCATATTGAGACACAAGAACAGTGTACAGATGCTGTACTAATCTTTTTTAGCCAGAGCACGCGCTATACTATTCCCAACTTGGAAAAAGATGTTACAATGCATTTTTTCAATTCGTTTCCTCCGTTTAACCAAACCGTAAGCTGGCAAAGGGTAACAAAATTCCTAAAAGAAGAATGGGGCTGGACACCTGCACCAAAAAACCAATTGGTGTTTTTAGAAAAGCTTGGTTTAAAGAGCACAGGTAGCTTATACATACTTTCAAGCAACAAAGCGCAAGATGAGTTAGAAGCAGAACTAGTAGATGAGATTGTTCAAACAATAGCCCGTGAAGAGCTAAATATCAACCCGTTAAAAGCGCCTTGGCTAATTGAGGGAATGGGCAATTATTACAAACACCTGTACTTTGAAACGTACTATCCCGATAAAAAATTAATAGGTCCATTTGCCGAAACTTTTGTGGCCAAACTATTTGATATAGACCATTACCCCATCCGCTACCAAAACAGAATGTTGTTTTTATACATGGCACGCCAAGGATTAGATGAGCCTTTAAGTGATGATGAAGAAGTTTTTTCTCGCGCCAATTACCAAGCCGTTGTAAAAGGAAAAACGGCCATGATGTTTCAATACGTAAGAGATTACACGGGCAATAATAACTTTAAACGAAGCATGCACAGGTGGCTTGCCAACACAAAAGGAGAAAATACTGCAACCGATTTTAAGAATAACATTGCTTATTACTGCAATAAAAACACCGATTGGATATTAGGCGACATATATTCCACCAATAATAAATTAGATTACGCTTTGGTGAAATCAGAACACTGCTCTTCTGTATATACCGCAACCATAAAAAACAAGGGAGAGATTTTAACACCCTATTCTATAACAGGTTATAAAGACGGCAAACCAGTATTACAAGAATGGTTTGAAGGGCATAAAGGAAAAAAAACTGTACAAATACATTTAGAAGATTACGATGAAATACGGCTGGATGAAAGCGAAAGCATGCCGGAAATAAATCAGAAAAACAACAACATACGCACCACGGGCATATTTAAGAAAATCCAACCCTTAAAACTGCAATTTTATACCAGCTTTGAGAACCCAAAAAAAACTCAAATATTCTGGCTGCCAAGCGTAAAATTTAACGCTTACGATAAAGTTTTATTAGGCGCGCAGTTTTACAATACCAACCTATTTGTAAAACCATTTGAATATAGAATAGCTCCTGACTATAGCACCGGAACGGGTAGCTTAACAGGAATGGCGAGTTTAAAATTTAACTGGACGCAAAACAGCGATTTATTTCACCGCATTAGTTTTGGTTTGTATGGTCAATACTACCATTATGCTGAAAATTTAGCTTACACACGCTTATCGCCTACTTTAACATTCTATTTTCAAAAGCAGCATCCGCGCAGCCCTTGGAACAGCGAGCTGAGATTAAGAGGAGTTTCTGTAAACCGCGAAAAACCATCAGCATTATCAGAGATATCACCGCAAACAACCATACCAAACTACACCATTGTAGATGCCCAAATTAAAGCTGAAAAAGGCACGTTATTAAACCCTTTTATTTTTAAAGGAGATGTTCAGTTTGGAGAAGATTTTAGCAAAATATCTGTTGATTTTAAACAACGGTGGCGTTTAACCAAAAACCACTTACTTACGCTAAGGTTCTTTTCGGGGGTACTTTTAGAATTTAATGACAATGATATTGACCCTTATTTTGAATACGGATTAAGTGGAACCAACGATTATCTTTTTGATTATTACTTTATTGGGCGAAGCGAAACAACGGGTATTTGGAGTCAACAAATGTTTACCACCGATGGTGGGTTTAAATCGCAAACAAACACCTTTGGCAAGCAATTGGTTTCTGGCAACATAAACATACCCTTTTACCGGTTTTTTGGGGCATTTGCTGATGCTGGGTACTTTTTTGATTACGATGAATTAGCTTGGGATTATGGAATTTACTTAGAGTTTATTCCAGATTTTATTGAAATATATTTTCCCATTCAAAACAATCAAAGCAATATAATTGCAGAACCAAATTATCATGAAAATATCAGATTTGTTTTAAACTTAAAGTTTGACGAAATAATTAATAGAATTCGCAGAGGTTGGTATTAAATTAAGTTATAATGAAGAGACTATTACTTTTTGTTTTTTTAATTGGCGTGTCATTTCACGCATTTTCTCAAGGTACTACACTAAGAAATAAAACGTCTAAACAAGTTGAACCTTATGAGTACGATTATGTATTTCCTATTTTAGGTCAAGGTGCAGCAGACAAGGGTTTTAAATTGCCTTTGCCACATGGTATTATGTTTAACTTCTTGCCCATGCAGCAGTTTATTCAAATTAGCGATTTACATGTTGGGTTTAACAATGGCGAACTAATAAATCTTGAAAACATTGTAAAATTTGATAAAACCAAAGTAAATGGCGTTACGTACAATTTTAGATTTGATACTTGGGTACTCCCCTTCTTAAACGTTTACGCCATGTATGGCAGGTTAAACTCTAAGGTTAATGTAAACATTGTTAAACCTATAGACTTAACAACAACCACAACTTCTATTGGGCAATATGGTAGCATCGGGGCAATGGTAGCTGGTGCTTTTGGCAACTTTTTCTTTTCTGGAGATTTTAACCATTCATGGACTACGAGCGATAAATTAGATAAGCCTGCTCGCGTTTTAGTGGGTAGCGCTAGAGTTGGTCCAATTTTTAGCATTAGAGATAAGCCTGAAATGAATGTTGCGTTTTGGGGAGGCATCATGTATACACATCTTGTTAGCGAAACCGTTGGAAGTATAAATGCCAACGAGGTTTTCCCTAATCTAGGTAGCGATGTGGATGAAACTATATCTGATTTAAATGATTATTACAATTCGTTAGGGCCAGGTGGCCAGCTATTATTTAAAGACGTGTATGAAAAACTTGTTAACGGTTTAACCTCAGTAAAAGACTTTGGAGATAATGGTACGATTCAATATCAAATGCAAAAAAGCATTCAAAACCCGTACAACTTAGCCATTGGCGGACAATGGCAAATTAACCTACGTTGGCAACTTAGAACAGAAGTACAACTTCTTGGAGACAGGACAGCCGGATTGTTATCTTTAAACTATAGGTTTGGCATTCCAGGTAAAAATCTATTTTCTAAAAAATAATTGGGTATGAAATACATCTACGCGTTTTTTATAATCACATTTTTAATGGGTTGTGGAAGCCAGAAAAACACAGCAAATAGCACCAACAGCACAGATAAATTGTTAGGCACCTATCAATGGGTTTCGTCTAAGTATATGACGCGTGGCATGAAGGAAGTAAAACTAAGCAACCCTGAAACCCGAGGCTATTCAATAGTGCTCGAAATCAAAAAGACTGAAATAGATATCATAAAAAATGATAAAAAGGTAGCCACCGTACCTTATAAAATAATTTTCTCTACAGACAATCAACCCATCATTCAAGTACAAATACCCCAAGACGATTTTTCTTTTTACATCGCTTCAGGGCCATTTGTTATAGAAGGTGATATAACAACCATAATTGGCACTTACAATGATGCCGGAGAAGACCAAACCTATAAACGTTTAAAATAATTCATGGAATATACAGTAGAACTAAAAGCATGGGAAGATCAATTTTACAACGCATTGGTTGGAAAATCGCTTGCCGATTTAGAAATGCTACAAGTTAACCCTCAGTATTTTGCTTTTGACCCAGAACGCGTTTGGGTGCTAGATGGTGGCATAGAAATCACTACTTCTGAAGATGAAAAAATATCGTTCTGTTGGCACAAAAACGTAGAGCTCATGGATATGAAAATGGGCGATTCTGAACCCCTGTTTGATGATTTGGACTATTACGTAATTGAAGATGTTACCGAAAAAATTAAAACCAAGCTGCTAAACAAAACCATTAGCAATGTAGAGTTTGAGTGGAACTGGTACCAAATGCTAGATGAAAACTTTGAGCTTGAAGACAAACTTCACTACGCCCCATTGGGTGTAACTTTGTTTTTTGAAGACAATCAACAGCTACAGCTTGCAGCTATAAAGTTTGCTTTAGACGGGCAAACACTTGCCAATGCCACCTATTTACCAGAAGGCGATTTGTTGGTTGCGCTAAACGAAAACATTCCAATAAAACTAGAAGAAGAGCCCCATGATTAGGGAAATAGGCTTTATCTAATCGCAAATAGATTTGGTCTTAAATTTTCTTCCTGTTTATTACCTTTGCGCCACTTCATTTCACATGTAAAAAAACCGATAGTTATGGGCAAAACCCTTACGGAAAAAGAGATTTCATTCGAAGAGTTTAAAACAAGTGTTCTTGCTGATTTTAAGCTGGCTACAATAAGCAGAGAAACCAGTCTGCTTGGTAGACGCGAGGTGCTTACTGGCAAAGCTAAGTTTGGCATTTTTGGCGATGGCAAAGAAGTTGCCCAATTGGCATGGGCCAAAGTGTTTGAAAATGGAGATTTCCGTTCTGGGTACTACCGTGACCAAACGTTTATGATGGCCATTGGTGCGTTAGATGTTCGCTCCTTCTTTGCCAGTTTATATGCAGATACCAATTTAGAAAACGAACCTGCCAGCGGTGGGCGCCAAATGAATGGCCACTTTACAACACGCAGCTTAAGTACTGATGGAAGCTGGAAAAACCTACTTGAGCAGAAAAACTCTAGTCCAGACATTAGCCCAACCGCTGGGCAAATGCCTAGATTGCTTGGACTGGCCCAAGCGTCTAAAATTTATAGAAACGTTTCTGAACTTAAAGACAATAAACTTTTTAGTAAAAACGGAAATGAAATAGCATGGGGAACGATTGGCAACGCTTCTAGCAGCGAAGGTTTGTTTTTCGAAACCATCAATGCAGCGGGCGTATTGCAAGTACCTATGGTAATTTCTGTCTGGGATGATGGATACGGAATCTCGGTTCCTGCGAAGTATCAAACAACCAAAGAAAACATCAGCGAAATCTTAAAAGGGTTTCAGCGCGATGAAAATAATGCTGGATATGAAATCATCACCGTGCGTGGCTGGGATTATCCAGAATTAATAAAAGCTTACGAAAAAGCTTCTCGCATTGCCCGCGAAGAACACGTGCCTGTTATGGTTCACGTTCGTGAAATGACACAACCGCAAGGCCACTCTACATCGGGAAGCCACGAGCGTTACAAAAATGCCGAGCGCCTGCAATGGGAATTAGATTTTGATTGCATCTTAAAAATGCGTGAGTTTATTCTTGCCAACTCTATTGCAACCGACAAAGAGCTAGATGATATTGTTAAAAATGCCAAAAAACATGTGAGAGAAGAAAAAGCCGCTGCATGGAAGGCATTTTTAAATCCGATAAAAGATGAGGTTGCACAAGCGATTGAATTAACCAAAGCTCTGGCAAACGATAGTGCCAATGGTGCTTTTATTCATAAACATATAGAAGCTGTAGAGGCTGTTTCAGAACCTTTACACAAAGATGCTATTAGCCTTTGTAGAACGGCTTTGCGCTATGCACGTGGAGAAAATAGCCCTGCAAAACAACAAGTGATTGCTTGGTTAAACCAACAAGGCGTTTTAAATACCGAGCGTTACTCATCTAAATTATACAGCGAGTCTGAATGGGCTGCCGTTAATATTGACGAAGTAAAACCCATTTACAATGATGAATCTAAAAATGTTGATGGCCGTGTAGTTTTAAGAGACAATTTTGACCATTTATTATCTACCCAACCTGAAGTATTAATCTTTGGTGAAGACAGTGGAAAAATTGGCGATGTAAACCAAGGTTTAGAAGGTTTGCAAGATAAGCATGGTGAATTGCGCGTGGCTGATGCCGGAATTAGAGAAGCTACGATTTTGGGGCAAGGCATTGGCATGGCCATGCGTGGCCTCCGACCTATTGCCGAAATTCAATATTTAGATTACTTGCTTTATGCATTGCAAATTATGAGCGATGATTTGGCAACCGTACAATACCGTACAAAAGGCGGCCAAAAAGCACCCGTTATTGTGCGCACCAGAGGTCATAGACTAGAAGGTATTTGGCACAGTGGTTCTCCTATGGGAACGATTATTAACGCTTTACGTGGCATACACATTCTTGTACCTAGAGACATGACCAAAGCTGCTGGATTCTATAATACAATGCTGCAAAGCGATGAACCAGCACTGATTATAGAATGTCTTAACGGCTATCGTTTAAAAGAAAAAATGCCAAGCAATTTATCGGAGATTCGCACACCAGTTGGTGTGGTAGAAACCATTCGCGAGGGAAGTGATGTAACCATTGTAACCTACGGAAGCACTTGCCGCATAGCCCAAGATGCCGCCAAAAACCTTAGCGAGGCTGGCATTGAGGTAGAACTGATTGATGTGCAAAGTTTACTGCCGTTTGATTTAAACCACGACATTGTAAAAAGCTTAGAAAAAACCAACCGTATTCTTTTCTTAGACGAAGATGTACCCGGTGGTGGAACAGCTTATATGATGCAAAAAGTTCTTGATGAACAAGGTGGATACAATCATTTAGACAGCAAACCCATCGCACTTGCCGCAAAAGCTCACCGTCCTGCTTATGGCACCGATGGCGATTATTTTAGCAAACCAAGTGCAGATGACGTGTTTGAAACTGTTTATGAGATGATGCACGAATTTAATCCAACAAAATATCCAGCGCTTTATTAAGCGTTTACATTATATTCAACAAGCTCAGTATAATCATAATGGTTAAACTGAGCTTGTCGAATTTTCCAACATTCAACGTTCAACCTTGAACCTTGAACTTTGAACCTTCAACCCCTTAACTCCCCAAACATCTTGCCCACTCCACGCCTCTATCCAATCACAGTTAATGGTGTTGTAAATGCCTTAATTCAAATTTTCGATCAGAATATTTATGCGCATAAAGTAATTGCGCAAACTCTTAAAGAGCATAAAAAATGGGGCAGCCGAGACCGAAGTTTTGTAGCTTTTTCTACCTACGAAATGGTACGGCATTGGCGAAATTTATGGAGCCTTTTGGGACAAGAACCCGAATTGACTTCAGAAAAAATTCACCATTTATTTGGCGTTTGGTGGTTAAGTCAAGGAAACGTATTGCCCGATTGGAAAGAGTTTGAAGCGCTGAAAGATTTTGATTTAGAAGCCGCTTTTGCCAATCAGCCGCAAAGCATAGAAATTATAGAATCTTACCCCGATTGGCTGCACCAACGGGCAAGCCAAGAATTAGGCGATGCATGGCCAGAGATTGCGGCCGATTTAAACGAGCCCGCTCCTCTTTGTTTGCGCACCAACACCATAAAAATTGATGCTGAGTCTTTATCAAAACAGCTCAATGCCGAAGGATTAATCAACCAAAGAGACGAAGAAAATTCGGCCACCATTTTTATGGAAGGCTCCCCTCGTTTGACATCTCACCCACTTTTTGCGCAAGGTTATTTCGAAATTCAAGATGCTGGATCGCAAATGATCGCTCCGTTTTTAGACCCAAAACCAGGCGAAACCGTAATTGATGCGTGTGCCGGAGCTGGAGGAAAATCATTGCACTTGGCGGCACTCATGCAAAACAAAGGCAGTTTAACAGCTTTAGATACTTTTCCTAAAAAACTTGACGAACTTAAAATACGTGGCAAACGCGGAGGTGTAAAAATTTTAAGCACCGAAAAAATTAATAAGAATACCGTAGTGAAATTTTCGGGCAAAGCAGATAAACTCTTACTAGATGTGCCTTGCAGCGGCACGGGCGTTATAAAACGCGATGTGGATACCAAGTGGAAACTCACCGAAGAACATCTACAAAAAAACATCAACCTGCAGCGGGACTTATTAACGCGTTACACAGCTATGGTTAAAAAAGGCGGCACTTTTGTTTATGCCACATGCAGCATTTTGCCTTCAGAAAACGAGAGTCAAACCACGTGGTTCATCGATAATTTTAGTCATGACTTTGAGTTTATTTCAGAAGAACGCATCAATCCATCGCCAGAAACTGATGGGTTTTACATGGCGAAATTTGTGCGGAAGTAAACATGCATACTACCCACGCAATTCTCAAGGCAAAAGTTTTTGATATTTTGGGATGGCACATTTCAAATTTTGAAATGGCCCATGAAAGCAAAGAATACGCGGCTTGTCGTTTCGCGGTAAACGGCAAAAATATTTGTAGTCGCAATGCCAAAAAAACCCCAAAAAAAGCAGGGCAATTTGTAACATTTTGGAAACGGCTAAATAATGGCCCCATAGAACCATTCCATCAAACAGATGCTTTTGACTATTTTGTGGTAAACGTACAAACGCCTGAAAAAGTTGGACAGTTTGTTATTCCAAAAGCCGTTTTGCTTGAAAAAGAAATTCTTTCCTTACCTTTAAAAGAAGGAAAAAGAGCCTTTCGCGTTTATCCGCCTTGGGATAAACCAACAAGTTTACAAGCATTAAAAACACAGAAATGGCAACTACCCTATTTCTTCGAAATAAACGAACAGCTTGATGTAAGCCACGTTGCTGGGCTGTATCAAAACCAACATTCGTGAGTTTCCAAGACTACAATTAGTTGCTCTTCTCCTATCTTTGAACCTCTATTTTCATCCATGCATATGTGCGCTTTTCAAAAAATTACCGAGTCTGCTTCCAACCACAATCATTTAGAAAAAATGAGTGTTACGGAATTGCTCCTCAATATCAACAACGAAGATAAAACGGTACCCTTGGCGGTTGAGCAAGCATTGCCTCAAATAGAAAATTTGGTAGAACAAATTGTACCCAGAATGATAAAGGGCGGCAGATTGTTTTACATTGGTGCTGGTACCAGCGGGCGTTTGGGCATTGTAGATGCCAGTGAATGTCCTCCCACCTATGGCGTGCCACATGGCATGGTTGTAGGCATTATTGCGGGTGGCGATGGCGCCATACGCAAAGCCGTAGAGTTTGCAGAAGACGATGAAAACCAAGCTTGGCAAGATTTACAACAACATGAAATTGGCGAATTAGATACCGTAATTGGCATCGCGGCCAGCGGCACAACGCCTTATGTTGTTGGCGGGTTAAACGCTGCGCGCAATAAAAAAATACTTACGGGCAGCATTGTTTGCAATCCAGGTTCGCCTGTGGCACTTGCTGCCGAATATCCGGTAGAAGTTGCGGTTGGTCCTGAATTTGTAACCGGCAGTACACGCATGAAAGCCGGTACAGCCCAAAAGTTAGTCTTAAACATGATTAGCACCAGTGTGATGATAAAGCTTGGCCGTGTAGTGGGCAATCGCATGGTTGATATGCAACTGAGCAACAATAAACTTGTAGACCGTGGCACCCGTATGGTGATGGAAGCAACAGGGCATAGTTTTAATGAGGCCGAAAAACTTTTACTGAAATACGGTAGTGTGAGAAATGCAATCAAGGCCTCCCCTAACCCCTCCAAAGGAGGGGAACAATAACTTGTGGAAAAAACGATGAGTAATTTAAACGAGTAACATTCAATTTTTAACCTTAAAAAAATGGCAGCAAACAAAGACAAAATGATGATGGGTGTTAATTATATTGCCTATTCTTTCCCGCTTATTTTTTTAGGGCCTGGAATATTTTTTTGGAAAGGTGCCAAAGCATGGGATCAAGGTGAATGGTGGTGGGCTGTGCTGAGCATAGTGATTATGGGCTTGGCCGTGTTTTTAATTGTTAAAGGATTACGCCTTTTGCTAGCCGGGCTTTTTGGCGATAAATAGTCTGAAATATTTCACCGAAGTAATATGAAATATCTTTCAATTCTTGTTCTTTTCTCTCTCCTATCTTGTTCATCTGAAAAATCAAAGAATGAAATCACTTTAAAAGAAAATGAATTGATTTCACAACTCCTTCCAGTTCTTATTGGGAATAATAATATTCCTCCAGGACCTTCTCCTGAATTTAATCCTGAAATTGAAACAAGAGAACAATACAAGGAGAAATTAGAATTGTCTTTACAAAAACACCAATAGCAAATAAAAGACACAACCTTTAAATTAACCATAAACCCAATACTCAAAGTCGTTACAAAAAATCATATTGAAAGAGCAATAGGTTCAGACAAAGAAGAATTAGCGAAAATGCTTATTGAAGACACATTAGGAACAAAAACAATCGATTTAGAACAAATTGCCCCTTACTCAACTTATCAATTTGTTGAAAAACCTGAAAAATTTGATAATTACAATTTTACCTATCGAGGTGTTGTTTCTTTTTCTAGAATTGCTTTCAATAAAAACCACTCCAAAGCACTGTTTAGATTTGACTTTAATTGCAACTTTGATTGTGGTTGGGGTGCATTTATTTTAACAGAAAAAATAAATGGCCAATGGAAAGTTCTGAAAAAATATACTCTCTGGGTTAATTAAACTAACCCACCAACAACTCCTCTGCTGTTTTTCTAGCGGCTTCACTGATGCTTGCACCGCTTAGCAAACGCGCAATTTCTTCTACCCTTTCGGTTTTAGTAAGATACGTTAAACGGGTTTCGGTACTTTGTGCAGAGCTGCTTTTACTCACTTTTAAATGTTGTGCGCCATGTGCTGCAATTTGCGGCAAATGCGTTATGGCCAATACTTGCATGTTCTCGCCCATTTCGCCTAAAATTTGCGCGGCACGTTGGGCTGTTTCCCCAGAAATACCCGTATCTATCTCATCAAAAATAATGGCGGGTAAACTTTGTGTTTTGGCCAAAATAGCTTTTAACGAAAGCATTACACGACTTAATTCTCCACCAGAAGCAACCTTGTGTATAGGCTGAGGCTTGCTGCCTTTGTTGGCGCTAAACAAAAATTCCACATCATCAAAGCCAGAAGCCATCGCTTTATCTTGTTCTACAATAGAAATGCGCAATTCTGCATTGGGCATTTTCAATCTGTTTAAATACTGTTGCGCATCTATTTGTAAAATCTGTGCCGTTGCTTTTCTGGTTTTGCTTACTAATTGAGATTCCTTTTTTAATTCCTCAAATTTTACGGCTATTTCTTTTTCTTTTTTCTGCAACGCTACTACTCCTGTTGTGGCCAGAAATAGCTGGTCAGAAAGCTCGTTGTATTTTTCTAGTAATTCTTGGGTTGATGTTACGCGGTGTTTTTGCATCAATTGCAAAACAACATTTTGGCGTTCTTCTAATTCGTTAAGGCGGTTTTCGTCTAGTTGTACATCTTCCAATTGGCGTTCAAGCTCAGACGAAATATCTTTTAATTCAATTTCTGAAGAATGCAAACGTTGCGTGAGCGAATCTAATGGCGGTAAAAAACGTGCAGCAAGTTCTACAGATTTTACTGATTCATGCAGTTTTGATAAAACGCCAAATTCTTCTTGCAAATTTTGCAGGCCAAGAGAAAGTCCGCTTTGAATATCTTCTGCATGGCGAAGCACTTTTAATTCTTCATCAAGCGAAAATTCTTCATCGACAACAATTTTTGCCTTTTCTAATTCGTCTACCAAAAACTGGATGTAATCAGTATCTATATCTACAGCCAATTTTTTCTGTAGGTCATTATATTCTTTTTTCAACGTTTGGTAACCTTCAAAACTACGCTGATAAGCACTTCTTTCTTTTTGATTTTGCGCAATGGCATCTAACATAGAAAGCTGAAAAGATGCGTTTAACATCAGCATGCTATCGTGTTGAGAGTGAATATCAACCAAACGATTGCCCAGCTCTTTAAGGGTTTCTAACTTTACGGGAGTATCGTTTATAAAGGCTCTACTTTTTCCTGAAGGTAAAATTTCTCTTCTTAAAATGCTTGTAGCCTCATAATCTAATTCTTGTTCCTCAAAAAAACCCTGAAGTGCCAATTTTTCAATATTAAAATTGGCTTCAACAATGCATTTTACCTTTTCGTCACCAAGCACTTTACTTTCTGCACGATTGCCTAAAACAAGTCCTAAAGCTCCTAGTAAAATAGATTTTCCCGCACCCGTTTCTCCAGTTATGGTGGTAAATCCGTCTTTTAAATCGAGGTTTAACGCTTTAATTAATGCGTAGTTTTTAACGGAAATAGAGGTAATCATTCTAATAAATTAAGCGTAGTAAAAATGAGAAAAAAAAGAGTGTGTTATCTTTTTTCTAATTCTTGATATTTGTTAGATCTACCAGCGTCAATTTGTTTTAATGTAGGAATTAAGGTAGAAATATCTATTTGAGGACCATCACTAAAAATGCTAACAATCTCATCGCTTTTTGCATCAAAAAAAGTATTTAAAAGCAATGCGTTTGGCCTTTTCTGAAAGACCGGTTGCAAGGCCAAAAGACCATCTCTAATTGATGTTTTTGCCGTTTCTTGATTTGAAGGATCATACATTTTATCTAACCCGAGCCGGTGATATTGGTAGATTACATTAATTACTGTTTCAAAGGCAGGGCTGTTTAAATTGTCAGCAAGCCAATAGCGAGATTTGTTGCCATCAAAACTTCTCCAACCCGTTGCGCTACCATCGCTTTGTGCATTAGAAACAATGTTTTGCATTTGATTAAAAAACACTTCTCCACCACCAGAAATCATACTTGCTCTATCTAAACCAATAACGAGGTTACAATAAAATGCAAGTAAAGAAGTGAGGTTATCTGTATGAGAATTTGGCGTGTAGTTTAAAGGTTGATTAATGATGTATGAAAAAGACAAATCATTATCAATAAAATTTAATAAAGGTGAATTGTAATCGGAATTATAAATGGGACGGCTATACTGTACTTGTAAATTGCCACTAAAATTATTGCCCGAGTAAGAAGTGATATTAAATATAAACGAAGCTTCAATTTTCTCTTCTAGTTCATACTTTAAACCAGACCACTGATAAGAATTCACAAAATCTCTAATATCTGATTCTAGGGTAGTGAATATTTCTT
Source organism: Bacteroidia bacterium (assembly GCA_030424545.1). Lineage (GTDB taxonomy): Bacteria > Bacteroidota > Bacteroidia > Flavobacteriales > Schleiferiaceae > JAUHWL01. Next base: position 270,539 of record JAUHWL010000004.1, read on the forward strand.
TGTTTGTCATTTGCACATTGGGAGACAATACATTTACGGTTGCCTCAATTTCTTGTGCATTTGCCTGTTTGCCAAAAAATATAAAAACTGATATAGCAACGAAACAAATTAATCTAAACATGTTCTTTTATAATATTATTCCAAATAGCTACTGCTACTTCTTGTTTTTGTAAAAGTGGTGTTTCTACCATGTTTCCATCTTTAGAAATAACAACCACTTTGTTGGTGTCATGTCCAAATCCGGCTCCTGGATCTCGCAACGAATTTAAAACCACATAATCTAAATTTTTACGCTTTAGCTTGTCTTTAGCATAATTTAACTCATCATTGGTTTCCAATGCAAATCCCACCAATATTTGTTTGTTGGTTTTCATTTTACCAAGCTCAGCCAATGTATCTAACGTTGGTTCTAGCTCAATATTTAAATCAGCACCTGTTTTTTTAATTTTTTTGGTTGAGATTTTTTTAGGCTTAAAATCGGCAACTGCAGCTGTTAAAATGGCGATATCAGATTTTTCGAACTCGGCTATACAAGCTTTGTACAAATCATCGGCACTTTCTATTCTAATTACGTTTAGTCCATCTAGCACATGCGGCACCTGTGTTGGGCCTAAAACCAACGTAACATCAGCACCATATTTTAATGCCTGTTGTGCCAAGGCAACGCCCATTTTACCTGTGCTAAAATTGCCAATAAAACGCACTGCATCAATACGCTCATAGGTTGGCCCAGCGTTTATTAATACTTTTTTACCGGTTAAAGGCAATCCTTTTTTAAGATCGTTTATTAAAAACTCAACAATGTTTTCGGGTTCGGCCATTCTACCTTGGCCTATCAAACCGCTGGCTAACTCGCCATGCTCTGCTTCTATTAAAATGTGTCCTCGGTTGGTAAGCGCAGCTATATTATTTAGCGTTGCTTCATTTTTATACATATCTAAATCCATAGCCGGAGCAAAATATACAGGACATTTTGCGCTCATGTACGTTGCTAATAAAAGGTTGTTGCATGCACCTGTAACCATGTTAGAAAGGGTATTGCTTGTGGCTGGAGCAATAATCATTACATCTGCCCAAAGCCCAAGCTCTACATGGTTATTCCATTCTGCGTTGGCATCGTCTTCGTTTACAAAAGTGCTGTAAACAGGATTGTTAGATAATGTAGAGAGCGTAAGCGGAGTTACAAAATCCAAAGAAGCCGGGGTTAAAACAACTTTAACCTCGGCTCCATTTTTTTTTAGTAATCTTATGAGTATCGCTGCTTTATAAGCGGCAATGCTAGCAGAAACGCCTAGCAATATTTTTTTACCGCGTAGCATCGGACAAAAACTTACTTTGCTACTTCTTCTCCATCCGCTGCAACGTCTGGATATCTAAAATATATTTTTCCTTCTTTCCACTCTTCTGTACTTATAGAATGTGGTTTTGGTAAATTTTCGTAGAATTTAGAAACTTCTATTTGCTCTTTATTGTCAAAGATTTCTTCTAATGACTCCGTGCTTGTAGCAAACTCTTCTAATTTACCATGTAATTCTTCACGCACTTCTTCATTAATCTGCTCTGCACGCTTAGAAATAATCACAAGCGATTCATAGATGTTTTCTGTAGGTGCATCTAAATCTCTTAAATCTTGTGTTGTTGTAGATTTACTTGCGTTTGTTTTTTTAAAGTCCATGCTTTAACTATTTGTTTTAACTTTTGTTTGTTCTGGGTTTTGCTTTAATAAGAACATCTGATCTATAATATCATCTAAAATCTTATCTGCTTTTGCCCTATAAATAGACTCTGGATATAAATTTACAAAGTCTAAATATGCTGTTTTAGATTCTTTTAATCTAAAGGCCTGCAAAGATACAATACTCTTTATTGCATATTGATAATTTGACTCTAGCCTTAAATACATTGCTTCCTCTCTATATGGTGTATCCGGATAATCAGAAAGTGTGGCGTTAAACGATTCTATTGCTGCTTTATAGTTTTCTGTATGCCAATATTGCTTGGCCAACATGAATGATTTTTTTTCTAATTTCCCTCTCAATTCATCAATTATCATGTTGCATTCTTCTATATGAGAACTTGTTCTATGTGTATTGATGTAAAGTTGCAATTCATTTATGGCCTTGTATGTATTGGTTTGATCTAAACTGTAAACTGGAGACTCCTTATAATAACAGTATCCAACCATAAAGGCGCCATCATCTGCAAAGGCATTGTTTGGAAAGGTTTGGTAAAACGTTTTAAAATGATATGCCGCTATTAAATAGCTACGTTCTTGAAACAGCGTCATTGCATAGTAATAATATACATCTTGAGCTTTTTCAGACCCTCTATACAGCGTTAGTAGCTCATCAAAAATAGGTAGTGCTTTTGCATATTTCCCATCTTCATATAGCTCTAATGCTTTTTCTAATTTGTACTCTAAATCGGTACTTTTTAATACCCGTTGATACTCACTACAACTGGTAAAAACAAGTACGAGTAAAAGAAAAAATATAGCTGGAATTCGTTTTTTAAACATCGCGCAAAAATAATTTTTTTCACCAAACATAAATCGCGATTTTAAAACGAATATTCTTGTTGTTTCGTGTCTAATCGTTTTTAAAAATTTTTAAGCACCCATCAAGCCTATACAATCAATTTCGGTTGGTTAAAATTGCTTTATGATTTGCTTTTTATGCGCTTCCCGATTTGTTATGAAAGGTTTTTATATCGCGATCAAACAAATACATACCACCTTTATCATTACCAATTAGCTGCAAACGATCTAGAATTTCACGTGCTAGTGCTTCTTCTTCCAACTGCTCTGCCACATACCACTGCATAAAGTTATGCGTACTATAATCTTTATTGCTCAAACAAACATGAACTACTTCGTTTATAGAGTTGGTTACTGAAACTTCGTGCTCATATAAACTTTTAAAAACATCTTGGATGTTATTTAGCTTAATTTTTGGTTTAGCAATGTCAGAAATATCAGCCTTACCACCTCTTTCGTTGATATACTTCACAAGCTTTAACATATGCAACCTTTCTTCATCGCTATGCTGGTACATAAACTCTGCAATTCCAGGATAACCTTCAGTTTCTGCCCAAACGGCCATGGCCAAATAATGATGCGAACTTTCGGCTTCTATTTTTAATTGTTCGTTTAATGCTTTTTCTATTTCTTTTGATAACATGTTTCTTGTGTTTTTAAAGTCAACACTGCGAATTTAATAATGTTTAAACACCCAGTATTTTGGAATGATTCTATATTAATACCATCACCGAAGTACCGTTACACTAAGCTTTTTACCTCGTTTTCAAGTCGAGTTTTTAAAGCGTTAGAAACTTTCCAAAGAGGCAACCGCACATGATCTTCGCAAATACCTTGTGCTTGCAGCACTACTTTTATACCTCCAGGGTTTCCTTCGGCAAACAAATCGTTTGTTAAGTTAAAAAGCTTGTAATGTGCTGTGCGAGCTTCAACCATTTTATTGGCTAAACCATCACGCACCATTTGTGTAAAAATATATGGCAAACCTTGGCCAGAAACCGAAATCACTCCCTTTCCTCCCATGGCTATCATTGGCAAAGTCAAGTTATCGTCTCCACTAATTACGGCAAAGCTATCTGGCTTGTTATTGATGATGTCCATAATCTGGTTCATATCGCCACTAGCCTCTTTTACAGCTACAATGTTTTTAAAATCGTTAGCCAAACGCACAGTTGTTGCTGCCGCAATATTAGATGCTGTGCGTCCTGGTACGTTGTACAAAATAATGGGCAAATTGGTTGCGGTTGCCAACGCTTTGTAGTGCTGATAAATACCTTCTTGCGTTGGTTTATTGTAATAGGGAGAAACAGATAACACTCCCCAAACACCTGTAAAATCAGTAGATTTTAGAGCCGCAACAACTTCTGCTGTATTGTTTCCTCCAACACCTAAAACAACAGGCAAGCGGTCTGCATTTACTTTTATTACGTGCTGTAAAACGGCTTCTTTCTCCGCTTTTGTCAATGTGGCACTTTCGCCTGTTGTACCCATTACCACTAAGTATTCTACACCGCCTTTTACACAATGTTCAACCAAATTAGCAAGTCCACTAAAATCTACTTTTCCGTCAGCCAGAAAAGGTGTAACCAACGCTACGCCAGTACCTTCAATCATTGTACTCATTTGTTAATTAGTTTTAGATATTTTAATATTTCGTTTATTATTTCCTGTGTAGGTTGTCCATCTTCTACTACGGTAAACGTAAAACAAGGTAGATTCCTATTGATGCCAATTTTCATTTTCGCAACGTATTGCAAAGCAATAAAATCATTAGGCGATTTTTCTAATGTGCTCCAATCTATTAACACATCTGTGGGAATTGTTAAAGTTTTAAAAACTTCGGATTTTGGCTTGCCGTAAATATTTACGCTGTTTCTGTAATAAACCTCTGGCTGAGGATTTTCTTTCGGCTTTTTTACCGGAAGATGAAAAACTACCTGAACAGTTTTGCCTTCTTTTTGTAGCGCTGCCCGCAGCAAATCTATTTTATCGCGATGATTTTCTTTTGCCAGCCCTGCCAAGATCAGAACTGTTTTTACCTGGCTCCAACCAGGATAAACCTGATCAGAATCCATCTTTTTTATCAATCTCTTGATAAAAAATTTTCTTAATCCTCTATTCACAATCCAATCATCTTTACAAATTCTGCTTCAGAAACTATGGATACACCAAGCTTTTCGGCTTTGGCAAGTTTACTTGGCCCCATGCCTTCTCCGGCTAAAACAAAATCCGTTTTACCGCTTACCGACCCTACGTTAATTCCGCCATTTTGTTCAATTAATTTTTTCAAGTCGTTGCGCTCAAAGTTTTCAAAAACTCCCGAAACCACAATTTTTTTACCTTCTAGCTTATTGCTAATCGCTTCTTCTAACTGCATTTCTAATTGCACACCTGTGGTTTTCATACGTGCAATTAAATCTTTGTTTTCGGGCTGATTGAAAAACTGTATAACTGAAGTGGCTATTTTCTCACCAATTTCGTCAACTTCTATCAATTCATCTTTAGTGGCTGCCATTAGCGCATCTAGGCTTTTGTAGTGTCGAGCTAATTTTTTAGCCACCGTTTCGCCTACAAACCTGATGCCTAGCGCATACAAAACACGATCAAAAGGAATTTGCTCACTGGCCTCTAAACCAGCTAAAATATTTTGTACTGATTTTTCTTGAAACCCTTCCAGCTGCATCAATTCTTCAGCTTTTAAGTTGTATAAATCAGCGTAATTTTTAATCAAATTTTTACTAAAAAATGTCTCTACTGTTTCTGCTCCTAAACCATCAATATTCATGGCTTTGCGACTGATAAAATGTTCAATTTTACCTTTTTGCTGTGGAGGACACCCCAGCTCATTCGGGCAAAAATGTTTGGCTTCGCCTTCTTCGCGCACCAATGGTGTTCCGCATTCTGGGCAATTTGTAATGTATTCTATTTTGAATGCATCAGCAGGACGTTCAGCTAAATTTACCCCAACAATTTTAGGAATTATTTCGCCTCCTTTTTCTAAATAAACTTGATCGTTTATATACAAATCGTGTAACGCAATCTGATCAGCATTGTGCAAGCTTGCACGTTTTACCGTTGTACCTGCCAATAAAACGGGTTGTAAGTTAGCTACGGGCGTTATAGCCCCTGTACGGCCAACTTGATAACTTACACTCAACAACTTGGTTTGTACTTGCTCGGCTTTGTACTTATATGCAATGGCCCAGCGCGGAGATTTAGCCGTTTCGCCTAACAAACGCTGAGTTTTGTAATCGTTAACTTTGATTACAATTCCATCTATCTCAAATGGTAAATCATGTCTTTTATGTTCCCACGAATCTATAAACGCTTGAATCTCGTCTGCATCGCGCGCCAAGCGCACAAAGTTATTTTTGGCTTGTGGTACTTTAAAGCCCCATTTTGTGGCGGCCTCTAAACTTTGTTGGTGCGAAGAAAAACCAGCCTCTGGTGCAATTACAAAGTATAAAAAACTATCTAACGGACGCTTAGCTACAATGGCGCTATCCTGCATTTTTAGAGTACCCGAGGCGCTGTTTCTCGGATTAGCAAAAGTTTCAAAGCCTGCCTCTACCCGATCTTCATTCAGCTTTTTAAACCCATCAAGCGTCATAAATATTTCTCCTCGTATTTCCAACTCGTCAGGAAAATCGCCTTGCAGTTTTAATGGAATACTACGAATGGTTTTTACGTTGGCCGTAATGTCATCTCCTTGTGTGCCATCGCCACGGGTAATGGCCTGATGTAGAATTCCATTTTTATAGATTATAGAAATAGCCACACCATCATACTTTAGCTCACAAATAAACTCTACTGGCGTTTCTATTGACTTTTTAATGCGATTTATAAAATCTTCGATCTCTTCTTTTGAGTAGGTATTGCCCAAACTCATCATACGTGTTTTGTGCTGTACGGTGGTAAAATCTTTAGTAATTTCTCCTCCTACACGCTGGCTTGGACTGCTCGCATCAAATAATTCAGGATGCTTTTTTTCTAATGAAATAAGCTCTTCTAAAAGTTTATCAAACTCAAAATCGCTTATAGTTGGCGCATCTTTTACGTAATAATTATAGTTGTGCTTCGCGAGTTCTTGTCTTAAAAAGGAAATGCGTTCTTGTTCCGTCATAACAATGGATTAAAAATCTATGGCCACAAACCTATTTTTACCAAACATATCTTTTAAAAGCCTTGTTGGCTGGCGTTTATTAAAAAGTAGCGCCACGTTTTCCGACCATAAATAATGTGCCTCAAAGTAAAGTTTTCCTTCGTTTTGGGTCAAATACTTTTTCGCAAAATCACCAATCTTTTCATAAAAAAACAATGGGTTGTTTTGGGGTGCAAAAAGCGCTAAATGTGGCTCATGATTTAACACATGATCTTCCATTTCATTTTTATCGTTTTCGGGGATATATGGTGGATTAGATACTATGATATCAAACTTTTGGCTCGGGATAAAGTCAACTATACTTTCACAAATCCATTCGATGTTTACATTTTGGATTTCTGCATTTTTTCTTGCCACATCCAATGCATCGGTGCTAACATCTAAACCAAATACACGGGCGTTTTTAAATTTCTTTTTTAACGCAATGGCTATGCATCCACTCCCCGTGCCAACATCTAAAATTGAAATGCTTTTTGTTGAATCTATTTCCGCTAAAATTAGCTCAACCAATTCTTCGGTTTCTGGTCTAGGTATTAAAACATGATTATTCACAACAAGTTGCATTCCGCAAAAATCAGCCTTACCCAGCACGTATTGCACAGGTTTACCCTTTAAAAGATCGTCTATTTGCCTTTGCCATTTTAAAAAATTCTCAACGGAATCTTTTTCTTTTAATTGATACTGTATTCTACTCAGGTTATTGTTTTCTTCTAGCAACAAATAAAAGATTGCACGTAACTCTTCACTTCCATACGTGTCTTCCAACAAGTAAAAAAACCTATCTTTTAATTGGCTAAAATTCATCATGCAAAGTAAAAGGCAATTCCCAATTATTCTACGCCCACAAAAATTATTTTAACAATAGGTTGTAAAACTAGTCGTTTCCTTAATTTTGTGTTATATATTATACACATGGCTAATTTACGTGAAGAATTAAAATCCCTGTTAAACCAGCAACCCTTTGTTGAAGAAGCTTTACATGAAGATTTAATTAACATTTCTTCACTTGCTAGGCGTGTAAAACCTGAGTTAGAAACCCGCATGGGAAGGGAATTAAACGAAGGTGCCATTATTATGGCCATAAGAAGAATTGGGCCGGGGTTGCAACTTCAACTACAAAACCGATTTAGAAAGTTTATCGGTCAATTGGGAGATATTATTGTTCGGTCCAATTTGGTAGACATGACCTTTCAGAACAGCCCAAAAACAGTGAAATGTGAATTTAAATTCTTACAACTAATAAACGATTTGCCAAATGGGTTTTACTCCTTTTCTAGAGGTGTAGATGAAACCACCATTGTTATCTCTACGCATTATGCAGACGCTCTTAATGTTGCATTTGCTGATGAGAAACTTATTACTAGATTAGACAATATGTCTTCTATTACCTTAAAAATGCCCGAATCAAACCGAGAAACACTTGGGTTGTACTATTACTTTTTTAAGAATTTAAGTGAGGGAGGAATTAATGTTATGGAGGTGATTTCTACATCAAACGAAGCTACATTTATTGTTAAACATGTAGATGTAGACCGGGCTTTTTCAATTTTAAACAAATTAAAAAAATAACCATTTAGCTGTTTTCTGGTTTATTAGCTACCACGAGCATAAACCAATCATTATCCAACGGCAAATAACCCTGCTCATAGCAGAAGTAGTATGTACTTCCTTTTTTAGTTGTGTAAACTCTGGTTAGATAATCAAAATTAAAGCCCTGTTTTAACATCATCTCTTTGGTAACCTTGCTTTTTCCTGTTGTATTTAATGCAATTAGCACGCGCCTATTTTTTCTTAGAATGGCATTTACACCCCTGGTTTGTGCAGCTTCTTCTTTATTTTGCTGATTGTGCCACGCATTTCTACAAGCATCATCACAAAACTTTTTATCGGGTCTTCCTTTAATCTCTACTCCGCACTGCATACAGGTATTCACGCTTTTTTCCATCATAAAATAACCGTTTTTAAACGTTTATAAATGTATCTAAATGTATCTAAATGTATGTTAAATGTTTTACATACGGATGTAGCTGTTAACTCTTCGCACATTTGTCCCAGTCAATTCATAACAAGTAGTTTAACTTAAAATTTATTATCATGAATACACTTGTAAATCGCGTACAACTAATCGGATCTCTTGGACAAGATCCTGAACTAAAAACTTTTGACAACGGAAAGCGCAATGCTAAATTTACATTGGCCACTAACGAAACCTATCGGAACAACGAGGGCGAAAAAGTTACCAATACCACATGGCATAATATTGTTGCTTGGGGTAAAACAGCCGATATTATTGAGAAATACGTTAGTAAAGGCGACAAAATTTGTGTTGATGGCAAATTATCTAACCGCAATTACGAAGACAAAGACGGCATAAAAAGATATGTTACGGAAATTGTAGCCAACGAAATTTTAATGCTTGGACAGAAAAAGAAATAACAAACCATAAAACCTAATGTAAAAAGGCCGCCCAATGAGGGCGGTCTTTTGTTATGCGGGTTAGCAACAAATATCATTTACAACGGGTAAAAAGCTTGCTACGCCTTTACAAGCAAACAATTACACCTGTTTACCTTCTATAAAAATTAAGTTGCCACTTTTTGTCTTAATCTCGAAATGCGCCTTTGCTCCTACTTTTAAAATGGCCGTTTCTTCATCGCCCTCAGCTAAATATTCATTCAGGCCAACAAGGTGATTTAAATCTCCAAAGTCATTTATTTTAAGCACAGCGTCTAAAGCTCCATTTTCGACAAACATTTCCTCTAAAAGGGCAATATCTGCTTTAAACGTTTGATTACCAGATTTAACTAAAACGTTTTTAATAAGAATATCTACAAGGTTTGTTTTGTTAAGCGGAATATTGTTGTACACAAGCGTATCAGCCACAGCCTGTTGTGCATGTCTGTTTAAAACAGCATGCAAAATTATTGCATTTAACATTCTCGGATTTTGCCTTTTTGTATCGTTAAGTGATGCACCACATTCTACCAAAATAGTAGGGATGCCAAATTCTTGCACACGTTCTCCAATGGCGGTAGGGTAATACTCGTCCGTATAACGTCCTATGTCACCATTTACGTACTCTTTAATGGTATTGTGGGCGTGGCCAATTAAATCCATGGTAAGTGCGCGACAAGCATCTACACTTCTATTTACATCAGTCGAAGGAGCTAAAAAAGAAATACTAGCCGGCTTGTTGTTTACAGCAAATATATTACGCTGATCATGCAAATTAAACGCTATTACAGGCTTTAAATCTTCAATCTGACCAAGCAATATGCGCATTTCTGGAGTTTGTAACGCTCGTGCATCTCGGTTCATATCTAGCCCCATGGCATTTCTACGGGTAAACAACATTGCGCCATCTGGGTTAAGTAGAGGAATAAAATGAAGGGTATATTCCTTTAATATCCCTGCAAAATGCGCCTTTACAGTATTATTATCCTGATTTACAAATAAATCCATCCACCCTCTTAAGGATGTAGATTCATTGCCGTGCATACAAGACCATGCAATCACGTTTTTAGCTCCCGTGCCAATTGTTAATCTATGGATGGGGGCATTTAAAAAACTATGACCAATCACATTTAACTCTACCATATCGGGTAATTGAGGAAACACCTTCATCAAATCATCCAAAACAACCCAGCGTTTGTCTAGCAAATTGATTTTTAATTCATTAAAGTTTTCTGCCCAATATTTCGCAAAATCATTCATGGTGTAAAATTGATTTTCAAATGTATATGAATCAGTTAAATCAGGGCTTATAAATCTAACTTTCTATAAGCAACAAAGAATTTAACTCAAAACAACCTCAGTTTACAAATGTTACTTTTGTAAACTGGTATATATCCACTTGTAAACCCCATTTACGGTAAATAATTTGTACTTTATTATAATTTGATAATATAGTATTGGAATGCATTATTCACCTTGTTACAATTGTAAATTACATTTGTTAACTTTGCTAAAATTATTAGAAAGCTATTGGTTTTTAAAACGTACTCTACTGTAAACCAGTTTATAAATCGCTCTGTTGTTGATTATAAATTGAGCTGTAAAAAATTATAGTTTATACGAGTTGTGTTTTGTTAACTCATTTACTTTTACACCATGGATGAGATATTAAATAGAATAAAAATGCTCATGGAAAAAGAAGGAATTTCACCTTCTGAACTTGCCGATAAAATTGATATTGGCAGACCACTACTCTCGCATGTTATGTCTGGACGAAACAAGCCGAGCTTGCAACTTGTGCTTAAAATATTAGAGCACTTTCCTTCCTACTCGGCCAATTGGCTAATTACTGGAAATACCACAGAAAACGAGCCTAGACAAACCAATGCTGATGTTCCGGAGAAAACCACCACCATCATACCTCAAGAAGAAACTGAAATTAAATTCCCAGCACAACCAAAAAAAACCACTGTAAACACCTCTAATACAGAGTCACCAGAATTAATTATGGTAATGTATGCCGACAAAACCTTTGAATCTTACAAACCGCGCAAATAAATATTGCCATGCATTGTTAGCGTTCTTATTTTTGCGAGACTCAAACAAACAATTATGAATAAGAAATTAGCCTTTATCCTAGCCTTAATTACCATTAGCTTGGCCTCACGTTTTATACCTCATTACCCAAATTTTACTGCTATAGGCTCTATGGCAATATTAGGTGGTGCAATGTTGCGCAAACCTATAGAAGCTTTGTTGCTAACCTTAGGCGCGCTGTTTGTTAGTGATATTATTCTAAACAATGTACTTTATACCGCTGAGTCTTTTACTTTGTTTTACGAAGGTGCAGTCTACGTATATGGTGCCGTGGCACTTTCTGTTGTAATTGGCAGCTTGGTAAAAAAATTGAACATAAAAAACTATTTCGGCTTGTCTATAATTTCGTCAGCAATATTCTTTTTGGCGACAAATTATGGCGTTTGGGCCACAGGGTTTATTTATCCTGATACAACACAAGGTTTAATGGCTGCCTATGCTGCGGCAATTCCTTATGGATTAAGCCACCTAGCTGGCACATTGATTTATGGTGTTGCTATTATGGCTGCCTTCCGCGCTATAGCAAAGGTTAACGATGTTGAGTTCGCGAAGATTTAAGATAAATTTTAACACATAAAAAAAGCCCTTTGGATTGTTCCAAAGGGCTTTTTTGTGCAACTATTTTAATCAACTATTTAAACACAAAGTTGCCAGGGATGATTCCTGCTTTGGCCGAATCTTGCAAAGATGCTGAGCTTGTGTATCTGTAAACCGTACCGCGTTGGTTATAGTCTAATGGGTTAGAAGTAAAAATTTCATCTGTTTGCGGATGAACCCCTAGCGCGTAAAAAGTTCCTCCGATAAACTTAGCGGAAGGCAAAGTTGTGTCTGATATATTCATCTTGTAAACATCGCCACCATAGCCGCTGCTTAGGTAATAAAGCGTTGTTTGCGCATTGTTTGTAGCAAGTCTGGCTGGGTGGTTGCTTGTAGATGGAAAATCAAAATGCTGCACTACACTATTTGTTGCCGGATCTATTTGATACAAACTTCCCGCAATATCATTCGCTGGATTTTGCCAATCGCTAAAACCGGCACAAAGTACCCACAATTTACCGTTGGCATCTTCAGCTAAAAAAGCAGGATTAATTCCGACCACAATTTGTTGTGCTACGGTGTTTGATGATGCATCGATGACAAAAACTGTACTATCTTTTCCAAATCCTCCCGAATTGGCCACATATACTTTACCGTCTTTTTCTAGCATCGTCTCAGGACCTTGACCAACCCCAACAGAGTTTACAATGGTATTGCTGTTTAAATCAACAACTTTTATAGAATTGCTTATCCAATCAGACACGTAGGCTGTGTTGGCGGAAATTGGCAACATATAACGCGGAGATTGAAAACCAGAAATTACTGCCTTGTGCAACAAGGTAGAAGCATTGGCCACCACAACCTCTTGCGAGTTGTTTATTACCAAGTAAATGTTATCTCCGCTTAGTGCTGCTGATTGCAAAACATTGCCCAACGGAACGTTATTTTTATCCATGTAAACATCATTTTCTATCTGGTTAACATTTGTGCTGTACAAACTAAGCGCTCCAGAACCCGATTGAAACAGACCTTCGTTGGTTATAAACACATCTCCCGATGGATTAACCTGTGGCACGGGATTTTCAGCCTTTTTGCAAGCAAACATTGCAGCAGCACAAAGGGCGATAATTGAGATTTTCTTCATCATTCTATTATATATTTATTTTAAAGGTTATACTAAAATTGCGCCCCGGCATGGGGAAGTATGGCACAGTTTCATAAGCTTGATTTGTAATGTTATTAAATGCGGCTATAAATGTGGTTTCGCCTTTTTTAAAACCAATTGTTTTGCTTAGCGAGAGATCTAAAACTCCGTATGGATCTAAGCTGTTTCCGCTGCCATCATAAGCAGTTTGCACCTCTCCAATAAACCTGTAATTGGCATTTACATACCATTTTTCAAAGCCTATCGTAAAACCAGACGTTGTTTTTAGTTTAGGCTGATATAAAACTTGATTGCCAACGCTTTGGTCATTCTGCTTTTCTGATTTTACTGTTTCGGCATGGTTTAGCGATAATGCCCCACGCAACGCTACATACCACTGCTTAACTTGTATGGCATAGGTTGCGTTTACATCCAGCCCATAAATTTCTACCTGTTTTACATTTTGCGGAGACCAAATAGAATTGGCACCGGGTACCCATTGTATGTATTCATTTAAAGCCGAAGCATATAAAGCAGCTCGAACAAAAATATTTTGTCGGTTTTTTTGTGCCGAGTAATACAACGCAAACTCGCCCGTATAACCATTTTCTGGTTTTAAATTTATGTTGCCCCCCGGCACCCAATACAATTGGTTTAAGGTAGGTGTGCGATAAACGTAACTGCCGTTTACTGAAGCGTTAAAATTCCTAAAAAACGTATAGCGCAAGCCCAAAAACGGACTAATCGGCAACAGTTCTCCATCCCAAACCTCTAGCCTAACCAAAGCTTGTGCGTGCATGTTTTTGGTGTTTAAAGCCAAACCCGTACGCAAACTTTCGGTGTGAAGATTTCCTACCCGATTAGAACCGGAAACCTTGCTAAACTGCGCCTGCCCACCGTTTTGCCATTTAAGCTTTTCAGAAATTTTGTACTGATAATTTATTTGCGCAACATGGTTGGTGGTAATATTTGTATCGTGCGTTGTGCCGCCACTTGGCGTGGGAAGATCTGGGTCTTCAAACGTTTGCCACTCATGCAAATAAGCGTAAGATGCTTGTACTAAATTTCGGTTATTATCCAATTGCCACAAGGCCCTTGTTCTTAAATTCCGATCTCTTAACACAGCATTGCTGGGCTTATTCACCAAAATTGATGTTGGAGATTCTCTATACGCCTGATTATACCACGCTTCTATTTCGGCAGATTGATGTTTATTTATCTTATAGCCAACCAACTGCTTTACGTGCCATTGATTATATGCTGCGTTTGCTCTTGTTTCTTCTCGCTCCGGAATTTTATACTGATTTATATAAGCATAATTATTTTGGCTGCTTTCTGCATATACAGTGCTTTTGCTTTTCCATTTTAAACGAGCATACGTGAGTTGTAACCCTGTTTTAAACGTATTAAAACTAGCCACCTGTTGGGAAATGCCAACATGAAAACCGTCCCCAATAGCCGATTGATCTGCCAAGTTTACCGTACCGCCAATGGCGCCCGAACCAAAAAAGGCAGCATTTCCGCCAACCGTAAAAACAGGGCTAAACAATGTTGCGGGTATTAGGCTTAAATCGGCAATTCCTGTAGCAGCCGAGTTTATGGGGATGCCAGACCAATGAATGGAGCTTTGTTCGCTACTTGTTCCTCTAGTAGAATAGCTTGCCGCAGAACCAGGCGCAAACTGCCGCACGTTAGCATTAGAAGTTTGCTGTAGCCAATCGGCCATATTTACGCCCGGACTTATAAGCAATTGCACAGAATCTTGTTTGAGTTGCAACTGCGTGTACGAAAGTTCTTTTACACGCAAATCGGTTACCAAAACTGCCGGTAAAACCTGAGATGTATCTACTTGTGCCACGCTTTTAGTAAGCAGCAGCAAAAGCATAATTGTGCTATGTATTGTATGTTTTTCCACCTGCCTTTTATCCCCGAAAGACTTTTTATAATTTTTTGCTTCGGCAGGTTTTCTGACTCACTCCTCCTCTCTGCTCCTTCCCACAACGCAGGCGCATTGCAGTGGATTATACAGAAATTCTTAAGAGCTTACAGCTGCGGGTACAGTCCCAGATTTTCACTAGATTCCCTCTCGCCCACATTTTGTGAGCTCACCAAAAGCGTTGCAAATAACGTGTATTGTTAGTTTGAATGAATGCTTAAGCAACTATATTTTTAAACCGCATTTTTAAAAACGTTGCGTGTAACATTTAAAAAACATGCATTAATGCGCAGGAAAGGTGCGCAAGGCAACATTGTAAGCACTTTCAAAAGCCAAGGTATTTATTCCTGTTTTCAGCTTTCTACTCGCTGCAAAACTTATTAGATTTTCAGTAGCCATGTTTCCTGTTAAACTATCTGTTGCCATTGGGCAACCGCCCAAGCCTTTAATAGCACCATCAAATCTGCGGCAGCCTGCTTCATAAGCGGCTTCAATTTTTTCGTACCACGTAGCTGGTGTTGTATGCAAATGGGCTCCAAAAGCTATGTTTGAATATTTAGGTATTAAATTTTTGAATAAATACGTAATGCTCTCTGGGTTACTTGTTCCAATTGTATCAGATAAGCTGATGGTTTTTATGCCTATTTCGGCCATCTTAGCCACCCATTTCTCAACAATCTCTACATTCCATTCCTCGCCATACGGGTTGCCAAACCCCATGCTGATGTACACAACAAGCTCTTTACCAGCTTTGCTGGCAACGTCTTGCAACTCTTTTACCGTTTCAAAACTTTCTGCAATGCTCTTGTTGGTGTTGCGTTGCTGAAACGTTTCTGAAATAGAAAACGGAAAACCTAAAAAATCGATTTCTTTATAACTACAAGCATCAACGCCACCACGTAAATTGGCAACTATTGCCAATAGTTTTGTGTTTGTACCGCTTAAATCTAATCCTGCCAAAACTTCGCGCGTGTCTTGCATTTGCGGAATTGCTTTGGGAGAAACAAAACTGCCAAAATCTAACGTATAAAATCCAACTTTTAAAAGTGCATTGAGGTAATCAATTTTCTTT
Organism: Bacteroidia bacterium; assembly: GCA_030424545.1. Taxonomy (GTDB): domain Bacteria; phylum Bacteroidota; class Bacteroidia; order Flavobacteriales; family Schleiferiaceae; genus JAUHWL01. The sequence goes on from JAUHWL010000004.1 coordinate 286,477, forward strand.
TCGGTAGCTATAAATGGCTTTATACCTTGCATCGCATCACGCGGACATTCAATTATTTGCAGATCTGTTTTCAACAACATTATATTTTTAATTTTAATAAAAACCTACGAAGGATAAGATTCTAAAACAGCATCCTTCACCCTTTTTATTGTCCCTTTAGAATCCCTTTACAAATGCGTTTTACCATACCTGGACCCTCATAAATAAAACCCGTATATACCTGAACCAATGTGGCACCGGCATTAATTTTTTCTAGGGCATCTGCAGGAGTAAAAATTCCTCCAACACCTATAATTGGAAAAGTTGGCCCCAACTTACTTCTTAAGTGCATAATAACATGTGTAGATTGATTTCTAGCAGGTTTACCGCTTAATCCTCCCGCACCAATTTTTTCTATTTCGGTTGTACTGGTATTTAGTCCTTCTCTAGAAATGGTTGTGTTTGTGGCAATTAAACCATCTAGCTTTGTGCTTTTGGCTATCTCAACAATATCATCTAGTTGTCCATCTGTTAAATCGGGTGCAATTTTTAGCAAAAGCGGTTTATAGCCCAGCTTTTTATTTTCTTCTTGCACCGCAAGCAACAATTTGGTTAGCGGTTCCTTCTCTTGTAAATCGCGCAAATTTGGCGTGTTTGGGCTACTTACATTAACCACAAAATAATCTACTTCGTTGTGCAATTCACGTAAACAAATTAGATAATCATCTACCGCATTTTGGTTGGGCGTTACTTTATTTTTTCCAATATTTCCGCCAACAATAACCGTGTGTTTTTTTGCTTTTAAGCGCTTTACAGCATCGCCTACACCGTTGTTGTTAAAGCCCATACGGTTTATCAATCCTTTATCGGCCGGTAATCTAAATAAGCGCGGTAGCGGATTACCATCTTGTGCTTTTGGCGTTAACGTTCCGATTTCAACAAAACCAAAACCATAATTACCTAGCTCGTTAAACAATTTTGCATCCTTATCAAACCCAGCTGCCATGCCCACCGGGTTTGGAAATTTTATACCAAAAACGGTACGTTCTAATCGTGCATCGTTTACCACAAAAAACATGCGCGTTAGTGCCGATACACCAGGTATGGCCTGCAAAAAGCGAACGAGTTTAAACGTGAAGTGATGAATTTTCTCAGGATCGAAAGAGAAAAATATGGGGCGGATGATGAACTTGTACAAAGCAAAAATTTTTGATGGGCAAATATAATTAGCCTAGTAGCGTATTCGCTATTTCAGCAATAAATTGTTCTTTCGCAACGTGAAAATAAACATCCAAAATAAAAAGGCGCGCTTTGAGTATGAACTGCTAGATTTTTTTACGGCAGGCATGCAATTATTAGGCACAGAAATTAAATCGATACGCGCAGGAAAAGCAAGTATAAATGAAGCTTTTTGCCACATTAACAATGGCGAAGTATTTATAAAAAACATGCACATTGCCGAGTATGATTTTGGCAACATAAACAACCATGACCCTGTACGTGAGCGTAAATTGCTTTTAACAAAAAAGGAAATTGAAAAACTTACCAAAAAATTAAAAGATCAGGGCGTAACAATTGTGCCGCTTAAAGTGTTTTTGAAAGAAGGAAAGTTAGCTAAAATAGAAATTGCACTAGCACGTGGTAAAAAGCTGTATGACAAGCGACAAAGCCTCAAAGACAAAGATGTGAAACGCGACATGGACAGAAGGAAAATATAATAAACATTGCATTTTAGAACTCAGCATTTCCATATTAAAAGCATTTTTGAAAACTGAGGTTTTAAAATGGAAACCTACAATCTTAAATATTAAAATTCATCATGAATACTGCTCCCATTTCTTTAGCCTTACACGGTGGTGCTGGCACAATAAACCGCGACCAAATGAGCCCTGAAAAAGAAGCTAACTATCGCGCTACATTACAATTGGCTTTGCAAACAGGTTATGCGCTTTTAGAAAAAGGTGCTTCTGCCTTAGATGCCGTAGAAGCCACTGTAAAAGTATTAGAAGATTCCCCCCTATTTAATGCGGGAAAAGGTGCGGTTTTTACAAATACGGGCACGCATGAAATGGACGCATCCATCATGGACGGCAGTAATTTAGAAGCAGGCGCTGTTGCTGGCGTAAGCGGCATCAAAAACCCGATTTCGCTTTCTCGCATGGTGATGGAGAAATCAGAACATGTTTTGTTGATGGGAGAAGGCGCATTAGAATTTGCCAAAACCCAAAACATAGCACAAGAAAACGCAGATTACTTTTATGATGAATTGCGCTTTAATCAATTGCAAGAAGCCAAAAAGAACAATGTTACGCAGTTGGATCATTCTCCGCTAAACGAAAAAAAATACGGTACGGTTGGCGCGGTAGCCCTTGATGTGCAAGGAAATATTGCCGCAGCCACTAGCACGGGCGGCATGACTAACAAAAAATTTGGTCGCGTGGGCGATAGCCCTATTATTGGTGCTGGGAATTACGCCAACAACGCAACCTGTGCAGTTTCTTGCACCGGTAGTGGCGAGTTTTTTATTCGTGGTGTTGTGGCCTACGATGTAAGCTGCTTAATGGAATACAAGGGGCTTTCGTTAGAAGATGCTTGCAATGAAGTGGTGCATAATCGTCTACTAAAAATTAATGGTGATGGCGGATTAGTTGCAGTTGATGCACAAGGAAATGTTAGTCTTCCTTTCAATACGTCAGGCATGTATCGGGCAGCAAAAACCAGCGAGGGTATAGATTTCGTAGAAATCTATAAATGACAAAGTCTTATGTTTTGAGTGCTTAATTATGAAACCAAAAGAGATTCAGATTAAAAAAGGAGTTTGGGCTAATACCTTCTTTTTGTTTGTCGCTTGTTTTCTAATTATTAATGGATTATTAAGGCTAAAAGACAATCTTGACTTTTGTTACTTAATTCTTCTAGGAGGCCTAATCACAATTCCTAAACAAGGTATTCAACTCGATTTTTTACAAAATAGATTTCAAGAATACGTGAGCATTTTTGGTTTAAAGTTAGGCACGTGGAATACTCTTACAGAATTTACCTGTGTATCTATCATTAAGGTAAAAAGACGCTTTTCTATCTTTCAGTTTGCTGGGAACATGCCAACAAACATGGAAGTAAACATTAGTAAATACAGTAATTTCAATGTGGTTTTGCTTTCGAAAAAACATCGCCATAAATTTGTTTTAAAAGAATTTTATTCTGAAGCGATGCAAAAAAACTCGCGAAACAGATTATCGAGAATAGCACTTTTTAATATGAAAAATACAATCCTCAATTATCGGTTAAATCTCAGCTCAACCGTCAAAAATAACGGCTTTGATTACATCGAGAAACCCAAGGCAAAAATCTAAATAAGCCCCGCTTCCAATTTCGATATTTCAATCTTACGATTATCAATGGTAAAGAAATCGTTGTTGGCAAGAATATGCACGATTAAATTGCTCATGCTGATGGGCGTGCCTTCGGGCAAAATTTTATGTGTATTGTGTGTTAACTGACTAGGATCATACAGAATTACCATACCAGAACCAATAATTCTAAACTCGTTGCCATTTTTTATAATCAAGCCTGTGTCTTCGGCTAATCCAATACCAAGTAATTCTGGGTGAACAGCCATTGCCTCGGCCAAACGGCCAAAACGACCGCGCTTAATAAAATGTGTATCTATAATCAAACTATGGATAAAACCCATGCCCTCACGCATTTTTACCGCGCCTTTTTGCAAAGATTCTTGGCTACTGCCTCCAGACACCATCTCTTTGCTCATACACATCGCGCCAGCGCTGGTACCAGCAATAACAAATTCTTCGTTTTGGTAGCGCTCCAGCAAAATTTTATGCACCGTAGTGCCGCCAATGTATTTAACAATTTTACTCTGATCGCCACCGCTAAACATGACCGCATCAGCCTCAGTAAATAACGAAATAATATCGTTTTCCTCGCAATGGCTGCGTTTTCTAATATCAGCAACCTTTACATTAACGCATCCCAAAGTATCAAAAGCTTGCAAATAATTTTGGGCTACTTCTTTAGGAATACTACTTGCTGTAGGCACAATAACAATGCGCGCATCTGTTCCACCGGCTTCACGTACAACATGGCTTAGAATTCCATCTTCAACATAATCAAGGGTATACATTTCGCTTTGCTCAAGCGCTTTATCTTCGTTACCACCTATTGGAATTAACGTGCCTTTAATTGTCATAAAAAACAAACTTTACTTCTATTTAATTGGCCAAAACTAAGTTTAATTTTCATTTAAAAAATAGTTACTTTTCAAACCTTGAGCTACTCTTAATAACAAAATAGAATTTTCCCTTTATGAACATACGCGAAATAAATGCCATGCGAGGACCAAACTATTGGTCTGTAAGACGCCATAAATTAATCGTTATGGTTCTTGATCTTGAAGAACTAGAGCAAAAACCCACCAATACCATAGATGGTTTTTTAGACAGGCTTAGGAATATGTTTCCAACCATGTTTACCCATCGTTGTTCCGAAGGCGTTGAAGGTGGGTTTTTTATGCGTGTGGAAGAAGGCACATGGATGGGTCATGTTGTTGAGCATATTGCCTTAGAAATACAAACGCTTGCCGGCATGGATGTAGGTTTTGGACGTACGCGTGGATATGGCGAAGAAGGCGTTTACAATGTTGTATTTGCATATATGGAAGAAAAAGTAGGTCGGTTTGCCGCCCATAGTGCTGTTGCTATTGCTCAAGCATTGGTTGATGGAAAGTCGTACGATTTAGATTATGACATTCAAAAAATGCGCGAAATACGAGAGGCAGAACGGCTTGGACCTAGCACAGGCAGTATTGTAGAGGAAGCGGCAAGCCGTGGAATTCCATGGATACGACTCAATCAATATTCATTATGCCAATTGGGATATGGCGCCAATCAAAAGAGAATTCAAGCTACTGTTGCAAGTACTACTAGCAATATTGCGGTAGAATTGGCTTGTGATAAGGAAGACACTAAATACTTATTAGAGCAAGCCGAAATCCCCGTTCCAAAAGGGGATATTATACGTACCGAAGCCGGCTTAAAAGACACCGTAGATTGGATTGGATATCCTCTAGTAATCAAACCCATAGATGGCAATCACGGCCGAGGCATTACTGCAGATATTAACAACTGGGAAGATGCTCTAGAAGGCTTTAATCGCGCCAAAGAAGTAAGCAATCGTGTAATTGTAGAACGGTATATTCCAGGAGAGGATTATAGACTGCTCGTGATTGATTATAAATTGGTTGCAGCCGCGAAACGCACACCAGCTGGAGTTACAGGCAACGGTATAAGCACGATTAACGAATTAATAGATGAAGTGAATAGTGACCCGCGTAGAGGGTATGGGCACGAAAAAGTGCTCACTCAAATTACGGTAGATAAAATGACGCAAACTATTCTGAAGGACGCTGGCCTTACTTTAGATAGCGTTTTAGACCAGGGAGAATGGCTTGCTTTAAAAGATACTGCCAACTTGAGTACGGGAGGAACATCAACTGATGTTACAGACATCGTTCACTCTTACAATGTGTTTATGGCCGAGCGCATTTCGCGTATAATTGGTTTAGACATTTGCGGCATAGACATCATGACCACTGACATAAGCACACCGCTACCAGAAACAGGTGGCGCTGTTCTAGAGGTAAACGCAGGTCCCGGATTTAGAATGCACTTAGCGCCAAGTACAGGTTTGCCACGCAATGTTGCTGGAAGTGTCATTGATATGATGTATCCTCCAGGAACCGTTAGCCAAATACCCATTATTGCGATAACCGGTACAAATGGTAAAACCACCACTACTCGGCTTATAGCGCATATTATGCGCATGAAAGGCTTTAAAGTAGGCTATACAACTAGCGATGGCGTATATATACAAAATAGACTACTCATGAAGGGCGATTGTACAGGACCTGCAAGTGCAGAGTTTGTTTTAAAAGACCCCACGGTAAATATGGCTGTTCTAGAATGTGCCCGTGGCGGATTACTAAGAGCTGGCCTTGCTTTTCCTAAATGTGATGTGGGAATTGTTACCAACGTTGCTCCCGACCACCTAGGACTAAAAGGCATACACACCATAGAACAATTGGCCAAAGTTAAAGGCGTAATTCCAGAAACTGTAAAACAAGAAGGTTATGCCATTTTAAATGCCGATGATGAACTTGTTTATGCCATGCGCAAAAATGTAGAAGCAAACGTGGCGCTTTTTAGTATGGATGAAAACAATCCGCATATTAAAGCCATTGCAAAAGTGGGTGGGCTTTCTGCTATCTATGAAAACGGTTTCATAACTATTTGTAGAGGAGAATGGAAAATGAGAATTATTAAGGCGGTAAATGTGCCGTTAACTTTTGGTGGACGTGCCACATTTATGATTCAAAATGTATTGCCCGCAGCTTTATCAGCCTACACACAAGGAGTGCCTTTAGAAGACATTCGTGTAGCTTTAGAATCTTTTATCCCCTCTCCTGCCCAAACGCCAGGGCGCTTAAACATGTTTGAGTTTAAAAACTTTGATGTTCTGTTAGACTATGCCCATAATGCCGCTGGACTGCGCGCCCTAAATAATATGTTGCAGAACATGCCTGGCAAACCCAAAGTGGGCATTGTTGCGGGTATTGGTGATAGACGCCAAGAAGACAACATGGAAATTGGCAGAATTGCGGCCCAAATGTTTGATGAGGTTATTGTGCGCCAAGACAAGCATTTGCGTGGTAAAACAGAAGGCGAACTGATTGACATGATTTTGGCCGGAATAAAAGAAGTTGACCCTAATAAAAAAGTAACTGTTATTCCTTCGGAAAAAGAAGCAATAGATTTTGCCATTAAAAACGCCAAAAAAGGCAGTATGGTAGTAATTTGCAGTGATGTTGTGCCAGATGCGTTGGCCCAGGTTTCTCAATACAAAGAAGAGGAAGCTAGAAGTTTATATGAGTTTAATAAAGATGAAGACATTCCTAATCTATAACCACAAGAAAGAAACCTTTAAAAAACACATAGAACTGCAATGAAAATTAAGGGAATACTTAGAATTGTTTTGATTTTAGGTACAATCGGTTCATTGTTTTTTGTGCCATGGATTTTAGTAAAAGCGTGGATTTTACCATTGCCTGAAACGGTTCAGGCACAAGCTAACGAAGCAATTGACAATGGGTTTGACGGGATAATTATCTATGTAGACAAGGCGGGTAACCCTCCTGAATATTTTTGTGCGGGTTGGCATGATAAATTAAATCAAATTCCAGCTAAGCCTCATGCTTTGTTTAAAATTGCAAGCATTAGCAAACTATATACAGCCATTGCAATTGCAAAATTGGTCAACCATGGTAGGTTGTCTTTAAACAACGCTATAACCGATTATTTACCTGAACTTGCTGGTAAAATTGAATATGCAGACCGCATAACTATTAACATGTTGGTACAGCATAGAAGCGGCATACCCAATTACACAGATACTGAACATTATTGGGCTTCACCAAAAACCAGTAGAGATGAAAATTTAGAATTAATACTCGGTTTACCCGCAAATTTTAAACCTGATGAGGACTATGAGTATTGCAATACCAATTATTTACTGCTTTCTAAAATAATGGATAAAACGCTAGGTTACCCTTACTTCCAATTTATTCAACATGAAATTTTAAATAAACTCAACCTAAACCATACTTATCAATCCATAAAAAATGTTGATATAGATGAGGTTATGAGTGGTTATCACATAGGACATCCATACGACTTAAAAGCCGATGATCTAGGAATGATTGCAACCGCTGAAGATGTAGGCGTAATTATAAGAGCATTAAACAACGGGACTGTGTTTGAAGGCGATGAACAAAAAATATACGCTTCGATGTATGAGTATGACCACAAAGGCTGGGTTCCTGGTTATCAAAGCATTGCAAAATATCACAAAGAACTAGATATGGTGGTTGTACAATTTACCAACACCACAGATCCAAAGTTGTATAATTGGAATCTAGCTGATATAGAATATAATCGCATCTTAAAAATTCTAAGAAAAACGTATAACAATGCAGATTAACATCATTTCAAATGAACGATTAAGTTTTTAACATAGAATAATACAAGTAAAAACGTACCAATCCGAATAGAACGAAACGATGTAAATAATTTGTTTAGAACAAAAACAAGCCATTATTTTTTTTGTTATTCCATCTTAAACCTGTTTTTTTATAGTGTTAAAGCTATATTTACAGCTAAGAATCTTTATTAATCAAATCGAATTTTACATGAAAAAGACCTTGCTTACATTGATTGGAGCTCTTTTGATGCTGCCATCAATTGCCCAAAAAAAACCCAATATACTTGTCCTCTGGGGTGATGATATTGGGCAGTCCAACATTAGCGCCTATACCATGGGAATGGTTGGATACCACACTCCTAACATTGATAAAATTGCCAAAGAAGGCATGATTTTTACCGATTACTATGCCGAGCAAAGCTGTACGGCTGGCCGATCTTCTTTTATTCTTGGTCAAAGTGTATTCCGCACAGGGTTAAGCAAAGTGGGTATGCCAGGAGCCAAAGAAGGTATATCTGAAAAAGACCCAACACTTGCTGAGTTATTAAAACCTGCCGGATACGCAACAGGTCAGTTTGGAAAAAATCACTTAGGCGATCGTGACGAACATCTACCTACAAATCATGGTTTTGATGAATTTTTCGGAAACCTTTACCACTTAAATGCTGAGGAAGAACCAGAATTACCAGATTACCCAAATCCAGAAGAGTATCCTAACTTTAGAAAGAATTATGGCCCTCGTGGTGTAATTCACTCTACTGCCGATGGCAAAGTAGAAGATACTGGCCCCTTAACTAAAAAACGCATGGAGACTATCGATGATGAATCATCCAAAGCGGCCATGGATTGGATTCGTAAACAACATGCAGCTGGTAAAACTTGGTTTTGCTGGTGGAACGGAACTCGAATGCACTTTAGAACGCATGTAAAACCTGAATTACGCGGCATCTCTGGGCAGAATGAATATGGCGATGGCATGGTAGAGCATGATATGCACATAGGTCTGTTCTTAGATTTATTAGATGAATTAGGCATCGCAGATAATACCATTGTTATGTATTCTACAGACAATGGTCCACACAAAAATACATGGCCAGATGCAGGTGTAAATCCTTTTAGAGGTGAGAAAAACACCAATTGGGAAGGCGGATGGAGAGTTCCTGCTATAATTCGTTGGCCAAACAAAATAAAAGCTGGTTCAGTCTCTAACGAAGTAATGAGCGGCATGGATTGGATGCCTACTTTCTTGGCTGCTGCCGGACAAAAAGATGTTCCTGAAAAACTATTGAAAGGCTACAGTGCAAACGGTAAAACATTTAAAGTTCATTTAGATGGATACAACTTTTTACCTTTCCTTACCGGAAAAGAAGAAAAAGGACCTCGTAAAGAAATTTTCTATTTCTCTGATGATGGTGACTTAACTGCTATGCGTTACAATGATTGGAAGCTAATCTTTATGGAGCAAAGAAGCCCTGGAACTTTAGCGGTATGGGCAAATCCATTTACGCCATTAAGAGCGCCATTAATTTTTAACTTGAGAAGAGACCCCTACGAATTTGCAACGATTACCTCCAACACGTACTATGATTGGTGGTTAGATCACGCGTTTTTATTGGTTCCAGCGCAAACTATTGTAGCTAACTTTTTAGGAACGTTTAAAGAATACCCTCCAAGAATGAAAGCGGCAAGCTTTAGTCTAGACAAGGTTATGGAAACACTTTCTTCACCCAACGGAAGCAACTAATAAATTTGTATGAACAAAGAAAATGGAGCCTTTACCAATGTAAATGCTCCATTTTTTATTTCTATCATTTTTATCTTTAAGGTTTCACTAAAAATATTTTCATGACACCACACGAATCAATACTTGAGCTAAAAAAACGCATGCAAGCCTCCATTATTGGGCAAGATAATCTTGTTGACCGCATCATTTTGGTTTTGTTGGCCAATGGAAATATGCTCCTCGAAGGCTTGCCGGGTTTGGCAAAAACCCGTGCCATAAAATCGTTGGCCAAAGAGCTGAATTGTGGATTGAGCCGGATACAGTTTACGCCAGATTTGCTGCCCAGCGATGTTACCGGAACGGAGATTTACCAACCCGAAACAGAAGAGAAATTCATCTTTCAAAAAGGGCCCATTTTCAGCAATTTAATTTTGGCCGATGAGATTAATCGCTCGCCAGCCAAAGTGCAAGCGGCATTACTTGAAGCCATGGAAGAGCGTCAAGTTTCGGTAGCCGGAAAAACCTACAAGATGGATCCGCTATTTATGGTGATGGCCACGCAAAACCCGGTGGAGCAAGAAGGAACGTATCCGCTGCCAGAAGCGCAAATGGACCGTTTTCTGATGCACGTTATTATTAGTTATCCGGATGATGCCGCAGAGTTGGAAATCCTCCGGTTAAACCGTGAAGAGCAGCATAGCGGAGAAAAAGTAGAAAAAGAAAGATTGGCCCCCGAAGTGGTTTTTGCTGCACGCGAAGAAATCGCCAAAGTGAAGATTTCGGAGCCCATGGAAAAATACATTGTCGACATTATTTCGGCCACACGCTACCCAGAAAAATACAGCGAAGAATTAGACGCTTGGTTAGATTTTGGCGCCAGCCCACGCGGCAGCATTGCGCTAGATCGCGCTTGCCGCACACACGCTTGGATGTTTGGCAACGATTTTGTTTCGCCCGATAATATTCGTGCGGTGGTTCACGATTGCCTGCGCCATAGAATTATGCTGAGTTACGAAGCCAACGCAGAAGGCATAACGCCCGACAAAGTGCTGGATGAAATTCTAGAAAAAGTAGCGGTGGTGGCTTAAATAGGATGACGCAATTTCTCAAAATATCGTTCCTGAGTTTTCTCTTTTTGATTTCTATACAATCAAAAGGACAGGACAAACCAAATTTGAATTTAAACTATCAGTACCTTTTAGACGTATCCACTTTTGTGGAAAAGGTTAATAGCTACCCAGAATTGTTTTGTGGTGAATCTTTGAGAACGAATCAAGATTTTCCGTTAAGCTTTCAAGGAAAAGAACTCATTTTAGACTCTCGCTTAGATTGTGCAACTGTTAAATTTTCTAATTACCAAATAGCGAAAAACAAATATTTAATTTCATGCGTAATTTTTTATGAAGAATTGACGCCCGAAGGGTTAAAAATAATATGGGTGTCAAGTACAGCAACAGTTAAGGTTCAAGGCAATACATCCATTTTTACGAATACAAGATCAAAGTCTAAAGTAACTGTACTAAAATTATAGTATTGAAATCCGACCAAACATATCCCAAAGATGTCTTCACCTCGCTTGAAGAACTCCTGCGCATGGAAAGTGTTTCGCGGCATTTTAGTCTGCGTGCCAAACGCCAAAAAGTGAACAGTATTTTGGGTGGCAAACACGCGTCAAAATTGCGCGGTCGAGGTCTCGATTTTGAAGAAGTACGCTTGTACAGCAAAGGCGATGACATTCGCAACATCGACTGGAAAGTAACGGCACGCACCCAGCAAACGCACACGCGTGTGTTTTCGGAAGAAAAAGAAAAACCCGCACTCATTATTGTAGACCAAAGCAAAAGCATGTTTTTTGGTTCGCAAAAACGCACCAAATCTGTGGTGGCCGCAGAGCTGGCGGCAACCTTGGCCTTTCAAGTTTTAAAACAAGGCGATCGCGTAGGCGGAGTTGTGATGGCCGATGAAGGCACCGACATCGTTTTCCCCAAACGTGACCGCAAAAATATTTTACGGTTTTTAGAGAAAATCGTTAGTAGAAATCACGAACTCAATCATTCAAAACCCATTGATTTTGAAGCTTCGCTAAAAGATGTCATGGCCAAAACGCGCAACATTGTCACGCACGATTTTTTGGTAGTCATCATCAGCGATTTTCACCGCTATTCGCCAGAGGTCACTAAATACATCAAGCAATTGGCGCAACACAACGATGTGATGCTCGCCAAGGTTTTTGACCCGATGGAGCGCAACATCCCTAACGAAAAATTTATAGCCGGAAACGCGCAACACCAAGTAAGCGTAGATGGAAAAAAGAAACAGCTTCGCGAAAAATTCAAAAGCGGTTTCGACAATGATTTTGATGCCTTCCAAACCGAATTGAAAAAACACCGCATTCCCACGTTTAGCATAAATACCATCGCCTCGCTGGAAGACCAGATTAAAGAATATTTTAAAAAAGCTCAACGATAAAAGGAGCGCATTAAATGAATAAAACGACTTTTAAAATATCAAAAATGGATTGTCCATCTGAAGAGCAAATGATTCGGATGAAACTTGCCGACCTTGAAAATATTAAGTCGTTGGATTTTGATATCGCCAACAGAAAACTGACGGTTTTTCATGAATCTGATTACCAAAATATTTTTGAAAAGCTTGATCTTTTGAATTTTGATACAAAATTGGAAATCACAGAAGAAACAAAGGAGACAAATTTTGAAGATAATCTGCAGGCCGAAAGAAAACTACTGTGGCAGGTTTTGGGAATCAACTTTTCGTTTTTCGTGCTAGAAATTTTAACGGGATTTATTTCCAAATCTATGGGTTTGGTGGCCGATAGTTTAGATATGCTGGCCGATAGTTTTGTTTATGGGCTGGCACTTTTTGCTGTTGGCGGATCTATCATTCGAAAAAACAACATTGCGAAAGCCGCAGGATATTTTCAGTTGATTTTAGCAGTTTTAGGTTTGATTGAGGTCATTAGACGCTTCCTAAATTTTGAAGAAATTCCAAATTTTCAGACCATGATTATTGTCTCTATTCTGGCATCAATTGGCAATGCAATTTGTTTGTATTTGTTGCAAAAAAGCAAAAGTCAAGAGGCGCACATGCAAGCAAGCATGATTTTTACTTCGAACGATGTAGTGGTAAATGTGGGCGTAATTCTGGCGGGCGGCTTGGTATTTTGGACAAACTCGAAATACCCCGATTTACTAATTGGTTGCCTAGTATTTTTAATAGTAGCCAACGGGGCATTTAAAATTTTAAAATTGTCTAAATGAGTCTGCTTTGGCAAATAGCTCCGTCCGATTCACTGGCACAAACTGTCGCTGAAATGAACCTCGGCCCGCTGCAAGAACCCGCGGCCGTGCCCTTTACTTTTGATACTATCGGTTGGCCCATTTTGGCTGCGGTTATTTTGGTACTTATTGTCACCCTTACTTTCTTTCAAATTAGAAAACATATTCGCAATCGCTACCGCAGAGAAGCCTTGGCAGAATTGCAAAAAGTTACGGCTGGCGAAATGAATTTAACGCATTGCATGGTGCTGGTAAAACGCACCGCTATTCACGCTTTTGGTAGAGAAAAAACGGGCAAACTTGCCGGGAAAGAATGGTTTTCATTTCTCGATGAAAATGCCAAAAACGTTGCTTTTTTATCCGTGCAAACAGAAGTTGAAGCATTGATTTACAAAGACGAAATGCCGGAAAATACGGCCAAAGAAAAAATAATTAAGAACACCAAAAACTGGATTGCTACACATGCTGCCCGATAATTTCGAACTCGCCTTTCCGTGGATGTTGTGGCTTTTACCGCTGCCCATCCTCGTGTATTTCATCCTGCCTCCGCTGCGGATGAAAAGCGAGGCGCTCTATTTTCCGGGTTTCAAAAAGGCCGTAAATTATACGGGCGATAAGCCCCGAAAATCGGCCATGGTGAAGCGGAGAAACTTTTTCAATTGGCTGGTTTTATTGGCCATTTGGACACTTTTGATTGCTGCACTTTCTTCGCCACAATTGGTAGGCAAACCCGAGTTGAAAGTAAAAACAGCGCGTAATTTTCTCATCACTGCAGATATCTCTTTCAGCATGGCCACAAAAGATTGGGTCTTAGATGGAAAAAAAGTGAGACGTTGGGATGCTGTAAAAAACTTGATGCACGATTTTATTACTGAGCGCAAAGGCGACCGAATGGGGCTCGTGTTTTTTGCCACAAACTCGTATGTGCAAGCGCCATTCACACCCGACTTGCAAACGGTAGATCAGCTATTAGAAGAGGCAGATGTGGGCATGGCCGGCCAAATGACGCACATTGGGAAGGCGATAAATATGGGCATTAGCCTCTTTAAAGAAGACACCATAAAAACCAAAGTGATGCTGTTGCTCACCGATGGCGTAGATGGCGGCACAGATATTCTTCCGCTAGACGGGGCCGAAATGGCCAAACGAGATTCGGTAATCATTTACACCATTGGCATTGGCGAGCCCGGCAAAAGTGGGTCTG
>JAUHWL010000032.1 GCA_030424545.1 Bacteroidia bacterium
TTTTTTTTGTTGCAATTGTCCGTTTTTATCTTGGTAGGTTAAAATAGCAAAGTACACCCCAGCCGCAAGTGGCTGCCCATTGGGTGCATTGCCTGGCCAGTTGTTTTGGTAGGGCTGCTGTTTAAACACCACGCTGCCCCAACGGTTAAACACTTCTAAACTGCTATTTTCTGGCAGGTTTTCTATTTTGTAATACTCATTTACACCATCTTGGTTGGGGCTAAAAACATTGGGCATAATAGGTTCTGGCAATTTACGCACAAGGGTATCGCTGGCTTTGTAGAGTTTTACATCATCTATGAGGTAGTAGGCTTGTTTCAATTGAGTTTGATAAACGTTTCCAAGAAAATGAAAATTAGTTAATGAATCGGCACTAAAATTACCTATTGTTAAAAATTTCTCCCCGCCAACAGCTTTATAGAATCCTTTACAAGTATGAAATTTTGATGAATCATTAAAAGGCTCAGTAAAAAAAAGTGATGAAGCGGTATCTATCAAACTTGGAGTTTGAAAATTATAAACTTCTGCTTTAACACTATTCTTAGATAATAACAATTCAATTCTGTCAGTACTCCATTCAAAGAGATTCGCTAAATATATGGGCTTAATCTTCAAACTTACCATATACACAGAATCTTGTTCTAATTCATTAGTAAGCATTATTTGCAAGTATTCTCTATGCTTTAAAGTAGAAATTTTTAATACAATACCTACGCTTCCATTACCTTCCACTCCACTTATTGGATTTAAAAGCGGCCAAGAATGGTTCAGTTGACAGGTGTTATAATAATCAGTAGAACTTTTTGAATTATCAATTGCTGCATTCCAACCATTGACCTTCCAAATACTCCCTATGGACTTGAAGCAACTATCCACATCCTCAAAATCACCATTTGGTACGAGGTTGTTTATTTGTTGTGCCGCAAGCTGATGCACGAACAAAAGGGATAGAAATGATATGATGTATATTTTTTTCATTATAAATATCCTTAGCAGCTTCTGCTGCGAAGGATATTGATTTTTATTATTTGTTAACGACAATCCGTTCAGAGAAAAGAATACGGTCTATTTCTTTAACCTGCAGGATGTAAACTCCACTTTGTAGATTGTGTACGGGAAGTACAATGCTTTTGACACTTACGGCTGGATAGTATTGTAAAACAATACGTCCCATAATATCCATCACAATAACTTCCGTTTGTTCTGTAAATACATCGGTAAGCAATTCTATATTAATCGCTTCTTTAGCTGGGTTCGGGTACACTCGATATGCATCACCTAATTCTTTGCCCATGTCTAGTTCTCCTTTGTATGCTAAACCTTCTTCATCTGGGTCAATGCCCAACAACCCGTGCGCCAAAAACAGCATCGCCACCTACGTAAGGGGTTTGCAAAGCTATGGGAGAAAGCGCCAAACTATCTTCGTAACCAATGTCTTTGCCTTGTAAATACTTGGTTAGGTAATAGTAGTTTACGGTTTTGCGGTTGCTTTGATGGGTTAGTATTGTGTGCATAGAATTTTGACACAGATTTTTATTCTAGTTGCCTACCGTGCCAAATGCACCGTTTGTTTTTTTTGTTGCAATTGTCCGTTTTTATCTTGGTAGGTTAAAATAGCAAAGTACACCCCAGCCGCAAGTGGCTGCCCATTGGGTGCATTGCCTGGCCAGTTGTTTTGGTAGGGCTGCTGTTTAAAC
>JAUHWL010000019.1 GCA_030424545.1 Bacteroidia bacterium
ATAAATGGGATGCTTTAAAATTACATATCGACCCTGTAACGATGCTTTTAGCACTTTTGGAAAAAACCTGAAAGTGGTTAAAGGAAAAAAAAGTGTGCTCAAAAAAAATCGAACTAATTACTTCACAGGCGGGTCGTTGTTACCCGGAAGAAACGCCAACCCAGGAAGCTACAGACACGGCTATCAGGGAAGTGAAACCGATAATGAAATAACGGGTACTTCAGGAACTCATATTACAACCTTCTTTAGAGAAAATGATACCAGATTATTGAGGTGGTGGAGTATGGATCCTGTGAAATATGCATGGTTAAGCCCTTACCAATCTATGAACTTGAATCCAATTTTATTTAATGATCCTCTTGGTGATAAAATAAGGGCTGGAAAGCAAGAGAAAAAAGACTTGAGACAACAAGCCCGTTCGGATAAAAGTTTTCGTAAAACATATAAAAAATGGAAAAAAGCCGATGAAATATATGAGGTAAACCGACAAGATCAGGCTAATGGAAATGCGACAACTACTTTGAATAAGGCTGTTCCGCAGTCCTTTAATGATGAAGGTAAGGAAGGGAATAAAAATTACAATTATGTTTATTATTCAGCTGTAGAAGGTTCAAAGCAAGGAGGTTATTCAGTTCTAGAATTAACTTATAGGGAGGTAAATGAATTTAGCATAATGGTTTCCCCGATGAAATGGGATGATAATTCTTGGAGTTTGAGTTCTCAAATTCAACAAAATAATTTTTCTCATTGGCAGGTCTTTAGTCCTAAAATGGACAATGTTGATACAAAAATTAAAGTGCAAAACGCAAACGAACAGCGAACGGTTTTAACTTCAAGTGTTTTTAACGGTAACCCTAGTGAGTCAATATACAATGATGGACATGATTTGCAATGGGGGTCGATTTTTTACAATTTTAAGGTTACCGCTATGAGTAAACCAATAATTGTTAGAGTTGATAGAAATTGGCTAGGAAGATTGAAATGGTCTGCTGGAGTTTATGATTACAATCCAAGTTTTGGTGAATCTCCGGAGTCCGTATCAAGAGATATTGGAAACCCAATAAGGAGAAAAAACTATCAAGGGCCGTGGGTTGTAATGTCTGGTAAACATTAATTTATTATTAAAATGAATATTTTAACACTTGTGATGCTCCTTTTTTCTTCACAACCCGGGGGGGGTACGTTTGATTTTTCGCCAAATCAAATGAATATTAATGGTACGTTATTCACCGTAAATAATGAAAATGTCTATGTTGATAGCTTGGTTTGCTATAAAAGTTTATCAGATGCCTTGGGAAGAAAAGGCAAAAAAGAGGGTAAGAATAGTGAATATTTAAAAGTCACATTCAAAGAGTTCGGCTTGGTACTTCATGGTGATATTTATAATAGAAAGAATAATCGTAATCCCTCGGTTTCTTCTTTGGAATTTGATTTTGATGGGTGGTATCCAAATCGTAAAATTATTCTAAATGGATTGGTTTTAGATAGTAATAAAACTTTTGATGACTTTTTATTGGAGGAAAATTTGAAATCCATTCTGACTGAAACGAGCTTAGAGAGAGAATACCCAACCAAAAAATATATTTATTTTAAATATCAAAACCTTTATTACGGAGTAATTGAATTTGGTAATGATAGTGGTGATTCCATTGCAAAATTTCAAATATTTTGGACTTTGAATTAGAAATGGTTTTAAGAACATAAGCCTATCCTCAAATACCTTAACCTCCGCTTGTACAGATTTGCAAACTTTTTGGTACAAAAACTAAAGGCCTCGCTTTGTGGGGCTTTTTCATTTATTCTTTCAGCGCGCTAATGAGCGCCCATCCGAGGAGAATACCGAGGCCAGCATAGACGAGACCTTCGAGCAGGCTATCATCAGTAGAGAGTTTATTGGCGAGTTGGGTTAAGTTAGAGGTGTTGGTTCTACGAAAAAGCTCCTGAATCTCCCGCTGCCCTTTAGGTCCTTCTTTTTGAATAAGGGTAAGGTATTGCATCACCTGGTTACGCGTAACGCCTTGTTTGTGTGCAATTTTGTTGCGCAAACTAGCTAGTGTTTGATATTCTTGGTAGGTAAGCATTATTTATCTTTTTTACCTCTTAAAAACTGAGACATGACTTGGTCATCTAGAAAATCAAAAAACTTTTGTTTTTGACGGTCGCGTTCTTCCAGTACGGTAATGCGTTCCTGTATAACGTCTTTATCCATTATTCGTTCTTCAAGTTTAGCAATTTGCTCTTTAACTTTTATTAGGTGCAAGAAATACATCACACCAAAAGAAGCAAAGCCGCTGGCCAATCCTATTACAATGGTAAGAATCGTGTCATTGTCAATCATCACGCATACACTTTTCTATTCTTAATTTCCCTAATCACGGCATCGAGTGTAAAGAGCACCTGTTCTTTTTCCGCTTCGGTAAAGTTGCGCAGTTCCTTAAGCCTGCGGATCATCTGCGGGTCTTTGAGCAAGTCATCCTCTTCGGTTTCGCCCAGTAGGTAGCCCACAGAAGTTTGCAGCAAGCTGGCGAGTTTTTTGGCCATCTCAATAGAAGGGGTCATTTCATCGCGTTCGTAGCGCGAGATGACCGATACCGAAGTATTGAGCTGAGCGGCCAGGATAGACTGCGAGAGCTTTTTTTCTTTTCTGAGGGCTGCTAATTTTTTACCAAAGCTGAGCATAAAATATAACCGTAAAAGGCGCTAAAACGCCCTGTATTAAACGAAAGCGTGAAATTACAAACCGTAATCGGTAATAAAAAATAGTTCGCGGTTTGTTTATTAAACAGCATAAGCCTAAATTTGACCGAAAAAGGTTTAAAAAATATTTTTTCAAATGGTCGCCACAACGCTCAACACCGCCAACGCAGAACAGCTCATTTACGCCAACGATCTTTTAGAAATCACCGTGTTGGGCGGCATTAAGCTGGAAGGCTTGGACCGGATGCGCGTGACGGTAAAAGTGGCGCTGCAGGAAAGCAGCCGCCCACCCGTTCGCCATAATCTGGACTTGTACAACGACAACCAATTAGAAAAATTTATCAGAAAAGTAGCCGAGCGGCACGAGATTGGCACAGCGGTAATCGCGGCCACACTGGCCGAGCTTACCGAGGGGCTGGAACAGTACCGACTGGAACAGATTGAGCAACGGGAAGATCACCGCCCCAAAGCCAAGCCACTCGCATTAGAAGAAGTGCGAGCCGCACAGGCATTTTTAAAAGCCCCGAACTTGTTAGAAAGAACCAACGAACTGATTGGCCAAAGCGGTGTAATAGGCGAAGAGAATAACAGGCTGCTGATGTACCTGATCTTTACCAGCCGCAAGCGGCAGCAGCCCCTGCATGTGGTGAGCCTGGGTGCCAGCGGCACAGGCAAAACCCACTTGCAGGAAAAAGTAGGCGAACTGATACCCGAAGAGGACAAAATCGAAATCACCACCTTGAGCGAAAATGCCTTTTACTACTTCGGCCAGCGGGAACTCAAAAACAAACTCATTTTAATCGAGGACTTGGACGGAGCCGAAAACGCTCTGTATCCGCTACGCGAGTTACAGACCAAAAAGCGCATCAGCAAAACCGTAGCGCACAAAAACACCAAAGGCGAAACCCGCAGCGTACATCTGGTAGTAGAAGGGCCGCTAAGCGTAGCCGGCTGCACCACCAAAGAGCAGCTGTATGAAGACAACGCCAACCGCAGTTTTTTGATTTACCTGGATCAGAGCGAACAGCAAGACCAACGCATCATGGACTACCAGCGGGCGATGAGTGCCGGAACAGTAAACTTGGCAGAACAAGCAGCAGCAGCCGAATTACTCAAAAACTGCCAGCGGTTATTGCAGCCCGTAAAAGTGGTGAACCCTTATGCGCCATTACTCAGCCTGCCACAAGCCGTATTTAAACCGCGCAGAACCAACGGCCATTATTTACAGTTTATTGAAGCCGTGACCTTTTACAACCAGTGGCAGCGTGAGAAGAAATACGATGAACAAACCGGAGAAGAGTTTATAGAAACCACTTTGGAAGACATTGCAGCCGCCAACCGCCTGATGAAAGATGTATTGCTGAGAAAAAGCGATGAACTCAGCGGAGCCTGCCGTTATTATTTTGAGCAGCTAAAAGCATGGCTGAAAGAAGAGCGCAAAACCGCCTTTACCAACGGGCAGGCACGGGCAGCTTTGCGCGAAAACCACAGCAACCAAAAGCGCTACATGGTGCAGTTGCAACAAGCCGGACTCATTCGGAAAGCCAAAGGCGACCAAAAGAAAGGCTATTACTATGAAGTAATCAGCGTAGAAGAATACGCGCAGCTACAGGCAGGCATAGCCGGAACTTTAGACCGTATTTTTTTGAAACTAGCCGAAGCAGACCAAAGTTCACAAGCAGTTCAAACCACTGGTGAACCGCTTAAACCCCGTGCAGGCAAGAAAAAGCCAAAGCAGTCCACCCAACCACAGAAAGTATAACCGAATGAAAAATTTACCCTTACAAAATGAATCCTTTCGTTATGTGGTGCGCTCATTCCATGAGTGGCTGGACGTATTGGGTTATGCACCCAGCACCGTTTACCAGTTGCCCAACTACATCAACGAGTTTTTTTATTTTTTAGAGGCACAGGGCTGCCAGCAAATCACCGACATCCAAATCAGTCATTTTAAGGCACATTTTGAAAACCTGCGCAGCCGTCAAAACACCCGCAGGGGAGGCGGCCTGAGCAACAACTACTTGAACAAACACCTGCAAGGCCTGCAAAAATTTACCGAGTACCTGCGCGAAAGCGGGCGACTGGTGTTGCCCGCCCTGCCCATAGACTGGGTAAGCGATGACACCCGCAGTATTGAAACCATTAACCAGGAAGAAATCCGGGAACTGTTTACCATTGCCAAACAGCCCATGCACTTCACGGGCAAATCCGCCAGCTTTGATGGCTTTTACGAAGCAGCCGCCTACCGAGATGTAGCCATGCTCACCATATTTTACAGTTGCGGGTTAAGGCGCAATGAAGGCTACAGCCTGGATGTATCAGATATTAACTTTGATGCACAGGTGCTGCACGTGCGCAAGGGTAAAAACTACAAAGAACGCTTTGTGCCGTTTAACAAAACCGCCAGCCGCTACCTGCAAGAATGGGTGTATGACTGGCGCCCAGTGATGGTTAAAAGCAAAACCGAAAACGCTTTTTTCATCAGTCAGCGCGGCACCCGTATGGAATCTCAAAGCATGGCCATCCGTTTAAAACTGTTGCAGCACAAAAGCCAGAACACCGCCTTGCAAGAAAAAAATCTGCGCCTGCATGTGCTACGCCACAGCATCGCCACACATCTGTTGCAAAATGGGATGCCCTTGGCCAAGATAAGCCGCTTTTTAGGCCACACCTCATTGGAAAGCACACAAGTTTACACGCACCTGGTGCAGGATAAAAACGAAGTACCCGTGCAGCCTTTTAGCCATGTGAAACGCTACCCCTACGCAAAACCCCACGAAGATGAGCGGTAAGATGAGGCTGGCTAAAAGCCGCGACAGCCGCACACGCGGCAAAACCAAAGCACCTGTTTTAAGTGCAGAATCGCTGCAACTGAAAGCCGCATTAAAAACGGGCAACGTTGCTTTTATAGATTATTTGTTGGGCAAAGGTTACAGCCGGGAAACCATCAAAGCATACGTGTATGATGTAGATCGTTTTACAAGCTGGTTGCAAGAAGAGGGCATCACCCCGGAAAGCGCAAGTTATGCCGATGTGTTGTATTACATCCAGCAGAAAAAGGGAGTCGTAAAACAGCGCACACTGAGCACCGCACTAAACAGCATCCGGCACTATTACACCTATTTGGTAAACACAGAACAAGTACCAGAAAACCCGGCAGCAGCCATTAAAATACGCGGTGTAAAACGCAGAAAGCTCTATCAGATATTAAGCAAACAAGAACTGGAAAGTCTGTATCATCATTACAGCACTGAGGTAAAAGAGCAAGTGAAAAAACAGAACTGGCAGCGCAACAGCTATCTGGCGACAAAACGAAACAAGATAATTATTGGCCTGCTGGTGTATCAGGGCGTAAGCACATCCGAACTGGTGAATCTTACTGTTCAGGACATCAAACTCAGGGAGGGAAAAATATACATAGCCGGAGGCCGCAGAAGCAACGAACGCGAACAGCCTTTAGAAGCCGTTCAGATGCTCGATATGATGGAATATATTATGCAAATCCGGCCAGAACTGTTGGTGCTCACAAACAAGCAAACAGAACAGCTTTTGGTAAGCACAGGAAAAAGTCTACGCATCCACAACAGTCTGACCAAACTGGTACAAAAACTAAAGGCGCAAAATGGTAAAGTGAACAGCTTGAAACAAATCCGCACCAGTGTGATTATCGGTTGGCTGAAAGTGCATAATCTGCGCAAAGTGCAATACATGGCAGGGCATCGTTTTGTGAGTTCAACCGAGGCGTATTTAGCCAATGATCCCAACGATTTACAAGAAGAAATTACAAAGTACCACCCGATTGGGTAGGTGACAAAAAAGTCGCTTGATACAGACAAAAATTTCCTTAAACACTATTTAAACGACATTTAAATACCTTTTAAACAGTTATCTGTTCAGGTACCTAAAAATTAGGTTTTTTTTAAAAGGGAAATAGCTTTTACGGTGAGTAAAGAACTCACTACACCGCTGATGGTTCCGGATACAGAATCTTGTAATATGTCTTGTAAAAACTCCATTTGGAAAGCGCAAAGTAGTAATCAAAATCATGGATTAAAAAGAAAAGAGCCTTGAGTTATTAACGTGTTTTTATGGATGTTTTTAAATTAGAATGAAATCAAAGCATGAAGGGTAGAGATAAATTTATTGAAGCAGGAAAATCGGTGTTCACCCTTCCTTGTCGGCAAGTGTTGCGCCAGCCCGGCAGCACTTTTTTAATGACGGTGTTTTCCCGATAGCTATCGGGATCAATTGAAATAAAAAAGAGCCGTGCCGCCCTTTGGGCTTCGGGACTGTCACACCACTTGCAGCTCCTGCGGTCGGTCTCACTCGTGGCTTCCTGGCCTGCTTTGGTCGCTTCTCTCCCCACGCTAAGGCGTGGTTTGTTCAGCCACCACACAGCCCCCGCCACTGGTGTTTGCTCGCCTGCGGGTCGCTGCGGGCTACGGCAGTTGATTATTTTAATGAAATCGGTTGCCTTGCTTTTGTTCCACTTCACTCCGTGGTTTTTGTGTAAAGAAAATTTACAAAAACCCTGCGCTGAAGTTCCACACGTAGCTGCAAAACGCGTTCATGCTTCACGCTCTTTTTGCACCACCCTTGCTCCACTCGCAGTCGGCTCGCGAAGCTTGGATCAAAAGGCTGCAATCCGTTCGTTCCTCACTCATTGCATCTTTTGCCCAGCCGTTTTGGCCGCAGGCGCTTTTTCCTATCCGTCAAAAAAAAATGAATAAAAAGGGCAGCAAAGAAAAGTTCCGGCCTTCAAAGCTGAAAGGGTAAAATGAACGCTCCGCAAAGCTCCGCGCCCTTGCATCTTTGAATCCCTTCACTTGAAAAGGGGGCTTTCTTTTTTTTCTGTTTTTTTCTTTTAAAAATGTTCGTCCCCAACCGTAATGAAATGGAGGTTGGATACCAAACCAATAAAGAAGAAAACCAAAAAGGAAAACAGTCTTGAAAAGCTGTTTTTGCTTTTTGACCGCTGAGCAACCCTGCTCGGGTTCTTGCCGTGCAGGAGCAGGGTTGCGTGTTTAGCTGGAGTGCGGATATTTATACATAATGTGGTTATGGGCTGAGCCCGAACAACTCAAAGGGCGAAAGACCATAACAGCATGTTATGTTAACATAGCTTGGGAAGTTGTTTTTGGTGGATTGCTTGGGGGCGGCTCTTTGTGTTTTGAGCGGGACGAAAAACGCAATGTGCAGGCAGAGCCGTTGGCTACATCAAAAACAGCGGGTGCGGCTGGGCGCGTAGGTAAAATCTTCTGAACCCTTTGATTTTACTGGGATGTGCAATCTTGTCCTTTTCAAATCCAACTCTTTTTTTAACCTTCAAAATCAGAATTAAAAAAACACACACATGTGGGGCTTTTTAAGAGGTTAATAACGTTTACGGTGGTTGTCCTTTAATAATCGAGGGGTTTAAATGACCTTGAAAAATAAAGTTCAGAAAACCGTGAAGTTTTTGAAGTACTGTAGTAGTATAAAAAGAAAGGCGATGATAAAAATTAAGAAAATAGAAGGGATAGAAATAAAAGCTCCAAAGTGGTGGAAGGTGCTAATTTTTGTAATCATTATTTATGGTTTAATAAGTGGTGATTACAGAAATATCATGGAAATATTAAAAAATTTCGTACTGGCCGCAGCTCCTTAAATTATTGAAATAAATATGAAAAACGAGGCAAACAAAAAGGTGTTTTACGGTATATTGCTGACTCTATAAATGGGATGCTTTAAAATTACATATCGACCCTGTAACGATGCTTTTAGCACTTTTGGAAAAAACCTGAAAGTGGTTAAAGGAAAAAAAAGTGTGCTCAAAAAAAATCGAACTAATTACTTCACATTTGGGATGACCATGCCGGGTAGACAATTAACCCCTGCTAGTGGTAGTTATCGCTATGGTTTTAACGGCAAAGAATTAGATAACAATGGCACAGGTATGGGCGGTGGTGGCGCTACGTATGACTACGGCTTCCGTATTTACAATCCTCAAATTGCTAAATTTTTGAGTGTGGATCCGTTGGCGGTAGAGTATCCATGGTTCAGTCCATATCATTTTGCAGGAAATAGTCCAATTAAGTATCTAGACCGAGATGGGCTAGAACCTGAAACTTACACTATGCATTTGGACAATGGAGATGAGTTGGTTTTTGAATTAGTAGCTGCTCAGACCGTACATGAAGTTGTAGAAACTTCGACAGAGCCCAACGGTGACGTAAATGTAACTTCCAAACAAGGCTACATTGCGGTTTATCAACATGTTTATACTACTGATGCTGAAAACTTAATTTCCAATACTAGAAAGCAGGTCAATACATCCACAATTGTAGTGACCGTTGTTGACGATGTTAAGGAAGTGAATGAGCATATGGAGGATGATGTATACAAACCTCCGGTTGAAGTAAGTCGTACGAATGCCGTTAATACAACGAAAGCTCTTGGAATAACGTCTCATATTGAAGACCCATATAATGAACTGATAAAGGACGCTGCAATAGTTGCAGGTGTAACATATTTAGGAGAACGTTTAATTGTTGCCGCTGTAGCAGAAATGACAGCGTTTGGTTCTAAGTCAATCAATGATGTTGTAATCAACTCAAAAGGAATTGAAAATATCAGAAAGCATTTGTCAAGAATGGATGCGGATGTGGCTAATGAAATGATGGTTACTCGTTTAGAGAAGATTGCAAATGGAGAACTTGCCGCCACAACAACAGACTTAAACTTTTATGCCCATGAGTTAAGAGAGATGAGCCTTATGGATAAAGGACTTAAATATCAAGAAGCTCATGCTCAAGCATTGAAGGAATACGGTGTAACTTCAGCCGATTTATATACATCGGAAGCGGTAAAAGCAGGTGATGCTGCGTTTGAAGCTGAAGTCAATCAGATGTTAAAAAAAGGAGATTAAAACCAATGAGTAAAATAGAAAAGAGTTGGTGGCAATGGGATAATCAGCACGATAGAAAGGACTTCTATCTGGGAGCCAAAATTGATGATTTGTTACAAGAAGGACTTGTAATGAATGACCCAGATGAAACCGACAAATATCTGGGTATATCACCGAATTCACCTTGGACTTTAATGGTAAAGAATGGATTGGTGCAATCCATAGCATACAGAAGAGACTATTTTGGAGTTTTAGAAGAAGATATTTGGACTCTTCATAAGCCTAAATTGGACAATGTGTTAGGTAGGATTCTTAATCCAGGAAACCCTGACAAAGCGGGAGATTTTTTATATACCGTTTTTAGAGATGGATATATTACTCTTGTCATGTTAGTGAGAAAAGGAAAATAGGCTTGGCCGTGTTTGTCTAGTTTGGCGCTTCATAGGAAATGACATTTTCAAGCGAAAGAGGTGAAAGAAACAGTAATCTCAAATGAGCTTCCTGTTTTATTTGAATAGGGGTCTGGGGAATTTCCCCAGCATGATGGCATGTCAATTTTAGCGTCAACGGAATATCATGCTATCTTGTTATAGCCTTGTTGAGCGACATGCGTAAAATTCAGCCACTAGACATAATCCTGTAGTGTCTTAACTGTGTTGGTGCGAATTTCATTTTTTTTATAATACTAACAACCAGTGTTTGTTTGATTTTTTCAAAAACCAAGTAGTAAAAAACACCCCCATTTTCTTCACCGCTCATTTGTAGATTTTGTTTGCATAACTTTTGGTAATGCAATTTTCTGCAGGCCTTAAAAAATATTGAGCGTAATAGTTGCTATTTTGTCTTTTTAACTCACTAAAAAGCAACTGCAACTATGAAGCAAACAACCCCACTCTTACCATTATTTCACAAATTCATAAAAGACACCGAGACTGGAAAACGGCTCAAAAAAAACGGCACACGCATCAAGGCCGACTCCATTCAAAACTACAAGAGTGTATGCCTAAACCTAGAGCGATTTATCGCAAAAGAGCAGTATGATTGGCGCATTTGCGATGCATCTAAGCTCAACAAACGAGAACTTGGATCGGAGAAAAACTATTGGAAAAAATTCTATAATTCATTTACGGCATTTCTATATGGCAAGGGCTGCCACGACAACTATGTGGGCACCAATGTGAAAATTCTTAGAACGTTTTTTAACTATTTGAAGTTTGAAAAAGACATTTCAACGGGTGAGTTTTACAAGCAATTTCATGTCCTTAAAGAAGATGTTGAGGTGTTGGTGATTTCGCCCGATCAACTAAAATTTTTGATTCACGATGCCGGTTTTAACCATGCACTGCCTGAAAACCTCAGGCACATTAAAGATGTTTTTGTGTTTGGATGCACCACTGGGCTTAGGTTTTCTGACATTTATTTGCTTGCCAACAAAAATTTTGAAAAAAATGGCGCTGATTGGTATCTCAAAGTAAGATCTAAAAAAACAAAAACCTATACTGCGGTAAAGCTACCAGGGTATGCCGTGGAGATTTTTAAAAAACACAAATCTAAAAGCAATCGCGCTCTGTTGTTCAAACCGATTTCGCTCAACAATTTTAACAAAAACCTGAAAAGCATTGGTGAACTAGCAAATTTTGATGCACCCCTAGAACAGGTGCGAGAAAAAAGAGGCAAGGCTGCGAAAAACGCTGGAAAACCAATGCCATTCTACCAGAAAATGAGCTCTCATATGATGCGCAGAACGGCAATCACCACCTTGTTGATATTGGGCATGCCAGAACATTTGGTCAGGAAAATTAGTGGGCACAGCCAAACCAGCAATTCGTTTGCACGCTATGTGCACTATGCGCAATCGTACATGGATCAAGAAATTGACAAGGTACACAGTGTGCTTAATTCGTATGAATAGCGTTCCTACAAGCAACTAGAATTGCTTTTGCCGTTTATCGGCCTACACGCACTGTATGGGGTGCTTTTCGTTAAAACGCCCTTGCTAGAACACTCTGGTAAAATGCAAAAAAGGCAACCTTTGCGTTGCCTCTCTTTTTCTATGCTAAATCTATTTTTTGCTGATTAGCAGCAATTTAAAAAGCAAACCATACGCGCCAACACCTTTGAGATACTACCATTATCAAACAATTAAGCTGTTGACTTTGCAAACCCACAAATGTGGAACACTACCAATCCTTTTCTGTAAGAATAAAGTTAAAATCATCACTAATATTAACTTCATATGTTGAAGAAGTTCTACCGGAATAGAAGGAATACTTTCGATTTCTCAATTTGTTTACCCTTGTGGGAGCATAATTGAAATATCGCCAATGAATGATTTCGAGAAATTGCTCTTCATTAAAGATATTATTTCTTAATCCTTTTTCAAAAAAATCATCTAAGACCAAATACCCGGAGATAAATTTCATGTCACCAGTCTGAATGTTTCTAATAATAATTCCATCATTCATATATGGCTCAAACCAATCATACGGTTTTCCAGCCTTAATCAAATAAGGAATGCCCATGTTGTCATAAATTTCAGATCCATAAATTCGTTTATGAACATTCCGAAACCCATTGTAATATATAATTTGATGGTTCGGAAATGCATCAAAAACGTGCCCTGTATCATCCAATTCCTTAAAGGTTATCGAATAATACTCATTGGTATCTAATGTTATTGAGGGCATCCCTGTGCTATCCATGCGAGAATCAAACGCACTTTTTATTGTAAAACGATTTACTAGTTCAGAATATAATTCTTCCTCATATTCTTCCTTCTGTACTTGCCCCTTCGAAACTGTGCAGGATACTAATAACAACAAAATAATTAGGTTATTCAGCCTCTTCATATTCGCTTTCTCTTTTATTAGCATTTTCACCAGAAGTATTACCAGTTTCATGTCCTCCTTTTGATTCTCCTTCATAAATATTACCGAAATAAAAAGCATTTAGCACATTACTAATCCAATCCTCTATATGCCCCATTTCGTGTGTTGTGTATTTACCATCATCATATTCGTTACCCACATAATTATCCAACAGAATTTCAAAGTGAACCTTTCCTTCTTCTAAACGCCATCTTAGCGAGAAATTTCCCTTCTCCATTTGCTCAGGATTAGTAATAACAACCCATTTTCTTTCATCCATATCTACTACAGAATAAGTACCATCCTCATTCTTTTTAACACCTGCATAACTCGTTCCTTCAGCTGTCCTAGACTCTCCTTCTTGATGTTTTTCTGGATCACTTAATACAATTGTTGTTGAACTGGGATTGTTCCTTCTTTCTTTATCTCTTTCAACACCATCTAAATTTTCAATACCAATTTCAATCACTACATCAAAGGCTTCATCATAACCTTCATCTCCAGGAGAAACAAAAGTTTTGTTTCCAGCATGATACCTCAATTGATTTAAGTAATTGTACAATTCTGGTGTCTTTTTCTCGACCAATTTTAGTGCGGCCTGTAACCTTTCCTTTTCTTGGGAATTTAGATTAGACGCTAACTTTATTATCTTTCCAGTAGGATCAATAAACATAAGTGGTGAGTTTGCTACAAAAGAGTAATCACTTAGATCTGGATATAATCGCGCTTCTGGATCCAGTGTCATCCACCTTCCCAACCTCGGGTCATAAATCCTCGCCCCAAAATCATAGCTATTGCCATTACCTTTTAGCTCGTTGTCTTTCTCCATGCCGTTAAAGCCGTGTCTGTAGCTTCCAGGATTGGCATTCCGCCCCGGCATTGTTATTCCAAAAGCATAATATTTTTATTTGAAAGAACGGGTGCTTTTAAAGCGGTGTTAAAATAGGTTTTTAAGGTTGAATAAGCAGAAGTTTTTGTTCTAGTTTAAGGCGCTCAGATTTCAAATCTGCACGAGCAGGGCGCTCTATTGCAAATTGAGCTGTAATTCATAAACCCAAAAGTCTGTAACAAATATGTGAAATTTACCTCATTTTATTTGTGCTTACAACCTAAACCAACAAGAGTAAACCCGTTGGCTTACTCTTGTTTTTCTCTTTTTTAAAAACTAATTTGGTTGCCAAACAGTTAAAACGTACGTTCTGCAAAACCACATTTCTGATACACTACCTTATTCTGAGTTTTGTATTGGAGAAATACTTGAAATAATTTCTTTTATTGAAATATCCTCTTCAAATTGATCAAAGACTTCCAGAAGTACACTTAACGACTCGACTTCCCAAGCATACTTGGAAAAATCAACTTTACCTAATGTAAGTTCAATATTCTTTTTTGTAGTTGCGTTTTTAATGAAATTTTTAACGGCTAAATCATAATCATTAAAATTATCCAATGGGTCAGGCCAATCATTTATTGCTGAAAGTAGAACCTGTACAACTATTTTCATTTTAGGTGAAAATTGCTCTTTATCAACCATTTCTTCAATTTCCGCAATCGATTTAATCATCATTCTTCAAGTGTTTTAAATGCTTTTTGATGCCAAGAATTATATTTGGTTTTAACATCAAAAACTTGACCTGTATTATTATTTCTAAAATAATGATTTTCCATTCTATTTCCATTTTGAATACCTGCTTCATAAACTTTAACCCAATTACCAGGTGAAGTTTCGTTTAATGTATTTAGTAATTCATTATTTTTTATTGATACAGTTACTTCACCTACTGCTCTATATGAATCCCCCATTACTTCTGCAACTGAGCTTTCTAACTGAAGCCCTGTCTTAGCAGCATTTCCCGCAAATGGCTGATCAACACTCCTTACTCCGTCATCAATAAACTCTGGAAAAATCAATTCATCTGCATGCCTAGCAATTACAGGCACATCATCCAAAATATTTCCTGCCTTACGCAAGGATTTACCGAATTTGGCAAATCGAACTTCGTCTCCTGGGAGTACGGTCAAACCTACCTCAACTGCCAATGCTCCTATAGCTTCTGGATCTCCTTCAATTGCTCTATAATACAAATCCTTATAGTCAGCAATTATAGCCCTAACCATTGTAGCTCCATCTATCCCTTGTAGTTTCGCCAAATAATTATCCCACTCTTCTTTGTTCTTATTAGGGTCTACTGTTGCTAGTAAGCCATCTGTATTAACTGGTGGTGTAAATTGACTAATTGTTTGACAAATTCCCATTAAATTGTCTGCAACACGATTAATCGCTCCTCTCGCCATCGCATCGGTATACTTTTTGTATTCAGGTGATGCCTGCCGAAGAAGTAAATGTGTTGTAGTAATAAAAAACTCTCTACCTTCTAAGTCTTTTCCTGCTATAACTTTATTCTCTGCAAAAGCATAAGAACTATTCCATGGATATTCACTCGCTAACGGATCCACACTCAAAAATCTCCCAATTCTTGCATCATGAACACGGAATTTAAAAGCCACTGCTCCACCAAGCATTTCAGGATCGGTTTCTTGATTTTGGAAGCCGTATCTATATTCTGATGGGTTGGCAAACCTCCCCGGCATGGTCATCCCAAAAGCATTGTAATAAATCTACGAAAGAACGACTGCCAAATAGGTGTTGGCAATATCGACACTATGATTGTTTTAGCCAAGTTTTAAAGCTGTGCCTAAAGTTAAAATTTTTACCAATGAAAAAAGGCAACCTTTACGTTGCCTCTCTTTTTCTATGCTAAATCTATTTTTTGCTGGTTAGCAGCCTTTTAAAAAGCAAACCATACGCGCCAACACCATTGAGACAGCACCATTATCAAACAATTAAGCTGTTGACTTTGCAAACCCACAAATGTGGAACACTACCGGTTGCTTATATCATAGTTATCTGGGGGGACAGTGCTGTTTAAAACTCCAAAGTCTCCTCGACAGCAGTTGAATAACAAGCTATTTTCTTATCATAAGAATAGATTTCCTTCCGAACCATTTTGCCTTTAACATTGAAGTATACAGCCTGTCCATGTTTCATTGACCCATAATAACTGATAACTTCCGTTGATAGTATTATATCTGGATCATCAGGGTCTAAATAATTAATTGTATCTGTATTTAATACTGTATCTGTTATATAGAGAACCCTGCTTTTTAATGAACCATCTCGATAGTAATATTCTACCTCAAAAAAATCTCCGCAGTCATAGGCAATTACTCTAATTTTATTGTGTCGATCCCTTTCTAACACTGTATCTATGCAATTACTTATATCTACTGATATTCTATATTCTTGAATACTAATAGATTTTAGTTCAGCACAAATACAACTATCATCTTGAGCAAATCCGACTAAGGAAAATGCCATGATTAGCAATAAAAAGCTTATTTTTCTCATACCAATAACTATTCTTCTTTTTCAACAGTATG
Organism: Bacteroidia bacterium; assembly: GCA_030424545.1. Taxonomy (GTDB): domain Bacteria; phylum Bacteroidota; class Bacteroidia; order Flavobacteriales; family Schleiferiaceae; genus JAUHWL01. The sequence continues at coordinate 15,892 of JAUHWL010000019.1, forward strand.
TATTCGTACACCAATTGCATTTGCATTTCCTTCTGAGTCTTTTTCAAGGTGTTCACCACTTCTTGCCATTCTGTTTTTATCAAGTACTTTTTCATTTACAATCAAATTTACTGCTGCTCCCGGATATAATTCTTCATAATGTGCTTTCGCATCATTTCCTAGTTTGTCTTTTAATCCTTCATTTGAAAAGTAAACATCTACTCTATATACGGATTCATCACTATCAATATCAGCCATTCTATCGTCAATAAATGTGCCAAAATCTTCCGTTGTGTAGTCAGAATTTGAAGTGGACATGCGTCCTTTAGTATCGAAATGCCCAGTTGAACTCTTGAAGGTACCACTTATACCTTTGTTTATGTTAGTTGAAAACTGATCCGATCCCGTACCGGGATAATTATGTGTCCCTCTTTCTTCCTGTTTACCACGTTTCATGGCAAGTTTCTGTTTGGGGCTTAATTCATTAGAGTATCTTGGCTGACCGACAAAATCTCCATTAGCATCTTTTGTAAAGATTATCACTTCCTGATATGGCACTCGATCACCTGTTGAATTATCAACAACTCGATTGTCTTGAGCAACCCCGTGAACATCCTCATATCGTGTAACAGTAATCTTTGTAACTCTTCCTTTTTCGTCCTGAGTCTCGGTGACAATGTATGCTTCTAATCCATCTAAATCTATGGCCGCAATAGGAGTATTACTTGCATATTGATATGAGGATAGCATTGGATATGCTCCAGTCAACGGGTCCACACTTAAAAACTTGGCAATTGCTGGGTTGTAAATACGGAAGCCATAGTCATAAGTAGCGCCACCACCGCCCATGCCTGTGCCATTATCATCTAATTCTTTACCGTTAAAACCATAGCGATAACTACCAACAGCAGGGGTTAATTGTCTCCCCGGCATCGTCATTCCAAAAGCATTCTAACACTAAACACAAAAGAACGTCTGCCTTATAGGCGTTTGCAATATCGGCACTATGGTTGTGTTGGCCAAGTTTTAAAACTGTGACTGTTGTTAAAATTTTTACCAATGAAAAAAGGCAACCTTTACGTTGCCTCTCTTTTTCTAAACTAAATCTATATTACTTGTATGCTGCCCTTTAAAAAGCAAATCATACGCACCAACACCTTTGAGACACTACCATTATCAAACAATTAAGCTGTTGACTTTGCAAACCCACAAATGTGGAACATTACCTATTTCAGAAATACCTAATACAACTTTAGCATTGGTTTTAAGTCCTCAGTTTCTAACTCCACAATCTCTAATCTTTCCATTGAATACTCTAATTCCCAAATCTCACTACTTACTTCATTTGGTGACAAAATATTGACAAAAAACCTAGAATCGAGTTCAAAAAAACCTATTTTTTTATCCTTGCCAAAATTGTACTCCATCAGCTCTCCCCCTAAACAAAGATCAATCAAGTAAAAATTATTCATTCTACTATCAAATAGAATCAACTTTGTAGTGTCAGTATTCGAAAATATCTCGTCAAACTTATATATTTTTTTAATTTTTTCAGAAACAAACTCTCCATTTTCAGTATTAAATGTATTGGCATGACATCTGAATACTTCAGTGACTTTCACAATATCCTCTGTTCTATTTTTACAAGACACTATGATAAACATAAGCGTCAGTATATGTATTTTTTTCATATTGATAACAACTTATTTTTCACCATTTGCAACCCTTTTTTCCAAATTACTAATCCTATTCTCAAGTTTATTTTTAAGTTGGACAGACTTACTCCTTAATTCTTTTAAATGATTGATTCTACTGTTATCTCCAAGGATTCTTTCGACCATGGTTTGTCCTTCATCTATTTTATGATTCAAACTTTCCAAATGCTTATTAACATCAGCTAGCATACTTTTATTTCTTTCTATTGCTGCTGGTTTCCAGTCTTGAGTATTTTCTAATCGATTTTCTTCTATGCTATTATCGGTATCCGACAGTGGAGTATAGAAATAAGCTCCTTTTCTGTCTATGTAATAGCCTTGTAAGCTGTACTGCTCTCTAACAACCCCATTTACTTCCTTTCCAGATTTTGTTTTGTATTTGGTTGCATGTAGAACTGTAACTTTTCCACTTTTCTCATCATAGCTTTCAACAATGCCAGTATGCCCTTTCCATAATACAATATCACCAGTTTTAGGTGTTCTCGATTTATGAAATTTTTTAGGGTCATTTACAAAACTATACAAATCACCTTTTGTTGTCATTAATTGGACTATAGGTGTTATTCCATCAGCTGCTAAAACACGACAAACCAATTCTGAACAATCCATAAACTCCAAGGCCTCATCAGTATTTGCAGTTCTATGTTTATTTCCAGTTTGTTGCTTATACGGAGTTCCCAAAAAAGAAGCAGCTGCTTTAATTCGATCACCTGGTCCTTCACCGTTTATATCCACAAATCGCAATGGACCATTTGACGCAAACAAATATGGAGACCAAAAAGGAAAAGATTTTGCCAATGGATCTAGACTCAAAAACCTCCCAACTCTCGAATCATAAATCCTTGCCCCAAAATCATAGCTGTTACCATCGCCTTTTAGCTCGTTGTCTTTCTCCATGCCGTTAAAGCCGTGGCGATACTCTGCGCTGCTAAAATTCCTCCCCGGCATGGTCATCCCAAATGCATACTATTTTTATTTGAAAGAACGGGTGCTTTTTAAGCTGAGTTAAGATAGGGATTTTTGCTTCTAGTAAGAACGCGAAGGGATTCGCGCACGAGCGGGGCACAGATTTCAAATCTGCGCGAGCGGGGAACCCACAAATGTGGAACACTACCAACTACCAAAATTAGTCACCGATTTTCTTCATCTTTAATGAGTCGTATTTAAAGTAATAACTGGCATGAGAACATACACTATTCGTAACTCCTTCCATTGGTCCTCGTTTGATTAAATAAGCCATATCTTGATGAAAAACGGGAATTAATTTACCATTACCCATTTCGTAAAAAATATTTGTCGTAGCTATCATGTGTTCTTGAACACTTTTATCTCCTAAACAATATTGAGGATATAAGCCAACTGAAACACAATTGTAACAAACGTTACTCCTTCTTACTACTATATAATACTTAACAGCCTTATTCTCTGAACATACTCTGTCTATTTCAGCTCCTTCATCTCCGAAGCCAATTAAAAATTTATCTGCAGATTGATCAATTAACCTTCTTGATGCACAACTAGAAGTTAAAATCATTAGGGTGAGAAAAAAAACAATACGCATATTATTCTAATTTTATTGTTGTTACGGCTTCCATCACCATTTTTTTGACTGCATCTACTTCCTTTCGACTCATTGAAGTCTTAACCTTTCCTTTACCATCATTTTGCGGATACGCTGTATGGTAACTTGAAGCATCTATTGCCACATGATTTCTTCGTTGATCGTTTGCTGCTTCTTGATCAGCATCTGAAGCTTTACTCTGGACTTCCTCTGTATTATGAATGGATCCATTAAGGGTAGAACTACTATTATTCTCCATTCCTTGATGAGTATGAACTAAGAACAAAACAGGATATGTTCCATTTGACGTTTCGACCGTTGCACCGCCACTAGGATAGTTCGTGATTTTTTGCGGTACCGCATGTTTAGCCCTTTCTTCTACTGGCACTTCAATTTCTATAAACACTATTTTCGAGTTTTCAGCATCTATGACAACCACCCCTTTGTGCTCCCAAGTTGATTCAAGGAACATATCTTTTTCTTTTGTTGCTTTTTGATATAACTCAGTAAGGCCAGCCTGTATTTGCTCATCGTCAACAATTAGTTCTGTTGATTTACCCCTAATATATTCCCATCCACCATTTACACTTTTCACTGTTTCATCTACGGCTTCTCTAGAAACACGATAATTGAACAATCTTAATTTTTCTTCTCCATTCTCATCAACGACACCATCGCTACCTAAATACTGTCCATTAGCACCAAAGTAATGGTCATCTCCTGCTGGATCAACAAATATTATTGGATTATTTCCAAACGCGCAATACGAACTAAGATCAAATTTTACAATTGGGTCAACATTCCACCGTCTTCCAAGTCGTGGGTCATATTGCCAATATTGGGCTGAATATGAATTTTTACTTCCTGAAATTTCATTATCGGCTTCTTGTCCATTAAAGCCGTATCTGTATTCTGATGGGTTCGCAAACCGCCCCGGCATTGACATCCCAAATGGATAGTAACTCATTATACTTTATGTTGTTGGTTTAGATTGTATTAGGCAGCTTTCAAACAGCTCAAAAATATACCAAATAATGCAAATTATGGTAATAAATGTACCAAAAAACAAGAGCTTTTGATTAGAGTTTATCATTTAATTGACTTGTAAACCATTTAGCGGTTCTTGAAGGGTTTAGTTTTTATGTAAGTATTTGATAGGTGCAAAAATCTTGTGATCAAGTTCTATCACAAATCTTAAATGACATTCATGTTAAGTCATATAATCTTTCTCCAAAATCTTTCGTTTATGAGTTGTTTTTCATTGCAAAATGAAGCAATGTAGAAAATGTTGAATTCGTGTAAAGTGCTGGTATATAGATTGGTAAGTGCTTGCCTGAATGTGCTAAAAGTTTCCATGGAGATTTCAACAATTCACTGTAATCTAGCCAGCAACAAGAGCAAAATTATAGATGAGAACCCCCACTAGAGAGCCAGCAGTGCGCCTAGCGGCCTTTACATTACAAGAGCTATTAATCGTATTGGTGATTATAGGCATCTTAGTATTGTTGGCCTTGCCCAACTTGATGCCACTGATAAGCAAAACCAAGAGTTTAGAAGCACAGATGAACCTCAAACATGTGCATACGCTAGAGCGCAGCTACTTTATGCAGTATGGCCGCTATCAAGAAAACTTGGCAGATGTAGGTTTTGAGCATGAAAAAACCGTAGAAGAAAACGGCAATGCCAACTATCGCATAGAAATTTTAGAAGCAAGCAACACAGGATTTTTGGCACGCGCCACAGCACTAGTAGATTTTGATGGCGATGGGCAAATTAACGTTTGGGAAATAGACCAAGACAAAAACCTACGCGAAGTTACCAAAGACTAGCAGAAGCAATCTGCTAGGGAACTAAACCTAAAATTCAAAACCAGTTTTTTTCGAGTTAAAAGTATGGCCATTACGCTCATCATATTGCAAACATTTGTGCTGCTGCGCATGAGTTGGGAAGATTTTTCTACCCGAAGCATCCATGTAGCATGGTATATAGTGTTGGCCGCGATGGTGCTGTGGCAATTTGAGTTATCGCGAAGCGAGTTGCTGATCAACGCCATGGCAGCAGGCATACAAGGCTTGGCCTTAGCTGGGTTTGCGCTGTATAAAACCAGAGGAAAAAAACTCAACATATTTTCATGGATAGGCATAGGCGACCTCCTGTTTATAGCTCTTATGGTGGTGCATTTTCGGCCTGTATTATTTCAGGCGAGCTTACTCATCGCGCTCGTTATGAGCTTACTTTTCGGTTGGGTCACGCAATCGCGCACCCAGCCACTGGCCGGAATCTATGCTCTTGTTATCATCGCCATGCAATGGCTATCATACAGCGAGGTCGCCTTATTGCAACACAAAATATAGCCCAACTTGGAAACCAAAGAAGCACATATCGAATCCACATTATTGCGGCTGCTCACCCCGCAGCAAGCACATCGATATCGCATTGTTCCAAAGGCCAAGGATGATCAAAGCTGTACGTTTTATACAGACCACCCTAAGCCCAAGCGTCTTTTGCAAGAGCTCCCCATGTTGCTCGGTGTTGCGGTGCATTTAGAAGAAAAAGACACACCATGGATGGAAAAAACCTTGGCGCAGCACTACAGGCTCAATCATGAAAATCGCCTGCAACCCGAAGCTGATTTTCTAGACAAGCTATTGAGCGATGCCCAAAGCATTGGCAGCAGCGATATCCATATTGAACCACTAGAGCACATGGGCAGAGTTCGCATGCGGGTAGATGGCAAATTAATAGAGCGCTACGAAGTCAAGAAAATCGAATACCCTTCGGTTGTCAATAAAATAAAAGTACGTGCAGGGCTCGATATCAGTGAAAAAAGATTGCCACAAGATGGCCGCATCCGCGTGAAAAGTGGCAAAGACGGGCTTGATTTGCGCGTGAGTACGCTGCCTGTGATGAATGGGGAAAAAGTAGTGATGCGCCTGTTGGGGCAATCTTCGGGCGACATGACCCTTGCTCAATTGGGCATGGATGCCTCCCAGCAAAACACCTACGAAAAAGCCTTAAAAAAGCCCCATGGCGTCATTTTAATTAGCGGCCCTACGGGAAGCGGAAAAACCACCACCCTCTATGCCACCTTAAAAAATTTGGCTGATACTTCAAGGAATGTCATGACCATTGAAGATCCGATAGAATACACATTATCGGGCATTGCACAAGTGCAAGTCAAAGAGCAAATCGGGTTGACCTTTCCAACGGCATTGCGCACTTTTTTGCGACAAGATCCTGACATCATCATGATTGGAGAAATCCGCGACACCGAAACCGCCAAAATGGCCATTCGCGCGAGCTTAACGGGACACCAAGTGCTGAGCACCATACACACCAACAGCGCATGGGACACAGTAATGCGCCTGCAAGATATGGGCGTGCCAGGTTATTTGGTGGCCAGCACCCTATCGCTAAGTGTAGCCCAGCGATTGGTGCGCTTAGTTTGCCCACATTGCAAAAGCGAAGACAAGCTCACCAACCCGCAATGGCTGGGGATGTATGCAGACAAAGCACCTGAAAACATTTGTACATCAAAAGGCTGCCAACATTGCCATTACACAGGCTATAAAGGCCGCAAGGCCGTATATGAGATTTTACCCATCACCGAAGAGTTGGCAGTGGGCATTAAAACCAACAGCCTTAATATGCAACAAGCCTATGCCCAGGCAGGCATCATGAGCCTTGCAGACCAAGCCTTGCGCATGCTTCAGCAAGGCGAAACTACATTAGAAGAAACCTTACCCTATTTTATTACATGAGTTTGATTGTAAGCACATATCAACCCCACTTGAAGAACATTTTTTTTAGCCTCATACTCTTGGGTTGCACCATGTGGCAAATGACCGCGCAAGCACAAACCAACCCGCGCCTCACAGCGATTCGCGTAGGCTTAGAATCCTTAGAAATTGATGTGCCTGGATTGAGTGAAACAACAGAACTTAGTGTGAGTGGCGTGCCTTTGGGGGAGTTTTTAAGAGCCTTGGCCAAAAGTCATGAGCTCAACCTGAGTATTGATGCAGAATTAAAAGAACCAGTAACGAACAATTTTAGCAATGTAAAAGTGGCCGACATACTCTATTTTTTGGCCGAAGACTACAACTTAGACTACCAATTTACAGGCAATATTATTAAAATTAGCCGCTTTGAACCGCCAGCCGACACCACGGCATATGCCCCGAAACAGCTCAGCATAGCAGCCGATAGTACCAATGGAATGCTCACGGTAAACTTTAAGCGAGATAGCATAGAATTGGTGACCCGCCAACTAGCAGAAACCACAGGAGAAAATATTGTATACGCCCCAGAACTCAGCGGAAAACTTCTGACCCTTTACTTGCAAAATGCCACACTTGACAAAGTGTTGGAACAATTGTGCTTTAGTAACCAGATGCGCGTAGAATATGCCACAGACAGTGTTTACAGACTACTTCCGCCCGAACCCAAAAATGATCAAAATACCCGAAACCAGAGTATTTCAAGCAGAAAAAGAAGGATGAGTTCTGGGGTGACTTTTGTGAATAACGAAGACACCACCTACACACTACTGGCCGAAAACCAGCCCCTCAACCAAATCGTAAAAGCCGTTTTTAGTGAGTTGGATGTGAACCTGTTTTATTATGCCGAGCCCCAAGGAAATCTCACTGTAGAAACCACGGGTAAAAATGTAGATGAGATTTTACGCCAGATATTTTTTGGCACCCAATATACCTTTCGGAAAGTTGACGGAAATTATTACATAGGAGAACGCATACAGGAAGGAATGCGCGCTACAGAACGATTGCACTTACAATATCGCAGCATTGAGAAAGTGCGTGAATACATTCCCGCGGGATTGCTCAAAGATTTAGAAGTAGTGGAATTTCCAGAGCTCAACAGCTTAATTGTAAGCGGTAGTTATCCGCAAATTCAAGAGCTGGGTGCATATTTTAAAGAAATTGATCAGCCCGTGCCCGTTATACAAATTGAAGTAATCATCATTGACTATAACCGCAGCCACGACATCAGTGCGGGCATAGAAATGGGGCTTGGTGAGAGCCCAGCCAAGAGTGGTGGCAAAATTAACCCAGGAGTAGATTACACTTTAGGCGCACAAACAATCAATCAAATCATTTCGAGTTTCAATGGGTTTGGGAGCCTCAATATGGGGCCTGTGACCCCAAATTTTTACATCGGTCTGCGCGCTTTAGAAACCAATGGCATCATCAAAACGCGCAGCACCCCGCGCTTGGCCACCCTCAATGGTCATGAAGCCAACATATCCATAGGGCGCACAGAATATTATGCCGTAGAGCAACAAACCCTGCAAGGGGTGCAAAATCCTATTCCCATCATCACCCGCAACTACAATAGTGTGCAAGCAGATTTTTCGTTAAAAATAAAACCTTTCGTTTCAGGCGAGGGGCAAGTCACATTAGAAATTGAAGTACAGCAAAGTGATTTTACAGGTCGCATAGCCCCTGATGCCCCTCCAGGTCAGCAAACGCGAAAGTTCAATACCATCATTCGCGTGCTCAATGAAGACATGATTTTGATTGGCGGATTAGAAGAAAAATCAAAAGAAGAAACAGGCAGTGGACTGCCGTGGCTCAGCCGAGTGCCCGTCATTAAATGGCTGTTTAGCAGCCGCAACAAAGTCAAGTCAGACAATAGATTGAATATATTCATCAAACCCACCATCATAAAATGATGAGTATTGGCGACATAGCAAAAAAGTTGATGCCCAAAAAATTTGCGGTGCTGGGTGTAGAGCTGCTGCAGGAGGGTGAAAAAATAACATTTTCCCCTTATGCTGCACTGCTTTGTGAAGCTAAAAAGGGAGCCCTTCACATTGAAGAAATAACGATCGAACAAACGCTTCAAACACAACTAGAGCAGTTGGCCAAGCTGCCCGTGATTTTACAGGTTGATGGCGAGCAAATCATTCATCGGATCAAAGAAGAGGGAGAGACTATTGAGACAACACAGTTTTATGTCGAAGAAACTGAAAATGAATCCATAGCTGTTGTAATGCGTGCAACACTTCGTGCGCAGCTTGAAGCCACATTGCTCGAGATAAAAAATGATTGGCTCGCTGTGCATGTAGGGTCTAGTGGGCAGATTGCGTTTTTGGCCGACTATCAAGGTGCTTTAGGGTTGTACGAATTTGAAGAAGTGCCCTATTTTGACCCGCAACCCCCCATTGAAACCCACTATCATGGCGAAAAAACCACCACCTTACATCTGCCCTTATTTATTCGCGCCATTGCATTTTTAAGCCAAGGTCAGTCGACTATTGCCTATCAAAGTTGGGGATGGAAAAGAGTACAACAACGCATCATGAAAGTGGGCATTCCATTGCTATTTGCTTTGTTGTTGGGAAATTTTTTAATGTACCAACCCCTTTATAACGAAGTAGCCTCCTTGTCATCCACGATGAATAGTGCAGGTTTTCAGAACTGGCATGAACAACGTGAGCTTATCCAGCAGCGGCAAAAATTTGTACAATCATTTGCAAATGCGGTTCCGGGGCAACTCAGTTGGTATGCCGACCAATTGATGCTGACAAAGCCTAATAAAATCATCATGCAAACCCTAAGCGTAGATGCCATACAAGGCAAAGCCCGTCCGCGAAAAGCGCCACGCCAAAACGTGCAAACCATCGTGCTCAAAGGTCAAGCAAAATCAGCAGAAGAGGTGAAGCAATGGATGCAAAATATGGATACACAAACATGGATTGAGCATTGCACTTTGGCGCAATATGGCATTCGTGAAAACAAAGTAGATTTTGAAATTATCGTCAATACTAAATCGCCATGAAAACATTTGCAGACCATCAACAAAAAACGATTTGGCAAGGTAAAATGTGGATTGCCGGTTTTGCACTATTACTATTGTTAACCTATTTCATGGGCATTAGTAAAACAATTCAAGTTTATAGCGAAAAAAAGCATTACAAAACCCAATTGGCCACTTTTGAGCAATGGCAGAAAAGTCAGCCAGAAATGGATGTTCAGCAATTTTCAGCCAAAGATGCAGGTGCTGTTCAAGTAGCACTTTTTAGTGAAATCACTCGGCTGGCCAGCGAGTTGGAGGTGACAGTATCCAATATTATAGAGCCGCACGCTTATGCTCAAAGTGGCATGGAGGTGAACCTGTATGAGGTGGAGTGTAAAGGCAGTTTTAAAGCACTACTCACGCTTGTGCATCAACTTGAGTCCAACTTTGCAGACGGACGAATGTTGGGCTATGAATTTGACAAAAGAAAGGATTTAAAAACCCGAAAAACAGAACTTTTTATGCGGTTTTGGGTGCAAAGTTTAGGCGAAAAAAGCAAGTAAAAACCTCACTGAGCTGAGGATTTAAGATTTAGAAAACATGAGAAAATTAATTCAATTTATGGCAATTGTTGTGGCCATTTTAACCATGGCTGTGCAATGCAACGACATTTTTGAGGTACGGCTAGATCAAACCAATGTGCAAATCAACATTCCTGTAGACAGCTTGCGTACTTCGGTGGCAACGCAAACATTTTGGTGGGAAAAAACCTATGGCGCTACGCACTATCGATTGCAAATCGTGTCGCCACATTTTGACAGTATTTCAAAACTTTTGGCTGATGAAGTGCTAGACACCAACAAGTTTCAGATATCACTAAATCCTGGCATATATCAATGGCGACTTCGAGCAGAAAATAGTGCCACCCAGACCCCTTGGGAAGTGCGCGATTTGATAATTGACAGTACTTTAGATTTAAGCGATCAAACGATTGTGTTACTCACGCCTACACAAAACGACACAACCAATCAAATCATACAGAAATTTTCGTGGCAACCGCTTTACAATGCTGCTGACTATACATTTGAATTGTGGCAACCAGATTTTAACGGCAGCCTTATCAAAAACAAAACACTCAACACAGAATCTACAACTGACACTCTGGTGAACACGGGTGCATTTGCATGGAGAGTGCGTGGAAACAACTTATTGGGAAGCACCGATTTCACCGTCCGCACAGGCTTTGTAGATACTGTTCGTCCGCAAGCCCCCATATTACTTTCTCCAGCCGCCAATGCTATTATCACTACAGGGAACAATATCGTATTTGACTGGAGCCGCCCAGCCGACAATGGTTCGAGCTTGCGAGATAGTTTAGTGGTGGCCACCGATACCAATTTTGCACAAATCTATCAGACCTATACCACCAATGCCACTACACAGACAGACAGTGTTCCCACAGGTGTTATTTATTGGCGTGTATTTTCAAGAGACAAAGCGGGAAACCCTTCGCCTGCTAGTGCCACCCGAAAATTTACGGTGCAGTAGTGAAAAAGAAAGCCAATAAAAAAACAACTACGTTGCTCGTTCTAGCAGTGGCTGCCATTTGGGGAGTCATTGGGTTGAAATTGTACACGGGAATCACAACTGACAGCGATGAAAACTTTACAATACCTAAACAGCGTGCTGTAAAGTTAAAAACGACAACATTGCCCCTCGTACTAGATTACAAAGATCCTTTTTTGAACACCGATAAACACTTGCGAACACCAAAAAAAACTGCAAACACGCGCGGACACTCGCAGACACCCGTGAACACTCGTGGACACGCGCGGACACGCGCGAACACTCGTGAACACACGGCAATAACATGGCCAAAATTGGTTTATTTAGGTCAGATAAAAAATTTAAGCACCCATAAAGTTTCGGCTATGTTGCAATGCAATGGGCAAACAGAAATTTTAGACATCGGCACGCAATGGCAAGAGGTAAAATTAATTTCGTGCCAACCGGATAGTGCTCAATTGGAGTTTCAAAATGCAAAAAAATGGATCAGAAAAAATCCTTAAAAGCCGGGGCGCTCAACTATGCCATTTTGTTGTCCATTATTGCGGCAGCCACTATTTTATTATTGTTGGTTTGGCAAGAAAAGCAAGCAGAAATCCACACAAAACACAAGCATCAATTTGATTTGCGACAAAACTGTTTTTCAGCATGGAATATGCTAAAAAACTTGCCTATTGCAGGGCAAGAATATGTAAAAATTGAGCGTGATTTGTTTGACGAAGGGTGTGATTCGATAAACATCATCAATCGTCAATGGGGTGCATTTCAAACGGCTGTTATTCGTGCCCAGCGCATGGGTTTTCATTATAAAACAGCCTTAATTTATGGTGTGTTACCACACGAAAAATATCAAAATGTGGCACTTTATACTACAGGAAAAAGATACCCACTGCACTTTGCAGGCAAAGTGCGCATCTATGGTGATGTTTACGCCCCCCAGCCAGGTATTAAGGCGGCCTACATCGAAGGGAAAACATTTCCTTATAAACGCATGGTGCGAGGCCAAATTTATAAACGCGAAAAAAATGAAATAAAGCCCGATGTCGCCCTTGAAAATTATGCGAAACGCCTTGCCCAATTTCAATACTTACCCGAAGACAGCTTGGTGTTTGAAATCAACAAAAATATTCGTCAACCCTGGGAAAAACGCACCATAATCTTTGAGCCTAAACGTAGTTTTTTTGATTTTGACACCTTGCAAGGCAACCTTATTTTAAGCCATCGCGATAGCGTGGTCATTAACGCCACTTGTGGGCTCAACGATGTGCTGATCAATGCAAAAAAGGTGCGTATTAAGGACGGTTTTTCGGGGCGACTACACATTGTGGCCACAGACACGGTTATTCTCGAAGAAAATGTAACATTGGCTTACCCATCATCCATTATTTTAATGAACAAAAACCCTAAAATGCAAACGCAGATTAGGCTAAAAAAAGGAGTTCAGTTTAGTGGAGTAATAATCAGCGAAGATCGAGAACGATTGTCAAAAACAAGTGCCAAAGTAGTGTTGGATTCGGGATCAGTGGTCATTGGGCAAGTTATTGCGAACAGTCAGGTAGAACCAAAGGGTAAAATTATGGGGCAACTTTTTGCTGAAAAAATAATTTTGCACACGCGCGCAGGGATTTACGCCAACCACTTGCTTGATTGCGAAATCAACAAAGACAGTTTAGACATTCCCTTTGCTGGAAGCGGCATTTTGGGAGACGAAAAATACGTGGCGGCATGGTTAAATTAAAGGCGAGTACCTTGGTGGAAGTGCTGGTGGCGATGCTTATAATTTCGGCCGTTACCACGGTCTGGACAACACTATTTTTGCGCATCAATGCACATGGGAACTTGCAACAACAAGACTGTGGCAAAGAGCTTTTTCAAGAGGCAAAAAATATAGCTCAACCCACCCTGTTTGAGATTGATTGTAAAGGCGAAACGTGGAGTGTAAGCGTGACCAAAGAAGGTGAGAATTTGCTTTTTGTGCAAGTAGTGTCGCTAAATTTCAGACCAGAAGTTAAATATCAAGCATTAATTTCCCCATGAAAAAGTTGCCCTCATTTACCTTGCAGGAAATCATCGTGGTGATGGTAATTACATCAGTGTTGGTTGGTGTTTTTTACTATGCATTTCGGTTTATGCAGCGTGATTTACTTTTTTTGACATCAACGGGAAATTACAACAATGAAAAGCAAGTTTTTGAAGCAAAACTTTGGAGTGATTTAGATGGTTATCAATCTGTTTTAGTGGAAAATAAGCGCATGAAAATTGAAAAAGCGCAGTTAAAAATCACGTACCATGTTTTAGGTGATTCGTTGGTAAAAAGAGAGGAAATAAACACACGCAAAACACCCGCAAACACCACAGCTACTTTTGAAATTTCGGCATCCTTTTTAAAAAGTGAAAGTGAACGCAACATGTGTGTTTTCGCCATCCTAAATTCACCGAAAATAAAGGGTGACACGTTGCAAATATGCACACCCAAAAGTACCCAAACGGAGTTAGTAAGGAAAGCTTTCAAAAAAAATCCACACTAATGGCCATCGATTTAAAGAACATAGCACAACAACAAGGATCGCCTAGCAAAACGAGGCAATCAAATGGCTTGCTAGATCGTGAAATCAGGCTTAGTCCAACTTTTGCGGCCAAAGATAAATTGGCGTTTTATAGAGAGCTCACCTTGATGCTCAACAGCGGTTTGCCGCTCAAAGAAACCATCGAGCTCATCGCTAATGAGCAAGAAAATAAAATGCGCAAAGAGGTGCTGCAAAAAGTGCTACATAAACTCAATAAAGGCGAAAACTTGGAGAGTTCTTTACAGCAATCAGGCAGTTTTTCAGAATATGAATTGGTCACTATTCGCATTGGCGAAGAAACAGGGAAATTGCAAAATGTGACCAAAGATTTGGCGGCATTTTTTGAAAACAAGATGAAACAAAAGCGCGCATTGATGACCGCATTGAGCTACCCTATCGTCATCTTTATGACCTCGATTGGCGCGGTGGTTTTTATGTTGCTTTTTATGGTGCCCATGTTTGAAGATGTTTTTGCGCGCTCTGGCAAAGATTTGCCAGCGATTACCAAAATGGTGGTGGCCATGAGTGGATTTATCTCATCATCTTGGCGTGTTTTTTTACTTCTTTTTTTAGGCATGGCAGCCCTGTTTTTTTGGCAACGTAACAACCCTGCCATTCAGCGAATAAAGTCAAAAATTTATAGCAGAATGCCCATTTTTGGTAGCCATTACACTACGGGTGTTTTAATGCAGTGGAATGGCGCCATGGCGCTGCTGTTGCAAAGTGGCGTTAACCTGATGACCGCTCTTGAATTAAGCGGCAAACTTGCCAAAGATTATCAGCTTAAAACAGCTCTTAAAATGATAGAAAGAGATATCATCAAAGGAGCAACATTGCACAAGGCCATGCAAGCGCATGGAATATTTAACAAGCGGCTAGTAACACTTATTAAAGTGGCCGAAGAGGCGCATGCCTTAAATGTGGTTTTTGGTGAACTTTCTACCCAATATCGTGAGGAGATTGAGCACCGCTCAAAACTTATCGGTAGCTTAATCGAGCCGTTTATTATTCTCTTTTTAGGGCTAGTAGTGGGCTTTATTCTGCTGGCCATGTATTTGCCTATTTTTCAAATGGGCGTGGGGTGAGAAACCCAGAACTGTGAATACCCTGAAAAATATCTAATACTTTAACATCAAAACATTATGTAATAAATAATTTATTTTTATAAACTAAATAGTTATACATTTGCCCTCGATTTAGCAAAGTTCTTTTGCTGAATTATAATGCCAGCTCTAAGTGGCATTACCGAGAATTTTCAAGTTCTCAAATTGAACAAAAAAATAATAGCATGATAGCGCTATACTACATATAGCTATCAAAGAGAAATACTGACGATTCGTATGTCGTCTAGTTAAACTATTTAAAATTTTTGTTTGATTATGAGAACGTTTAAAATAAAGAATCTCGGAAAGAGAAAAAAAGAAAAATTAATCAGTTATTACGAAAGAATTGGTGGTGAACTATTTGTCACTTCACTCTTTTCAGATTACATTATCCAAACCTGTCGGAGATGGGGTGGCCATTGGGATGCCGATAAGCAAAAGTGGCGAGTTCCGCCAGAAAGGCTAAGCAACTTAATAAATCTTTTAGGCGATCAATCATTGCCACTGGTTAGAGTCAGTGCGCCAGAACATGTATTGAGCGGCTTAAACTCTCAATCACATCACGTTGGCCTTCATATACTTTCCTTTTGTCCTGATAGAGACCGGGAGATACAAATCTATGCTGATGTCATTGAGGGCTATGCACAGTCTGGCGGTAGCCGGAAATACCCAAGAATTGAGTGCGAAGATGTTGTTTATGCTTTATGGGTTCCAACAGATTTTGCGGTTAAAAGAAACCTCCAAATAATAAATGGAGAAGACTACCAATTAAGTAAAGCCAAAGAACTGCTCGAAGCTCAATTGGTAGAAATAGAAACATTAATTCAAAAACGATAAAAAATGGAAAAGAATATAAGCATACGACTAGAAGTTAATCCTGAAAAATATATAAAATTAAGAGAATCCTTTATTAGTAAATCTGAGATAATTATACGAGAATGTTTACACATGGATGAGGATAATCTGGAAGAATATTACAATGAACAATTTACGCTTCATTTTGACGACAAAGGAAAATTTCAGTTCGCCAGCGAAGAGGCTATAACAGGATTTTTTCATATCGACACAGGTGTGATGAGTGGTTCAAGTGCTATGGATCTCGCAATGGCAGCAGAACTCATCTTATCAGAGCAATTGAATCTACACACATATATAGTAGCATCCGCAATAAATGAATCAATAGAAAACCAGTTAAAATAAAAAACAATGAATACTCTTAAAATTAAAGTTAACGCTAATCCGGGCAATTACATTGATCTTAGAGCCCAATTCCTCACAATAAAAAATAATGTAAATAATTATTGTCTAAATTTATCTCAACAAGAAATCGAATCATGTCCAGAAGAAGAATGCCTACATTTTGATATGTTGGTTGGCAAATATCGCTTCTCATCTACAGATTCCTATCAGAAAGGATTTTTTACAGTTCCAATTTATGGCCTAAAATTTCGTACACCTTAAGCTCTTGCTGAGCGGGCAGAATTATGCTTTCTTGAGCAAATATCTATGACCGAATTTATGATAGAAGTTGCAAAACGAAAGCAAATAGAAAATCTGATGGATAACGATAATATTGAGTAACACCACAAAAAAGTAAATTATGAGTGAGACTATGCTGTGTATGGATCCCGATCCAGATAAATATGTACTAATGAAAAAGCAGTTTTTAATTGCTTCTGAGAACATTACAGAATATTGTTCTTTACTTACAAAGGAAGACATAAATTATTTTGATGAGGATGAAATACTTTGTTTCAATTACCACGATGGAGTAATTGCTTTCTCCACGAACACCATGCAAAATGGATTCTTCAATGTTTATTGTTTATGGGAAGAAATTGAGACTCCAGAAGAAGTTGTAGGTTTTGTAAATGCGCTGATCGAAGAGCACCTAGAATTTCTTGACAACTTGATAAAAATGTCTATTGAATTTTTAATAAGAACTGGCACTAAACTTTTCATCTCTAGTTAGATATAAGGTGTATCCAGAACCAATTCGGTAAAAAATAAGGTTCCTGGGTACACCTTTTTATGTTAAAACTTGATATGGAGCCTTGTATATGGGTTCCAACGGAATTAATCAATTACCTAGATGAAATAAACCAAAGTGAATTAGAACGCATCAGCTCGAACGACCTACAGGCTCAGGAGTTTGTATTCCTGTACAGTTCTAATATGCTCAAGAGTTATTTTGACTACCAACAAGGAAAGAGTCCTTATATCCACCTGATGAGCAGCACAATTAGAGATTTTGTCGGAAGGCGATACATTCGGATAAGAGATTTCATGTTAGACCACGCGATTATCCATCAAAACACATCATATCAGGTAGATCATTATCCAATGACATACCGTTTTTCTGAAAGGTATCTGGAAAGTGATCTTTCACTTTATAAGGCACAAAACAAGACCATTCAAAACAGAATTGTAAACCGGAAGCTGGATTTAATGAAAGCAATAAAGGGGAATGAAATAGCTGAATACCTTGTTCATGATGTATATCCATATGTTACCATACCGGCTGATGAGGATCTTTTTGAATTAGGGAAAAAACTGGCCATTGAAGGCGTTCGAACAAACAAAGGCAAATTAATTGCCCTTAAGAAAAACTCAATTGATCATACCAATGAAAGTATAGTAGAAGATTCCATAGACTTATTTAATAAACTATGTCATGGAGGTTATATGATTCCAATCATTGGCGGGATAAAGTCTGGCGGTAGAGTATTTGATTCTTTCAGTTTAGCTCCCAGCTGGTGTCGCTCTCAGGTGAAAATAAATGGTCAAAATCTGGTAGAAATTGACTTTAATACGTTACACCCAAACCTTGCAATAGCGATCTACGGAGGCAAAACTACCTGTCCTATCACCCATGATGAAGTGGCGAAGTACTTAGGCATTTCACGTTCTGAAGCAAAACGACATAATCTCTCATTTTTCAATTTAGAATTAGGTATTCTCAAATACTCTCCACTTTATCCATATTATAAAGAGAACCATCCAGAAATTATCAAAGGACTTATTAATGATAAGCTTTCGAGCAACTTCAATAATGTAGTGAGTTCAAAATTCTTATCTAAAGAAGTTGAATTAATGACCGAAGTAATAAAACGTATAAGGCAAAGAGGCATTAAAGCACTATATGTTTACGATGCATTATATACGACCGAAACTGAATCTGAAGAGGTCAAGGAGATTATGAATACCGTAGCTTCTGGGAAAGGTATCAAAACTGTAGCTAATATTAATTACCAATGTAAATACAGTGTATAATATCAAAAAGTGCACAACATAAAGTATAGTTAAGTAGTAGTGCTAGGTATACCAGAAGAGCAAAGTGAGCCAGAGTAAAGACCCCGCCTTTAGGTGGGCGGGGTCGTCCTAGGTAAACTAGAATAGTAAATAATAGTACTGGGAGTTAATTAGTCAATCACAATAATAAAGTGCTGGTATTAATCTAGTCACCAAAGTAAATTACTAGCACCTCGCTAGCCCTTTGAAGAGGGCTGCTCGTTGATTTATTTCTTCTAATTCGAGTCTGCTTCGTAAACTTTTTTTAAATAAATCCATATAAGCTATATAACTTAAATTATTAGAAATGATAAAGACAAGAAAACAATTCGAAGAAGAATTCAGAAGAGTATTCACCCCTGAGGAAAGAAATTTAATATTAGATGAAGTCAGGAGAAACCCTCAAGATTACAACCTTAAGGGTCTCCGTCAAGCTGGTGGATACCAAGCCATTCTCAATGCTTTTTTTGGTAACATTCTAATTGATATACAATCAGGTCTAGATAATGTCAAAATTCGTCAGAAAAGTGGTGAATTCGGTATGAATATCTAATGAAATTGCCTGTTTCGAAGCTGATTTTGAGCCATTTTCAATGAGAAAAGGGGTATACTTATAAAAGCTAAAACATAAAGGGAATAGCTAATTCTTACTATATACTTTAAACAATTACCAGCAATGAATACCTTCAATTTACAAGATTTAGCTGCCTTACAAGGGTTTTCTATAGCAACAGATAAGATGATTCCATTTTTAAAAAGTGTAAGAAATAGGATGGAAAATATCTTTCCTGATTATATCCAATGCCAACGATTAAACCTCGAAAAGCATCAATTCACCATTGACCAGATTCTAGATGACCATGAATTGAGTGTTGGTTTTAATTGGTCATCAACTACAGCATATTTTGGTGCAGAGCTTATTATTTATCCAACATTAACTATTGAAGAATCAATTCTATTAAACAATAACTGGGCATTTAAACCTGAAAACGGCTACAAACTGTTTTTCAAGTGCATTCCGGTTAACGATTTAATGCATTCTGATTTGGATATGGAGGAATTTCAATTCGAAAAGTTCATCGCTGAGATCATGACTGAAATAAGAGCAGCTTTCAACCCCTCTCGAATCAAGAATTATAAAATGTTCAATGAGAGTTTAGATATTGACAATGACAAAGAGAAACAGATGCTGTTGAAGAATAAAGAAGATTTGGAAAAACTAATAAATGAATTAGAAGAAGATCTTAAAGAAATCTTACAATTCGGGGAAATAGAAAATGTAGATATTCAACAGCAATATAAAAGATATCGTATATTAAAAGATTTGATAACTCTCACAAAGAAGCTTTCTATACTTTATAATAGTCTCACTAATTCCAATAAGTGACATGCTATTTTGCTAGTGAATGGCGGCCTAAAGAGCCGCCTTTTTTATTTTCCACTATATGTGAAAAATATTTAAACTTTATATTCTTTTTACTATATAATACTAGCATGAAAGGATATAGTAAAAACTTGGCGTTTAGAAAATTTACTAAATCAATCTCATGTTAAGATAATTTTATTCATAGTATTTATTGGAGAAAGGCGATCATAATTGGTCGCCTTTTTTATTTCAAAAATAATTTCAAGAAATATCAACTTTATTTTAAACAAATATTGAATTCTACTATATAATAAATAATCAAAAAATAAATTAAATATGATGACAGTTATTAAAAGCGAGTTTATAAAACTCATGAAAGGCTACCTGAAATACTACATTGGTAGCGAACTGAACTTGAAAGTTCAGGAAAAAAACAATTCAATAATTGGTAGGTTCACAGTATATGGCCATGTATTTGAAGTTACATTAAAGGAACTTGGTAATCGCCAGATCGAGTTGACTTCGATGTTTAGGTTCCAACACGGTACACAATCAATTCTTGGAAATCACAGAGGACTATGCTACAAGTATAGATACAAGACCGAACAAGGGAATCTCTACTTTGGTATACAAGGCACTCTTTACAGGAGTGATATGAAAATCGTTCTGGATAAGCTATTCGCTGATTTTATAGCAATTGTCCGATTCATTAAAACAGGTGTTGAACCAGAGAATAAGTATTCTTATCTAGATTCATGTATAACTGAGAAGGAAGCATGGAGAAAAGTGATGACAATTCAAAGAAAATATTCTGATGTCATTAACAATATGTACCACTATTTCTCATCAATAAATGAGGAAGAGTTTAAAAAGTACTACCATGGAACTAGATTCTGTTTTGATCAAGAAGGAGAGTTTATTGGCACTAACATGGTTGTTCCTCCACGAGCATATGAAATAATGAAGAAGGGCATAATGGATACCCCAGATGATATGGTTAATTGCGTTTTGTCTTTATATGGTGATATTAAAGAAGAGCTAGAGAATGATCTTGAGGACTTCTGTATTGAGAATGATTTAAAGCACCAGTTTAGCGATACTTTCAGCGATTTGGACTTCGAAGAAGCCCAGGATTTTTGTGAGAGACATGGCGTAGACGAATATCTGAAAGATGAGGAGCCACGGTCTATGAGGTATTTACTATTGGATACGCTAGTTCAACCAAGCTTACTTTATCCGTATAAATAATATTGTTTTGCTAAATCCTGTTTGGTTCCTGATTTAAGTAGGGATTTTTATATTGAGAAGGCAGCCGGATGGCTGTCTTTTTTCATTTGAAATCAAACTTTCATTCAATAAAAACATATAAAGAGAGAATTATAAAAGAATGCAATATGAAAACATTAAGTCAAATGAACATCGAATACTTAACACAACAATTAAATGATCCATTCACTGGACATGATGTGTATTACCACCCTTTGGATTGGATATGGAATCCAATGGAAATGGTCGAGGGTTACATTAAAGCGAAGTTTAATGAAGATATTTTATCTACATCAATTTCACATGAATATGTCTATAACAGCTTGGAACAGTTAGAATATATCATGCCTTACAATGCCAAGGTGATTACCACTGATCACTATAAAATGCATTGGCGACACATTGATATAGACATCACAATATTGGAGGAAAAGGTAATAGTGCTATCAACATTTGAAATTGAAAAATTCAATAGTTCCAAAATTGAGCTTCCTTTCGATATGGATTATTCAGAAGCCATTGAGTACGTGTGTAAATACATTAAAAACTAATAATCATGAAGTATCAACAAGACAAGCATTACAGCGAGAATGCGACCAAATTCATAAAGGCATTTGATGCTTATTTGGATTACTATTTCACAAAATTTAATTCTCCGTATAGAAAGAATAGAAATAATCCTAACCAAGTATTGGCTTCAGCAAAGTGGAATGGTCTAGAACTTACAATAACACTCAATTCCTTAAGCTACTGTTACAGTTTAACAACAGAAATGTCTCTTCCGAGTTCTAACCTAGGAAAGCAAAAGCTTCAGCATTTAATTGATTCTAATGATTTTAACTTTTACAACAAGAATGGATTATTGACTTTTTGTCAAATTGAAGTTTTTGATGATTGTTTTGAATTAGGGTATGACATTGCGCCTGGCTATCAACCTATGCACTTCCTTGAGAAATCAATCGCTGCATTTCATGCTTTATGGTCATATTTAAAGTTTGGAACAATTGTATATCAAGCTGAAGCGTTCATTTATAAAAAAGCATCTTGGGAAGAATTTGAAGTGCCAGAATATAGCGGTGCGTATTGGCCTATACTAATTCCAATCAGTGATTACTTCTTAAAGTTTTCCGAAAGACAATACAATTTACTCGACCCATCAACCTTCTTTGTGTTTGATAAGAATGGAGTGTTCAAAGGCTTAGATATTATTGCTCCACCATCTGCTATTGTTTTAAGTAAAAAGGACTACACCATTAAATTTTTAAGAGGTCTAAAGCCAATTGTTTATGAGAACTCTTATCATGAGTTTCCGGAGGACGAAATCTGGGACAAAGAATTAGAATACTTAAGTAATTTAGAAGACCTTGATGTTGAACAGGTGAAGGAATTCTATTCTCATCCTCTACCATATTAGAGTGTACCCCAAATCGTAGTAAAATCGGCCCTGAGAATCTCTTGTGGGCCTTTTTCGTTTCTACTACTTTTGGCTTCATGAATATATTACCTAAAAATAGTAGCGGAAAAAGGGTTTATTACAGTCGTGTATCAACAGCCGGTCAGAGCGATGAAAGACAATTACAGAATCTTAAGGGATATGATTATATATTAAGAGATAAATGCAGCGGACTTATTTCATTCTTTGAAAGACCCGGAGGTAAGCAGATTAAAAAGTTGGCAAATAACAACGAACTTAAGGAACTGGTTGTTCATTCTATAGATCGTCTTGGCAGAAACACTATTGATGTACTAACTATTTGGAAACAGCTAACCGATCAACACATTACCATTATCTGCAAAAACCCATCACTGCGAAATTTTAATCATAAAGGTGAGCCTGATAAAATATCAGAAATGATCCTGACGATTCTCGCCACTATGTCTTCCTATGAAAAATCCCTCATAAAAGAAAGACAAATGGAAGGGATTGCCATTCGTAAAGCTAAGGGCCTTTATACCGGGCGAGCCATAAACACAAAAGAATCGCCTGAGAAGTTCCTCAACAAACCCAAGAACAAGAAAATCATTGAGAAATTAAGCGCTGGTTATACGCAAGCAGAGATTTCAAAAATCCTCGGCTGTAGCTACTCTACAATAGCAAAAGTAATCAAGATTTCAATTGAGAAGTAACGGATTTTATTTTTCTGGGTATTTAAACTTTTTCGGTAAAAAGGTATATAAATTCAAATTGAAGTTATTATGAATGAATTTGAAAAAGTGAGGGAAATTATAAAATCTCTGGAGTCTTCGGCATCTTATACACGTGACTTAAAGTTGCTAATTGAAGAATTAAAGGAATTAATGTCGCATTATCACTCCAAACCGCTTAGCACAAAAGAAGTGAGTTTAAAATATCAAATTTCCACAAGAACAATCTCAAGATGGGTTGCTTCGGGGAGATTGAAACCTATAAGTAATCATGGAAAATACTTATTTAATGAAGAGGATATACGAAACATATTTTAATAGGTTGTTGTATTTTCGAGGTATTATAATGGAAGAAAAAAAAGTCGGTATTAAAAATGATTCAGGTCAAAATTCAGGTCACCTAAAAACAAAAGCTTCGTAAACACTAGGCTTACGAAGCTTTATTGTTGCCCCACAAGGACTCGAACCTTGACTGACGGTACCAAAAACCGCTGTCCTGCCAATTAGACGATAGGGCATCTATTTATTTTCGGGGCGCAAATATAAGCACTCTGTTTATCCCCGCAAATACTTTTTTTTATTCCGTTCACACATTTTTAGAAACGTTTAACGATTATGCCCTATGCTGGTATCTATTTATTTCTAAATTCGCCAACTACCAAATTTATGGAAGAATGATAGAGAACTTTAAGAAAATCAATAACATAGCCGGATGGGCCGTTTTTGCCATTGCCGCTTTTGTATACACCTACACCGTAGAACCTACCGTAAGTTTTTGGGATTGCGGTGAATACATTGCAACTTCTGTAAAATTACAGGTAGGTCACCCGCCCGGAGCACCATTTTTTCAGATGGTTGGGAACTTGTTTTCGCAACTTGCCTTTGGCGATGTAGAAATGCAGGCTTACTGGGTAAATATGGTGTCTGTTCTTTCTAGCGCATTTACCATTTTATTTTTATTCTGGACCATTACCGCATTGGCTAAAAAATTAGCTGAAAAAACAGGTGAATTAGACCAAGGTAAATTAATTGCCATTTTTGGTGCAGGTGCTGTTGGTGCATTGGCATACACTTTTTCAGATTCTTTCTGGTTTAGTGCCGTAGAAGGCGAGGTTTACGCCATGTCTTCTTTCTTTACTGCTGCAGCTTATTGGGCTGTGCTTAAGTGGGAAGAAGTTGTAGATACCGATAAATATGCCAACCGTTGGTTAATTTTAATCGCGTTTATGGTTGGGCTATCTGTAGGTGTTCACATTTTGGTGTTCCTTACTATACCTGCAATAAGCATGGTTTATTACTTTAAAAAATACCCTAATCCAACAACCAAAGGTTTCATCTTGGCCAACATTATTAGCATTGGCGTTTTGGGTTTTGTGTTTAAAGTAATTATCCCCTTAATCTTAAAAATGCTGGGCAAAATGGAAATTTTGTTCGTAAACAGCATCGGCTTGCCCTTTAACTCGGGCACTATATTTACATTATTGCTTTTAACAGGTTTAGCTGTATATGGGCTGATGTATACCAAAAAGAAAAATTTACCGCTTTGGAATCAATCTATTTTGGCCGTTATGTTCTTAATGATTGGGTACTCAAGTTTTGTGATGTTGGCCATTCGTTCTAACGCCAATACGCCAATTGATGAAAACAACCCCGAAGATGCATTGAGCTTGTTAGATTACTACAACCGTGTGCAGTATGGAGATTGGCCTATTTTATATGGAAGATCTTACAACGCTCAATATGATAGAGACGAGCCTTTTAAAGATGGAGACCCAACTTATGTAAAAGGTTTTGCTGTGGTTGATGGCAACAGAGAAGTGGCCGGTTTTAGAGATGAAAAGAAAGCCGAAGAATACGTTGCAAACAGTGGTAAAGATTTAACCATAGATGCCAAATATATTGTGGCCAACGAGAATCTTGCATCGGTACCAAACTATGATGATAAGTATAAGAGCTTTTTTCCACGTATCTGGAATGACGATCCGCAATACACCAAAAACTACATAGAAATTGCAGGTATTAAAGACAAGAATAAAAGACCAACTTTTAGTCAGAATTTAAAATTCTTCTTTAACTACCAACTGGGCTATATGTACATGCGCTACTTTATGTGGAACTTTTCGGGTAGGCAAAGCGATGAGCAAGGTAGATATGAGTTGACCAAAGGAAACTGGATTACGGGTATTCCATTCTTAGATGAAATGCGTTTAGGGCCACAAAAGAACTTGCCTAAATTTATCTCGGAAAATAAAGGCCACAACAAATACTACATGTTGCCGCTTATTTTAGGGTTAATTGGCTTGGTTTATCACTTTAAAAAAGATAATAAAGATGCATGGACCGTTCTCTTATTCTTTGTGTTTACGGGAATTGCCATTGTACTCTACACCAATCACAAACCTTTTGAACCACGCGAAAGAGATTATGCCTTCGTAGGTTCGTTCTATGTATTTGCCATATGGATTGGCTTAGGTGTAGTTGCGCTTTATGAATTGTTGCAGAGTAAGTTTAAAAAACCCTCTTCTGCCGCATTAATCACATTGCTTTGCTTGGGCCTTGTACCGGGCATAATGGCCAAAGAAAATTGGGACGACCATGATCGTAGCAACCGTTATGTGGCTAGAGAAATTGCCAAGGCCTATCTTGATAGTTGTGCCCCAAATGCCATTTTATTTACCAACGGGGATAACGACACATTCCCCCTTTGGTACATACAAGAGGTAGAAGGCTATCGTACAGATGTGCGCGTAGTGAACCTTTCGTTATTAAATACAGATTGGTACATAGACCAAATGAAACGCCAAACGTATGATGGCGCACCGGTACCGTTTGATTTTGATTGGAACCAATACAAACAAGGAACTAGAGATGTTATTTATTACCAAGATATTGGTGTTAAAGGCCGCTGGATGGTAGACGACTTTGTAAAATGGTTGAAAAGAGATGACGATAAAGTGAAATTTAACGCCATGCGCTCTAAAGAACTTATGTTCTACCCCATTAAAAAAGTACGTGTACCTGTAAATAAAGCAGAAGTAATTGCTAAAAATGTAGTACCGCCTCAAGATGAAGATAAAATTGTAGACTACATAGATTGGGATTTAAACTCTGGCGTATTGCTTAAAAGAGATATGTTGGTAGTAGATCTAATTGCCAAAAACAATTGGGACAGACCCATTTACTTTAGCATTACGGTAGGTAACAACAGCAAGAGCTTTTTCTGGTTAGATCAGTACTTCCAATTAGAAGGATTGGCTTACCGATTTACACCCGTAAAACGCACCAAGAAAAGTCAAGGAATGGATTTTGGCGAGGTTAACCAAGCTGTGATGTATGACAATTTGATGAACAAATTCAACTTTGGAAACATGGAGCTTGAAGATGTTTATTTAGATGAAACTGCACGCAGACTTACTTACAACTTGCGTACTATTTATGGCCGTTTGGCAAACTCACTAATAGAAAGTGGTGAAAAAGAAAAAGCCATTGAAGTACTTGACCGTTTGATGGAAAAAGTTCCTGTAGAAAAATATGGTTTCGACTATTTTATTATGAATGCTATAGAAGCCTACTACAAAGCGGGCGATAGTGAAAGTGCTCGTAAATACATCGATTTATTTGCAGACCAGTTGGATGATGAGCTTACGTATTACGCACAGTTCAGCGCAAAAGACCGCAGAGCCATCACCAACGAAATTCAGAGCAACGGCCAATATTATCAAATGATTTTTGGTATGGTACAGCAATATGAATTGGGCATGCCAATGACCGAAGCAGGTTTGCAGAACAACGAAATTTATGCACGTTATAGAAAAGCGCTTCAGCCGTTTAACTAAAATGCATGTTTTATAAAATAAGTAAAGTCCAGGTCGCAAGGCCTGGACTTTTATTTTTGTAGCTATGAAAGTGCCCGCCAAGATTCCCGCCTTTGTAAAATTGTTTTACCCCGAAGTTGTTTGGAAAATGCCAAGCCATGAAAATGCGGTGTACCTCACTTTTGATGATGGCCCAACGCCAAATGTTACACCATGGGTAATGGCTGTGTTGGAAAAATTTAACGCCAAAGCAACTTTTTTTCTTATCGGGAATAATGTGGAAAAACATCCAGAAATCTTGGTTGATTTACGTGCGGCCGGGCACAGCATTGGCAACCATACGCACAACCATGAAAAAGGTTGGACAACCAACAACAAGGCTTATGTGCAAAGTGTGGCAAAAACGCATACATTGTTAAACACACCGCTTTTTCGTCCGCCATACGGGCGCATTAAAAAAAGCCAAATAGCCTTGCTAAAAAACCAGTACAAAATAATTATGTGGGATGTACTTAGCCACGATT
Organism: Bacteroidia bacterium; assembly: GCA_030424545.1. Lineage (GTDB taxonomy): Bacteria > Bacteroidota > Bacteroidia > Flavobacteriales > Schleiferiaceae > JAUHWL01. The sequence continues at coordinate 43,546 of JAUHWL010000019.1, forward strand.
ATAACCCCAGAAACTCGCCCCAAGAATGTGTGGTCAATGTGCTAAACAATGTAGAGGCAGGCAGCATTATTGTGTTTCATGATAGCCAAAAGGCTTGGCCAAATTTGCAGTATTGCTTGCCACTGGTATTGGCCGAGCTTAAAAACAGAGGATTTGTTTTTCGTGCCTTATAAACATTTTATGGTGGCGATGACAAATCAACCGGCTTATTTGTAGGTGTATTCATAAGGCATAGGGCGGCCTTCAGATTTTGTTTCAGAAGCAATTAGTCCTTCTGTGTTATAAGTAAACGTTGTTTCGTTGCTGCCTGTATATCGCCTTTTAAGATTTCCTTCTTGGTCATATTCAAAATGGGTAGTTGTTGTTTCGCCATATTTTATTTGCGCCAAACGGCCATAATCATCATAAATCAATTCGTTTTTATTGGCAACGTTGTTAACCGTAAATTTTGTAGACTTTTTCTTTTGGCAGTTATAAGTAGTAGTGACTTTTACACCAGTAAAAATCTCGTCAGAATACCAATTTTGCACAGACGCTAGGCACTTTTTAGAATAACAATAAAGACTTTTGCTGTGTGTTTGCGCAACCTTGCCAACCATTTCATCTCCATAAGGGCCATTTTTTTCATGATCGCCAAAAAAGGCAATTCTATTTACAGTAGAAACCACCGAGTCTAGTCGTCCTTTTTTCTGAAAATACCATGTAGCCTCTGCAGCAATAAAATAGGTGTCATTATAGGTTGGCATATTTTCTTCGTCAAACGTGTAATCGCTAAAATCGCCTTTGGCTTTCATGGTGTAGATGGTAATGGTTTTGTTTTCTGCATTTACTTTCCACACTTCTTTCAGTACATCGGCTTGTATAATATTCACGTTTTTTACTCCTTTTTTAAATAAGGAGAATTTATAGTTTAATTCTGGATATATATTTTGTGCAGTTAATGTAAAACCAGAATAAACAACAAAGAGTAGTGCAGTAAAATAGTTCATGGTTTTAATTTTTGGTTTCACAAAGAAGTAAATAGATTGAACACGCTATTGGGTTTGTACGTTATTGATGTTAGGCGTATAAAAGTAAAAAACTTCAACTGAAATCTCCGGCCATCTTTCTGATTCTATCGCGCAAGCTTTCGCTGCTTAAATGGTTAGAGTTTAACCGATCTACCAAAATAGGAAAGGCCAATGGTGTAGGTTTATCTGTTTCTACAATGATTATTTCTTGTTTTTCTATACGGGCTAATGCTGCTCGCAATCGAGCCTCTTCCAGCTGAAATTCATGTACCTCTTCAAAGGCTTGTCGGTAGAGCAAGTTTTGGTTATCCATATCATGAAACACGTTAAAAAACAATTGTGAGTTGGCTTGCATATGCCTGTCTTTAATCGGGTTTCCGGGAAAGCCTGAGAAAACTAACCCGGCTATTTTGGCAATGTCTCTAAATTTTCTACGCGCCATTTCGGTTTCGTTAATGCTTTGGGCAATATCATCGGTTATACCGCGAAGGGTAAAAACATCGCTATCTAGGGCTTCTTCTATGGGTATTTCCGTATCGCTTAAAAGCTCAAAACCATAATCATTCATGGCTATGGTAAATGTTAATTTTTTAAATAATGATAATCTGTAGGCCAATAAAGCAGCCAAACCTTCATGCACCAAGCGTCCCTCAAACGGAAAAACAAAAACATGAAAGCCATCATGATCTGTAAGTTTCTCTATGAGCAATTGGTTTGCACTTGGCACACAACTGCGGCTTTGCTGCAAGGCAATAAGCGGGTAAATAAAACGGAGTTCTTTTTCTGCCGACTCTTTAATTACAGCTTCGCGGAGTTTTACGCGAAGCATAGCGCCAAGTTCTGCACTAAGCGGCATGCGCCCTCCATTGTAGCTGGGCACCAATCCTGTTTTTTTGGTGCTTTGTACAACCTCGGCTTTTAATCCTTTTAGTTTTACAAATTCAAGATTGTACCCACTAAACCAAAATACATCGCCCGGTTTTAATCGGCTAATAAAATATTCTTCTACGTGCCCTAAAAAGCCACCACGTTTTAATCTCACTTGAATCATGGTATCGCTTACAATGGCCCCAATACTCATACGATGGCGCATGGCAATTTTTCTAGAAACTACCTTGTAAACTCCATCTTCAATTACCACTTTATGAAAATCGTCATACCCGCCAAGGCTATCTCCGCCATATACCAAAAAGTTTAAGCACCACGTAAATTCACGGTCGGTTATGCTGTTAAAAGAAGCAGTTCCGCGAATTTCTTCCAAGGCCTTTTCAGCTGTAAATCCCTCGCTTACAGCCAGCGTTGTTAAATATTGCAGCAGCACATCAAAACTGCGCAAATACGGCAAGCGAGATTCTATGGTTCCGTTTAATGCGGCTTGGCGTAAGGCCGATGCCTCTATAAGTTCTAAACTGTGGGTAGGTACAAAATAAATTTTGCTTGTTGCGCCTGGTCTGTGGCCACTTCGGCCAGCGCGTTGCATGAAACGAGCAACACCTTTTGGGCTCCCAATTTGTATGATCGTTTCTACCGGACGAAAATCTACACCCAAGTCTAAAGAACTTGTGCATACTACGGCTTTCAAGCGGCCATCGTACAATGCGTCTTCTACCCATCCGCGCAAATTTTTGCTGATGCTGCCGTGGTGCATGGCCATAATGCCGGCAAGTTCTGGTGCAACTTCTAGTAATCGCTGAAACCAAATTTCGGCCTGGCTGCGGGTGTTGGTAAAAATCAAGGTGCTTTTGCTGGCCAAAATAATGGGCACTACTTTTTCTAGTAGTTTAATGCCGAGATGGCCTGCCCAGGGCAGTGAATCTATATGATCTGGCAACACAGAAATCACCTCTAATTTTTTGGCGATGTTCGCTTTGATATAAGCGTGATTTTGTGCTTTGTATGTTTCGCCTAAAAGTACCTCTAAGCTTTCTTGCATGTTGCCAATGGTGGCGCTTATGCCCCACGTGCGCAGTGTTGGGTTCATTCCGCGAAGCCGGGAAAGAGCTAGTTCTACCATAACGCCACGCTTGCTGCCCAGAAGTTCATGCCACTCATCTACCACAACTGTTTTTAGATTTTTAAAAAGTTTAGGGTAGCCCTTAGTAGCTAACAAAATATGTAAGCTCTCTGGGGTGGTAATTAAAATTTCAGGAAGCTTTTTCTTTTGCTGTGTTTTTACTTTTTGTGCCGTGTCGCCTGTGCGCGTTTGTACGCTCCATTCGCTAGCCAGCCCAAAAAGCGCTCTTTCTGTGGCTTGTTGTATTTCTTTGGCGAGTGCGCGAATGGGAATAATCCAAATAGCTTGCAGGCCGCTGTTTTGTTTTATGTTTTTAAAGGTGCCTTCTAAAACAATGGGCAGCAAAAGCGAATATGTTTTGCCACTGCCTGTTGGGGCGTTTACCATGCCGCTTTTGCCTTCGGCAAAGTGTTGCCACGCTTGGGTTTGAAAGTCAAAAGAGGTCCATCCGTTTCCTTGAAACCAGCTTTGAGATTGGGTTTTTATAAATTGCTCAAGAGTCAAAAATCGGAAGGTTTAAAGATTAAACGATATAGCGGAAAATTTACTCAGGGCATATTGGATACGGTTAACTTCTCGTACCCCATTTTTTCTATTCGGTCTCCCAAAGCATTATTAACCATGGTTAGAAATTCTGTAGTATATGGGTATTCTTTTTTTGCGTGCTTTTTGGCGTTTATTTTTTCCTTCCATATAGGTACTAAACCTGCGGGTATTTTTATGCCCAATTGGCTATAAATGTATTGCAGGTAGCTCAACTCGTTTTGCAAAAAGTTTTCGTAATTAATTTCTACCAAATGTTTTTTGGGGATGATTTTCTTCTGTTCCTCAAAAGCATCAAAAAGCAAGCAATAGGCTTTTAAAATGTTTTGGGTAAAATCATGTTCAGAAATGTGCTGCAACTGCAAAGGGTGTAAAATAGCCTTAAAAAAACGTTGCGAAGAAACTATTACTTCGTACGGATTGCGCTGTATATATACAAATCGCGCATCTGGAAACAATTCTAAAAGTTGCGGAATACGTGCGGTGTTTGGTGGGTTTTTAGAGATGTACCAGTTTTTGTTTTGTTCTAACAACCCTCGTTTTATAAAGGTGAGGTACGTTTTTTTCCAGCGTTCAATGTCTTGTTTTTCTAAGGCAGAAAAATCGAGTTGGTAAGACATGTAATAGGTCCAGTCGGCAGGGAAATACCACCAATTGTAATAGCAAATATCCATCACATTGCCCAAGCCAAATTCTTCTTCTTGCGGATTTAGCGGGTCTAAGGGCACATTGTCTACCGGGCGCGTTGCTGGCATCATTTTGCGCATCAACCAAAGCAATGGTTTTTTAAAACCAAATAGGTGATTGGGAAAAACCGTTTGAAACGTGGTGGTATAGCCAAACCGATGATCTAAGCACATTAAGTTGTGTAAATGCGTTGTACCGCTACGCCAATGGCCCAAAATAAATACGGGTGCGTGTATTTGCTTTTGCTTTTTCTTGACCAAGAAATAAACAAATTTATCGCCAAGAGAAAGTATAGAGAGAATAAAAGAAATGAAACCATTTAAAATGGCTCGCCAATAAAACGCGCGGGCAACTTTGTGTTTCCTTGCAAGGTTTATAAAGTTCGTAAATCGGCTTCCCGCCAAATTAGAAAAGGCAATTCCGTTTAAAAACTCTTTGTCTGGCATTGCACGAAAATAGACTTTACCTTTAATTAGAGAACGAATTTAAGCATCTGTTTTTTCGCTTTTATGATTATTATTTCAATAAAAATGGAAAGGATTCATGCAAATGTTTCGCTTACTCATTTTCTTTTTGGTTTCAAAAAATGATTAGTAAGTTTACCTAAACCAATAAATTTTACAATCATGTTAAAAACTATTTTTTAATGAAAGCCACCAAGAATTGTAACTTACTGAATGGGGGGGGGAGAAGACCACAGATTTAACCATTGACCAATCTACATTGTTAAAATTTTGCGAATATCTTTGGGATGGCATCTTTGCTAGTAATGTTTCCAAATCAACTCTAGTAGTAAGCAAATAATGAGTTTGCGCACTTACATAGTATTTAGTCTTTGGGTTTTAGGAAATTTATCTTTTGCCCAAAACCTTGTGCTGAATCACGATTTTTCCATCATAGACTCTAACATACCTGCGTTTTGCAGCATGATTGATTGGACAGTACCAATATCACCCAATGGTAACAATAGGTCCCCGGGGTTTGCACATGATACAATTTGCACCAACCCGCAAAGTCTGGTTGTTGGCCGTTGCCCTGGCTTAAGTGTTAACAATGCAACTTATAGATACACAACTCCGCAACCGTATGAAGGAAAAGGGTTAACCTTACATGGTTGGTATTACGATTCAATAACCAATTACATCTTTGGTCAGGGTGGTTATGGTCTATATTCATACCATAGTACCACATTATCTCAGGCATTAATTCAAGACACTACGTATTGTACCGAGGTGCATGTTATGCTGGCAACAGGTAAAATGGGGGGAAGCGAACTCTGCCATACGGCCAAAGGTTTTGGCATGTATTTTACAGACACCAATTATTTGCCTTCAATTAATCCATGGGATTCTAATTTAGTACCTCAGGTTGGGGGCTTTGATTATTTTCTAAATGACAGTACATGGGA
>JAUHWL010000029.1 GCA_030424545.1 Bacteroidia bacterium
ACACCAACTACAAAAACACGTGGGATGGCACCTACAACGGCCAACCACTAGAATTTGGCGTTTATACCTACGTAATATATTGGAGCAAAGACGAAGTAACCACTGGCCGTAAAATGGGCACGGTTACCATCATGCGGCCGCAATCGGTAATTGGTAAGCGGTTGTCAGTCTTCCGTTAAAGACCTTTTCCAAAGTTTGAAACTTTGGAAAAGTTAAGCGACAAGCGCAGTACAAGCCTTTATCCATCTTCCTGTTGTAAGTCATCAGTCTTCGGTCTAACGTCTAAAATCTAATGTCTATGTTTTTAGGTCTCTCAACCGCACTAGTCAAAACTCTGATTTGAACTTGCAGACAGTTGTAGCATCAGCTCGTACTCTTCGGGTGTTAAATCGTTGTAGTAAAAATTTATCGGATTTATTTTGTTCCCGTTTTTTATTACCTCGTAGTGCAGGTGTGGGGCAGTGCTTGCTCCTGTGTTTCCTACATAGCCAATAACATCGCCTCTTTTAACACTGGTTCCGTACTTCACAGAAATTTTACTCATATGGCCGTACAGTGTTTTGTACCCGTAGCCATGATCAATTACAACATAGCGCCCGTACCCATGTCCTCCAACTTTGTCTGAACCTCTGTCATGAATAACTTTTCCATCGCCCGTTGCATAAATAGGCGTGCCTATGGGCGCAGAAAAATCCATACCTGTATGTAGTTTTCTAACTTTATAAATAGGATGTATTCTATAGCCAAATCCACTAGCCATTCTTCTTAAATCTGTATTTGCAACGGGTTGTATGGCCGGAATGCTTTGCAACATTTTGTCTTTGTTTTTAGCCAATTCTAGCACTTCGTCAAAGCTTTTGCTCTGCACGTAGGTTTGCTTGGTTAAAATGTCAAGGTTTTTTCGGGTATCAATAATTAAATCAGAATTGGTAAAGCCCTCCATGTTTTTATAGCGGTTGGCTCCCCCAAAACCAGCCTTTCTAATTTCGCTTGGAATAGGGTCTGCTTCAAAGATTACACGATAGATGTTATCATCTCTGTATTGCATATCGGCAAGCACATTTCCAATTTGGTTCATGCGCTCATTCATAATATCATATTGCAACGCCATATTATCTAATTCGCGTTTCAACCTTTTTTCTTTCGGAGAGTCTATGAGGTTGTCTGCAATTACGTAAAAAACAAAAGCAAACATCGCAGAACTGAGCACAAAAACGCCCATATCGCGCATTCTATGTTGCCATGTTCTCTCTATCTTTCTATAAGATAAAGTTCTTGGGTCGTAGAAGTATTTTACTTTAGCCATTCGGTTCTAATCAACTAATTTCGCATCCATTTTACGTAAAATGGTGACGTAGAATCGGGCAAATGTATTTATTATTCCACAAAGGAATTGTTAAAAAGAGTTAATCGCTTGAAAAATAAAATGTTAACATCTAAAGAGATCCGCCAGAAGTTTTTAGACTTCTTTAAAGATAAGGGCCACGTAGTGGTTCCTTCTGCTCCAATCGTCATTAAAAACGATCCTACATTGATGTTTACCAATGCAGGGATGAATCAGTTTAAAGACTTGTTTCTTGGAAATGCACCTGCAAAATCCGTACGAGTTGCTGATACTCAGAAATGTTTGCGCGTTTCTGGTAAACATAATGATTTGGAAGAAGTAGGTTATGATACCTACCACCACACGATGTTTGAGATGTTGGGAAATTGGAGTTTTGGCGATTATTTTAAACAAGAAGCCATTGGTTGGGCGTGGGAGCTGCTAACGGATGTATATGGTTTAGATAAAGACAGGCTTTATGTTTCTGTTTTTGAAGGAGATGAAAGAGATGGATTAGCGTTAGACACGGAGGCTTTTGACATTTGGAAAAATCACATTGACGAAAGCCGAATCATAAACGGTAATAAAAAAGATAATTTCTGGGAAATGGGCGAAATTGGTCCTTGTGGGCCATGTAGCGAAATTCATGTGGATTTACGCAGTGATGAAGAACGCGCCAAAACTGATGGAAAGTCGCTGGTAAACCAAGATCATCCGCTGGTTGTAGAAGTGTGGAACTTGGTTTTTATGGAGTTTAACAGAAAGGCTGATGGTAGTCTAGAAAAACTACCTGCAAAACATGTAGATACAGGTATGGGTTTTGAGCGTCTTTGTATGGCATTACAAGGCAAAAAAAGTAATTATGATACCGATGTATTCCAACCCCTTATTACAGAAATTGAGAGCTTAAGCGGTTTTAAATATGCAGAAGATAAGGATAGGGATGTAGCCATGCGGGTGATTGCAGACCATGTTAGAGCTATTGCATTTGCCGTTGCAGATGGTCAATTGCCATCAAACACTGGGGCTGGCTATGTAATAAGAAGAATATTACGCAGAGCCATACGATATGGGTATAGCAGGTTAAAGCTAAGAGATCCATTTATGTATGTGTTGGTTGAAAAACTAGCCAAAGAAATGGGCGATTTTTTCCCGGAAATAAGATTGCAAAAAGAGCTTGTTAAAAAGGTAATTAAAGAAGAAGAAAAAAGTTTTTTACGCACCGTAGCGCAAGGTTTAAATAGAATAGATCAACTTATAGATGATTTAGAAGGAGATACTTTGGATGGTGTAAGCGCATTTGAATTGTACGATACATTTGGCTTTCCTGTAGATCTAACAGCCTTAATTTTACGTGAGTTAGGCTTAAAGTTAGACATGAAAAGTTTTGATGCCGAGATGGCAAAACAAAAAGAAAGATCTCGCGCAGCCACTAAATTAAGTGCCGATGATTGGGTTGAATTATTTGAAGATGCAAATCAAGAATTTATTGGTTATGATCAGCTTGAGGCTGAGGTTAAATTGGTGAGGTATAGAAAAGTAACCAGCAAGAAAAAGGAGTTTTACCAACTCATGTTTAACCATACGCCATTTTACCCAGAAGGCGGTGGCCAAGTGGGAGACACAGGTGTTATAGAATTAAATAATAAGCATATACCTGTTTTTAATACCAAAAAAGAAAACGGTCAAATAGTTCATTATACAGAATCTTTGCCCGAAAATTTGCGTTACCCACTACATGTAAAAGTAGATGCTGGTAAGCGTAGAAATACAGCAAGCAATCACACAGCAACTCATTTGTTGCATGAAGTATTGCGCCAAGTTTTAGGCAAACATGTAGAGCAAAAAGGTAGCCTTGTAGCACCCGATCATTTGCGATTCGATTTTTCTCACTTCAAAAAAGTTTCTGAAGAAGAAATCAGAATCATTGAAGAAATGGTGAACATTCGGATACGAGAAAACTTTGAATTAGAAGAACACAGAAACATCCCCATTGGAGAGGCTGAAGAAATGGGAGCAATGATGCTCTTCGGAGAAAAATATGGAGATACAGTACGTGCAATAAAATTTGGTAAATCCATAGAGCTTTGTGGTGGTACGCATGTACGCAGTACAGGAAGTATTGGTTTGTTTAAAATTGTGCATGAAGGCGCTGTGGCTGCCGGCATTAGAAGAATTGAAGCGATTACAGGTGCAAAAGCCGATAAGTATATTTCAGAAGAATTGCACACATTGCATCAAGTAAAAGAATTGCTTAAAAATCCTAAAAACCCATTAGGTGGCATCCAATCTTTAAAGGATGAAAATGCGTTGATGCTTAAAGAGATTGAACAATTGCGTGCCGAAAAAGCACGTGATGTTAAAGTGCAATTGGCTGCGGAGATAGAAACCGTAAATGGTATTAATTTTTTAGCGAAGAGAGTTCAGTTGGACGCATCATCTATAAAAAATGTGGCGTTTGAGTTGAAAGCTGAAAACACAAATTTGATGTTGGTGTTAATACATGCAGATGGGCAAAAAGTAGGGTTAACCGTGGCGTTGCACGATAATTTGGTAGCATCACAGAACTTGCATGCAGGCAAAATAGTAAAAGAATTGGCCAGCTTTGTAAAAGGCGGTGGCGGTGGCCAAGCCAATTTTGCCACAGCCGGAGGTAAAGACATAAACGGAATAGATGCCGCATTAAATAAGGCGAAAGAAATAGTTTTAAACCTATAATATGATGATAAAAAAACTGCTAGTGGTCATCTTTTTAGCATCTCAACTTGTTGCGTTCGCTCAAAAAGAAAAGAAAAACGAAAAAATAGAATACTATACAGATAGTGATGTGCATAGGGCTATCGTTTCAGTACAATTGGGGTATATGCCATACCATTCTAATAGAAGATTATTGGCAGAAAGCGTAAATCCGCAAGCACCGTTTTTTTATCTTAATAGCGCAGTAACCGGAGATTTTGCACAAGCTTATGGTGGCGATTTGCTTTTTAAAATAAACCCCAATTTTGAAGCTGGGGTTGGGCTATACAATAGCTATGCAAAATACACCTGGGATGCTGTAAAAATTATAGATGATATAAGTGGTAATGGCGATACATTAGGTGGGACTTATAAAGTGGACATGAAAGCAAATTATTTAAATGTTCCTATAAGTTTTGGTTTTGTTTCTGAGGTGGCAGAAAATTGGTGGTTACAAGTTTACCCCGCTTTAGAATTAAACTTTTTACAAAACTTAGAAAGAACGTATCAAATAGATAATCCAGCTTTACAGCCCAAAAACAATGATGCGTTTGGCGATATTACTGATTTAGGAACTCAATTTAACCTTACTATAAATTTTGGTTTAGGAGCTGAGTACCGTTTTGCCGATAAGATGGGAGTGTTTACACGCATGCAATTCAGATACATGTTTTATGAGGTAATTGAGGATGCCGCTTTAAGAGAGGTGATTTATACTTTTGGAGGGCATATTGGTTTGCGCTATTATTTCTAACGTACGCAGGTTGCCTTAACAAAGTCATTTCCGCTACCATCATCTACCGTAAAAGAAAGATCTATTCTATTTAGTGTTGTTGCCAGTTTTCCGCTGCCTGCAATGATAAGTCCATCTACCGTTTGTGTAGAAATAAATAGGTTTGATCCATCAACTTCTGCCTCTATCACAAAAGAGAGGCCTTGGTTATATAACCCGCTTATGCCTACTCTGTTTCCTGCACCTAGGGCAAATATTTCTATGTTATATGTTTGAGGGGCAAAGTCACCCTCATATTCATTACACGTCCAATTGTCAATAAAATCAGCTCTTGTGTTCACAGCATCGTTTTCGGGAACACAAGATTGAATAATAAAGATGATAGAAATTAAGAATAGCAGCTTTTTCATCATGGTATTAGAAAAGTGAAAAGTATATCAATATTTAGGCCGAAGTTGAAATTTTTAAGGCATCAATTAAACTATCCTTTTAGCTTTACGTTTTTATTCTCAATCATTCAATTTAGATGAAAATTAAAATTACAGTTTTAATTTGCTGTTTAACATGTATTCAGGTCTTGAGCCAAACTATAGACGGTTTGCGGTCTAAGATAGATGAAAAAGGAATTTCAAAAGCTTTACCCATTCACCTCATACAACTAGGGGAATTATATTTAAACAAAAACGCTGACAGTGCTCAATTCTTCGCAAATCAAGCGCTAAATCACGCTAATTTAACTCCAGATGAAGAATTAAGAGCTGTTTTAGTAAAAGCAAAGGTTTGTATTAGAAAAGATAGTTTGCAACAGGCGCGTTACCTGGTAGTACGTTTAGATAATAAAATAGACCTAGCCAAGGATAATTATTACGTGCTTAATTATAGAATGATTCGGGCCTATATAAGTGAATTAAATGCTGATTTGGAAGATGCGGTTAAACAAAACCAGTTAGGTTTAGCTTTGGCTAAAAACGAAAAACACCAGGCCTATTTGGCTAGATTTAATAACAACCTGGGCTTGGCGTATAAAGCAATTGGCCAACAAGCCGAATCTTTAAATAAACTTAAAAACGCAGCATTATATTTTGATTCTATTCAACAGCCCACTTTTACTGGGTATTCGTATTTAAATATGGGTGCTGTTTATATAGAATTAGAAAAGTATGATAGCGCTTCTTATTATTTAGAAAAAAGCAAAGAAATTTTTGAAGCAGGAAATTTGCAATATGAATTGGCCAATTATTATGGGAATAAAGCCAAATTGTTTTATTACTTAGGAAAAACAGACTCTTCAATTTACTTTCTACATCAGAAACTGGTTTGCATAGATTCAGCAAAAATTGGGGCAACACAACCATTAATTTTACTTGAATTGCAGGCTTTTGATGATTTAGGAAAAGCACATTTTAAATTAAATCACTTTGATGATGCTTTACTTTATTATAGAAAAGAATACAAATTGGCGCAGTCTCAAAATTTGGTTGAGTACCTCACATCATCTGCAAAGGGTATAAGTTTATGTTACGAAAGCAAGAAACAGTTAGATAGTTCTTTGTTTTATTTAAAAAGCTTTGTTGATTGGAATGATAGCTTAATTACTAGAAAAAGCCTTATTGAAGCGAATCAGCAAAAATCAAATGCAGAGTTAAAGCAAATTCTTGCCCATGAAAACACATCGCATCAACTTCAATTAGAAGAGGCCTCGCAATTGCGATTGTTGTATATAATTGTAATATTAATACTCCTTGCGCTGTTAATTTCTGCTTATGCTGTTGTTCAAAGTTCTCGTAAAAAGCAAAGTTTAAAGCAGCTTGACGAGGAGTCATTAAAAACAAAGAAGTTAAAGCTAGAGAACGAGCTGCTGATTAAGAATATTAAACTTGGCGAGCAAGAAAAGCGGATAGAAAACACGGTGAAAGAGATAAAAGAAGCTATTTCAATACCGAATAGTGATAACAGTCTGCTTCTTGAAAAAATAGCAAAAAAAATAGAGGGCAAAAACACTCAGAATGCCATTGCCTCATTAGATCATTTTTTAATAGAAACAGACCAAAGGCTTTTTGAAGCTCTTTCACAAATGCACCCTACCTTAACCAGGTCAGAGTTGCGCATATGCACCTTCGTTAAATTAAATTTAACCACAAAAGAAATTGCGTCTATAACACATCAAACCACCAACAGTATTAAAGTAGCGCGATATCGGCTTCGTAAAAAATTAGGCCTATCTTCCAATCAAAACCTAGTAGGTTATTTAAATAAAATTGTAGGATAAAACACTTAATGTATGCTTTTTGTAACCCTACATTTTTATTCAAGAAGAATTTATTAAGGTTTATTTGTTCTAAATTAATTCTAAACATCACATAAATGAAAAAGATTACTTTTTTAGCTGCGGCTACGTTATTCGTATTTGGTCTTAGTGCTCAAGTTTCAATTCGCCCTAGCTTTGGGTTTAATGCTACGCATCTCACAAACGAAAGTGTTGCATGGAATAGTGCAAACCAGAGAATTGGTTATCAGTTTGGAGTCGGGCTAATGGTAGGAGATAAATTGTATTTCGAACCAGGAATTTACTGGAATACAATAACAAAGGATTTATACAAGGTAGATGACCCTACAAAAACAACGTTCACAAATACAATTAATGCAATTCGCATTCCGGTTGACGTGGGATATCATATTATCGGAGACGAGGATGGATTTTTCGATTTAAGACTTTTCGGAGGGGTCGGAGGCTCTTTTGTTACCCAAGTAAATTCAGATTCACAAGACTTGTCGAAGGATGATTTTAAAAGCATGTTATTTGATGTACATGCAGGTGTGGGCATTGATTTGTGGTTCTTTTTTATAGATTGGAGTTACCTTCAGGGACTTACGCCTGTTTTTAATGAAGGAGCCAATGACGGTAAATTGCAAGGGTTTTATAGCAACATCGGGATTAGACTTGATTTTTAGAAAGAAAATTTTTCAAAAAAGCAGTATTTATTTTAGATGATAGCCATCTTAAAAAGTGTAGTTTTGCTTTTTATAAAACACTAAAAAATTCAACACCTAATGAAAAGAGCTATTCTATCCTTATTTCTATCACTAATATTAGTGTCGGGCTACGCAGCAAGCCTTAGCGTAACCAGCAATACAACAATAAACGCGAACGTTTCGTACGAATTCATTACCATAAATTTTGGGGCTGTATTAACTGTAGACCCTGGTGTAGTTGTAGATATTACGCGCGATTTTGTTGTAAATGACGGTAGCGTTACCTTAGGAGATGGCGCCACACTGCGTTTTAGTGGTACTACAGCCCAATCAATAACCGGATCTGCAGATACCATTGTTATTAATGGCGTAAACGGTATTGTAGAATCTAACAACCCAACAGCGTTTTTCGTATACATTATGAAGCCTGTTAAATTGTATGGAGTATTTGCACCGGTGGTTAGCGGCACCGTAGTTAATGCTGCTGGCCACTTAATTTTAAAAGCCACATCACCAACAGAATATGGACGTATAGCACTAAATGATGGCAATCCTGTTTTAGCTTCACGTTCTTCTTATTCTGGTTTAATAGTAGGAGCTAACGTTACCATGGAGAAAGAATTAGGAACAAGCCTACTTTCGGGTACTGTGGTTAATCCGGCTACAAACAACACTGTTTACAACGGCACATGGTTTCAGATGAGTTTGCCCTTAGAAGCCAACTTAGACCA
>JAUHWL010000030.1 GCA_030424545.1 Bacteroidia bacterium
ACTACAAAAACACGTGGGATGGCACCTACAACGGCCAACCACTAGAATTTGGCGTTTATACCTACGTAATATATTGGAGCAAAGACGAAGTAACCACTGGCCGTAAAATGGGCACGGTTACAATTTTGAAGAAGTAAATAATGTGCTTGAAGCACCCTCTGTTATAACCTAAAAAAAATCCCCGCGAAATGAAGCGGGGATTTTTGCTTAAAATTAATGTCTTACAACAAGTCTTTTTGTAGATACTCCATCTTCATCTGCCATTCTTACCAGATAAACACCATCGGCCAGATTGGCTACGTTTAATGTAAATGGATTGTTTTTACCGGCATTGTTCCAAGTATATACGTCAATAATTTTTCCGGTAACGTCTAGCAACGTTACATCTACATTTTTGATAGATGCAAATGTGGCATTAAGCGTAACAATATCACGCGCTGGATTTGGCGATAAATGAATATTCTCACTCAAGCTGTTTTCCTGAATTCCAATTGATGATACATACACTGTTAATGAAGAATCTTTTGTACCGCAGGCATTGGTTGCCGTTAATGTTACTGTGTATGTTCCGCCTGTGGTATAAACGTGCAACGGATTTTGAGTTTGAGCGCTAGAGCCATCACCAAAATCCCAATCCCAAGCCGTTGGGTTGTTTGTGCTTAAATCGGTAAACTGTACGCTTAACGTATCATTGTTTACGGCATTAAATGCAGATTCGGGCTCTTGGTTTACCGCTATTGTTGATGATGCATTAGACACACCACCTGTATTGCTTACTGTTAAGGTTGCTGTTTTGTTTCCAGAAGATGTGTAATACACAGTGTGCGGACCAGCCGTATTGGCTGAAGCAGGCACAGCATTGGCACCAAAACCCCAATTGTAACTTGTTACATTACCTGTAGAGGTGCTTGTAAACGTAATTGTATCATTTACACATGTTGTATTGTTAGAAGCAGAAAAACTAGAGATGGGTGCCGCAACTCCTCCCGCAACAATATTGATGTTATCTACATACAAGTTGTTTCCGTAATTGCTAATAGAAACAAAACGAAGAACAACCGTATTGTTTAAATATGGAGTTAAGTCTACCGAGTCTTTGCGCCAATGGGCTGCAGATCCTGGACTAAATGCCGTTGTTTGGTTGGGAACTGTGGCCAATGCCAGTCCGTTTTTAGTGTAAGATGTTTGTGTAAACGTCAATCCGCAATCCGTGCTAATATCAACACGTAATCCATCAGAATTTACCGCACTAAATTGGGCATAGGCTACATCAAAAGTGAGGTAAACCGAGTTAGACCCACTTAAATCTACTTTAGGCAATTCAATATGATCAAAGGCATTTGTTGTGTTGTATGCAAAATTGTCCATATAAGCAGCATTGGTAGCATTTCCGTTCGCGCCCGTTATTTGTGATGATTTTACCCAAGTGGTTTGCCCATCTGGGTTATTGATACTCCAACCGGCAGGTGGGAATGTACCTTGAAAATCTTCTACCAATGGAAGCGGATCTCCGTTTGTTACTGTGATATATGATGTTTTGATAATACTATCAACACCAAAAATATTGGTTGCTACAAGTTTTACATCGTAATTGCCCAAAGCATTAAAGGCAACTTCTGGAGATTGAGATGTATCTGAACTACCCGAAACATAGGTATGGGTATTGGGCGTTATTGTCCATTTCCACTGTGTTGGTGCTGGCAAAGAATTGTCTGTAAGTGTGGTTGTGCCGTTTACACAAAGTACCGTGTTAGACGCAACAAAATCTGCTGTTGGCGGCCCACTTAAATCTTCTATTTGAAAATCATCTAATGCAATATCACTGGTAAACCCAGTTCCGGTAATCGCTCTAAAACGTATGGTGATTATTTTGCCCGTATATGCCAATAAATTAATTGTTTTCTTTTTCCAAGAAGATCCTTGTTGGCCAGAAACCATAGTTTCAACATCTTCTTGCCACACTCCGTCTACCAAAACATCAAAGTGTAATTCGCCCATTAAGGCACCATTCATATTATACCAAATAGAAGCTTGTGGCGAAACGATGTTTGTTAAATCAAAACAAGGCGAAAGCAGTTGACTTGTTTTAGAGAAACAATTACTAGCTTCTAAATACAAATAGTTGCCGTTTCCTGTAGTATGGTCACCAGAAGGTCCGGTGCCAGAAGAGGCCGTACCATTTGCATCCGTTCTAAAATCGATATCATCTTCCAAGGTATTCATGGCGTTTTCCCATCCATTTTGTAAAGAACAGGTAGTCGCCTCACAATTATTGCTTGTGCTGCATGTAGAAAACAAATCAAAACTTTCTAAATAGGGCAGCGTTTGGGTTTGGCCAGAAAACACTCTAAATACGTGGTGTAAGGTGTCATTATATTTATTCTGATCAGAACTTAATTCTGTAAATATGAGCAGGTCTTGGTTACCAGAACCTGCAACAGAAATAGAATTTGTAAACGTAAAATTCACCGCAATACCTGGAGATATAGTATCGAATAACGTATCTCTAACAATGGTATTTGCATTTAATTGATAGGCGAGGGGAATGTTATAAATATTCTGCTGTCCGCTGTTATTGAGTTTTACAATCACATCAATATTATTGGTGTTTTGGCAAGACGGTAATAGTGTAGGGCTAATTACTTCCTCAACAAAAGCATCTGTATTTATTAAACAACCAAATGTACCTGGCGTTTTTTCTAATGCATTGGCGCGTAAACCAACACAACCATTTGCTCCTAACGCTTGCACGCTAAACCAATATGTTTTGGTAGGATTTATGTTTTTTACCACCAGTTGATTGGTAGTAGAGTAGCCAACAGAGTCCATGTATTTTTGACCTAATTGTGTAACCATGTATCCTGTAGCACCGGTTACAGCATTCCAAGAAAGCAATAGGCTATCTGGGCAAGACCATACTACGTTTAGGCCACTTGGTACACCAATAATTGAAAACTTATCTTGGCTTGTACCAGAAATTCCGCCTCTTGTTACTTTAATAAGCGCCTCACCGGTAACGGTATTTGGCACATTCCAATCATAATAACTTTGGTTAGCGGGAATGTTGCTAGATATGGTGGTGTATGATGCGCCATTGTTGGTTGAATATTCTAGCGTAAACGTTCCTGTTCCTTCTGGTGCATCCCATCTAATAATTTCATTTAATGATGGATTAAAATGCTCTCCACCTATGGGATGAGTAACTACAATTTCTGGCTCTATAAAAGAATACACAACGTAATATTTTTGTGGCCCCATTGGTACAGAAGTGCCGTTTACAACTACAGTGTAATCTCCAGCTACAGGGTTTGTAAGCGTAACTTGCTCCATATTGTTTAGAGAGTCTATCGCTTGTACAGCATTGTTGTTTAGTGTTCCCGTAGAAGTAGAGTTTAACACCCAAGGCAACCAAGTAACTGTTCCGCCAGGGTTTTTCAAGCTAAAATTCAAATCGTTTATCAATGCGCGGCTAGCGTTAATTTGCGCCTCAACATCGGTCCAATACACCATCACTTTCATTTCTGAAATACCAGAAGGAACCGTAATGGTAAAATTATCTGTGCCGTTTTGCGAAATGGAATCGATAATAAAATGACCGTCTTCTATTGCTTTTGCAGATCTGTAAGCATTTATACGGCCGTATCCATGTTTAAAGTCTGGACCCGGATTGCCAATATCTTGGGCATTGTTTAGTAACAAAGCTTTCATTAATCCGCCATCTGGCTCTGCTTGATTGTTATTGTCTTTATAGGCTTGGTAGAGTGTAGCAAGCACACCAGAAACGCCTGGCGAGGCCATAGAAGTTCCTGTTTTAAAATCATAATTATTTCCGTCTATGGTACTATATACCGATGAACCAACTGCGCAAACATCAGGTTTAATACGGCCATCATGGGCTGGGCCACGGCTAGAAGAACCAGCTAATTGATCATTCCATTGCAAATTTCCAGTAGCAATTACATTCTTGCCAATTTTATGGCCGCCTGTAATATTGTACCATCCGCCAGAACTTGTTCCAGAATTACCCGAAGAAAACACATGCATCAATGAGGCATTGTCATACACCTGTTCGTCTAGTTGTTGTGCCAAAGATGTGTAGCCCGCATTTAAGCCATTGCTGTAAGAAGATTGAGTAATACGCACACCCAATTGGCTGTACATGGTATCTGCAAACCATAAATAAATACCATTGCTGTTGCTGTAATCAAAATATGCAACCTCTGCTCCGGGCGCCATTCCTCTACCGCGCGGATTCACGTTTCCAGCGCCAAAAACAGTTCCGGCAACATGGTCTCCATGGTCACCATTACTAGGGCCAGCATAAGAAATAAGTCTTCCGCTATAATCTACATGCGGACCTATATCGCCATCATCGCCAACGGCCACTTTTACACCCGTACCGTCATAATTCATCCCACCGGCAAAATTGGTTTGGATGGCGTTTACTCTATGGTCTGTTCTTGCTCTATAATTTTCTGGTTCTGCGGGTGCTTCGTCTTCTTGTATATACATAACCAATGGGTCATTGGCCAAAGCTTTTAATTGCTTTTGGGTAACAAAAACTTTTCTGTAACCTGTATGATGTACGCTTTCTGATTTAATTGTATAACGCTGTAATGTTTGGCTTATTTGTGCATTTGTGAGTGAAGGATAAAACCCAACGATTAATGCCAAGGAGCCATCGGCTTGTTTACACCAATAAGGAAACTCCCCGTTTTTTACATTTTTAGTCATTTTCATATCGCTGCTAAAAGAAGCAATACTTCTGATGTTGAACTGAGACAGATCAATACCTTTTACATTCTCTGGTATTGCTGTTACATAAGCGTTTTTAGGCAAATAATTGTAAAATATAATACCCAGTTTTTCCATCTGCTTTTTCTGTACTTGCGTAGGAATGGCATAAAACTGCATGATGCAATAATGAAACCCATCAATTGCTTTGGTTTGAAGGGATTGCTCTATTTGCCCTTCTGGTAGGCTGTAATTGCCCGATTTTAGAAGTAAAGTATAATCTGATTTTGAAAAACCGAACAGAATAAATGAGAGCAAACTCACGGTTAACAAACGAGTAAATTTTATGCGCATAATTAATTATTAGGATGTTACTGTTTTAAAAAGCGGCTAAAGTTCGCCTTTTTATTTGTTTTAGACTTAACATTTATCTAACGTTTTAAGTTTTTAAATTTTACTTATTTATCCCAATTTCTTTTCAAATTAATTCAATTATCTAGTGTGCCAGTACAGCTTTGTGTTGGGGTGGGTTTTCTATCAAAAAATATATGCCTAATATTGAGTAGCCTTTATAAGAATGAAAACCGAAATAAATAAAAAGCAAAAGCAAACAGGATTTACGCTGCGAGGGTTAGAAAACACGCGTATAGAATCTTTAAGTGATGGTGTTTTTGCTATTGCCATTGGGTTGCTGTTGCTCTCTGCCAATCCGCCTACTACGTTTAACCAGCTTGTTGTATTTGTAAAAGATTTTGCCCCATTTGCGGCTACCATTAGCATTTTAATGTGGATTTGGTACGAGCATTATTTGTTTTTTATACGGTTTGGCTTGCGCGATGCGGGCACAACAGCCATAAATACCATTTTGCTTTTTTTGGTTTTGTTTTATACCTATCCGCTAAAATTTATGTTTCGGGTATTAATTGATTTGTACAAAGGGCTGATAACCAACAATCAGGAATTGCTAACCCAACTGTTTTCAGAAACAATTGCTATAGAAGATACACCCACCTTGATGACGCTTTATGGAGTAGGGGCCAGCTCTATATTTTTTGTCTTTGTTTGGTTAAACAAAAGAGCGTTAAATCGCGCTGACGTTTTAAATCTTTCCGCACGAGAAATTCAGCTTACCAAAAATACCATCTTATCAAATATCGTTGCGGGATCTATTCCCTTAGCATCGGCCATTTTTGCATTTTTTGAAATGGGCGGAAGAGCAACGTTTGCCATTTCTGGATTTATATATATGGCTTATGGCATTGCTATGCCATTGGTAGGGAAGTACAGTAGAAAAAAATTAGCCAAACTTGCAGAATAGGCGAGCCCTCTGTTATGTGAAATAGGTCTGTTGCTCAACGCATTGCAAATTAAGCGCAACAGCACACTTTACTTAGGTTAATCTTTCAAGGAATTGGGTTTGGCAAAAGAAATAATGGTAAATAGTGCTCCAATGCCAATAGCAGCGTATGCTTTTAGATTTAGCATGAGACTCATGTCATCAAGATTTAAATCGGTTATGCCAAAAACAATAAAAAGTAAGCCAGCTAGTTTTATCAATCCTAATTTTTTCATAGATATTTTTTTAATAAAGATTTAAAGTACAGAAATGAATGCAATGATATTACGAAGTATTCTTTTTGCAGTCAATAGTGACAGTTTTACAAGAAATGTCAATTCGCATTAAACAATCCATGTTCCATAAATACCTATTATTTTCCATTGGTTGTTCAGTTTTTTTAGCAGAATAAGTCCACCTGCTGCAGCGTCTGGAGAATAATACCACGAAGTTTCTAATATGGCCTCATTGCCATTTAAACTAAATCCCGGTCTATATAAAGCAAGACGCCCTTCAGATTGTGGGTATTTTCTGAAGTACGGGTACTTTTGGTTAAGAGCACTTGTCCATTGCGAACCCCAAAGATTATAATCCCACAAACAGTCAATTTCATTGCTTGAAATCAAATGCATGTTTGATGCTTGAATGTTAGCCGGATCGATGTAAGTATTGTTTAGGTTTTTGTTGATGTAATCTAACACAGTACTGGAGTCAACCTGGCCACCCATATTCACTATAAAATCGTGAATAAACAACTCTTTATACGGAGTATCGATTCTGGTTTGTTGGGAGAGGTGCATAAAAACATAAGAATCGTACAAACTATCTAAAACTAGATTCCAAATTAGATAATCTTCTGTTTGCAACGGGCTAGGGAATTCTAACGGAATATTCTCGCAAAGTGGCTTTGTCGTGTAGTTCTTCGTACAACCCGCAAACGTTAAAATAACAATAAGGGCAAAAGGGGTGCGGATCTTCTTCATGTCTCATGCTCAATTAAGAGTTTGAAAAATACAATATTTCAAGCTTTTATTAAGCATTGAGGTTTTATGAATGGTATTTTCACTTAGGTAATCTACCCATAAGGTTAAAGTTTAACTGTGATTGCGCTTAGCTTAAAGCCATATGCTTAACCGCGTGTAGGCACGTAGTTATTTACCACTCGTTTCTTGATGAATTCGTTGAATCAACGCCTCAATCTCAGGCATAAAACCTTCTATTGCATCTATTGAGTTATTTGCTCGCCAGTCAATATCGGTGAGGAGCCAAACAAAGCTTGGCCTCTGTAAGATGTCTTTAGGAATCTGGTTAACTACCCAATTGTTGTTTTTGTCTAAGTAGGGTTCTTCGCGAAACGCGAGGAGAAAATCTACATTAGACCGATAGCGTCTTGTGCTATGTTCTATTGTGGCCTGAAATTCTAACAACTTAAAATCAAAGAAATTAATAAGTTCATTTCTAATTATGTCATCAGAAACACGGTCAATTCCAGAAGATTTTAATGCATCATACGGACCTCTGTTAAACTGAAGGTATTTTCCTTTGTTTAATGTCCACAAGTCACCTATCATAGAATCGTTAAAAACCACTTGATCATATACCAAGTTTGTAAAATGATTCACGGATTGTTTCAGAGTGGAATAAGTTTTTAAATGTTCATGCAAATTCAATTGGTCTAAACGGAGGCCTTTTTCAATTTCCAACAACATTTTTAATTCATAGACTCTATCCTTATTTGCTTGATTTACAATGTTGATTTGCAAAGCAATGAGAATACCGATTACCACAAGAACAATTTCGCCAATACCATAAAGCAGATACTTGCTAAATTTATTTTCAGAGAGCAACTGTTGGCGGATTTTTCTAAAGAGTTTTATCATTGGTTAGCGGTTTGTGATAATGAAGCACAACGGTTAGTATATGGTTTTGTAAGCCATAGCAGAAATTACAATTAAAAACGAATATTAATTAGGCTTATAAACTATATACCTTGTGCCTGTTGCACAACTTTTCAAATATACCCGTTAGTAACTAGCCAATCAAAGTTGCGCAGCAAAAAGTTAAGCTTATTAACTTGTAGTTATGCAAGGCAAAAAATCGTATTCCGAAAAACTATT
>JAUHWL010000020.1 GCA_030424545.1 Bacteroidia bacterium
AATGTTGAATGTTGAATGTTGAATGTTGAATGTTGAATGTTGAATGTTGAATGTTGAATGTTGAATGTTGAATGTTGAATGTTGAATGTTGAATGTTGAATGTTGAATGTTGAATGTTGAATGTTGAATGTTGAGAATATAAAAAAAGGCCTCCGATGGAGGCTTTTTTTGTGCGCTAAGCTTAACCAAATCATTAACCCCCTTTCAGGGTTTTGAACCCAGAAAGGGGTAACACTTTACAATTTCACCACACGCTGGCTGAGTTTGCTGTTTTTTGTTTCCACTTCAACAACATAAACACCTTTCGGCCATGTTTTTGTGTTAACCTCAAGTTGATTTGCCGTGATTTTTTCTTCCACCACCAACTTACCATTTGCATTAAAAACACGCAACGTGCCTGTGCCCAATTGGCCCGAGTAACCAATAACAATGTGTTCTGTTGCTGGATTCGGGAAGATTTTTAAAGCATTGTTGTTGGCATTTTCACTTACACTCCACGCCTGCATAACAACACAAGAAGAAGTATCAGCGCAATTTCCTTCTGTAATGATTACGGCATATTGCCCAACAAAACCCGGTGTAAATGCCTGTAGCGTATCGTTTGGCAGCGCAACAAACTGCCCCGTACCACATTCGCCCCATTGGTATGTTGCGGTGCTAGATGTATGCGCAGCTTCCCAGGTAAACGGGCCTACATAATTTACGGCTGTATCTATGGCCAACACTTCAATATATTGTGTGTCTATGGCAATGTTGTAATGTCCATCATCAAAAAGCCAAGGTAATTTGTAATTTCCAGGTGCGGTGTAACTCAATGGCCCTTTTGGCACTCCCACTACAGTACCAACACAAAAATCTGTAGCCAAAGGCGCATCTTGCGGAAGAATAGAAACATTGCAATACGCGGTTATTGCCGGTAGCGGTGCATTGATTTGCGGAGCAACTGTATCGGCAACAATAAGCTGAACAGTAACACAATTTGCTGCACCCGAAGATTTTACCGCAAATGTTGTGGTATCTGACTGTGGAGCAAATTTTACAACCAAACCTGTGTCTAATAAAGTAGATTGGCAATCATTCATTCTCCATTCCCAAAAATCAGTAGGGCTAATATTTCCCCCTGTAATTTCTAAAACCACCGTATCGCCAAAACATGTGGCCGTATATTGGGGTTGAGAAAAAACAGGCACAACAGGAACAGAGGGAACAGAATCTCCATAAAGCCGAATAATGCGTGGCGATGAACTTCCCTGAAACTGGGTAAACGCTCCGCCAACAAGCACTTTATTGTCTTGTTGTATGGCCAACGCATGCGTGCTGCCGTTAAACCCTGTACCTGTCTGGAAATTTTGATCTACTGTACCGTTTTGATTTAATTGCACAATGAAATTCACGGTATTACCATTAAACGTCATAAACTGACCAGCAACCACAATTTTGCCTGTAACGGTTACAGCAAGTGCTCTAACTGTAGTATTTGCCCCTAACGAAACATTAAAACTAGCATCTACGCTCCCATTTTGATTTAACCGTGCAACACGATTTGCTACCTGACCATTGATACTTGTAAAGCTACCCCCTATTAAAATCTTTCCATTTGGCTGAATGGCAATAGCTTCAACTGGCCCACTAGCGCCACTTCCTGGATTAAAGGTTGTATCTATACTACCATCTATATTTAATCTTGCAATCCTATTGAAAGGTGCATTCTGAAAACTTGAAAAATTTCCGCCAACAATTACTTTACCGTTGGGCAAAACATGTTGTGTTCTAATTTGGCTTGACCAAGTAGAATTGGTAAAATTTGTATCTATTGTTCCGTTTTGATTTAAATAGGCAAAACCAGATTTAGATTGGCCGTTGTATTGTGAGAAAAATCCGCTGATGGCAATTTTTTGCCCATTGCTAGAAATGCACGAAACCTCGTTATTAGGCCCCGTACCAACTGTAAAAGTATTGTCTAAGGTACCATTGGGTTTTAATCTAGCCAATTTATTCATGGCCGAGCCATTTACAGTGGTAAAAAATCCACCAATTAAGATATCGCCATTGGCCTCTACAAAACCACTTCTTACATCGGCACCTGTGTTTAGGGTAGCGTTGGCCGAAAATGTAGAATCTGGGCTACCGTTGGGAGACAGTACCACCAACCCAACATGAGGTTGACTGTTGTACGTATCAAAATCCCCTCCAACAAACACGCTGCCATTGGGCAAAACACCAAGTGCATTTACCATATGGCTCGTGCCTGTGCCTGTGATAAAAGTAACATCTCTGGTGCCACTAGTTTGGGCTTGTAAAACAAATGTGCCCAGCCAAACCGAGAAAATAAAAATATAATGTATGCATTGCCGAAACGAAAAGAAACTAAACATTACAACGTGATTTAAAGTATCTTACTAAAATAACCTAATATTTAGGACATAAAACCGTGATGAATACTAAAAAAGAAACCCTCTAAAAAACTTAGAGGGTTTTGTATTCTACGCGCACTGAACATGCTTATGCACATGCAATGTTTCTAAATGATCTCAATTTTTTACTGCTTGTTCAATTTTAAAACTTTCGATTTACCATTGATCGTCATTTTTACAAAATAAAGCCCAGGTATTAATTCTTCTGTTGGAAGTGTTATTTCATTTTTACCTCCCGCAAGTTGAGCTTTACTACTATAAACCACTTGACCTGTAATATTTACTATTGCCAATTCCATTTCTTCTGTTAAACCACCTTCTAGTGCAAGTATCGTTTTGCCATGAGTTGGATTTGGATACATCACAACGTTATTCAAAGCAGACAAATCTTCAATGCCTACGTTATTAGAAACTACAATCTCCTTCGTTACCTTATCGTTACTTGCAATTGCATCTGTAGAACCATTTACATTAGACAACCACATTTCTACAGTATACGTGCCCAATCCAGGGTTCCATGTAGTTGGATGCGTAAGCGTTGTTGTTGTATTTCCGATAAAATTCAATCCTGATAAAGGGGCGGAAACCGTAGAACCACCATTGATACGATAATTAATGCTTGCACTGCTTATAATTGATGTTCCGTAATTACCAAATTTGGCTTGCAACGTATAAGGTGCCGAAGCCAGTGCAATAGGCGAAGCCAATAGCACTTCATGACCTGCTGCATCTAACGCAGGTTGCGGTCCGGGATAAATACTGTAATAAATATTGTCAGAACTATTTCCGCTTTGACCCGCCATACCCGGCACGTTTGGAGAACCTGGTACAGAATAAGCCACTGCTCCGTTTACCTGTGTGCCTAATGTTAGATTAACGCTTCCTTTTTTACGCTGGTCTACAATAAACATATGGTTTGTTCCTTCTTCTAAAACAATACTGTAATAAGCATAATCACTATTACCGCTGTTTAAAAAACTAAAAGAAGCAAAAAACACCCAAAACTGTCTGTTTGGAGCCGTGCCAAATACCTTGGTAGCAATGGCATCATTATTTCCTGTTCCACGCAATCCCCAAACTAAAATAGATTTGTTAGGAATGCCACTGTTAGGAAGAATAGCATTTGTATAGCTTGGTGCGCTCAAGCTTGTATTTACATCAAAAGTTAATACGCCAGAACTAGAAACCTTAAATTGCGTAACAGGTGTACCGTCATAATCAAATGCAAACGGCAAAGTTTGAATTGTAGACCAAGTTGGCGAAAAATTTCCTCCAGATAAAATTGATGTCCATGAAGCTGGCAAACCGCTTCCTACTGGACTTTCTGGATCATTGTTCAATCCCCCAGGATTGCCAGGTGCGCTTGGGTTTATGTAATAAATTTGAGCATGTAAACTTACCATTGCAAAGCAGGCAATGAAGAGCGTTGTAATTGTTTTTTTCATTTTGATTTATGTGTTTTATAAGGCAGTTAAAATAGCTTTTTACGCAAATCCATTTTTATTTAAATATTTATTTTTTAATAAAAATAAACACAGTTAAAATAAACACATAAACATCTATTTAGAATTGTGCTATGAAATATAAAACAACAGTTTACTAAAACCACAGAATATGTTTTATCAGTGCTTTATGTGTAATCAAACTGCATGGATAGAAATTTCCATTTATTTGCATCATGCAAAAAAAAGACGTTTTCGAGATTGAAATTAACACTGCACAACTTGGCGGTAAGCTCTTAAATTGGGGCAAATCTCACAAGCATTTTGCATTATACCCCGGTAACCACTACCCTGACCCCTACCACAAATACGACTTAATTTTTGCGGCAGGCGCGAAGAAAATAATTGCACCCAAAAAAAACGCGCTAGACGAGCTCTACTGCGAGTGGCAAGAAAATCCAGATTGGCTTTTTGGGTACATGGGTTATGATGTAAAAAACGATCTTGAAAATGTGCACTCTAAAAACCCTGACAGCATTGGGGCAAAAGACCTCTATTTTTTTGTTCCAGAAATTGTAGGCACGTTACAAGGAAACACCCTGAAACTAGAAAGCACGGTTTACGATGTTGAAAAAATTTATGCACAAATAAGTGCAACTTCAGCGCTTGCCGCAACACCTTTGCCGCAGATAAATTTTAATGCCCGGCTTACGCGGGAAGATTATTTAACACGCGTTAAAAGTTTACAAGAGCACATACAACAAGGCAATATTTACGAGGTAAATTTTTGTCAAGAATTTTTTGCCGAGCACGTTTTTGTAGATTCTGCAATGGTTTTTCAACAACTTAACGATAAAGTAAATCCTCCTTTTGCAGCTTATTTAAACTTGCCCAAACATGCCATTATGTGTGCCAGCCCAGAAAGGTATATGCAAAAAAATGGCCATCAAATTATTTCTCAACCTATAAAAGGTACCGCCAGACGAAGCAACATTGCTGCCGAAGAAGAAAAAATTAAAAGTGCTTTGTACAACTCTGTAAAAGAGCGTGCCGAAAACGTGATGATTGTTGATTTGGTTAGAAATGACCTTAGTCGCATAGCAAAAAGCGGCAGCGTACATGTTCCCGAATTGTTTGGCGTGCACACGTTTCCTACGGTACATCAACTTATAAGTACTGTAAAAGCCGAGATGGATACAAATAAAACGTGGTTAGATGTACTAAAAGCAAGCTTCCCCATGGGCAGCATGACGGGCGCGCCAAAAGTGAGTGCAATGAATTTGATAGAAGAGTTTGAAGTACACAAACGCGGCATTTATTCGGGCGCGGTTGGCTACATTACGCCTGCTGGCGATTTCGATTTTAATGTGGTCATCCGCAGTTTGATTTATAACAAACCAAATCAATACCTTTCATTAAGTGTGGGTGGCGCCATCACCATTTTGGCTATTGCCGAAGATGAATATGATGAGTGTTTGTTGAAAGCAGAAGCGATATTAGGTTTGTTTAGTTAAACAAAATTAAAAAAACCAATCAGCCAAAAGCCTGATAGGTTTTAATCATTTTACTATTTGTAATGTGTATTATAGAGTTGTTAGTTCTCTACAACCCCAATTTGATGATAATAATTTTATCAAATATTTCTGTTTAATACCTTTAAGTTCTGAAGTCATGTAATTTACCTCAATTTGATTTATTCCTTTTTTTGCTTGTATTTTTTGATTCAAAGTATTTCCTGATACAAAGGGTAAAATACTTAATGAATACTCATCATCATTTGGAGAGTAAAATGACAAAACCAAAGTGTTTTCTCCTGATTTGTAATTTGTATTGATAACTCCCATTTGATTATTATTTTCCAATATAAATTCATAGATTGCTTCATCTATGCTAACCTGAAATGCTGGACTATTGTTAAATTCTTCAATTTGTAATCTAATATCATCAGGTACAGAAGAATCGATGCTCACATTTTGAGATGAGCTAGGACAACAATTTTTTCCATTAATTCCTCCGTATGAATTTCCGTGTCCAACTGGTATGCCATTTATAAAATAAATATGGTGCATTTCTATACAACAAAACTCACCATCATCATCTTTAATCTGCCCAGACACATAACTCCATACATCCATTGAAAAACATGAGGTGTAAAAAAACAACCCGAACAATAAAACTAAATACTTTTTCATAAATAATAAATATTACCTTATACCTACTCTTTTACAGTTTTCGGTTACCCTGTGCTTATTGGCCAATAATGCTACGTAAAGAAAAAAAAAAATCGAATTAACCAAACTAAAACACTGATTTACACATATTTGAGAGTTTAATACTAAGAGATTTAATGACAGAGGGTTTTTCACTTATTCTTTTTTTCACTTGAATATCAAGCTTAATCACAGTATTGTGAAAATCCTCTTCTCTTGAAAAATGTTGTGAAGCGAAGTTTTTCTTCCCGAAAATTCGCACCCATTAGGATACTCTTAAAAATTCAAGTTAACATTCCATCGCGACTACTACATTTGCCACATGCACATTGTACATTCTGTAAAAGCATTTTTAACAAAACACAAAATTTCTCCGGCAAGCGGGATTGTTGTGGGCGTTTCTACAGGGATAGACAGCATGGTTTTACTGCATGTTTTACAGCAACTCAATTTTAGAATTGCCATTGCGCATGTGAATCATGGCGCGCGAGAAGCCTCTGAAAACGAAGAAATTTTTATTCAGAATTTCGGCAATACACAAAACATTCCTGTTAAAATTTTTCATTTAAACGCCAAAGAAAATTTGCCGCAGGGCGAAAACTTCCAGGCGTGGGCGCGCAAAAAACGCTACGAATTTTTCAATCAAGTAGCGGCTGCTAATCAATGCCAATTTATTGCCACCGCACACCATCAAGACGATAAAGCCGAAACCTTTTTTATGCACGCGTTACGCGGAAGTGGTTTAAACGGACTTACAAGTTTGCTGCCTGTAAACGGCAATGTTATTCGCCCATTGTTGCACATAAACCGGCAAGAAATTGAAGGTTTTGCCCAAACAGAAAAACTTGTTTGGCATGAAGACGAAAGCAATCAATCCGACCATTATTTTAGAAACAGAGTGCGGCATAACTTAATTACGGCTTTAGACCAAGTAGAAAAAGATTGGCGCCACGGTATTGCCCTGTCTCAACAAAACCTTATTGACGAAAAAAACCTGTTGCAAGATTTTGTAGCAATTTGGGCTGCTGAACATGTTGTTACTAAAAATAACCAATGGCATATTTCAATCCCTGCCCTGCAAAAACTATCATCGCCAACAACTTTACTTAGGTATTTGCTTTTGCAGGTAGATGAATTTTTACCCTTTCAGCAAATGGCAAATTGTATGCATGATGATACAGGAAGCTACTACCTTGGTAAAACCCATAGGGCACTTAAAAACAGAGATTGGCTTATTGTTGAACCCCATGCCAAAATAGATGACCAACCAATTGTCATCAACAACAAAACAAAGGAGATTATAGACCCGCTACATATACGTTTCCATCAACAAGAAAAACCAAAAACATTTAAGGTAACAGACCTAATTCTAACTAAAAATGATGCCTTGCTTGATTTTGACAAATTGGTGTTTCCTTTAGAATTGCGCCTATGGCAAGCGGGAGATCATTTTATTCCGCTAGGTATGAAAGGAACCAAAAAAATTAGCGACTACCTGATTGATCAAAAAGTAGCCCGAAACATCAAAGAAAAAACCTATGTTTTAACATCAGACAATCAAATTATTTGGCTTGTTGGACATCGAATTGATGAACGCTTTAAAGTTTGTGAACAAACGCAAAAAATGTACCTTGGCCAACTTCATAAATTCTAAGAATGAAAAATATCTTAACAGCATTTTTACTTGCTTTTTCTGCGCTTCTTATTGCGCAACCAAAACCAGTAACATGGAGTACTTCTGTAGAAAAAACAGGAGATAATCAAGCATGGTTAATTATTTCTGCAACCATAGAAGACGGTTGGCATTTGTATAGCCAAGATATCCCCGAAGGCGGACCAATACCCACAAGTTTTGCGTTTACACCAAGCGCTGACTACTCTAAAAAAGGTAAGGTTGTAGAAGGTAATCCTCACGAAGAATACGACCCCAATTTTGAAATGGTTTTAAAGTACTATGGAGAAAAAGCTGTTTTTAAACAAAAAATAAACATTAACTCTACGTCAGACTTTACAATAGTTGGCGAGTTAGAGTTTATGGTTTGTAATGATGAAATGTGTTTGCCACCAGAATATGTTGACATTGCCTTTAAGGTGAAAGGTGCTACATCAGTACCAGAAGATACACCCAAAGAAGCATCAACCACAAAAGAGCCAAACACCCCAATTGCTGTGGCCAATGCCGCACCTGCAAACCCCGTATCTTGGTCAACATCGGTAGAGCAAAGCGCAGACGAAACATGGCTCGTAATAAAAGCCACTATAGAAGAGGGATGGCACCTGTACTCTCAACACGTGCCCGAAGAATTTCCTAATCCAACACGATTTGCATTTACACCTAGCGATAAATATCAACTTTCTGGCGAAACGCAAGAGAGTGAATCAATAGAAGAATATGAAGAGCTTTCTGAAATGACCTTGAGCTTCTTTAAAAACGAAGCCATTTTCAGACAAAAAATAGACGTTCTATCTACCGAAGATTTTAAAGTATTGGGCGAATTAGAGTTTATGACCTGCGACAACTCAATGTGTTTTCCTCCAGAATACGTAGATATTTCTTTTGATGTTAAAGGTGTATCCGAAGCGGCATCCGCAGCTAATGCAGCCAATACTTCTGCTGGTGGCGGCACCGAAGCAAAAAGCTTATGGCGCATTTTTATCTTGGGCTTTTTAGGTGGATTGGCAGCCTTGTTCATGCCTTGTATTTTCCCTATGATTCCGCTAACGGTAAGTTTCTTTACCAAACAAAGTAAAACCAAAGCCGAAGGAATTCGCAAAGCCACCATATATGGAGCTTCAATCATCGTCATTTATGTGCTTTTAGGGATGATGGTATCGCTCGTTTTCGGTGCCGATGCCTTAAACAAACTCAGCACAAACCCATGGTTTAACATTGCCTTCTTTGTTCTTTTTGTTGTTTTCGCGCTTAGCTTTTTTGGAGCTTTTGAAATTACCTTGCCTAGCAGTTGGGTTAACAAAGCAGACGAAGCCAGTAACAAAGGTGGTTTGGCCGGGATATTCTTCATGGCCTTTACGCTTTCGTTGGTTTCGTTTTCTTGTACCGGACCTATTATTGGCACGCTACTGGTAGATGCGGCAAGCAAAGGAGAGTTTTTCGGACCCGCCATTGGTATGTTTGCTTTTGCCTTGGCCTTGGCTCTACCCTTTACGCTTTTTGCAGCATTCCCGGGATGGTTAAATAGCATGCCTAAATCAGGAGGTTGGTTAAACAACGTAAAAGTTGTGTTAGGGTTTTTAGAGCTTGCATTCGCCTTTAAATTTCTTTCTACAGCCGATATGGTTCTACAAGCACACTACCTAGAGCGCGAAATGTTTTTCGCGATTTGGGTTGGTATAGATTTCTTGTTGGTACTTTATTTATTGGGCGTTTACCTTACCCCTAACGATAGCAAAGTAGAACGCATTGGTGTATCACGCTTGGCGTTTGCCATTGTCTTTACTGTTTTCGGGTTTTACTTATTACCCGGAATTTGGGGCGCACCTGTAAAACTCGTTTCAGGTTTCCCTCCACCAGAACATTATGCCGAATCTAAAGGTGGCTCTTTTGCCAAAGGTGGCGGAGGTCATGGAGCTGCGATTAACACCGTTACCGATGCAAGTTTTGGCGACCATTGTCCGTTTGATTTAAGTTGTTTTAACGACTTTGACGAAGGAATGGCGTATGCCAAAAAAGTGGGCAAACCCGTTTTAGTTGATTTTACAGGCTGGGGCTGCGTAAACTGTAGAAAAATGGAAGAGCAAGTGTGGAGCGACCCTCGTGTGCTAAGCAGATTACGCGAAAACGTAGTGCTTATTTCTCTTTATGTAGATGAGCGCACCAAATTGCCCGAAAGCGAGCAACGTGTTTCCGAAAAAACCGGTCGTAAAATTAAAAACGTTGGTAACAAATGGAGCGAATTTCAAGAAGTGAATTTTGGTGCTGTAGCGCAACCTTACTACATTATTTTAGGTCATGATGACATGAAACCATTGCACGAAAGTGCCGCATACGACCCAGATATTGATAAATTTATTGATTGGTTAGACCGCGGAAAAGCCGCTTTTGAAGCTTCTAAATAAAATGACCAAAGCCGATTTAATTAAACAGCATTTTACACAGGCTAAATCTGCACTAGATGAATTTCTGGCGGATGAACAAAATTTTCTACGCATAGAATCTGCCGGAGAAAAAATGGTAGAATGCGTAAAAAATGGCGGCAAAATTATAAGCTGCGGTAACGGAGGAAGCATGTGCGATGCTATGCATTTTGCCGAAGAGCTTACGGGTAAATTTAGAAACGACAGACAAGCAATTCCGGCTTTATCTATTTCAGATCCATCGCACTTGAGTTGTGTGGGAAACGATTATGGTTTTGATTTTGTTTTTTCTAGATACATAGAAGCCGTTGGAAAAACAGGAGATGTACTCTTGGCAATTTCTACTAGCGGAAACTCTAAAAATGTAATTGAAGCCATAAAAGTGGCTAAAAACAAAAACATGTTTGTGGTGGCGCTAACGGGTAAAGATGGCGGTAAAATTGCCGCACTTGCCGATGTTGAAATTAGAGCACCTCATGCAGAATATGCCGACAGAGCGCAAGAAATGCACATCAAGATCATTCATAGCCTTATTGATTTTATTGAGCGAAATTTGTAAACCAACTAGACTATTTCTGGTTGATAAACTATGCCTTTTGTAAACGAAACCAGATTCCGACTACGCATTCAAACCACCATTGTGGGCTACGTTAGAATTATAGATGGCAAAAGCAAATTCTTTTCTAAAGACGGATTTTTTTGGAGCGGCCGAAAAATAGACCACAACGAAATTGATGAGTGGACTGGCTACTTTGACAAAAACAAACAGGCCATTTACGAGTGGGACATCCTTACCTTTAAAATAGACCCCGATGGTGAAGACCACACAGGAGTTGTACTTTGGGAGGCCAACCAAAAGCGTTTTGTAATACGCAACGTAAATAACGAATTGTATTTTCCGTTTGAAACAAATGGCCTAAAACTCTTTAGTACGCACCAACTAAAAGTATTTTCTTACCTCTTTTTAAACCCAAACCTCAAACACGAGCTTGGTTTTGATGACGATTAATTTTTTAAACCAACTGAAGGTTTATTTTTGCCGCCAAATTTTATAGAAATGAAAACCAATATTGTAGACGAGTTGCGCTGGCGCGGAATGATTCAAGACATAACTCCTGGAGCCGAAGAATTATTAAACAAAGAAATGGTTACTGGCTATGTTGGTTTTGATCCTACTGCCGATAGTTTAGGTGTAGGTAACTTGGTACCAATTATGATGCTGATGCACTTTCAGCGTGCCGGCCACAAACCCATGGCGTTAATTGGCGGAGCCACGGGCATGGTTGGCGACCCCTCATTTAAATCGAATGAGCGCAACCTGTTGGATTTAGACACACTACAAAACAATTTAAATAAGCAGAAAAAACAGCTAGAAAGCTTTCTAGATTTTAACTGTGGAGACAATAGCGCCACCTTGGTTAACAATTACGATTGGTTTAAAGAGTTTAACTTTTTAAGCTTTATTCGCGATGTTGGTAAGCATATCACCATAAACTATATGTTG
Source organism: Bacteroidia bacterium (assembly GCA_030424545.1). Lineage (GTDB taxonomy): Bacteria > Bacteroidota > Bacteroidia > Flavobacteriales > Schleiferiaceae > JAUHWL01. The sequence goes on from JAUHWL010000020.1 coordinate 11,666, forward strand.
GCCAAAGACTCTGTAAAAAGCCGCTTAGATTCCGGGTTAAGCTTTACAGAATTTAGCTACCAACTTATTCAAGGCTACGATTTTTATCACCTTTGGAAAAACGAAGGTGTAAAGCTACAGATGGGTGGTTCAGACCAATGGGGAAACATAACCACAGGTACGGAATTAGTTCGCAGAATGGGCGGTGGCGAGGCTTTTGCCTTAACAACTCCATTGATTAAAAAAGCAGATGGAACAAAATTTGGCAAGAGCGAAAGCGGTAATATTTGGTTAGATGCAGAGAAAACTTCGCCCTACGAATTTTACCAATTCTGGTTAAACGCAGCCGATACAGATGCCGAAACATACATTAAAATATTCTCGTTAAAAACACGTACCGAAATAGAAGCCTTAATAAACGAGCACAGAGAAGAACCGCATTTGCGTAAATTACAAAAGGCATTGGCCGAAGAAATTACCATACGCGTACACTCGGCCGAAGCGCTAGAAAAAGCAATTGCCGCATCTTCTATTTTATTTGGTAATGCCACCGAAGACGCACTTAGAACACTTGACGAAAAAACCTTGCTTTCTGTTTTTAAAGGCGTACCTCAGTTTAACGTTTCTAAAGCAGATTTAAATAGCAATGTTGTTGATTTTCTTGCGGTAACCACCTCTATTTTTCCAAGTAAGGGTGAAGCTAGAAAAATGACACAAGGCAACGGTGTAAGCATTAACAAAAGCAAAGTAACCTTAGATAAAGAAATTTCTGAATCTGATTTGCTCAACAACAAATACATTTTAGCACAACGAGGTAAGAAAAATTACTTCCTCATTATTGTAGAATAAAACTTACCTCTTTTCTATTTTTTGTAGAAAAGAAGATTGATCTGTTTGGATCATCAACACATAAAAACCGCTGGGTTGCGCACTTAAATCCAATTGCACCTGGCGGTTTTTTGGTTCCTCCTGTTTTACCATCTGACCCAATACATTCCATACGGTTATCAATACTATTTCATCGGCTGCAGTTACCTTAAACACGCCTAAATTGGGGTTGGGGTAAACCAAAATACTTTCTTTCTGAAAGGTAGAAATGCCAAAATTTCTCGCCAAGGTATACACCGATGTATCCGAAGAAATACAACCGAATTTATCTTGCGCAAAACACGCCAAAGTTACTTGAGAAGCTCCTTGTGCTTGCAAAAGTGTAGAATCTACAATAGCCATATTGGTTGTAGAAATGGTATCGCCCTGCGGCAATTTTACCCAAACGTAATTTGCAAAACCCTGTGAAGCAACCAACGTTGTAGGGTAAAAAGGTAGAATAGTATCAGGAAGTATAGCCACTTTTTGGGCAGAAACAATTTTTTGAAAAGACATTAATTCTGTTGCGCAATCGCCCAACCTATTAAAGCCGTAGCTATAGTAAAACTTGGCAGCAATGGTTCTGTTTGGATATGCCGTGCCAAAATTAAATGCAATGCCAGCACCCGATAAAAACGATAATTCTGGGGTAGATTTGGTTACGGGCTGGTTACTACTTTGGTATTGCAAACTATAATTTTGTTCCATCTGAATGTAAAAAGCCATAGTATCGCCAGAAGTCAAGGTTAAATTAGGCATTGCCAAAGCCAACATATCACCCGAATTTAGAACAGCAGCCGTATCTTGTACAAACAGCGTCCAAGCCGATGCCGTGCTTTCAAAGCCTTGATAGCTTCCTGGTTTTAAATACACATTTACTGGAATATTGCCTGCATGAAAACTGTGAAAGACAATAGAGTCTAACACAACATCCTGATGGGCAACTAGGTTAAACATATTGCCATTAAAGTTTATATTTTTTGTTTCTGAAGCCACTAAACTTTTTGCAAAAGTTGTTTTTCCTGCTACGGCTTGTGCAAATAAAACGGTGTCTTTTATTAAATTAAAGCTGGTGCCAACATTTTGTAACGGCACTGTATCTTGCAAGGAAGCGTACCACAACAACGTATCGGCCATACTTGGCTGCGCCATAAAAATTGCGCTTTGATTTGCACACAAGGTATCTGCATTTGCATGTAAAGCAGGAGAATTTACCGTTGTGTACGTATTGAATATTTGGTTATTTAAAACGTTGCTATCAGCAGAGGTTACTATTTTTCCTTCTAGTGCATAATTCCCTACTAAGCCAAAATTTTGTTGTATCCAAAGCGTATCTATTTGGCAAGGATTCATACTATTCGTGGAAACCAAAAACAATGAATCTTGAATGTTTCCTGTTTGCCAAACGGCTTTACCGATAGTACTCGCAGGCAACGTATCTCCAAGATTAACCACTATATAACCAATTACTGCCGCAGAATCTACACAATGCTGGCTGGGTAAAATAATTTCACTAAACATTAAATCAGGAAAAGGCTTTGTTTTAAAAATGTCTTTTAAGATATCCTTGTTATAAACTTGGTTATACAAAACCACATGCCCCGAATCGTTTAAATGAACAGCATCGGCAGCATAATGCGGATATACAAGGTTATTTGTATCGGCCAGCGGAGTAAAAAAATCAATTACATACGGGCTGTATTTTAAGGTTAAAGAATCGGCCACAGATTTTTGATATGCACCCGCACTGGTAATGGGCTGTGTGGTGCAGATATACATGGGCACACCATTATTCCAAGAATGATGATAAAGACTATCAAAATTTGCCAGCTGCTCTTGCATGGGCCATTGCCTATCGTTAGAGGGAAGATTCACAATAATGGCATCGGGTTGCAAACTCAGCGCATGTGTAATATTCTTTTGTGGGTTTACGGCCGGCCGGCCTGTAGGTGCCACAAAGTTATCGGGCATTATTTTATAGGTTGTAAATCCTCCCACGGCCAAATTTATTACCTGATTCTGTGGATTTATTTTTTGCAACGCTGTGCGATATTTATTTACCCAAGCGCTATCTGGATGGCTAGGACCAGCCCCCGCTGCTGTTGACGAACCCAATACAACAATGGTAAATGGTTGACTGTTTATGCACGGGTCTAACGTAATTTGTGCTTTTGCCGAAAAAGAAAATAACACTGTAAAAAGCAAAAAAAGATGTTTCATAATCAACAAATATGACAGGCTTGAAGTACGTAAAATAATTACAATCGCACCTTACAAGAAGAACATGAATTGTACATTTAAATCACACCTCTAATAATTTAGCATAAGAACTTACTTTTACACAATTAAAGTTATGCTACATCACCAAATATATCTTTTAAATAAAAATGCCCCATGGGTAACTTTTGTACATGGTGCAGGAGGTAGTAGTTCTATATGGTATAAGCAAATTAGAGATTTTAAAAAACATTATAATGTGCTCTTGTTAGATTTACGTGGTCACGGAAAATCTAAAAAAGCCATTTATGAAAAAATAAAAAACTACACGTTTAAAGTAATTAGTGATGAAGTTATTGAAGTACTAGACCACTTAAAAATTGCATCTTCTCACTTTGTAGGCATTTCTTTGGGCACCATTGTTATTCGGGAAATTTCTGAGCGGCATACTACACGTGTAGAAAGTATGATTATGGGTGGTGCCGTTATGAAATTAAATACGCGTGGCCAGATATTAATGCACATTGGTAATTGGCTAAAGTCTGTACTACCATATTTAATCTTATACCGATTTTTTGCATATGTAATTATGCCCAAAAAAAGCCATAAAGAATCTAGAAACTTATTTATTGGTGAAGCCAAGAAGCTTTATCAGAAAGAGTTTAAGCGATGGTTTACGCTTGTTGCAGAGGTTAACCCGCTCTTAAAATTTTTTAGAATCAATGATAGTGGCATCCCTACACTTTACATCATGGGCTCTGAAGACCACATGTTTTTACCATCTATTACTAAGCTTGTTAAAAATCACAAATCATCTACATTATTTGTTATACCCCAATGTGGGCATGTAGTAAACGTAGAACAACCTGCAATTTTTAACAATCAAAGTATTTCTTTTATCTCGGGCCTTTAGCCTGCAAATTAATTTGTATTCCAGTTAAAAAGTTAATGCCTGCTTGCGGGTAATAATAGGCAACACCATAATCTGCACCATTGCTGGCGTAAGAAACATCAAACACATTGTTGATGTTAAAATAAACGCGCACAGAGCCAATCCAACTTGGGTTATATAGGTAAGAAAAACGTAAGTCGTTTATAAAGTAATCGGCAATAGAAAGGCTTTCTTCCTCGCTATTGTTTAAATATTGGCGGCTAACATATTTAGAAAATATGCCTGCACTTAAATTCTTAATCGGCACGAATTCTAAGAAACTTCCTGCCACAACATTTGGAGAGTACGCAATAGCCGTATTGCCAATGTTTACAAACTCTCCGTTACCGCCTTCTACCAAATAATCTACATTCTGACTGACTATATAGGCCACATTGGGGCTCCATTTTAACCATTTTTTATGGGCAACAATGGCCGATAGTTCTACTCCAGAACGGTAGCTTTTACCTACATTTTTTCTGATAGGATAACCAACGGCATCTAGCTTACCCGTTAACACCAATTGGTTTGTGTAGTGCATGTAAAACGCATTAGCCTTTAGGGTGAAGTTCTCTTTGCTCCAATCAAAACCCAACTCAATATCTTGTAGTGTTTCTGGTTTAGGTAAATCATCTGGGTCTGCGTAAATTAAATCGGTACGGTTGGGCTCTTTGTTGGCTACTGCGTAGCTTGCAAACAGCTTGCTGTTGGCGTTTAATACATACGTTGCTCCTATTTTAGGATTAAAAAAAATGTTTTTCTGATCGTAAGAAAATGCAGCAACATCATCATCTACACCATGGGCAGAATAATCTACGCTGCGCACCTGTAAATCTACAAACGCCATTATTTTTTTGTTGATAGCATACATGTTTTTCCAATACACATTCCATTCAAACTTGGTAGAAAAGCTGTTGTAATATTCGTGATCGTTTTCTGTTTGGCTGGCATATCTCGCCCAAATTACCTGGCCAAAATGATTTCCTTCGTAATTGTGAACTCCCCCACCAAAAATGCTTTGCCATTTTTCATTTTCATATTCAATGTTAAAAATGGCGCCATAAAAATCGTTATCAAGCCATTTTCTTCTTACCAAATCGGTGGTTGTTATGGTATCATTGCCCATAATAATGGGGTACATTCCATAGTAAGCCATATCGCCATCTTGCTTGTATTGCTCGTAATAGCCCTGCCCTTTTGTATAATGGCCAGAAACATTTAGCTTAAAAAGTTTAGAGAGCTTTTGGTTTACATGGAGCTGATAATGCGTTTGCTGGTAATTATCGGTTTCATTATCATAATAAGTAACTGAACCGTCTGGGTGATAAATTGCGCCTGCACTATTGTACGTTGGGTCCGAAGCAAATGTTGCCGAATCTACACCATTCCAAGATTGATATGTTTTTTCTTTCCCTCCAAAAACTACGGCACGTACGGCCGTTTTTTCATTTACAAAACCACCGGTTACAAAATAACTTTGTAAATCAGAGCTGGCTCTATCTACATATCCATCGGTTTTTAGCTTGCTCAATCGCCCGCTCATCCACCAATTTTTATTTATTAAGCCCGAGCCAAACTGGGCCGTATAGCGTTGTGTGTTAAAGCTACCGCCACCAACATGAATCATTCCCATTGGTTTTGCGGTAGGGCCATTGGTTTCCATATTTAAGCTAGCGCCAAAAGCGGAACTCCCGTTGGTGCTTGTTCCTACACCGCGCTGCAGTTGTATACTATTGGTAGACGATGCCAAATCGGGCATATTTACCCAATAAACACCATGGCTTTCGGCATCATTCATAGGGATACCATTTACCGTAACATTAATCCTTGAAATATCGCTACCGCGCACGCGCATGTTTGTATAGCCAATGCCTGCACCGGCATCGCTGGTGGTGATAACACTAGGCATTTGTTCTAGTAAATATGGTACATCACGGCCGGTATTTAAAACCTCTATTTCTTCTTTGTTTAAATTCTCATACGCCATGGGCGTGTTGGAATTTGCACGAATTGCATTAACCTCAACTGGCTCTAGCTCAGTAATTCCGGGTACCAATTTTACTTCAATTTGTTTTGGGTTAGTATTGGGCACCGCCACTTCAATGGTTTGATTTTCGTAACCAAACATGATAAATTTTAGCTGGTACGTTCCCGTGTCTGTTAGGGTGAACAAAAACTTACCTCCTGAATCGGTTTCTAGCGGAGAAAAATTTTTTAGTTGCAACACTACCCCCGGAATGGGCTGATTAGATTGTGCATCTAGCACAGTTCCTGTAAGCTTGATTTGTGCCGAAACACGGGCCCAAGCCATAAGCGCCAACGAGAAAAAGATGATCTTTTTCATGATAAATGATTTTTTTATCACGAAGTAATCGGGGCTGTTACTCGATGGATTTGTTAGTAATTAAAATTCCCTTGGCAGCATTATCTGCCCAGGTTCTATGGGTATGATCTCAGCCACACCTATGGCGCGGCACCCCTATGAGAATCACGGCAAATGTACTCTGGTTTTTTAACTTGGCAAGGAAGTTGGAAAGAAAGCCACAGTAACCTTTAAATAATTTTAATCATGAAAAATTTAACCTTGATCTTGTTGTGCACACTTTCCTTTTTTTCGTGTCATCAAGCAACAGAGCAAACGGCCGATAACAGGTATACAGCCAAAGAAGCCGAATACGATGAGATGCCACAAACCGCTAGAGTTGATGAAACTTCAGAAGAAATAACGAACGCTGAAATAGAACGGAAATTAATTAAAAATGCCTTTTTGCAATATGAAACGAAGGATCTTGCAAAAACACATGCAGATATAAATGATGCCGTTAAAAAATGGAATGGCTATTTGGCCAATGACGAAGAACAGAAATATTACAACCGTTATGCAAATGTGCTTGAGATAAGGTTACCTGCTGCCCATTTTGACGAATTTCTTGCCGAAATAACAAAAGGCATTGCCCGCTTTGACGAAAAAAGCATAAACGTAACAGACGTAACCGAACAGTTTGTTGATTTAGAAGCACGATTAAAAACCAAAAAAGAACTTGAAAAAAGATATTTAGCTCTACTTGCCAAAGCCAACACCGTCACCGAAATTTTAGAAATAGAACGAGAAATTGCCCAACTAAGAGGAGACATAGAGGCTATGGAAGGCCGTTTCAAACTGCTGAAAAATCAAATTTCTTTTTCTACCATTCGCGTTGAGTTTTATGTAACCACAGTAGAAGTTTATGAAGAAGATAGCCTTGGCCAAAAGATTGCCACCAATTTTATTCGCGGCTGGAACGGCATCATTGATTTTTTTGTGGGATTGGTACGAGTATGGCCGTTTGTTATAATACTCCTTGTATTAGCCTACTTTATTAAAAAACGATTCTCTAAAAATAAATCGAAATAAAAAAGGCCCCCAGCGGGGCCTTTTTATTTAATAATTCCAAGAATTATTTTTTCTTTTCTTCAGACTTTTTTTCGCCTTTTGCTTTTTCTTTAGAAGCTTTTTCGCCTTTAGAGCAACATGCTTTTTTCTCGCCTGCTGTACATGCTTTTTTAGCTTCTCCTTCTTTCTTGGCTGAACAACCTGTACAACCTTCCTTACCACAATTATCGCAATCTGCAATAGAGATCTCTACAGTTGTAGTAGTGTTTGCCGCAGTTGCTGGAATTACTGCAAAAGCAAAAAGCATCAATAATGAAGATGCTAAAACAATCATTTTATTTTTCATAATAAGTATTTTAAAACGGTTTACGAATATATAAAATAGCATGATTGCTATTTCAATTCTTTTATAACGTTTAGTAAACGATTTGGATAGTCAGTTATTATCCCATCCACCTGCATTTGTATTAAATCTTTCATGTCACCTTCCTCATTTACGGTCCAAGGTATTACGGCAATATCTTTACTATGTAACTCTTTAATTAACTTTTTGGAAAGTATGGGGTAATAACAACTGTAAATTTCGGGGTAAAACCCTAATTTTTTCATCTCCTTTTTAAACGAGGCATTTGTTTTTTTTACATATCCCATTACCAAAAATGCAATTTTAACATCCGGATAATTTGCCTTTATAAACTGTAGTGTGGCAACATCAAAACTTTGCAGGTAATAATGTTGCAATGGTAAATTCTGTTGCAAGACATCCATAACCAATTTGCAAAATTCAGCTACTGGTGGCTGGCTTATTCCCACTTTTTTAGAATTGCTCTTTATTTCTACATTAAAAACAGGCAATTCAATTCCTTTTACCAAACAGTAATTCTTTACTGCATGTATAACCTCTTCTAACAAGGGTTTATATTGAAAACTGTTTTCTTGATTTACAAAATCAGGATGACGAAGGGTACCGCAATCGCATTTTTTAATTTCGGCATAGGGCATTGTAAAAAGATTAAAATTTTTATTTTTTTTAATCTTTTTACCATTAGGGTCTAAGCAAATTTTCCGGTTTAAATAGGGTTCATGGCTTACAACTACTTTTCTATCTTTAGAAATAACAACATCCAATTCTAAAGTAGATACGCCTATTTCTACAGCCTTTATAAATGAAGCAATAGTGTTTTCCGGCAACAAACTAGGGCAACCACGATGCCCCTGTACATCAAACTTTACTGGAGGAGGATACCCGAAGCTGTGCATACAGAAAAAACAGAGTATTAAGGTTTGTTTTAAGAACCTTTTGGCTTGCTTAATGAGGCTAAATAATCCCAATGTTCTGGAGTTAAAACGTCTAAAAAGTTAAGCTGACCCGCATCTTGCAACCACTCAGCACCGTCTAAGGTTACTACTTCGCCATTCATATAAGCGGCAAAATCACTAACCATGTAAGCCGCTAAATTGGCCAATTCTTGATGCTCTCCCGCTCGTTTTAAAGGAACTTGTTTAGCTAAATCTAATTTCTCTTGTAGATTTCCTGGCAACAACCTGCTCCATGCACCTTTTGTTGGAAACGGCCCAGGCGCAATGGCATTGCTGCGAATACCATATTTTGCCCACTCTACAGCTAAAGATCTTGTCATGGCTAAAACCCCTGCCTTTGCCATAGCACTAGGCACAACAAAGCTAGAGCCTGTCCAGGCGTAGGTAGTTACAATATTTAAAAAGCACTTGTCAGTTTGTTTGTTTTCAATCCAATGCTTACCAAAGGCCAAGGTTACATTTTTACTGCCTTTAAGTACAATGTCTATAACGGCATCAAACGCATTGGGGCTTAAGCGTTCTGTAGGGCTTATAAAATTTCCTGCTGCATTGTTTAGTACAACATCGGCTTTGCCATAATGGGCTAACGTTTTGCTTAAAAGTTGTTCTACTTGGTCGTAATGCCGAACATCACAAGCAACAGGAAGCACCTCACTGCCATGGCTCGCCATCATCTCTGCTGCTGTTTTTTCTAATACTTCAATTTTACGGCTAGTGATTACCAATTTGGCTCCAAGCCTTAAAAAGTACTCGCCCATACTTCGCCCTAAACCAGTGCCACCACCCGTTATAACAATTACTTTATCCTTTAATGCTTCATCGCGAAGCATGCCTTCTTTATATTTCATGATGTTGTATTTTCAACGCGCTCGAAAGTACATTTTAATAAATAGATTATGAAAGGTAGCGATTCTATTCCTCAACCAAAAGCGCAAAAGAAACCACACCAAATTATTACCCACGGTATTACTAGGCAAGATGATTATTTCTGGCTAAATGATAGGGACAACAAAGAGGTTATTGACTATTTAAATGCCGAAAACAATTACAGAGAAAAGATCATGGAAGACACCAAAGACTTTCAGCAAAATCTTTTTGACGAGATGGTTGGTAGAATAAAAAAAGATGATAGCAGCGTGCCGTACAAATTAGATGGTTGGTTTTACTATACCCGATTTGAAGGTGATCAAGAATATCCCTTCTTCTGTAGGAAAAAAGAAACCTTAGATGCACCAGAAGAAATAATGCTAAACGTTAATGAACTGGCTAAGGGCCATAGCTATTATCATGTGGGCGGAATTAGTGTAAGCCCAGATAAAAAGATGATTGCGTTTGGCGTTGATACCGTTAGCAGAAGAATTTATACCGTTTACTTTAAAAATTTAGAAACGGGCGAAATTCTAGATGAGACCATTGAGAATACTACTGGAAGTGCTATTTGGGCTGCTGATAATAAAACACTTTTTTATAGTCGTAAAAACGAAAAAACGCTGAGGAGTGAGCGCATTTTAAAGCACAAATTTGGCACCAACATTCCGGACAGTGAAGTTTATTTTGAAGAGGATGAAACTTTCTCCACGTTTGTTTACAAATCAAAAAGCAAAAAATACTTGCTTATTGGCAGCTCAAGTACATTAAGTGATGAGTACCGGTTTTTATCTGCTGATAATCCTGATGGAGAATTTAAAATTATACAACCCAGAGTACGAGAATTAGAATATAGCGTAGCACATTTTAATGACAGCTGGTTTATAAGGACCAATAAAGACGGGGCTACCAATTTTAAAATCATGAAAACACCTTTGTTAGCTACTACAAAAGAAAATTGGGTAGAGGTAATTCCGCATCGCGAATATGTATTTATTGAAGGAATGGAGCTTTTTACAAACTTTTTTACGCTTGAAGAAAGAAGCAAGGGGCTTACCCAAATGCGTATAGAAAGGTGGGACACTGGCGAAAAGCATTATTTAGACTTTGGCGAAGAAAGCTACACGGCCTATACCGGAACCAACCCTGATTTTAACACAGAATATTTACGGTACGGATATACATCGCACACTACACCCAGTTCTGTTATTGATTACAACATGCGCACAAAAGAAAAAAAAGTGCTTAAAGAACAAGAGGTTGTTGGTGGGTATGATAAAACAAAATATACAAGCAAAAGAATTTGGGCCACTGCGAAAGACGGAACAAAAATTCCTGTTTCACTTGTTTATAAAAATGACCTTAAGAATGATAAGGAAGGGAACCCTCTGTTGTTATACGGCTATGGGGCGTATGGTGTAACCGTTGATGCTACGTTTTCTTCAACCCGATTAAGCCTACTAGACCGCGGGTTTATTTTTGCCGTTGCCCACATTAGAGGAGGGCAATACTTAGGACGGAAATGGTACGAAAGTGGCAAATTGCTTAAAAAGAAAAATTCGTTTAATGACTTTATTTCTTGTGCCCAAAGCCTGATTGATGAAAAATACACCAACCCAGCCAAACTCTTTGCTATGGGCGGAAGCGCAGGTGGGCTGCTCATGGGAGCTGTAATAAATATGCGGCCAAATCTTTTTAAAGGTGTAATTGCCGCTGTGCCGTTTGTAGATGTAGTTTCTACAATGCTTGACGATAGCATCCCACTAACAACTGGTGAATATGATGAATGGGGAAACCCCAACAACAAAGAGTACTTTGAGTACATGCTAAGCTACTCACCTTACGATCAAGTAGAGGCCAAAGATTACCCTGCTTTGCTAATAACTACAGGTTTGCATGATAGCCAAGTACAATATTGGGAACCCGCCAAATGGATTGCCAAGCTACGTGATCTGCGCACCAACAAAGACAAACCACTGCTTATGTTTTGCAATATGGAAACGGGTCATGGTGGAGCATCTGGCCGTTTTGAAAGTTATAAAGAGACCGCCATGGAGTATGCATTTCTCTTAGATTTAATGGATATAAAATCATAGCGAATCATTTATTTTAGAAGAGACAATAAAAATTAATACGTACGTTTTTACACAAAAAAGCCCCGCGCCATTGGCGCGGGGCTTTTTGTTTTTAATCACCAACTTACTTACCGAACCACTTTAAATGTTTCTATAACTTCTGGTGTAGTTATGGTTACCATGTAAACTTGGATGTCTGGATCCGTAACTGGTATTACATAGTTTTCTTTTGTGCTTACTTTATCATTTCTGTGCAACACTTGGCCTAGTAAATTAGTTACCTGCACATTGGCTTGTAAGCTGCTCATATTGCTGAATGAAACTTCTATACCTTCTGATGTTCCCCATGCTAACGTTGCAGGAGCAACAGGCTGGATAGGCGTAGAATTCATGCTAAAGTGAAGAACAAAACGCTCCATTCTAAAGCTTGTTTTATTCATAAATTCATAAGCGCTAGAAGATAATTCGTGCCAAGCACCTGTTGCTTTATCTTCTAAGTATACTCTCCAACTTGGTGATGGAACTGCCACCATCTCTATGCGGAAAGGCTTATTATCTTTTGTAGAATAAAAACCTAAAGGCACTGTTGTTACATCTACAGGGTATTGCATTTTGTTAATGATTAATGCTCTATTTTCTATAGATGAAAACAATACCGGAGCACCTTCTTGTGCACCATTCTTTTCAATATCGTATCCAAGATCATATCCATTGGTATAATCATAATCAAATACCAATTCTGTTGCATCTCCCAAAGAAGGGTTATCTACGTCTACTGCATACAGCATCATAAAATCATCTCCTTTTTTATAGTGAGGTGTGATTTCGCAACTAGAACGATAATCTGGCGAAAGGGTAACATTAATCGGGCCTGTTGTACCGTTTGCTGTAATACGATCTGCATCTACATTATTGGCAGAGCTATTATTTGGATCAACAGCTGGATTTGGAGAATAAGGATCTAAATCTGCATTTGGAATAAAATCTTTTCTTCTTGTCTGGCTACCGGTTACACGTCTAATATAGAACGATTGGAAAGGTGCGATTAAACGCGCTGTGGTTAACACGTTACCTGTTCCATTGCCTGGATAGGCAACAACGTTTCCGTTAGAAGCATCTACCGCAACATATGCACCTTTGCTAAATTGACCTGGTATAGGAGATGTGAATGCATCACCAGGATTCCAAATCCAAATGGCATGGTCAAACTCAGAACCAAAGAAATCTGCAGCTCCATTACCATTCATTTTCTGAACATCAAGTGTTACTGGGAAAACGTTTGGAACAAGATTCCATCCTCCCCAATTATCATGTGTAGAAATAATTGCCGCTTCTGCATTTGTAGTTCCTTGTAGATTTACAATTGCTGGGAAAGAAGAAACGTTGTTATCATCTACAAAGAAGTTCATTCCATGGGCATTCAACTCATCCGTGCTTGAAACCATTCTCCAAGTTCCGTAAGCATGAGAGCTATAACCTGAACCACCTAAACCACCTGCAATAGAATTGTTAGATCTGTTCATAAAGAATCCTTGCTCTTTTCCACTCGCATATTCTGTATCGTACCACCACAAGTTGTGTGTTCCTTCATCCATTGTTAAGTGAACAAAATCAGGATTTACCAAATCATTATTTGCAGCGGCAAAATCAGCACCCGTTAATGGGTTGCCATTTTCTGCAGATACTGGAAATGCAATGTTATGCCAACCGTCTTCACTTAAGGCCATTTCAAATATTGCATTTGGCATTTTTGGTCCTAAGTATTGGCCGTATTCTGGTGAGTTTGCTCCCGAACCATCATCAACCGCTAAGAATCTGATTGTACCATCATTCTTAATATTATCAGTAACTTTTAAACAGCTAGAAACTACGGCCTCTGTACCCGAATAGATAATGATGTTTTTAACTGTTGCTGGAATATCTAAAATATCAGCATTTACATTAGGAGGATCAATCCAGAATAATGTTTTATCGCCATCATTAACATTTGGTTTACCGCTTCCATCAGAACCGTTTTCCCATCCTCCACCAGAGGTAAACTTAAGGGCGACAAACGGAATACTCAATGTCGTGGTATTGTCGCTTTCTGCTCCACTATCTGGGCCATTGGCAACCTCTGCGTTATCTATTACTTTATAATCAATTGTTACACCATTACCATCTAAGAAAGATTCTATTGGAGTTACACTAATTGGTTGAGTAGGTATGCCTAATGCATTTGTTGGCACTAACAATCCTGCAGCAGGAAGAAGTTGACAACTTGCCGTAGGACATGGACCTGCAGGCACTGAACCTTTATAGTACGTAGTTGTTCCAACCGATATACTCAATGTTTGCGCAGAAAAATCTGTAATCAGTAGGTTGGTAACTTCTCCATCAGGATCAGAACCACCAAAAGCAGCAACGGGTATCTCAAACGCACCAATTACACCTGGGTTATAACGCGTTCCTTGAACTACGTTGTTGATTACCGTTCCGGCTAAGTCTACAGCACCACTTGTTGGAATTTGTTGAATTCCAAGATCGGCACTTACAACATTGCCCAACAATGAGTTAATGGGTGTACGTGTTGCTGGTGAAGTTGCTACCCAACCTGATGGAAGCAATTCTGTTGGAATACCAGTTCCTTGATTTGTACCATCATCACCTTGATTGAAGCTATTGTCTGTTGACAATACAATGCTAAAATCGTCTCCTTGAATACAATCATCAAAACTAAATGTACCATTTGCATTTACTGTGGCTTTATCCAGTACGGTTTGTAAACCTGTTTCCGGATTGATTCCAACTACATAAGCGTACAACCCTGTGGCATCTGTACCCGCTTCGCCAGCGGTAAAGATGTTTGCCCATGCTGCATCTCCACTACCATCAACATCTTGCCAAACTGTTCCGGCAATACTTGCTCTTGGCTCTGAGGCACAGAATGGAGTGCTTGGTGGATAATCTACCGCTCCAGAAATTTCTGCTGTTGGATTTACGGTTATTTGAAATTTAGTATCATTTGATCTATACCCACTAAAGCCATCTTCTTGGTTTACCCAACCTGCGCCCGTAAGAACCCATGCTGGCCAATTAGAGGCAACAGCTCCTAACGTAGTGTCAGCTCCTGGCCAAAGTGTTCTACCGTTATAAACAGTTCCCGATAAAACTGGTGTGCTTGCGGCAAACGTTGCATTTGTTCCAGCTAATACATTAGGATCTGGAATGCTTTGGTTGGTACCTTTTGTCCACAAAATGTCTCCAACCAAGCCTGTCATATCAAAATTGGCGGTTATGGTGTAATCCATAAACGGAACATCATTCACACAAACAGCAGTTCCAACAACTGTAAGGGTTCTTTCTCCGCTAAATACTAAGTTCACTACGCCAGTACCATCATCTTCTAATCCTGCATTATCTACAACTTTATATGTAAATACAGGAATGATAGAACCCAATACATTGTCGAAAGGATCAATAGCCACAACAGGAACTGGATTACCTCCAGCATTCCCAACTGCTGGAAACTCTACTGAACCAACTGAACTAAAGTCTACACATGAATATGGTGTAGGGCAAACTCCTGGAATTGCTGCCGCATTTGGATAGTATCTATTTGTACCTACCGTAAAACTTGTTGTGTTTGACGGGAAGGCTGTAATTTTTATAACTTCAACCGTACCATCCGCATCAGTACCCGTAAACAAAGCTGCATCAACTGTTTCTAAAGATGTTCCTCCCGGGTTTGGTTTACCTGCTGCAGTAATTGTTGGTGTTGTTACTGGTGCAATTTCAAATCCAAAATTTATATCAAGTTGATCTGCTGTTAACGTAACAACAAATTCTCCGTCTGGAGTACCGTCTCCACTTGTAGACGTTCCAATACCTTCACCAACATTGCCCCATCCTATAGGTAGGCTTGTTGCTGGTTTAGGCTGACCTTCTACACCTTGTACGGTGCTTAGTTGTATTGTTGCTCCGGGTATTGAAGCTACATCAAGGCTCCAAGATCCGTTTGTCTCTACAGGTGTTGTAGCTACAACATTTCCATTATCATCTATATAATTAATAAATAATGGCGCAGTGCCTGTATTGCCCAAATCTGCACTTCCTTGAGATGTACCGTTAAAAGTATTATCAGTCAATCCGTTTGGATCATACCAAACTGTACCTCCAATGCTAAATGTTTCTGGTTTAACCAGTACATGTAGGGTTGCTTCGGTACATGCCTGAGGAGAGCCATTATCACAAACGGTATACACAAATTCTCCTGGTCCAGTGTAACCTGCGGCCGGGGTAAATGTATACGAACCATCTATACCAAATGTTACAGAACCAGCAGGGTTAGAAACTGTACCTGCTGTAACGGATAATGTATTTCCTTCTGGATCAACATCATTACTTAAAACGTTGCCAGATACACTTATTCCTTTTTCTGTTTCTATATAATCATCACTCGCACTAATAGAGTTTTGTGCTTCGGTAGGTAATACCGTAATTTCTTGAACTGCTTCCGTACAAAGTGCTGGACTTTGATTGTCGCATACGATATATGTATAGCTAACCACACCGGTAAATCCTGATGTAGGAACAAATTCAATTTCACCTGTTGCAGGGTTCACCGTTAACGAACCTTGAGTTCCCGCATTTGGTTCTGTACCCGCTTTTATAGATACGCTTGCAGGATCTAACAAAGTTCCTGGTGTACCTACGGCATCATTAGCAAGTGTATTTAAAACTACTGTTTGTCCTTTTTTCGTTGTGGCCATATCTGTATTGGCAACTGGAGGAACATTTGTAGTAAGTCCTTGGTCTTCTACAGTAATGGTTAATGTTTCTGTTTTGCAAGTTGATTCTGGCGCTTGCCCATCCAAACATACAGGAACTTCAAATACATAAACACCTATTAAGGTTGGTGTAAATGAATATGTACCATCTGGATTCATTGTAGGAACAACACCATTTGGATTTCCACCATCTGCGACAGGGGTTCCGTAGGTTGTACCTGCAACAAGATTATCATTTGTATTTACATCACCTGTTACAGCTTGATTTACAAAAGTAGCATTGAAGTCTGGGTTGGTCTCAAATGGATCTACAACAATATAAAGCGTAGCACTTGCACAAGCATTTCCGTCACATACCTCATAATCTAAAGAAACAGGCCCTGTAAACCCAGGTGCAGGTGTAAATGAGTAACTTCCATCTAAGGCGATTAAGAATGTTCCTTTACCTGGTACAGTTCTAGATCCTGCTGAGGCCACAGAAACTTCTAACGTTGCCAAATTATCTGTTGTATGATCATTGGCTAAAAGACCTTCTGCTGCTGTTGCCGTTACTGCATTTCCTTGTTGCGTTCTGTTGTAATCGTCTGCAGCAGAAACAGCACTACTTGTTGCACCAAGTACTGTAATTTCTTGTGTTGCCGTGGCACAGTTTGCTGTTAGCACCGTTTCGCAAACTTGATATTCGTAAGAAAGTGTACCAACAAAACCTGCAACTGGTGTAAACGTAATTTCACCCGTTGTGGAATTTATGGTCAACGAACCTTCTGTTGCTGGATTTGGTGTACCCGATACTATCGTTACAGATGCTGGATTAAGCGTAGCGCTTGTACTTCCTGCTTTATCATTTGCCAACGTGTTTAAAACTACAGGTATTTCTTCTAAAGTAGTTGCTATATCTGTGTTTGCTGTTGGTGCATTTGTATTGATGGTCTGGTCTGTAACAACAATGCTTAATTCGGTAGATTCACAGTTTGGGGTCACCAAAGGCGGCACACAAACTTCTACACTATACTCATACACTCCTGGTAAGTTTCCAGTAAACTCATATGTTCCATCTGCCAACATGGTAATTGTAGGCGCACTTCCTGATGGGCTAGATGTTAGCGATGGTGACGTTCCATAAGTAGTTCCTGCCGGTACGTTATCGTTTGTAGATACATCTCCCGGAACGGGAACATTAACATGTGTTGCGTTAACATCAGGGTTTACATTTTCACAACGTGTAGTAATTACTGCAATGTTGTTAGCATAATCACACTCAGCATAACTGGTAGTTGGCATTTCAATGGGCGATGCTTGTGTACCATCATCATTGGCTACAGCAAATATTTTAGTGTTGGGAGATATGCCTGTAATGTTCACACTTAACACACCCGAACTCTGACCTGCTAATATTGCATTGGCCAATGTTTCCGTTTGTAATACTGTAGCTCCTGGCGTCAGTGGACTTCCTGCATAAAAGGTAATTTTCATTCCTGCAGGTATGGCAACCAAATCAGCAAAATTGGTTATGGTGTAGGTTAATGATAACGTTGTGCTTGGACATGGTAGCGTTGCTGACTCTATGACCAAAGCGGCATCAAATACTGGGAAAGAAGGACAACCATCTACAGTGAAATAGGTAGACTGAACGTTAAATGTATTTAATGGACGTTCTGCAAATTGCGTAGGGCAAAATTGATTATTAAAATAAAGTTGTTGCCCATGATTTGATTGATACTGAGGAATAGAAAGGTTATCATTAATATGCGTATTGAAATATGCATATTGATTCCAAACATTTCTTGCTGGTGCCCATGGTGCTAAAGAAGACTCATATACTTCAATATCACCAAATCCGCTTCCTTCTTGATCGTTTACCACAATTTCTGCGGCTCCATCGCCATCCACATCACCAACAATAGGGCTTTCCATACCTGTTGAAGAATTTACAGGTATAGTAGCTAATACAATCGGTGCTGCTCCTGAACCATCAAAAATTCGTAATTCATCTTCATCGCGATAAACCATTTCTTGTTTACCGTCTTGATTAAAATCAAACATGGTAATACCTGTTCTACCAGAATCATCAGTAGTTGTTAGCACCCATTTTACAGAAAAAGTTTTTGTATTTGGGTCATAGCTTAACATTTTTACCGCATAGCGAACACATAACCCCATATCAGGATCTCCATCTCCATCTACATCTCCAACAAAGAATGCACCGTGTTGCTCACCAACACCACTACCACCTACGGCAATGCTTCCCATGCTTCGATTTCCTGAAGCTAGACGTGGGTTCCATGCATAAACTCTGGTGTCATCAGCACCAACTCTTGCACTTACCAAAACGTCAAGTTCTCCATCTAAGTCAATATCGGCCAATGCAGTATAACCATCTATATCGGTTCCGCTATTAACGCCTGTAAAGTTTATAGGCGTCATGCTATTTCCAGAAGTTCCTGTTGTATTAGTAATTACAACATTATACACTGTTCTACCTGCGGCCAATTCTAAACCTGGACTAGATGTTAAATCACCCGCTACCGAAATAGCTTGAATTACACCTCCATACGCATAAGGGCTACCAATACCATTTGCACCACCTTGCGCAAGCTTCACACCCGATTGGGCATTAAATATTTCGTTATAAACATAAACCTCAGGAATTCCGTCTTCGTTAAAATCGGCAATACCAACAGAAGAACCACTTCCGTTAGCCCCTGCATTAACACCGTACTGGGCATTCGACTTCCATTTTAACGCACCTGTGTGTTCGTAACAATAAAGATATCTTTGATCTGCCGCAGCATTTCTTGCATATAAAGAAGCTACAATAAATTCGGCAAAACCATCGCCATCTACATCAGCAACTGCAAAAGCACTTGGGCCATCGGTTGATAAATAAGGTGTATTTATGGTTGTTTGTACCGTACCGTCTTCTCCATTAAAAACTAGAATATTAGTTGCACTTCTCTGCCCAGAAGTTCCAAAAGTATGATCAAGATTTTCATCGCTTAAAGAAATGATTTCTGTGGTACCATCACCATCAATATCTGCCATTAATGGAGAACTGTACAAGGCGATTAAATCTGTACCTGGAGTTTGATATTTTTTAGAAATGCCAAATGTAGTGGTTGGATCTGGTGCCGATTGACACAATGGAACCGGTTGATTTATATAACCATCTACTAGGTCTGAGATAAATACACGCGCTGTTGCCTGATGACAATTTGTAGGGTTAGCAATTTCACAAATTTCATACACTACCGTTAAGTCGCCTGGTTGCGTGTTAGCCGCTACATTTAATTCCCCCTTGTTTGTTCCTGAAGTTATTAAGGTTAACCCCGGAGAGCTAGAAATTACTGATAACGTTACTGCAGCTGGTGCAAGCTGCGAGCCATTTAAATGATCATTGGCCAATACATCTGCAATGGCAATTCCCCCTGCACTAGAAAGTGCTGTAGAAAAATCATCTACGGCAACAAGACAAGCAACCGAGCCATAGCTTGGTACTGTTCCCGCAACGGCCAAGTTATTATTTGGTGAAGGATCTTTTGTAGTAACATCGCTTATTGTTGCTGTGTTTATGTAACTACCATCACAATTTACAATGCAGTTAATTTTTAGAGTAGCACTACTGTTTGCCGCTAGTGTACCAATATTCCAAACTCCTGTAGCACTATTGTAGGTACCTACAGGTGAATTGCCAAGGTTAGCAAACGTGTAACCAGAAGGCAATAAATCGTTAACAATTACAGAAGTCGCATCTTCTGTTGAAGAATTGTTTACTGCTGTTAATTCAAATGTTATTACATCTCCCGTTAAAGGTGTACTATTAGTAACCGTTTTGAAAATAGCTAAATCTACTGGAACCAACGGTAGGTATTCAAAAATCAATTCTGCTGCGTTACTCGCAGAGCCATTGTCATACGAATCTGCAATTCTTCTCGAATTTATATCGCCTGTTCCTGAAATAATAATAACAATATCATTGCCAGAAACCCATCCTGGTCTATCAATGATTTCTTGTAAAATAGGAGAAATATCTACCGTACGTTCTGACGCAGTTCTGTCATCATTGGTCCAAGTTCCAGGCGACCAAGTAACGGTAGCCGAAGTAGTGGTTCTTGAAGTAATATCAAAATTTGTAGCGACAAAGGTTGGAGCATCGTCTATAGCTTGCCCTTTGATTGTTAACGTAATGGGGTCTGAATGCGAAGCATCTGCCGTAAATTGTATATAAGCATTGGATATTGTCATACCCTTTGGCACAGTAACGTTAGTAAAACGTAAACCATTGGTTTGATTTCCTGTACCATCATCATCAAATGGTAACTC
The DNA here is from genome assembly GCA_030424545.1 of Bacteroidia bacterium. Lineage (GTDB taxonomy): Bacteria > Bacteroidota > Bacteroidia > Flavobacteriales > Schleiferiaceae > JAUHWL01. The sequence continues at coordinate 32,384 of JAUHWL010000020.1, forward strand.
CAAATCTGTACTGGCTAAACTCACATTACCGTTAGAAGATTGTTGCTCGGCATCATCACTACCTGAGTTTACTAAACGATTGAATGTAAAAGGCACATTTGGATCGTAAACCTCAATCAAACGGGTACCACTGCCCGTTGATGGATTTGCATTTCCATCTGTTGCTCTAAGTGTTGCTACATAAGACCCAACCGTATTATACGTATGACTTGCCATAAAAGGACCAGCACCAGGACTACCAGAAGCAGGTGCATAGGCTGTTGCCGCAGTAGGCCTCCAATCTGCACTTACTACTCCATCTGCATCTGTTGCGCTCCAAGCAAAATTTACTGTAGATCCAACCGCCACATACAGCGGGCTAGGCGTTGCGCTTGGCGATGTAATGGTAAGTACAGGTGCTGGGTTTGCAACTGGTTTTACCGAAACAGCACCTAATGCCCAATCGCGTGAATTGTTTACTGTATAACTAACCGTTGCACTAGTGGAACCGCCTTTTGTAGAACCTCCAGCAGAAATTCTATCACCTTGCCCTGAATTTCCCGTAATATGTGAATAAGTATTCAACTGACCAGCGCCAAAACCCGTATTTGGGTCACTATCTCTAGTAGAATAAGCACTAAAGATAATTTCGTTTGAAGCCGAAGCTATGCTGTTTCTAGATAAATTACTTCCACTACCCGTTGAGCTGATAAACGTATTGAGCGGGTTTATTTGATCTACACCAGAAAAGGTAACAACACCCATAACAATTCCTCTATTGGTACTACTCGTTAAAGTAGCTGTTAGGTTTGCCGTACTTCCAGGAAAGTTAGCATTTAATAAATAATAGAAGCGAACATTTGCTCGGTTCCCATTCGTTACAAGTCCGCTTGGAACTGGAGTTAAAGCGTTCCCACCATATGTAACACCAGTTGCTGTTTCTCCTTGTGCGCCTGAAACGGCTACCATTAACAACCTGTTACTTCCTGCAGGTGGCGCATATGAAAGTGTAATTGTAGATGAAGCTGTTCCTGATGCCACAGTAGTAGAACTTCTGTTAAGCACCGTAACTTGCCCATACGCAAGTTGCGTAAAAATAAAAGCAACGATTAATAATAAGCTCTTTGTAATTGTTTGCATGTGTGGTTAGTTGTGTTGATTTTTTAACTATAGAGAATTCTGCGAAAATAGGACATTCAATGTAAAGTTTTTATGACATGAATAGGATTTTAGACTTATTCTAAATAGCCTTTTAAATGTTAATTATTTAACTATGAAATAATTACAAAAAAAAGCCGCTAGTACAATGTCCAACGGCTTTTTTGCATTTTAGATTTAATACTTACTACCTAAATATAACAATGGGCAAACGTTGCGTAGTTAGGTCATTTTGTATCACTACAAAGTACTGGCCTGTTGGCAAGTTTGCTAGTTCTATTGTTTCGGTAATATTTCCTTCAATCCTTATGTTTTGCTCCATAAGTATTTTTCCATATACATCTATTAATTGCAGTTTAGCCTTTGTGCCAATTTCTTTGTTAAAGCTTACCACAAACTGATCTACAACTGGATTTGGATATAGCTTGGCCTGAATAGCATTTTGATCATGGTTGGTGGTAACCAACGAACCTTGATTTGTGTTGCTATTCTTGGTTGCAATAAAGGTACCGAAGGCCAAGTAAGCAATCTGCTCTGAATTGTGGCTACGGCTATTGTCCCGTAATTGATCCTCATCTGCCCACATAGTTAAGCTAGTTCCGGTAGGTCCGTTTGCACCCGCAAACACTGGCCAATGTCCTTCGCTACCATCCATGCCCGCTGCACTTAAAATTGCATTTGTTGCATTTAATGGTAACCCTACGCTATACCCGCTGCTTGAGTTATCAGGTCCTTGAATATAGTCTCCAGTATTCCCTGCGGTATAATCCATTCCATTCACAGATCCATCTCCGGCTTCAATCACAATAACGCCAATGGTTTCATCATTTCTACTTCGGTCACTATCTTCTGCCACATGCTTGCTTGCATTATACCCTCTGTATCCAGCATTTGCTACAGCTTTTCGGTCGCGGTCATCGCTGCTCCAAAATACACTCCAATCTGCATCGTTCACACTCATTACTTGGCCCAATACAATCGGGTTGGTATAAGCATTTGCATAGCTTCTGTTTTCTGTTCTAAACTTCTTTCTGTATGAAGTTTCGTCAGACACAAAAAGATTGGCTTCCATTTTTATACCATGGCTTGCTATCGTATATGTTCCTTCTTCTACAACCATATACTGTACTGCATAATTGCCAACAGAAGAACTGTTGTTTGGACGTTGCACTTTTATCTGGAATGAATTTCCGCTAGCGTTGTTGATACGCGTAACAACAGGATCTACCGAGTTTGATGCGTAAACAGGATTAGCAATAACCACCATATTGGTGTACGTATTTGTTAACGTTACCGTTTGCCATGTCCCTGTAACACTTGCTAAGCTCCCCACTTCTAGTGGAATTCCAACAGGTGCTGTTTGCACACTTATACTTTCGGTTAATGTTGCTGTTAATCCTTGATCATCAGTTACGGTTAAAGTTGCCGAATAGTTGCCTGAACTAAGGTACGTGTGGGTAGTTGTTTGCCCTGAACCTGAATTTCCATCGCCAAAATCCCACGCATAACTCACTATACTACCATCGGCATCAGCACTAGAAGTTGCATCAAAGTTTACTGGCAAAGGAGCATATCCGCTGGTTGCCGATGCTACAAATGCAGCTGTTGGCGCCATATTAGGAGCAGCAACTGTAATAGAGGTAAATGCCATACCCGTTGCACCTTGGTTGTCTGTTACTGTAAGTACAGCGGTAAAATTGCCACCAGAAGTATAGGTGTGATTTGTGTTTGATGCCGTAGAAGTAGCTCCATCACCAAAATCCCAAGCATAACTAATAATGCTTCCATCAGAATCTACACTACCTGCACTAGAAAAAGCAATGGCAAGTGGCGCCTGGCCGCTCGTAGTGCTCGCTCCTAAAACTGCAGTTGGTGCTAAATTAGCTGGAGAAATTGTAATTGTTTTAGAATATGTTCCTGTTGCACCAAAATTATCGGTTACCGTAAGCACGGCCGAGAATACACCACTACTTGTATAGGTATGAGAAACAATTTTGTGCGTACCTCCTGGCCCTGACGATGTGTTTCCATCTCCAAAATCCCAGGAATAAAGGTCGATAGTTCCATCTCCATCTAAAGCGCCCGAAGCATTAAATGAAATTGCCTTTGGTGCTTGCCCTCCGTTAGAAGAAGTTGTAAACGATGCCGTTGGAGCAGAATTCGGAATATTTACAGTAATCGTTGCCGTTGCATTGGCGGTAGCGCCCATATCATCGGTAACTACCAAAGTAACTGTGTAAACTCCAGCAACATAATATGTATGCCATGGCAATGTTCCTGTTCCTGTACTTCCATCATCAAAATCCCAAGCATAGCTAACAATGCTACCGTCTACATCCACAGATGCTGACGCATCAAAATATACGGTAAACGGAGCGTTGCCTGTAGCCGTTGCCGGTGTAAAGGAAGCTGTTGGAATAACATTAGGTAAACCTGTAGTAACAATCGTTATGGTTTCTTCGTCTGTATCTCCATCGTCATCATAGGCAATAGCTTTTACAGAATAATTACCTACGTTATTAAAATTCATGGAAAAACTGTAAGGAGCAGAAAAATCAGTGCCTATTAGATTACCATCTTGATAGAACTCAACTTTATCAATGTTTCCATCAGAATCTGTTGCATTTACATCTATAGAGATAGTTGCTGGCGCTGGATAAGAAGAGTTATTTGCCGGGCTTGAAATATTCATGGTTGGCGGCACATTAGGCTGCACAGTAGAATATTCAATAAACAGCTCTGCGGCTTGTGCGGCAGACCCTTCATAGGCTTCTGCCGTTCTTGTACCTGTACCCGTTATGATAATGGAAAGCGCATTTCCAGAAGTCCACCCAGCTCTAGAAACAATCTCAGCGATAATTGCCTTTATGTCTGGCGTTTGCTGGCCGGCACCACTTTGGCCTGTACTTGACCACGTTGGCGGAGACCATGCTACGTTTGCTGTTGTATTTGTTCTAGAACTAACATCGCCATTAGAAGTTGAGAATGCCACAGAATTATCTGCATCATGCCCGTGAATGTTTAATGAGGCTGTTCCTGTTGAAGTTTCATCTGCTGTAAACTGAATGTATGCATTGGTAATGGTAGCTCCTTGCGGAATGGTTACGCCATTAAAACGCAATCCAACCGTTTGATTATTTTGGCTATTGTAACTATCATAAACCAGCTCAATATCTGTACTATTTGTATAAACGGTGCCGTTTTCTCCTTCTTCAACATCATCGTTACCATTGTTAATACGTTTGCTAAAAGAAAAGTTTGTACCGCTAGTAATATTCACTGCGTTTGAATTTCCTGTTGCGCCTAAATCGTCTGTTGCTACCGCATACAGGGTATAATTTCCTGTAGCAGGTATTGTCCAGTTGATGCTATATGGTGCTGTTGCATCGCTACCAATAAAAATATTGTTTTGGAAGAAATCAACTTTTTGCACCGTTCCATCAGCATCAGAGGCATTGGCCGTAATTGTAATTTGCTGTGGAGTTGGGAAATTTGTTCCGTTTGTAGGAGACGTAATGCTTGCTACAGGATATGTATTCGGAATAGCGTTGGTTAGGGTAACTACACTTCCAGAACTCGGGTTCCAAATATCTAAGTTGGCGGGTGCTAAAAAACGCGAAGCATCAGTAACAGACCCAACCGAACTAGCGTTGTCAACCTTAATGGTTCTAATTTCTATACTTCCCTGATCTATAAAAATCCATTTAAACTGGTTAAACATTCCACTAGCGCGTGTCCAAGATTTATCATCATTGTTTGTTCTAAGTGGGGCACCCCAACAACCTTCTCCAACATAAACACTGCCGTTTGCATCATCACGAACAAACCCCATATCATTGCCGCTGCCCGTGGTAGGAACAACCGGCCATGTGGTTTTTACTGTATGTGCATCACACTCTACAATAACCTTTACACCGTTGTTGTGAAATAAATTGGCCCAATTGTTATACTGATCATTTCCTTCTACTTTTCCAGAAGTGTGCGGACGCATAGGCTTGTGATATTGTGCCATTTTCCAAGTTACCGCCTGTGAGCTTGGACTTGTTAAATCATTTTGCAACCAAGTTGTTTGATTTCCAGAAATAGAAATCTCCGTATTAAGCGTATAGGTTCTCACCAAAGAGCCACCAAGGGTTAACGCATAATATGCATCTGTACCCGGTATATCAAACAAATCAATAATACTGCTATTCGATTGCTCGTGATTCCCTCTTGTGGCAATAATTTGAGTCATTCTGCCGTCTGGAGCGATGGTATTTTGCCAATCATCCATCCACTCTTCCCATTCAGCATCGGTATCACCATTGGTCATATCTCCTCCAAACATTACCGCATGTGGTCTTAATTTGGCAACCAATGTATTGGCCGCTACGCGCGGGGTTTGATTATTTCTTGAGTCTCCACCGGCAATGATGGAAAGGCGCTCCGTTGGATCATTAGGCAACGTTCTAAATGAATATCGCGCACTTGTTCCTTGAGAATCATGTATAACAAAATAATAAACGGTATCAGGCAATAGCCCCGTTATTCTTGCAAACTGATTGTTCATTCCTTTTGTAGTGGTAGAGCGGCTTACCGCCTGAGAAAGTGGATAAGAGGCGTATGCTGTACCAAAGTCTGTTGTACCATAATGAACAACACCGTTACTCCCAGATATCTGATCCCAGGCAACAACGATAGTTGTACTCGGATCGTCTCTTAGCGTTAATCTGTATCTTCCCGTTGTAGCCGAAGCAATATCTGCTAACAAAACAAACAATACCAACAAAGGGAGCATTATTTTGAAGTGTAATTTTTTAATCATAATAGACCATTTTTATTTTGCTAGAAATATAGATTATTAAATCATTCACTTTAACATTGTACTCTAAAAAAACTGGCCTCAGAAGGCTCTATGGGTGGTTAGTATTAAAAACTCTTCAGAATTTTCTGTCATTTAAACAACAAAATCATACCGTTTTTAGCATGAATATTATTACATCTCAAAACATAAAATCTAAAGAGCTAAGCAGTTCCAATTTTTTATTTATTCTCCAATTGGCCTGTTTCCTGATTTTTGCAGGAAGAGCTTGGCAACATTGGTTTTGGGATGGCCCTTATCGCTCCGTATTATGGGATCAAGCGCTTTTAAAAGGTCTTGTAGAAGGCGTGTTTGGTGTAGACTGGGGGAGCTATGTTACAAATCCAAACACAGATAAATCTATAGAGCTAGTCACCCGGATTATCGGCTTTATTTACACGTTAAGCGCTATATCAGTGTATATGGTGTTTTCAAAATTTAGAAAACTAGCAACCTTTATACTATCAATTGGTGTTGGCTTTTTGTTAATGATGGCCTTTATCAGCTTTAAATCACGCTTTTTTCAATTAGGAGAATGGATGGAATTCGGCATCCAAATCTTTAGCCCGATTTTACTTTTAATGATAATAAAAGGCAATTTTAAAAGAAAGACTCTTGTTTTTATTGGGTCTCTTGCTGTTGCACTAACCTTTATTGGCCATGGGCTTTATGCGTTTGGCTTTTACCCCCAACCGGGCAATTATGTAGATATGGTAATTAACATTTTTGGCTGGCAAGAAGATGCTGTAAGACAAATACTCCGTATTGCGGGCTTTCTTGATTTTATTATCGCCTTCCTTTTATTCGTCCCAGAAGTTTCTAGATACGCTTTAATCTACTGTGTTATTTGGGGAACATTAACCGCTCTAGCCAGATTAGTAGCCGGTTTTGATGCTGATTTTGCATTATCTACCTTAAACCAGTGGACCTTTGAAACGGTATACAGGCTTGCACACGGAATATTACCCTTGTGGCTTTTTTTAATTACAAAAAAGAACTCGAATTAACCGTTAATATTTAAGAACAAAGCATAAGCTTTGTAAGATTTTACCGTAAGCGGAAAATACCAAGAAATGTTTTACAAAATCGGTTATTAGACTAAAACCTCAGGTATTTAATCTGTAAGCAATTCCTTATGATATGATTAAGCTCTTCGATTCCAATCTCTATTTTTGATCAAAATTCTTCTTATCGCACACAAAAAAGTGAAAAAAGTTTACAGTTTTAAACTATTTTTTCAAGGGAAACAGATGGTAACTTTTATTAATTTTTATGGTCTTGGCATTTCAACACATTTACCGCAAATATTTTATATCTAGCAGCGTTTAAATTTGCAGCCATATTTCTTTTCTTAAAAAGCTCCTATGTCAATTTCAGTAGAAAATATTACCAAAGTTTATAACCAACAAAAGGCATTAAACGATGTAACCTTTAAGATTGCTAAAGGTGAGATTGTTGGCTTTCTGGGGCCCAATGGTGCTGGAAAAAGTACCATGATGAAAATTCTAACAGGCTACATCCCGCAAACCAAAGGCACTGCATTTATTAACGAATTAAATGTTCAGGAAAACGACAAAAAAGTAAAAGGCTTGGTTGGCTATCTTCCAGAAAACAATCCATTATATACAGATATGTATATAAAAGAGTACCTTAATTTTATTGCAGGCACATATCATTCTGATAAAAACCGAATAAGCTCTTTTATTGAATTAACTGGGTTAACCAATGAAATGCATAAAAAAATCGGTCAATTAAGTAAAGGGTACCGCCAACGTGTTGGCCTTGCAGCCGCTTTAATACACGACCCCGAAGTTTTAATTTTAGACGAACCTACCACTGGCCTAGACCCAAATCAGCTTGTTGAAATAAGAAACCTGATAAAAAATGTTGGAAAAGAAAAAACGGTTTTGCTAAGCACGCATATTATGCAAGAAGTTGAACTGCTTTGCGACCGTGTCATTATAATCAACAAAGGAGAAATTGTAGCAGACAAGCCAACCAAAGAATTAAAACAAACGTCAAATCAAAAAATAATTATTGTTGAGTTTGACGCAGAAACCCCAGTAAGTTTATTAAAAAAACTAAAAGCCGTGCATCAGGTTACAAAGGTAAATTCTGTGCGCTTTGAAATACAAACGCCCAGTAGCGCTGAAGCAAAAAAGGCCATTTTTGATTTTGCTGTAAAAGAAAATTTAAGCATCGTAGAAATATCAGAAAAAGAGCAAAATTTAGAATCCGTATTCCAGTCGCTTACCCAGAATTGAGTGCTTAAAACTTTCTTTTTTCTTTAACCCCCTCTATATCAAGAGAGATAAGCGAGAAATGTTTTTACCTTACTATTAAGGCATTATGATGATGTATTATATTTGAGCTCAACCGAAAACGAGCCAAAATAATGTCTAAAACCAACCCCAACCTTTTTACGGGAGAAATATTTGAAATCGTAGGAAAAAACAAGTGGAAAAATTTATTTGGTCAAACTGATATTTCCACGCTTGTACTTTTTCGAGTTGTGTTTGGATGCATAATGCTTTGGGAAGTATTTCGCTATATAGAATACGACTGGATTTACAGATATTGGATTGAACCAAAAATGAACCTTACATATTGGCCATTTGATTGGGTGCACCCTTTGCCTGGAGATGGCATGTATTTTCTTTTTTATGCACTTGGGATTCTCGCTTTTTTTATCACCATTGGTTTCGCCTACAGAATAAGCACCGTTCTGTTCTTTCTTGGCTTTAGTTATCAGTTTTTATTAGAACAAACCCGATATCTTAATCACTTTTACTTAGTTATTCTGGTAGCTTTTATCATGATTTTTTTACCCCTAAACAGATCTATGTCTGTGGATGCTAAAATAAATCCGAAAATAAAAAGCGAAACAGCTTCCTTATGGTGCTTGTGGTTAATCCGTTTTGTACTTGCATTACCCTATTTTTTCGGAGGAATTGCGAAAATAAATTATGATTGGCTGCACGGACAGCCTTTAGCCATTTGGCTAGCCGATGACACTAGCCTACCCATTATTGGCAAATATTTTACAGAAAATTGGATGATATTATTTATGTCCTACTCAGGGATGCTTTTGGATTTATTAATCATTCCCGTGCTGCTATTTAAAAGAACCCGACTAATCGGTTTTATTGCTATACTTTCATTTCACCTAATTAATGATCAAATTTTTACTATTGGTATTTTTCCTTGGTTTATGATTTTTGCAACTACGCTATTTTTCTCGCCTTCTTGGCCCAGAAAAATATACAATGCCCTAAGGCCAGAGCCTAAAAAATGGAATCTTGATATCCAAAACATTTCGCCAGCACCAATTAAACTAAACAAAAACCAAAAAATTGTTGCTTATTTTTTAGCCGCTTGGTTCTTATTTCACATAACCGTTCCTTTAAGACATTTTATAATTCCCGGGAATTCCAACTGGACCGAAGAAGGGCATAGATATGCTTGGCATATGAAGCTAAGAACGAAAAGAGGGATTGGGCAATACAAAGTAGTTGATAAATCTAACGGAGAAACCATTGCGTTTGTTGATCCTGCAGATTATCTAGAAGATTGGCAATTGCGAAAAATGGCGGGAAGACCTTATTTAATACATGCATTTGTAAAGCAAGTAGCAAAAGCTTATTCAAAAAAAGGTATTGATGTAGCTATATACGCTCAGGTTATAGCAACCTTAAACGGTAGGGCATATCAAGATTTAATAGACCCAAACGTAGATTTAGCTAACCAGAAAAGACCAAGCTTCCCTCCTGCTTCTTGGATTATTCCGTTAACCACTCCTTTAGAAAACCGGCTAGAAGATCAATAAATTAGATAAAAAAAGAGCACGGCTTACCGTGCTCTTTACAAATTATATGTTTAAAAGATCTATTTAAGTATTTGAAGTTTTTCGGTAAACACATCTCCAAACGCTTGTACATTTAATATATACAAACCAGCAGGCACGTTGCCTAGATCTAATACATCATCGTACAAGCCGCCTTCAGCAAAAGAGTTACTTTCAAATACAACTCTTCCCATATAGTCAACAACTTGCATATGCAACTCTGTATCTTCTAACAATTCATAACTCATTAAGAATTTGCCATCGTTGCTAGGGTTAGGCGAAACTGTGAGAGAATTAAATAATCCAACTGCTTCTGTTTTATTACTACAAGCACCTAACACGTAATTGCCTGTATTCAGTAACCACTCTACATTTTTGGATTTTGTACAAATTGTTCTTGGTCCATTATTACATCCAGAACCAGAAATTTTACAAAGGGTAACTTTACATTTCTTTTTGTACGAAATAGCCTCACACGGATCTGGTGGACAACCTCCTAAAATGTCTCCATGAGCAAGGTGAGCTGCAACAGCATTCTGGCTTACTGTAATATTATGAGCATTTCCAGGGTTTCCAGGAGGGATGTGACAGATTACAACTTTATTATTGTTTCCGCAATTTCCTCCATCGTCATCATCATCAGATGATCCTCTACCTCTTCTACCTCTTTTCGAGCTACCATCATCATCGTCATCAGAACAACCTCCGTCATCATCGTCATCAGAGCAACTTCCTCCATCATCGTCATCATCAGAGCTTCCTCCAGTAGAAACTATAGGATCGCAATTTCCTCCACAACGTAAGTCTACATACGTAATTGTTTGCGTTTCCGAAGCGCTACAACCCGAACCATCTGTAACCGTTACAGCATAAGAAGTTGTAGCCGTAGGCACAACGCTTATAGATTCTGTTGTATCGCCCGTGCTCCATAAATACGTATATGGACCCGATCCCGATGCACTAGCCGTTAACTGTAGTCCAGTTGTATATCCTCTATAAAAGGTATTGGCATCTCCAAATGTTGAACAATTGTTCACAGAAATAAACGCGGTACATGAATTTGGCAATACGCCTGTTGGAACCGGAGCAGATAAATTGATAACACAATTATCTTCATTAATCCAAACCGCTGCCAATGCTGCTGAAGTTGGAACTGACGTTAAGTTTATACATTCTGTAGTATATATATTACCGTCTATATCCCATTCGTAATCAACATCAAAACCTACAAATCCTGGAATGACCAAACATAAATCTGCACTTATGGTATAGCCTGGGTAAAACACATTTTGTGGTACTCCTGGGTAATCTACAGACATATTAGGTGGCTGATTGTATAAGATATGAACATAAGGATTTGAACCTGTGAATTCAAAGCATTTATCAACATCAATTGTAATCACTCGTGTTTCTCCTACGGTACAATCATCATTATATGCTGTAAACTCTAATGCCTTTGTGATTATTCTGTCAGGAGTCCAGTTAAAAGTCAACGTGGTATTTCCAAATCCATCCGTACCTGAAGTAAATGTCGCTCCGGGTAATGCTTGAATAATAGGATCTGTAATTTTAGCAATTGACGACCCTCCGTTTAATGTTTTTGCATACATCGTAAAACTAAATGGCACATTTACAGACGCCATAATAACATCTCCATTGTTTGGCGAGTCAGCCCCTGCGTCATCAACAAAGGCAGATTTATCTCCAGTACATGGCACAACTACTTGATAGATAAAGTCAATTATTCCTGATCCCGTAATATCATCTTCAACACGAATCTGTGCGGCATAAAACCCTAATGGTTGAGCAGCTGGCACATTTAATGTTGCTACTCCTGGCATAGATAAAGAAGTTAAAAACGATGGCTTAACAGGGTTTAATCCTGATTCATTGCTTGTTGGAATGAAGAAATCTGGTGTACCATTGATTTGAGACTCATCCACACGATCTACAAAATTCTCGGTTAAACCACTTGCACCTTGCTCCACTTGCTTAATTGGCGAATAGGTTAAGGCTGGTGAATCGTATCCCCTTCCTTTATTAATAACCTTCGATTTTAGATTGTAAAACGACAGGTTGTTTCCATCTGTTAGCATTGGTGTGCGTTTTTGAGCAATCATGTATGCGTCAAAAGTTGTTCCCGGCCCACCATCATAAGTGTGAAATAATGTTGACGTTCCTCTTACAACATCATCTCCCGTAAATGGATCTACAAATACTTTATCTACATCCATAAACAAAAAAGCAGAGCTACCATCGCCATAGTGAAAGTCTGGTAGTAACAAAAATGACGTTGGTAAAATAACTGCCGGAAAGCCTGGATAACCTACATCCCAATAAGATTCTATGGTAAATTCAACATCAAATGTTGTGTCTGTTACATCCGTAATACGGTATGTAATTTCTGAATAGCGCATTCCACCTGCGGCCTCAGATTGTAATGTTAAGCCAACAATCAGTATAAATGTTGGCAAAATAAGTGTGAGTGTTTTTTTCATAATTGATTTATTTAAGATGATTCAAAATTAGCATAAGTAGGTAAGATGTGTCCTACGTATTTGCGCTCTAAGCGTTATTGTAACATATGTACAACGTATTGAAACATGAGTGAAAACGGGCGTTCTGAGAAAGGAGAAAATGACAATAAGTATTTACACTTAGCGCAAAAGGACTATTCCCTCACCAGACCGCATGAGAATTGATATTTTTAAGAAATTATATTCTTAACAAAGTTTTAAAAAACAAAAACCCTCCTCAGACTCTTTACTAATGAATCATTTATAATTAGTTTTGCGTATTCACTAAAATTTCAACACCAATGAAAAGATCAATAATTATCTTAAGCTTATTACTTATAGCCAAATTTGGCATCAGCCAAACTACATATACAGCAAGTGCAAATGGTGACTGGGACAATCCAGCCACATGGGGTGGCGGTGGTTTTCCGAGCACCAACAATGATGTGGCCAACATTCCTTCTGGAATTTCTGTTGATATTTCAGGATCTGAATTATGTGGCAAACTAACGTTAAGCGGAACTTTAAATCTAGTTGCCGCAACAAGCGCACAACTAACCATTGATCGTGGCGGTGCTTTGCTATCTGGCGATTGCTTACTTAAGCCAAACTCTATATTAAATGCAAATGATGGGAGAATACGTGTTGATGAGATTTCATATTTTGAAAAAGACATTACAGGTGAATGCACGTTTAATGCAGGAACAAGCACCTGGGAATTTACTGGAGAGACGAAATCTTTTTCTCTTTTCAGAGGGTTATCTGTTATTTTTGGCGGTATAGGAGGCCATACTATTTCTTTTTACAATCTAGAAATCAACCCTTCTTCTATTGCATCAGGAAATGTTGCGTTGTCATCTAGCGCCTCAGACGCACAATATGAAGTTACTAACGTATTAAGCGTGGTTCAAGGGGAGCTTGAAGTTGGCGCTCCGGGCGGACCTGGTTCTCTCACTTTAAAAGCCACATCACCAACAGAATATGGACGTATAGCACTAAATGATGGCAATCCCGTTATTGGCTCAAGAGTTTCATATACAGGTACAATCAGCGGTTCTATTACCATGGAGAAAGAATTAGGAACAAGCCTACTTTCGGGTACTGTGGTTAATCCGGCTACAAACAACACTGTTTACAACGGCACATGGTTTCAGATGAGTTTGCCCTTAGAAGCCAACTTAGACCA
>JAUHWL010000021.1 GCA_030424545.1 Bacteroidia bacterium
TGATTTAAAGCCAAATGCGGCACTATAATTTTTGCAGCTCAAAATTATTGCCCACAAAAAAGACCGCGTTAAACGGCCTTTTTTGTGTTGTGTTTTTTACGGAAAAGAGGGTTGTGCATCAGCTACTTGTGTTGTGCCCCGTTTTTTCTTTTTCTTGCGTCCGTGAAGGCAGCCATACTTATTGACAATTTTTGGATTAAGCGTGGGCCTCGAGCGAATTGGCAATGTGTATGGTGGCGTTAAATTGAAACAAAGCGTTCGAAAACGTCATCCAATTCTTTTTTAACTGAGATAATTTCTTTTTTCTTTTCCAGAAGTTTAAGATAGCGCTTCGCAATTGTTCTTTGCTGCTTCCTGTCAATTTCCCCATTATCATCAATCGGAATTTTGACTTTAAACAGTCTCATGTTTGTAAGAGAGGCTCTAAAAGACCGATCAAAGGATTCTTCCTGTTTCTGCTGATTTAGGGCAAAGAGCAAAAATTCAGGTATAATATGTTTATTAATAATTTCAATAGCTCCACAATGGTCAGTAGTAGCAAATGGCTGCTTTTTCGGAATTAAGTTGAAATCGAAATTTCCATCAATAGACCAGATAACATAATTATTTTCAAAATTGTCCAGATTAGATTTCTCAATGTAACCAAACGGTTCAAAGGCATTAGCACTGTAGACAGGTACACCTTCAGTAAGAGTATCTTTTTTTAAAACCCGCTCTCCTATTGAAATATTGAAATATTCTTCATTTCCTAAAGCTACCTCTGTGAACTTGTGAATTTCGAAGTTTTCACTTTTTGAGGCATTTTCATATTGGACTAAAAGGGATTTCAACCTTTTAGTTTTTTCATCAACCTCATGTTTAGCAGCAGCCTCTATATTCTCCTCGAGTCCCGCTTCAATTTTTTCTTCCTTTGTCCACCATCTGTCAATTACCCAATGATGTTTTGAGTAAAACCTATCAATTTCCCAAACTTTACATCTTTTCGACTCCCTTTCTAATAAATCCTTGCTACTACCTTTTGTGCTATCATAAATGCGAAAAAGTTTTTCCATTTCAGGAAGGTCATTTTCTTCAATTTCTTCCCGTTTTACACTTGTCAACTTCTCACCAATATTTGATATAAGATAAGTGAATACGGGATAATGTTGTCTTTCTTGGTTGTCTTGTTTCTTTGTGACAGCAAGAATATAGGTGTTCTCAAAATTTGCGAAGAAAGTTCTTTCTGGAAGGGAAATTATAGCATCTAAATAGCATTCTTTCAAAATGTAATCTCTCAATTTTTTTCCCTGTACACGTGCAAGTATCCCATCTGGTATTACAATGAATGCTTTGCCTCCAGGCCGAAGTGATTTAATTATCCATTCTATTGAGATTCCCTCCAAGCCAAGTGCATTTACAGGATACTCATCCTTTGTATGGGGTGTTTGAGCAATTTCTTCTTTTATTATCCCAGAACCTGTAGTGACATAGGGTGGATTACTAAGAATGTAGTCGTATTTATTATCCTCTTCACTAATGATGTGACCAAAAGTGCCTAAGTTATCTTTGAATAATTTGAAAGTCGAATTGAATGCTCTTGCAAATTCCGTGGTTGTTGTTGGGTTTTTAAATAATATCTCTGCAAGATAGATTAGCATATTCGACTTTGCGAGAATAATAGTTCTTTCATCATCACGCTCAAAACCTTTATCAAAACCATGTAGTGTAAAAGGTACATTAATCTTTCCTTTTGAAGTTGGACGATATGAATCCTTTATTTTTTCATTCATATTCAGGATTTCAGTAATAAACCCACCAACTCCACAGAACGGGTCGCAAATACGCTTATTTTGAAACTGGAAACCAGGTTCATCCAATCCTGCCATCCGAATAACAGATTGTATCAAGATTCTTGGTGTAAAATACTGACCAAGAGCTTCAACCTCCTGCTTTAAAAAACTCTCGTAAAGTTTAGTCTTAAACTCTTTATCGATTTTAGTTAGACTTCCAAACTCTTCTGAATACTTGCTTAAATGTTCTAAGGACTTCTGAAATAGTATGGCTTGCGATAGATTAGCGTTACCACTTTCATTTACAAATATTGTCCCATTAATGATTGTAGTACCATCGTCTCCTTTCGGAAACAACTTATATATCTTATGACGTGTGTTTCTGGCGTAGAAGTCTAATGCATCAGCAGGGTTTCCTTGCGCCTTCTTATAAATTTTATTGAACGATATATCTTCGTCAAGTACGTTCAGGTCGCTAAGAAATTTGAAGATGAATAGCTCTACAACATTGTAAAGGCATTTAATGGGCGATTTTCCAGTAGCCACCCAAATGGTTTGCCAGAGTCTATTTGCTAAAGGTGAAGGATCAATAAGCTTAGCACTCTTAATCTGAGAATTGCTTTTATCAATAGAAGAGTCAACTTCTTCAATCAAAAATTCAATAGTATTAATATTCTTTACAATGAGTGGATTGAAGACCGTTTGCAATTCTTGCCCCTTTTGATCTTTGATAGGTTCTCCATTTAGGGCATTAATCCAAAACGACTTGGTTCCGTCTGTTACTATTAAAATTTTACAAAGTGCTTTTGCTACATCAATTTCCTGCTTGATAGCAGATTTTATTTGTTTTTGACTTGAGAGTGCTTTTGGCTGTTTATACTCGATGAGTGCTTTGATCTTGCCTTGGTATGTAACAAGTCCATCGGGCTTTTTAGATTTTAAAGCACCAAAATTTTTCTTTGGAATTATTCCATGATCAACTAATTGTGATAAAGTTGAGCTTCCTAACTTGTAGTATGTAAACCTTCCAATTTTTTGAGGAATTGTTTGTAATAGTTCTTCACTCATAATCAAAGGTCAAGATTTGATTGTTTCACATTTGAGGTGATTCTGTATTTATATTTTTTCTCCGCCACGATCAATGCACTTTCAGGACATTTATACTCATACAAATCATTAGCAAATTTTTCGCTGAAATACTGTTCTTTCAATTCTTTTAGATCAATATTGAATTCTTTGGCAATTTTTGGAAGCAATTTTTCTTTTGGCATTTTTTGTCCATTTTCAATTTTGCTGATTGTAGCAGAGTCTACTGCTATCCTTGCAGCAAATTGGGTTTGAGTTAGATTAAGACTTTGTCTTACCCCTTTGATATAGCCTCCAAAACTTTCCATTTTATAACTTGACAAATAAATCTTGGCAATTTTTGTCAAATAAACGAGTGTTCTTTGAGACTACAAAACTTTTTTTCGAGCGTTGGGAAAAAACAGGCTCTTTTGCTTGCGAAGCGTCAGCCTTTAGCATTGGGGCAAGCAAATGTGCTTGTTTGCGCGTTGGCTTTTTTAAATGGGGCACAACAATTTAATAAACGCCATTATGGTGTTTATTTCTTCTTTGTGCTAACCTAAACAATCGCTTTAAGGAAAAGCACAGGAAGTTTATTATTTAGTAAAGCAAGTATAAACATTTAGGGGGTAGCTAACGGGCTAATAAATTTCGAAATGTTGGTTGTTGCCACCTTTTTGTAATCAAAAATTACATAAAAAGAATAGGTACCAGCTAGGCATTTTTTTTCTTTAAATACCCCTGCACCAGCGCAATTAAGAGTAAAAATACAGAAACAAAAACGGCAATTCGGCCAATTAAATCTCCGTTTTTTGTGTAAAAAGTAAGCTCCTCGTTTGCTTTAATTTCCATTTTAATGGCAGCATCTGTGGCCCACGGTTGCGGTTTAAAAACATCGCCCCGCTGATTTATAAAACAAGAAATTCCGGTATTTGCCGAGCGGGCTACAGACCTGCGATTTTCTATGGCTCTTAAGCGTGCATAGTTCATGTGTTGTCTGTGGCCATCGCTATTGCCCCACCAACCATCGTTGGTAATGTGCAGTAAAATATTGGCTCCGTTGCGCACATATTCGGTGCAGTAATCGCCAAACTCATTCTCCCAACAAATTATAGTTGCCGCCTTTGCTTTTCCGTTGCTCGATGTAAACACTGTGCGTTCCGTTTGTGTGCCATGCGATCCCGTCATCCCGCCAAGGTCTACAATAATTTTGCCCAACAAGGGTTGCAAAACAGATCTAAACGGCATGGTTTCGGCCGCCACAACCAATTTGCTTTTGTGGTACGGATTAGAAAGTCCGTTGCGGTTTATTTGGTAAGATGTGTTGTAGATTTCGTACCACATATTGCCATTTCTAAAGGGTAAAGAAATGGGGGTTTTGTTGGCCTCGTTAAATACAGAAAAGGTAGTAGCACCAAAAAATATGTTTAAATCAGGGTAAGTGTCAATAAGGTTTTTAAACTGATTTATGCTCGGGTTGTGTTCTGCTCTGGCTTCTTCAAACCCGTAACCAAGCAGCGTTTCGGGGCCAACCAATAAATCTACATGTTCATCTAACAATGGGCTGGCCAAGTTTAAAAACTTGTTGGTTTGTTCGCTTTCAGAAAGGCTGTACTTTTCGTGAAAAGATTCTATGTTGGGTTGTACAACCACCACGTTTACATCTTCTCCTTTATCGGTATAATTTAAGTAGGTGTGGGTAGATAAGCCAACGGGAATGATAAAAGCGGCCACGGCAAAAAGCACATTGGCCAAAGCTAATTTTTTGTTTTTCTCGGCACTTATTAGCGCCTGAAAAAGTAATAGGTTTACAATCCACACCCATAAGCTGCCGCCCATGTGGCCCACGTATTCGTACCACTGTATCCATTCTATATGTGTGGCAAATGCGTTGCCCAAATCTAGCCAAGGAAAACTCATGTCCCAATCTTGATGAAACACTTCTAGAGAAATCCACAAAAAAGGTAAACCTAACAACGCGCGTTTGTAGCCCAACCGTTTTGCAATAATGTGGTAAAGCGTAAATACAAACGCCATGAGCGCGCCATTTATAAACGTAGTTGCAATAGGCCCAATAGGATGCGCGTTTTTTACCCACAGCGTTGTGGTTAAATTAAAAAAGGCAAAAGTTAAATAGCTGTAAAAAAACACGGCAGAAGTTTTGTGCTTTGCCTGGCCGGCACTAATGTGTCTTTCTAAATTTAATAGGGGCAAAAAGGCTACAAAAAGCAGATATACAAAGCCTTGGGTTGGCCAAGAAAAATGTAAAAGCATACCCGAAAGTAGCGCAGCGCTAAAAAGTAAAAACTGTCTTTTCATTTGCTGCGAATATACAATTGGCGCACATGCATTTCATAGCAAACTCCGGTTAATAGGTTATTTTTGAACCTTAATTAAACAAATGAAAAAAGCAATTCCTCATATTTTAACACTTGGCAATTTGGTTTGCGGTGTTTTGGCAATTAGAGCCGTTGTGTTAGACCAAGCCATGTTGGCCATAACCTTTGTTTTTATTGCTGCCGTTTTAGATTTTTTTGATGGCTTTGTAGCACGTGCACTAGGCGTAAGTGGTGAGCTGGGTAAGCAGCTAGATAGCCTTGCCGATAATGTAACGTTTGGCGTTGTTCCTGCGTTTATGATGCTTTCTATTGCTGGGTTTGTTCTGCAAGAGCCAAACACCGCAACAGATTGGTTTGTGTTTATAAGCTGCTTGTTAATTGCGGCTTTTGCTACACTAAGGCTTGCAATTTTTAACATTAGCACCAACCAAAGCACCGGTTTTATTGGTATGCCAACTCCGGGTAACACATTGCTAATAGCCTCATTGTTTTACATGTATTTTTTGGGCGATGGCGGATTAATAAACCAAGTTCTATCAGAGCCAATATGGGTTGCGGTTGTGGCTTTAATTTCGGCCATTTGGCAAATAATGCCCATACCGTTGTTGGCATTAAAATTTAAAACTTGGGGATTTAAAGCAAACCTTTGGCGTTATATATTTTTGTTGTTTGCCCTTGTAGTTCTGCTGCTATGGCAAATAGAAGGAGTTCCTGTTGTTATACTTTTCTATTTCTTATTTTCTGTGGCGGCAAATTTGTCGGCTAAAAAACCACAGCATGGGTAAATTTCTTAAAATCATGTTCAATTGAATTTTTTAGCACATCTGTATTTAAGCGGTAATGATGAAGATATCATGATCGGAAACTTTATTGCAGATGGTATAAAAGGCAATCGATATGAAAACTATCCTAAACAAATAAAAAAAGGAATTTTACTACACAGGTTTATTGACGATTATACCGATACCCATCCTGTTTGTTTAGAAACAAAAATTTTACTTCGACCCAAGTATCACAAACTAGCGCCTATTTTGGTAGATATGATTTATGATCATTTTTTGGCCAAACATTGGCAGAATTTCCGTCCTATTCCACTGAGAGACTTTGTTGATAAAACATACAATACCTTGCAAAATCGCTTCGAAGATCTTACTCCTCCCATCCAAAGAATGTTGCCATTCATGATTCAATATGATTGGTTGTATAACTATCAATTTAAAGAAGGGATGGAACGTGTGTTTTTAGGTATGAGCCGCAGAGTACGTCAAGGAGATGTGATAAAGCATGGCTGGGAAGATTTAGCTGCCAATTACGATGTGATAGAAAATCAGTTCTTCACCTTTTTTGCAGAGTTAGAAAATGCGGCTTCTAACAAGCTTGTAGAATTAGATGAATTGTACGGATAAAATTTCAGCATTAAACCTATAATGCCTGTAAGATAGGTTTAAATACTCATTGAATTTCAAATCTTTATATTTACTTAACTCAAAAACAAGTAGATATGAAAAACGTTACAGTTAAGCTTATTTTATTTCTTTTAGTCATGCCCATTTTACTATTTGCTCAAATAGTAGATTTAGAAGTTAAAGTAGAAAAACCCAAAACAGAAGATATGAATTATCCTCTTTTTCAAAAAGGGACCTCGATTGTAGATTTACTTCCAAACGTGTATTACAAATCTATTGAAACCGAAAGGCCGGAAATGTTTCCTGGCGCAGGAACCTCTACCTATACTACAAATACGTTTAATCTGAATTATAGGGCCAATTATTACCCGTGGGATTTAACTGAAAAACTTGGTGGTGGAAATTTAGGGCTTGTTGCCGGAGTGCACATCAATAATTCAACCGCAAAAGAAGAAGGATTTGACGATGACAAAACAAATTTATTTTTGTTTGAGTTGGGTGCTCAATACGGTAGATATTTTGGCGATTTACCCGTTAGAGCCGAATTTACTTTGGGGTTTGGAAGTTACAATGTGTCTAATAATGATGCCTCTGCTTTTGCCTACAACGTAAATGTTTCTACATTTTTAGAGCTTGGCGAAAGCCAAAGCTACGTAATGCCATTTCTAGGTTATGCTGGATTCAGTAATAAATTTAAAAACTCCGATTTTAAAAACGCAACAGGAGGTTTAGTCGCAGGAGTAACATTGGTAAGACCAATGGGCTGTGGAGATTACTCATGTGGTTTTGAAGACAACGGGACTGAAAAGCCATACGCTCGTGGTACCAACACACTTCAGTTTTTGCAAGAAGGTGCTTTAGGAATTGGGACAAATAAAAAAACAGGAGGTGGCTTTGAAGCAAAGGATGGGTTATTTGGCTTGTCAATAAGGTTGGCCGATTACCACTATGTGGCAAACAATGTTGCTGTAGGTCTTGGTTTTGAAACGGAAATATTAAATAAAAGCGACAATGCTTCTGATTATAAATCCAATTCTACGGACTTATATGTTACCCCCAGAATTCGCGGAAACTTACCTGTAGATGGTGCGTTAAATCACCTGTTTGTTGATGGTTCGGTACTTTTTGGCGCTATGACAGATAAAACTGAATTTACCGATTTGTTTGGAGAAAAGCAGGAGTCAACTACAAAATCAAGCACATTTGGGTGGAGTGCAGGTCTTGGGTATAATTATCCTTTTAGCGATCATTTTTCACTTACGTTTCAAGGTGAGTATGTAAGCAAGACCCATACCGATAAAGATACCGATGCCGAAACGATAGATTCTGGAACGCAATTCTTTTTGGGGCTTGGATATACGTTTTAAAAGAAATAGTGCTTTAAACGGAGAAGGGGAGTAAAGCTCCCTTTTTTTATGAAGAATTTATAAGGGTATAAAAAGAAAAACGGGAAAAACTGATTTTTAAATCAATTTTTCCCGTTTTGTGCCCGGGGCGGGAATCGAACCCGCACGAACATTACTGTTCACGGGATTTTAAGTCCCGCGTGTCTACCAATTCCACCACCCGGGCGGGTGGCTATGTTTGAACAAAATCAAACAAAATTCCCTCTCTTTTTTGGGAGAGGGATTTGAGCGAAAGACGGGATTCGAACCCGCGACCCCGACCTTGGCAAGGTCGTGCTCTACCAGCTGAGCTACTTTCGCGTTTGGGACGGCAAATGTAGCATAATATTTAAATTGTAAAAGCGATTATCGAAAAATTATTTCGCATCAATTCCTAGCTTTTTTTTCCACTCATTTAAAATCATTAATGCTTCCACAGGAGTTAAAGTATTTATATCTAACCCAACCATGTCATTTTTAATTTCTTCTAATAAGGGGTCGTCAAGTTTAAAAAAGCTAAGCTGCAATTCTTTGTCTTTTGCCAATTTTTTAGGCCCCTTACTTTCTCTAGAGGCCTCTAAAGAAGCCAGCATTTTATTGGCTTTGTTTATTACAAACTTGGGTATGCCAGCCATTTGGGCAACATGTATACCAAAACTGTGTGCGCTTCCGCCAGGCTCTAGTTTGCGCATAAAGATTATTTTTTCGCCAACTTCTTTAATAGAAACATTAAAATTTTTAATGCGCTCAAAGAGCTCACTCATCTCGTTTAACTCATGATAATGCGTGGCAAAAAGCGTAAGTGGCTTTGTGGGATGATTGTGTAAAAATTCACTTATTCCCCAAGCAATAGAGATGCCATCGTAAGTGCTTGTTCCTCGGCCAATTTCATCCAATATCACCAAACTGTTTTCTGATAAGTTATTGAGAATACTAGCGGTTTCATTCATCTCTACCATAAAAGTAGACTCGCCTTGGCTAATGTTGTCTGAGGCGCCAACACGCACAAATATTTTATCTAACAAACAAAGTTCTGCTTCTTTGGCTGGCACATAGCAACCAATTTGAGCCATTAAACAAATAAGGGCCGTTTGGCGTAGCAGGGCACTTTTACCAGACATGTTCGGTCCAGTTATCATGATGATTTGCTGGGTTTCTTTGTTTAACTCTAGGTTATTTGCTACATAAGGAGCATCAGGACTTAATTGTTGTTCTATTACAGCATGTCTACCAGCGGTTATTCTTACTTGTTTTGAGTCTGAAAAAACGGGGCGACAATATTTGTTTTCGTTGGCTAGGATGGAAAAATTAATAATACAATCAAGCTTGCCAATGGCAAATGCATTTTGCTGAAGCATGCTTATATATGCCTTTAATCGCTCTATAAAATTGTTATAGATGGATGTTTCAATGCTGTTTATTTTTTCTTCAGCACCTAGTACTTTAGCTTCAAATACCTTTAGTTCTTCGGTAATATATCTCTCCGCATTTACCAAAGTTTGTTTTCTTATCCATTCTTTGGGCACTTTGTCTTTGTGTGTATTTCTTACTTCAAGATAATATCCAAATACATTGTTAAAAGCTAATTTTAAATTGGCAATTCCACTATTCTCCGCCTCGGTTTTTTGAATGTTTTCTAGATGAGATTTGCCATCTCGTAGCAAACTGCGTAGCTCATCAAGTTCACTATTCACCCCTTCTTTTATCACATTTCCTTTTGAAACTTGTACTGGAGCATCTTCGTTTAGGGTAGCCGAAATGAGTTTGTTTAGTTTCGGAAGGGTGTCAATCGTATCAACCAATTGAAGTAGGCCACTATGCTTTTGCTTGCTTAAAAATGCCGTGAGCATTTCTAATGCTTGCAACGAGTTAAGCAGTACGTTAATCTCTTTTGGATTAATTCTAGCCGTAGCAATTTTAGAAACCAAGCGCTCTAAATCGTAAATCTGGCTAATGTATTCCGATGTTGTTTCGGCAACTTTATTCTTTTCTTTAAAAAAAGTTACCAGATCCAAACGGTTGTTAAGTTCGGCTGTTTTTTTAAGCGGAAAAGCCAGCCACCTTTTTAGCATTCGTGCCCCCATTGGGGAAACGGTGTGGTCTAGAATATCAATCAATGTCTTTCCATTCGGAGAATTAGAAGTAAAGATTTCCAAATTTCGAATGGTAAATTTATCCATCCACACATATTCATCTTCTACAATTCTTGATATTGAAAGGATGTGTTCCAGTTTATGGTGCTGATTGTCGTTTAAATATTTAAGGGCTGCTCCGGCAGCAATAATGGCTTGTGGCAGCTCTTCGATGCCATAACCCTTTAAGCTTTTGCTGTTAAAATGTGAGGTTAAATAATTGTAAGCATAGTCATGTTGAAATGGCCAGTCATCCATCGCAAACTGATAGAATTTATCACCAAGCCATTCGTTAATTCGGTTTTTGTGTTTTTTGCTAAAAACAATTTCGGTAGGTTGTAAGCTTTGTATGAGTTTGTCTATAAACTCTTGATTGCCTTCTGCCGTTAAAAATTCTCCCGTAGAAACATCAATAAAAGAAACGCCAATTCTGTTTTTATCGAAGCTTAATGTGGCTAAAAAATTATTGCTTTTAGAATGAAGAATTTGATCGTTAAAAGTAACGCCAGGAGTCACGAGTTCGGTAACTCCGCGCTTTACTATGGTTTTTGTTTGTTTAGGATCTTCTAATTGATCACAAATAGCCACGCGTTGCCCAGCTCTAATTAATTTCGGCAAGTATGTGTTTAATGCATGATGCGGAAAACCAGCTAATTCAATATGCGCAGCAGAACCGTTTGCACGTTTTGTTAAAACAATATCTAAGATTCTGCTTGTTTTTATGGCATCTTCGCCAAATGTTTCATAGAAATCACCAACTCGAAAGAGCAATAAGGCCTCAGGATGTTTTGCTTTTATCCCAAGATATTGCTTCATTAAAGGGGTTTCACTTTTTTTGCCAGCCAATTTAATTTGTTTGAGTTGAGTTCACGAATATACTACCCATGAGAAAGCTACGAAATAGCGAGTTGAAGAGACTTTCAACAGAAGAGTTTAAAGCGATTAAAAAATTACCAATCATTGTTGCGTTGGATGATGTGCGCAGTATGCACAATGTAGGTTCTGTTTTTAGAACTTCTGATTCTTTTACCGTTGAAAAGATTTTGTTAGGTGGAATTACTCCCGTTCCGCCAATGGTAGAAATAGAAAAAACAGCTCTTGGAGCAACTTCAAGTGTAGATTGGCTCTATAGCGAAGATTTAAAATCGAGTTTACTTAACTTAAAAAATGAAGGGTATAAAGTTTTTGCTTTTGAGCATTCTAGCGAAAGTATATCCGTTTTAAATAGCAACTGGAACGGAGAAAAAGTTGTTCTAGTTTTTGGCAATGAAGTAAAAGGTGTTTCTCTTGATGTTCTTAAAATTTGCGATGAAATTATTGAGATTCCACAATTTGGAACAAAACACTCCTTAAATATTTCTGTGAGTGTTGGTATTGGATTATGGGAATTTGTCAGGAAAATGATTTAAATAAAAAAGGGTCGCAATTGCGACCCTTTTTTATTTATCTACTAAAACTCTTATTTCTTTATTTCAAATACTGCTCTTCTGTTGATGTCATCACGTTTGTAAGCTAAGTCTGTTTTTCCTTTAGCTACTACGTCAATTCTACCTCCATCAATTCCAAAGTCATTTACTAGAGCCATTTTAGCTGCTACAGCACGTCTTTCAGACAATTTGTAGTTGTATTGCTCACTTCCAACCTTATCAGTATGTCCGTAAACTACAAGTTTAGTATTTGGATTAGCATTCATAAATCTTGCAATTGTGGCAAGACGTTGATAGTTAGCTGAAGTAACAACAGCTTTGTCAAAGTCAAAGTAAATCATCGGAAGGAACGATTCAGCTGTAGCTGCGCCACCACCAATTTTGTCAACTATAGTAACACCTTGGAAGTTTACAAAAGCACCTGGTTTAGAGTTTGGCTCAAGGTCTCGTCCGTTAGGAACGCTATCACCATCATCGTCTAATTCACGTCCATTGGCATCAACTTTAGCTCCTCTTGTAGAATAAGGATCCTCATCAATATCATCTGGAATACCATCTTTATCTTGGTCAACTGCTTGTCCACCACCGTAAACCATGTATCCTTCTGGAGTATCAGGCTCTTTGTCAAAGTAATCAGACACACCGTCTTTGTCTTTGTCTTCCATCATTTGACCCATTTGGTCAACTAACTTGTCTACGCGAGGGTCAACACCTGGGCCCATATAGATAATAGGGGTAGGATCTTCATGTTCTTTAAACCAAGAAAAGTGATAGTTAACACCAACATTAAAGTAAACTAAGAAGTCATTTGTTGTATTTCCAAATGCAATTTCTTGTAAATTTTTATCGCCACTTTCTGTTGGCCATTGTTCTTTAACCAATGTTTCAGAACCATCCATGTTGTCATCCATTGCCCATGTTGCGTCCATAGCAATTTTCAAATCCCAACGTTCTGCAAATCTGTAACGCCATTCAACTCCAAAAGGCATATAAACAGTGTTGTGAGATTTTTCTTCTTTTTCTTTGTCGCTTAAAAATTGTGGCTCTTTATCTGTTCCAAGTTTAAACAGTTCGTCACCATTTTTGTACACAATTGCATTAGCCCATGTATAACCAAGACCAGCATGTAGTATCCATGCATCTTTTCTTTCTTTCATTCTATTTCTTGTGCCTAATCCAGTCAAGTTTAACATGAAATCAAACTCACCTCTAAAAGTAGAAGAAGCTTTAACGGCATAAATACCGCGAGAACCAGAATAAGTTAACCATCCGGCATTACCTTTAATACCCCAAGCAGAAGAGTACCATTTTTGTATGTTAACAGAAAATCCAGGGTCAAATCCTCCAAAATCGCTATTAAAATCTTTTTGATTGGCTTCTAATTGGTGCATGTCACCAAATAAGAGTGACCATCCAAAATCTGCACCAATAGACCAACTGCGATATTTGCGTGTTTCTTCTTTGGCTTCTTTAGAGTCTGTAGCAGTGCTATCTTGACCGTAAGAAAGGAAGCCGAAGCTTAATGCAAGCGCAAGCATTGTAACTTTTTTCATAAGAGTAGCTTTAACTTATTTTTAGTATTAGTAGTTTGCAGCAAAAGTAAGAATATTTTATGCTGAGCAAAGCGTTATTTTAAAAAATAGAAACTTATAGAATAATTGATTTAGGATTGGAGCTTTTTAATTGCGGAATAGTGTCTTGCCATAGCGTATTGATGAGTTGGTCTACAGAATTCCATCTGTCTTTATTATAACGAATTATCACAAAATTTTGAGTGTAATCTGTTAAGAAATCATTCTTATAATTTTCATTAATATCCCTTAAGTAATTGTTGTCTATTAAATTTTCAAACGATCGTGCACGAGCAAAAATATTCTCTTTTATATATTCTAAATCAGTATGTAAGTAAATGACCAACGTGGGTTTTGGTAATTTTTTAACCAGAATTCTATAAAATGTTTGAAACAACCTTAACTCTTCTTCTCTTAAATTTTTTTTGGCAAAGAGGAGTGTTTTAGCAAAAGAGTAATCTGCAACGTAGTTGGTTTGAAACAAACTAGGATTAGAAAAAATATTATTTAATTGCTCAAATCTTTCGGCTAGAAAAGACAACTCTAATGGAAATGCATGTTTTTTTGGGTCTTTATAGAAGGGTTCTAAAAACGGATTCTCAGAAAATTGCTCTAAAATTTCTTTGGAACCCGTAATTTCTGCAAACCGTTTTGCAAAGGTGGTTTTACCTGCACCAATATTACCTTCTATACAAATGTATTTACCGTTCATTTTTTATATGCGGTTATTTTATCTTCAGATTTTTGAAATAACTGCTCAATAGTAAGGTGTAATGTAGGGTGTACGTATGTAGGAATTATTTCTAGCAACGGCTCAAGAATGAAGTTTCTTAAGTGCAATTTCGGATGTGGAACTGTCAATAATTTTGACTCAATAACTTCGTTGCCGTAAAACAACACATCTAAATCTATTATGCGGTCTGTATAAATGGTGCCTTTTCTGTTGCGCCCCATTGCAGTTTCTACTTTTAAAAGTAGGGTTATAACTTCTAAAGCCGTTTGAGTTGTTTCTAATTCTATTACTTGGTTGTAAAAAGTGTGTGTAGAAGAAAACCCCCAAGGTGCAGAACTGTAAACACTTGATTGATTTGTAATCGTTCCAACAGACTGTGCCACTTGTTCTATGGCATACTTTAAATTAAATTCTTTATTTCCGAGGTTTGTGCCTAGAGAAATATATACTTTCGTCAACTGATACTCTTTTAAAATGAAAATATTTTTTAAAGCTTACTTAGCTAGCTTATTGGCAGGAATAACATTTGTGTTCCTATTATTTCTTTCAATTTTTCTGATGCCAAAGGAAGAAAAAATTACTGTGAGGAAAAACTCAGTTCTTCATATAAAACTAAACAAAGCAATAACCGAAAGATCCGTAGATGATCCATTTGAAAATTTTGATTTTGTAAACTATCAAAGTACGGCAAGTATTGGTTTAAATGATTTGAAAGCGGCTTTGCGCAATGCCAAATCTGATGATAATATTAAAGGTGTTTTTTTAGAATTTGGCCTTTTTGGCGGTGGTCTATCAACGTTAAAAGAGTTTAGAGATGCAATTCTTGATTTTAAAGAGTCGGGTAAATTTGTTTGGAGCTATGCAGACATATTTACGCAAGGAGGCTACTATCTGGCTTCGGCTTCAGATTCGGTTTTCATTAACCCAAGCGGTTTTTTAGAGTGGAACGGATGGTCATCTTCTAGGCCTTACCTTAAAGGTTTGTTTGACAAAATAGGTATTGAGCCGGTTGTAGTGCGCGGATCAAACAATAAATTTAAAAGTGCCGTAGAGCCATATTTAGGTAAAGAAATGAGCGAAGCCAACAAGTTGCAAATGGAAACTTTGTTGGGTGATATGTGGGGTGTAATGTTGAGCGAAGTTTCAGCTTCTAGAAACATGACTACGGATAGCTTGCAAAGTATTACGGATGGTATGAAAAGCTTTATCCCTAAAAAATCTTTGGCGCTTGGTATGGTGGATGGTTTGTTGTTTAAATCCGATATAGACGAAAAATTAAAAGAAATAACCGAAGCGAAATCGGTGGCCAGAACTCCAAAAATCTCTTTAAAGAGATATGTAAAGAACCTTGGGAATCAGAGCAAAGAAAAAAATATTGCCATTATTTATGCTCAAGGAGAAATAGTAATGGGCGATGGTGGCACTGCAGATATTGGCCCAACAGCTTACGTAAAAGCGATACAAAAAGCTGCGGCTGATGATGATGTTAAAGCCATTGTGTTACGGGTAAATTCACCTGGAGGGAGTGCCTTAACGTCTGATATAATTCACCACGAACTTGTAAAAGCACAAGCCAAAAAACCATTGGTGGTAAGCATGGGAGATTATGCCGCTTCGGGCGGATATTTTATTAGTGCTCCGGCAAATAAAATTGTGGCGCAACCTACAACAGTTACAGGGTCTATTGGGGTGTTTATGATGACATTCACAGCCAAAGATTTGTTAGAAAATAAAGCAGACGTACACTATCATACCGTAAAAACGGGCCAAATGGCAGATTTAGGCAACCCCGCCAGAGATATGACTGAAGAAGAATATAAAGTGTTGCAAAATGGCGTTGATGAAACGTACGGAGCGTTTATACAAAAAGTAAAAAACGGTCGTGGTTTAGACTCTTTATTTGTAGATAGCATTGGGCAAGGCCGCGTGTGGAGTGGCACAAGAGCGTTAGAAATTGGTTTGGTTGATGAAATTGGTGGCCTAGATCGTGCGGTAGAATTGGCCGCAGAATTGGCCGATTTAAAAGATTATGGCATTGTAGAATTGCCAAAACAAGTTTCACAATTAGAGCAAATTCTAAAATCGTTTGACGATACGAGCATGAAAGAAAAAATGCTAAAAGAAGAATTAGGCGAATTATATGATACCTATTTTTTAATGCAAAAAATGCGCAAGCAAAAAGGAATGATGGCGCGGATGCCTTATGATATTATTATTGAGTGAAAACCGAATCTCAAATTTCTTTAAAAGGAAAAAAACAAGAGCTTGCCAGAAAGATATTTCTCTTTCTGGCTTCGCTTTTTATAGCCGCATTGGTTACCTGCAATATTATAGCCAATAAATTTGTAGCCGTTGATATTTGGCTGTTTGGATACATTAAGACATTTACCATTTCTGTAGGGGTTTTGCCTTACCCTATTACCTTTTTAATTACTGATATTTTATCTGAGGTTTACGGCAAGCGTAGAACGGCCGAAGTTGTTTTTTCGGGGTTTGGCGTTTCTATCTTTGTTATGTTTTTATTGTGGTTGGGCCACATTTTTCCGGCCATTCCAAATTCTCCTGTAAACGATTATAATTACGATGTTGTTTTTCAAAACTCATGGCGTGTCATATTAGCCAGCATGGCTGCCTACCTATCGGCACAATTTCTAGATGTTAAGCTGTTTCATTTTTTTAAGCGCAAAACCGATGGCAAAAAGCTGTGGTTGCGGAACAATTTTTCTACCATAACATCGCAATTGGTAGATACTACTTTGGTGGTGCTTGTTTTGTTTATAGGCACATTGGGTTGGCAAACTTTAGGGCAGTATATTTTAGACGGATGGCTATTTAAAATAATATTTGCCGCCATAGATACCATTTTTATATATGCCATAATGTGGTGGTTTAAAAAGACTTTCGGGTTAAAACCGGGGCAAGAAATTAGGATATAGGTGGCAGTTTTAAAAAAATACGGGCTCGTTTTAGTACAGGTTTTGCTAATTGCCGGAAGCAGCTATTTGCTGTATTCTAAGCTTGGCGATGCACATTTTTTGGCCGAGATAAAAAAAGCGATTACACTTTTGCATTGGTGGCATTGGCCAATTCTTTTGGTGCTTTCTGCGCTAAATTGGTTTTTTGATACGCGCACGTGGCAACTCATTTTAAAACCCTTTAGCAACATTGCATTTTTGCAGGCGCTTAAAATTAATGTAATTGCCCAAAGTGCCGGTGCCATTACGCCCATGGCAGTTGGAGATTACGGCTTGCGCTCTTATTTGTTGAAGGATAAAATTGAGCAGCGCCAAAACGCATTGCTCTCGCTTTCCTACAGATTGGTTAAAATGGCCATCCGCATAATTTCAGGCTTGCTCTGCATTGTTTATATATCGGCACACTACAAATTATTTTTGTTAGGAGCCGTTCTTGCGCTAGTATTGATGGTGCTTAGCGGCATAAGCATACGTGCGGTTGTTCATTATTTAAGCAAGAGCAAAAGAGCCAATAAAATTTTAAAAGAACGAGACCGACTAGATTTTAAACGCTTAAATTTAAAAAGGGTGTTGGTGCCAACCGTATTGCTTTTTGTGGCATACAGTGTGCAAACGGCAATATTAATTTATTGGTTGGCCGATACCCAAACGTTTTTACAAATTTGGGTTTGGGTAATTATTACGTATAGCATCACTTCGTTTTTACCGGCCACGGGAGTCTTCGATCCGATGATAAAAAGTGCATTTGGCGCGTTGTTTACGTTGCAATTGGCAGCATCGCCTGCTGTAATTTTAGTTGGCTTTAGCGTAACCTGGCTGATGAATTTAGGTGTTCCCGGATTTATTTCTTCGGTGTTGTTTAGAAAGCTAATAGGCAAATCTTATCGCACATCAAAATCTACAACAAACCCTTCATGACTGCGAACATTAAAAACTTGGCCTTGGTCAAAAATTAAATATTGCCCTTTTATACCGGCCAAATTACCGGTAAAAAAATCGGTTTTACTCAAGTTTATGCTGGCCACTTTTGCGGGGTAATTTTCCACAGGATAGGTAAACGTAAAAATCTCATCATCGGCCGATAAAAATGGTTTTAAATCTTCGGGCAATTTTGCCGACATAGCTGTTTTTTCTTTCAACAAATCCTTATCGGCAATTTCGTTTTTAAGCATTCTGCGCCAATTTGTTTTGTCTGATATATGGTCTTTTAGCGCCACTTCTATTTGCCCAGCTTCAAACCGATTGCTGGTTTCGGCCAATACAATGGCGCTGCTGGCGCCTTGGTCCATCCACCGGTGTAACTTTTGGCCCTGGCGAGTTACCCCGACTTTTACTCCGCTACTTATGGCTAAATAAACCACATGAGGTTGTAATTGATAGGCTTTTTCAAATTCTAAATCTCTATCGGCAATACCTAAATGCGCTTTGCTGAGTTCGGGTCTGAAAATGGCATCGCCCGCAGCGGGGTTGTTAAAAAAACAATCTCTACAAAAATTGGCACGGTACACTTGGTCTACTTCTTTGCCGCAAGCGCAAATGTGCTTGTGTTTAAATTGTATTGATATTTCTTTGTTAATGAGTTGGTTTACAGTTAATAAATCTTCGCCCAAACTCATTGCATAACGCACGGGCGATTTGTGCATTGTGGCCATTTTTTTAAGTGCTCCCGTAAACTTCATAAAGCTTATTTTTAGGCGCTCAAATTACCAAAATCAATGCTTTTTAGTCCTATAAATAATATTATTGTTTGGCAAATGAAAAGGCGCATGCAGCGTCTTGAGTTTATGATGCGAAATGGTGAGCAGGTGCAAGAGAATACATTAGCCGCCTTGCTAGCCAAATCTAAAAGTACAGAGTGGGGTAAACATCACAATTACGGGGGTATGCAAGGGCAAGTGAAATTTGCCAATGGGGTGCCTTTGCAAGATTATAAAAACATGCTACCGTATATTAATCGTATAAGAAAGGGAGAGCAAAATGTTTTGTGGCCTACAGAAATTAAATGGTTTGCAAAATCCTCAGGAACTTCTACGGGTAAGAGTAAATTTATTCCTGTATCTCATGAAGCCATAGAAGATTGTCATTTTGCAGGCGGAAAAGATTTGTTGGCATTGTACACTGATATTAAGCCAGAAACAAAAATGTTTGCCGGTTTTTCTCTTCGCTTGGGTGGAAGCACAACATTTAATAGCAAAAATCACGAATCTTACTTTGGCGATTTATCTGCCGTATTGATAGAAAATTTCCCGCTTTGGGTAGAGATGAGAAGTACGCCCAAACAAAACGTGGCGTTGATGGAGGAGTGGGAAAGCAAGATTGAAAAAATTGCTCAGCAGGCCGTAAAACAAAACGTTACCAGCATGTGGGGCGTTAATTCTTGGTTTCTGGTTTTGCTCCATAAAGTGCTAGAAATCTCGGGTAAGAATAACATTATGGAAGTGTGGCCAGGCCTAGAATTGTTTTGCCATGGTGGAGTGAATTTTGGTCCTTACGAAAGCCAGTTTAAAAAAATAATTCCAGGAGATTCACTTACTTATTTCGAAAATTACAATGCCTCTGAGGGGTATTTCGCCATACAAGATACGGTGCCTGGCAAAGGCATGTTGCTGTTGCTAGATCATGGTATTTACTATGAATTTATCCCTATGGATGTATTTGATGGTTTGAATTCTAAAACCATACCACTTGCTGATGTTGAAATTGGTGTGAACTATGCGATTGTGGTTTCTACCAATGCGGGTCTGTGGCGCTACGTTATTGGAGATACAGTACGTTTTACATCAACCAGCCCTTACCGGATTGAAATTACAGGCCGCACACAAAACTTTATAAATGCCTTTGGCGAAGAATTAATAATTGATAATGCCGAGAAAGCTGTAAAAGCTGCTTGCCGATTAACGGGTGCAGAAATTAAAGAGTTTATGGCAGCCCCTGTGTATATGAAAGATAAAAACAGCGGTGCACATGAGTGGGTTTTTGAGTTTGCCAAAATGCCTGAAAATGTAGAGACCTTTGCGGTAGAATTAGATAGGGTTTTAAAAGATATTAATTCTGATTACGAAGCTAAACGTCATAAAAACATGGCGTTAAATCCGCCTATTGTTCATGTAGGACGAGAGGGATTGTTTTACGACTGGTTAAAATTCAAGGGCAAAGTTGGTGGGCAACACAAAATACCGCGGTTATCAAATAACCGAGAACTCATAGAAGAATTGCTCAGGTTAAACAATTAGGATTTGCATAAAAAATCTTGCAATTCAGAATTAATTTAGGTCAGTTTCAATTACTTTTAGCCACCCAAAAATTTTTGAATTATGCACATTGCCATTGCCGGTAACATTGGATCTGGAAAAACAACCTTAACAGGTTTACTAGCCAAACATTACAAATGGGAAGCCCATTACGAAGACGTTGAAGAAAATCCGTACCTAGATGATTTTTACAACGAAATGCAGCGATGGAGTTTTAATTTGCAGATATTCTTTTTGAATAGCAGGTTTAGACAAGTGGTTGATATTAGAAAGGGTGGCAAAAACGTAATTCAAGACCGTACAATTTACGAGGATGCCCATATTTTTGCGCCTAACTTGCATGCCATGGGGCTAATGACAACCCGAGATTTTGGCAATTACGAAGATCTCTTCAACCTAATGCAAGGGTTTTTAGATGCTCCAGATTTGTTAATCTATTTGCGCGGATCAATCCCAACATTGGTTGGTCATATACAAAAAAGAGGGCGTGCATACGAGAATAACATTCGCATAGATTATTTAAATCGCCTTAACGAGCGCTACGAAGCTTGGATTAACAGCTACGACAAAGGCAAGTTGTTAATTATAGATATCGATAAAAATAAATTCCCAGAAAACCCAGAACACTTGGGCGAAATTATTGGGAAAATAGACGCGGAAATAAACGGGTTGTTTTAGGGGAAATGGCATTAAATATTTTTCTAGGAAATACTTTGATGTAAATTAATTAGAAGTGTTTTTTGCCAAAAGCTTACAGTCCATGGTCGTTTATCGTCTGTTGACTTTTACCCCTTCAATGCTGACGTTCCGAAAACTTTCGGAAGTCTGCATTCTGACAAGCTACGCTTCGTCAGGACCCTCAACCATTACCGCTTGCTATTCACTTTTTTAATCATTCTCCGTACATCTACTTTACCCAGTTTTTCAACTTCGGTATGGCGATGGCATTTTACCAAATGGTCGTTTACCAAACCGGCTGCTTGGAGGTGTGCATACAGCGTTGTGCTGCCCACAAATTTAAATCCGCGCTTTTTCATGTCTTTACTAATTTCATCAGACAATAAAGAAACTGCAGCAATATCTTCTGGGTAGCGTGGTCTGTGGCTTTCGGGTTTGTAGTTTACAAATTGCCAGAAATAATTGCATAAAGAACCAAAATCGCGTTTAATTTTTTGGGTGCATTTTGCATTGTTTATGGTAGCCAATATTTTTTGCTTGTTGCGGATAATGCCTTCGTTTTGCAAAAGTTCTTCAACTTTAACATAGTCGTATTCTGCAATTGCATCCACATTAAAATTGTCAAACGCCAATCTAAAATTCTCACGTTTTTTTAAAATGGTAATCCAACTCAGCCCCGCCTGAAAGGTTTCTAGCACCAAAAAAGTAAACATGGTTTGGTCGTCAAAAACCGGAACGCCCCATTCTTGGTCGTGGTAGTTTACGTAAATCTCATCGGTGCCGCACCACGGGCAGCGTTCTATTTCGTTATTTGTAGCCATGCGTCTTTTGCGTTTTTGGTGGGCAGCTGGCAAACATTGCTTTGGCACACATATATGGTTGTTTCGTTTTCTGTAAATCGGTTTTGTAGTAACGCCAAATCAGATTTTGTTTTACTAAATGCAAATAACAATTGTGGGTAGTATTGCTCATTTAACTGATTAAAAATCTCATTAGCCTCGGGGCCACAAATAGCAATTTCGTATTTCGGATAAATCCAATTCATCATCAACATGCCCCAATTGCTATAGCCTTCGCCATAGCTGTACATATTTTCTTTTATCTGCATGGCCATTTTTTTGGCGCGTTCGCGATAGGTTGTTTGCCCTAGAAGGATGCTAAGGTTTTCTAAATTTTGCGCCATTACAGAGTTAGATGCCGGAATTACATTATCGGTTAACTCTACCGTACGGCTAAGTAAGTCTTTATTTTCTGGGGCATAGTAAAAAAGTGCGTTTTCGCCCGCGCTAAAATGCTGTAGTACGTATTGGGTAAGTTTTTCGGCATTTACCAAATATTGTTGATTGCCGGTAACTTGGTAAAGGGCAATCCACGCATCAATTACTGCAGCATAATCGTCTAAAAAGGCATCTATCTTGGCAATGTTATGGCTGTATGTATGCCAAAGGCTTCCATCTTTTTTGGAGAGTTTTTCTGTTATAAACTGAGCTGTTTTTTTTGCTTGATGCAAATACGCTGGGTTGTCTAGTGCCAAGTATGCATCTATGTAAGCTTTTACGGTTAGCGCATTCCAGCTTGTTAAAGCTTTGTTGTCTAGCCCTGGGCGCACTCTTGTGTTGCGCTGTTTTAGCAAAGTAGATTTCCAACGCTGCACGGTTTGTTGCAATTCGCTAAGATTTACATGTTGGCTTTTTGCAAAGGCTACATCGGTTTGTTGCCTTAGTAAAATGTAATTGCCGTGTTCCCATCGGCCAGCACTGTTAATGTTGTAATACTTTTTAAACAAATCCCACTCGTTGTTTGGTATAAGCGTTTGTAATTCTGTTTCGTTCCACACGTAAAATTTGCCTTCTTCGCCTTCGGTATCGGCATCTAGCGCAGCGTAAAACTGGTTGTGGTCTCCAAGCATTTCACGCTCTAAAAACAAGATGGTTTCTTCAATCACCTCTTTGTATAACGGATTTTCCTCGGCACGGTAGGCCTCGCTGTACAGCGAAATAAGTTGGGCATTATCATACAGCATTTTTTCAAAGTGAGGTGCTTTCCAGTAAACATCGGTGCTGTATCTAGAAAATCCACCACCAATTTGGTCGTAAATTCCGCCAAGCGCCATTTGGGTTAAGGTGAGGTCTACCTGGTTTTTTACTGCAACATCGTTGCTAAACCACGCATAGCGCAACAAAAATTGGTAATTATTAGGCAGCATAAATTTTGGCGCTTTATTTGGTCCGCCAAGTTTAGTATCAAATCTGCGTTTCCAGTTTTCTACCATGTCTTCCAAATCGCTTTCGGCAAAAGCAGGTTTTGCTAAAACCGCAGGAATTAAATCGGTTTGTTTAATGCCTTCTTCTAATTTATCGGCATATTCTAAAACGCGTTGTGTATCTTTTTGGTAGATGTCATTGATCATCTCCAAAGATTTCATCCATTCTGCTTTTGGAAAATAAGTGCCACCCCAAACAGGTCGGCCATCGGGTAGGGCAATGCAGTTTAGGGGCCAACCACCGCGGCCCGTCATTAGCTGTACGGCACCCATATACAGATTGTCTATGTCTGGGCGCTCTTCTCTATCTACTTTAATGCAAACAAAATGTGCATTCATTAATGCCGCTACGGTGCTGTCTTCAAAACTCTCGTGCTCCATTACGTGGCACCAATGGCATGCCGAGTACCCAATAGAAACCAAAATAAGCTTGTTCTCTTCTTTGGCTTTTTGTAGTGCTTCATCGCCCCACGGCAACCAATTTACAGGGTTATGGGCGTGTTGTAGTAGGTATGGGCTGGTTTCTTTAGCCAGCGCATTTGTGTGTTTATGTTGCATTGTTTTTGTTTTTTGGGTGCAGCCAGTAAGGGTAACAAAAAGGAAAATAAAAAGATTATACTTTGTTAACATTGGCTTAATATTTCCGCTTTTTTAATTGTAAAAGTTAACATACGCTTAATATTAGGCATTTGCTTAAAAGTACTTTTGCCCCGTTAAACACAACTTCTATTAATGATGGATAACTACTTAATTTTAATGTATTTACTTTTTGCACTGGCTATTATAGACCTTGTGGTTGGGGTAAGTAATGATGCCGTTAATTTCTTAAACTCGGCAATTGGGTCTAAGGTAACATCATTTAGAACAATATTAATTATAGCCAGCTTAGGGATTTTGGTTGGTGCCTCTTTTAGTAGCGGAATGATGGAGGTTGCAAGAAAGGGGATTTTTAACCCGGGTTTCTTCACCTTTGAGATGATTATGTATTTGTTTTTAGCGGTAATGCTTACAGATATTATTCTCTTAGACCTATATAATACGCTGGGCTTACCAACATCAACAACCGTATCTATTGTTTTTGAATTGTTGGGAGCAGCGTTTGCCATTGGTTTGCTAGTGGCTTTTAATAAAGGCGATGGATTTGAGCAAGTAAATGAATTTATCAATTGGGAATCGGCCATAACCATTATCTCGGGTATTTTCTTATCTATAATTATAGCCTTTACTGTGGGTGCATTGGTGCAACACGTTACGCGTTTGTTGTTTACGTTTGATTTTGAACGAAACATGAAGCGATTTGGACCCTTTTTTAGCGGTATCGCCATTACATCCATCACTTATTTCTTAGTGATAAAAGGAGCAAAAGGCAGCACGTTTGCTGATAGCTTGTCTTGGATTATGGATGCTGACTTGATTACTGTTTTAGCGGTTTCGTTTTCTTTCTGGACGATTGTTACTTTCTTGGTGATGAAATTCACCAAAATAAACCCACTAAAAATTATTGTATTGATGGGTACTTTCTCATTGGCCATGGCTTTTGCCGGAAACGATTTGGTAAACTTTATCGGTGTGGCCATTGCCGGAAAACAATCTTACCTGCATTGGGTAGAAATGGGCGGTACGCAAGAAATTGCCCAAACCTTGCAAATGGACTTTTTAAGCGAAAAGCAGATGACAGAACCTTTGCTATTGCTTATTGCAGGGGGTATTATGGTGGTTACGCTTTGGTTTAGCTCTAAAGCAAAAAAGGTTACCGAAACCGAAGTTGGCCTAAGCAGGCAAGATGATGGAGACGAAAAATTTAAACCGAACATTATTTCTAGAGCCATTGTAGGAGCAGGAATGAACTTTGGCAAAGGCATGTCTACTTTATTGCCTATTAAAACAAGAGATAAACTGGAAGGTAGATTTCAAAAAAATGTGGCGCTTAAAAATGTGTCGGATCATGATCAGCCTGCCTTTGACTTGCTTAGGGCTACGGTAAATTTAATGGTAGCAAGTATTTTAATATCGTATGCTACATCCTTAAAAATGCCATTATCTACAACCTACGTAAGCTTTATGGTAGCCATGGGTACATCACTGGCCGATAGAGCTTGGGGTAGAGAAAGTGCAGTTTACCGTGTTGCTGGAGTTGTAAATGTTGTGGGAGGATGGTTAATGACCGCCTTAATTGCTTTTGTTACAGCTGCTGTATTTGGGTATATAATTTATTACGGTGGATTTATTGCCATCATGATAATCGCTGCTTTTGCTGCATTTATGCTAATAAGAAGTCATTTAAGTTTTTCTAAAAAGAAAAAAGAAGATGCAGCGGCCAACAAAATTTTTGCATCGGCCATAGATATAGAAAACGTAATAGACGAAAGCAAAATAAATACGGTTGATAATTTAAGTACCATTCGTAAAACAGTGTCTCTTAGCCTAAAAAGCATGGTTGGCCAAAACAGAGATATCATGATGCGTTCTAATAAACAATTAGAAAAGCTGCGCGAGAAAGACGAAAAACTACAAGGTAAAATTATCAAGTACGTGAAGAAGATGGACGAAGGCCAAGTAGACGCAGGCCGATTGTACATCTTGGTATATGATTTAATGCAAGACCTAACACGTAGCGCTGGTTATTTAAGCGAGGTGTGCACCAAGCACCTTATCAATCATCATGAAATTCCGAAGAAAGATTACCTAGACTTATTGGTAGAAGTAGATACAAAACTAAATAGCTACATGACCAAAGTGGTTAAGTCTATAGAGAATCTTCAATTTGAAAACAACGAGCAAATTGTAAAAGAAGGTAAACGCATTATAGAGTTTGTAAACGAACAATTGAATGTACAGATTGCGGTTATCCAAAAAGGAAATATTGGAAGCAGAAATGGAATGCTAAGAATTAGAATTCTGTTAGAAGTAATAGAAATTATAGAGTCTTCGGGGAATATTTTAAATGCATATGTAGAGTATGCGCGTAAAGATTAACCTAATTATAAAAGAATAAAAGGAGCCTTCTGGGTTCCTTTTTTTTGATTTTAATCCAAAAAATTTAACACAAAGATTTCTTAAACCAAACGTATTGGTAAAACAGATTTTTATGAGGAAACGTAAACTACTTTTATTAATAATGCTGTCGCCTTTGTTTGCAATTGGGCAAATAAGTGCGCCAGACATCAGTTTTAGTGCAGGCAAAGGATTAACCTTTGAGGCAAAAGACAAAACAGCAAAACTCAAGTTGGGTGTCCGTATTCAACCGTTGCTGGTTGTAAATTATCGGGATTTTGAAAATTTTACAGATCCATCTTTAAACGAAGTGCAAATGCTTATTAGACGCGCACGTTTAAAATTTGATGGTTATGTGTTTAACTCAAAATGGGTATATAAACTTGAGCTAGCCCTCGGTAACCGAAACCTAGGTGGTACAGGCGAACATACCTCTAATGGGGCACGCCTCATTTTAGATGCGGTTATTAAATATGAGTTTGCTAAAAATTCTTATGTATGGTTTGGGCAAGCTAAACTACCCGGCAACAGGGAGCGCGTGGTGTCTTCTGGAAAGCTTCAGTTTGTAGATAGGAGCATTGCCAATGGTCGGTTTAATATAGACCGGGATATGGGCTTTCAGTATCATGGCAATTATAAAGCTGGCGGTAATCCGTTAAACGTTGCTCTTGCCATTTCTATGGGCGAAGGAAGAAATATTACCGATTTTAATTCCGGTGGTTTGGAATATACCGGCCGATTAGAATATTTGCCATTTGGTGCTTTTACCAACAAAGGAGACTATTTTCTGTCGGACCTAGAAAGAGAGCAAAGCCATAAATTGTCTGTGGGTATTACGGGAGATTACAACCACAATGCAGTAAGACAAAGAGGTAATCAAGGAAACTATATGATTACAGACCAAGGTGAGCTTTATACCCAATCTTTAAGCTCTATACAAGTTGATGCACTCTGGAAATATAACGGTTGGAGTGCGTTGGGCGAGTTTTTTTATAGAACATCTCCCAATCCTTTTGTGCCCGATTCTTTAGGTAACAATACTTCCGATGCTTTTTATGTAGGAAACGGTAGTAACTTTCAAATGGGATATCTATTTAAGTCTAACTGGGAAATGGCAGGAAGATTTTCTCATGTTAATCCAGAAGATGGCGTTGATTTGGAGTTTGGAGATCAAACACAATACACGTTTGTTGTTTCTAAGTTTTTAAACGGGCATGCATTAAAAATTCAAAGCGATATTACATACAGCGTTTATGAATTAATTGCTGATCCAGAATGGCAATTTAGGTTCCAAATAGAATTGGCGCTTTAAAAAGAAGCTGAATTTTCGTAAAAAAAAACTCTGTCAGGGTTTCAAATCCTGACAGAGTTATGCACTAGTTTTTAAAACTATTCTGAAAAATACTTGTAGAAATAGGGGATGGTTTCAATGCCTTTTAAGTAATTAAAAACACCAAAATGTTCATTGGGGCTGTGGATGGCATCGCTGTCTAACCCAAAGCCCATCAAGATAGATTTGCTACCTAATTCTTGCTCAAACAAAGCAACAATAGGTATGCTACCTCCGCTGCGCACGGGTATGGCTGGTTTGCCAAACGTGGCTTCGTAGGCTTTGCTTGCCGCAATGTATGCCGGGTTATCTATTTCTGTAACGTAAGGCAAACCACCGTGGTGTGGCGTAACTTTTACCTTAACATAGTCTGGGGCAATTTTGGTAAAGTGCTTTACAAAAAGTTCGGTTATTTCTTCGGGTACTTGGTGTGGCACCAAACGCATAGAAATTTTTGCATAGGCTTTAGATGCAATTACAGTTTTGGCACCTTCGCCTGTGTAACCTCCCCAAATGCCGTTTACATCTAATGTTGGGCGAATGCTGTTGCGCTCCATAGTGGTGTAGCCTTTTTCTCCCCAAACATCATCAATGTCTAACGCTTTTTTATACTTTTCTAAGCTAAATGGTGCTTTGGCCATTTGGTCTCTTTCTGCACGTGTTAGCTCATCAACCTTATCATAAAAACCATCTATGGTTATGTGGTTGTTTTCGTCATGCAAGCTGGCAATCATTTTGGTTAAAATGTTGATTGGGTTTGCTACAGCTCCACCATATAAACCCGAGTGCAAATCTCTATTGGGTCCGGTAACTTCTACTTCTACATAACTTAATCCGCGCAAGCCCGTGGTTATACTTGGCGTATCATTAGCCAACATGCCCGTATCCGAAATAAGGATGATATCGTTCTTTAACTTTTCCTGATTGCGTTTTACAAACCACTCTAAATTGGCAGAGCCTACTTCTTCTTCGCCCTCAATCATAAATTTTACGTTGCACGGAAGGGCGTTGTTTTTTAGCATTACTTCCAAAGCCTTTACATGCATAAACATTTGGCCTTTATCATCGCACGCACCGCGGGC
This sequence comes from Bacteroidia bacterium, assembly GCA_030424545.1. Classification (GTDB taxonomy): domain Bacteria; phylum Bacteroidota; class Bacteroidia; order Flavobacteriales; family Schleiferiaceae; genus JAUHWL01. Next base: position 28,401 of record JAUHWL010000021.1, read on the forward strand.
AAAAATGGCGCCTTCTGGGTGAATTTCGGTTTTTTTAATTACTGGCTCAAACGGACCAGAAACCCATAAATCTAGCGGGTCTGGTGGTTGCACATCATAATGGCCATAAACCAAAATTGTGGGTTTGCTTGGGTCTTTAATTACATCTCCGTAAACTACAGGGTAACCAGGAGTTTGGCATATTTCTACGTTTTCGGCTCCGGCTTGTTTAAGCATGTTGGCAACAGCTTCGGCTGTTTTTACAACATCGCCTTTGTAGGCTGCATCTGCACTGATAGAAGGAATGCGTAAAAGATCAAATAATTCGTTTAAAAATCGGTCTTTATTCTGATCGATATAAGGTTTTATAAAATCCATAAAGTATTATTTGTAATTGAAGCCGCAAAGTAAAGTTTTAAAGGTAGATAGTGCAGCGTTTGCGTTAACTAATAGCTGTGTTTATTTAGGTGTAGAATACTTACTTTTGACAGGTTAACATTTTTTTTATGAAGAAAATATTATTCTTAATCCTTGGTTTAATAGTTGGGTTTACGGCATTTAGCCAATTAACGGTTAATAATACTGCTCCCTATAACAGCCCTTTTTGGCTTGCGGGAAATGTATTGGTTGATCCCAACTTTAATATCATACAACCCTTTGACATTAATGGGATTCCTATAGTACAGCCAAATTCTGTACAAGTAGGTTTTTTTAATGCAGTGGGTACTCCATTAGGTTTAGATAGCGGTATTGTAATGCTAACCGATAATATTACAAGTTGTGTTCCGGGTAATCAAGATATTACAACGGGTGCACTAACTCCAGATACGGACTTATTAAATGTGTTATCCCAAATCAATTCAACAGCTACAGTATTAAGAGATAAAACAGAGATTCAATTTAGTTTTGTAGCAACTTCAGACTCCATTTCTTTTCGTTATGTTTTTGCTTCAAGAGAGTATCGTAGTTATACATGTTCTTCATTTAATGATGTTTTTGGATTCTTCTTAACGGGGACCAATATTAATGGAGTTGCTGCAAGCAGAACTGTAAATTTGGCTACAATTCCAAGCACAAATGTTCCTGTAGCAATCAATACCATCAATCAAGGTTTTCCGAGTGCTGGTCAAGCAGCTTCAAATTGCATAAGTGCAAATCCAAATTATGCGGCTCATAGTATTTTTTATGTTAATAATACAAATTGGGTTGGTCAAGGAAATACAAATCCAAATTCTCAAATTAATATGGCTGGATGGACGACTCCATTTACGGCATCTGCACAAGTACAATGTGGCAATTTTTATACGATAAAACTTAAAATTGCTGACGTGTCAGACGGTGCTTATAATTCTGCTGTTTTTTTAGAAGCACAAAGTTTTAAATCGCCAGAAATTGCAATTTCTCCTAATTTAAATTCGGGAAATAGTTTTGTAGATTCTAATATTGTAGAAGGTTGTTCGCCTAGTACTTTAGTTTTTGAGAAAAAAGGAAATGTGGGTGTAGCTATGGATATTGCTCTTGTTTATTCGGGCACAGCTGTAAATGGAATTGATTACGCAACATTGCCAGACACCTTACATATTGCATCTGGTGTACAGTCAGATTCGTTGGTAATAGAAGCCTTTGATGATGGAATTGCAGAGGGCAATGAAAGTATTATTGTTACCATGCAGCCTGTTACCACAGTTTGTTATCAATATCCGCCAAAACAAATGACGTTTTACATTAGGGATAAGCAACCCATGACTGCAAGTGCGGCAACGGCTGCAGCTAGTAAAGACACTATTTATTGCCCTGGAGATACGGTTACGCTAATAGGTGCTTTTGCTGGTGGAGAGGGGATGCAAACAGGCTGGTGGGACGATGACACTACCGCTTTGGCCACACGTGTTTTGCAACCTACACAAACCACAACATATTATTACAAAGCCACAGACGAGTGTGCCAGCGATACCGCCATAGATAGTGTAACCATTTATTTGGCCAACTACGATCCTATGGAATACAACGTAGATACAGCAATGGTTTGTAGAGGCGATACGGCCAATTTTATTTTGGATGTTACAAAAGGTCGCCCGCCCTATTACATTACGTGGCCAGACAGCAGTAATTTTAATTGGTTTTCAGATGTGCCCTCAGACACTACATTTTATCCTTTCCGTATTATCGATGGTTGCGGTGTGGAAATAAAAGATTCTATGATGGCCTATGTGGCACCAGACCCATTGGCTTCTTTTTCTTTTATGAATGATTATGGTGTGCCTTTGCGGGTAGAGTTTACTAATAAATCTGTAAATGCGGCATCTTGGTTGTGGGATTTTGGCAACGGAGACACAAGTACTTTAGATAATCCTATTTGGGATTTTCCAAAACCCGGAACGTACCCCGTTACGTTAAGCATTGTTTCGGCCGAAGGATGTAAAGATGTTGTTGTATTAAATGTAACTGTAGAAACAGACTTTTACATTTATGTACCCACTGCGTTTACACCAGATGGCGATGGACTTAATGAGTGTTTTGAAATTAAAGGGGTTGGTTTTGATAGCTTCGAAATGAAGGTTTTTGACCGCTGGGGAAACATGGTGTTTTACACAGAATCTATAGAAGATTGTTGGGATGGCACCATTAATGGCCAACCCGCGCCACAAGCTGTGTACACCTATTCTATATTTTTAAGGTTACCGTTTGATAAAATAGATCAGCGAAACGGTATGATTACACTTTACCGATAATTTTAAAACAACTAAAGCGGAATAAAACTATAAGCAACATCTTGCATTTGCTTAAGCGTTTTGTCTTGGTAGCGCTGAAAAAAGAAATAGTTACCCGTATGGTCAGAATAGGTGTCTTTGAGTTTTTCTAAACTCATGGTTTCTGTTTTGCTAATGATGCAGTACAACGAAGTTTCGCCTCTAAAAACAACAATGGTTCTGTAATGGGCTTCGCCAAAACTGGCGGCTTCGTCTAAATAGGTCCACACGGTATATTCGCCAAAGGTAGATTCTACAAACCCCATGGTGTTAAAAAACGCCTCCAATTGTTCTTGTCGGCCCGCCATAGATTTTTGGTTAATAATTTTTTCTAGCCCTCTTTCGGGTATCGATTTGTATTCTAAGCTGTACGATTTTATATAACCCGTTATGATGATTTCGTAAAACTTGTAATACCCGCGGCCTTCGGCTTGTTGGTATTTAACTTTTATCTCAGACGTTGTTTGGCCAATTTTGTTCTTGTCTTCGTCTAGAATTTCGGCATCTGCGGCCAGCACAGAATCGGCACTTACGGCAGATTTTGCCACCAACACCTTTAAAGTTGTTTTGTACCAGCCACTTTCTTGCGGGCCAATGGCCACCTTTACACTGTCTGTAAATTGGGCAATTTCGGTACCCTCTGCAGCATCTAAAAGTGTAAAGCTGCTTTTTGTGAATTGTGCAAAAGCTTGAGTTGTTGTAAAAGCAAGCAAAACCAAAAGGCTAATATTTTTCATAAAAAAGTATGTCTTAGTAAGTGTAAACGTTTATTGTACCATCAAATTACATCCGCGAATTTCGGCATTATCAAATCTACCCAATACCAGAAATGAACCATCGGGAAAAACGGTGCCCAAATCTTGCGTTGCAATAAAACTACAGCTGTACAAATTGGCAAGGTCTATTATGTTTAAGCCGCCAGCACTTTTGTTGGTGCTAACAGAAAGCGGGTCTGCGGTGTCTCGCGTTAAAACCTTCATCCACGGAGGAGTTTTAAAAATGCCGTTTCCGGTAGAGTAGGCTTGCGAGAGCAGCTCTGTCATTCCGTATTCTGAGTGAATCGAGGGTACGTGAAAAGCACTTTTTAAAATAGCGTGCAATTCTTCGCGAATCATTTCTTTACGTTTGCCTTTCATGCCACCAGTTTCCATAACGGTTAACGCAGGATGATGGAAGTTAGAAGGTAATTTTTCGGCTAAATCTAACAGGGCAAAGCTTACCCCAAGCAAAAGCGTTGGGGTTTTTTCACGGGCTAAGATGTGTAATGTGTTTTGTAGTTCATCATCATTATCTAAATAAAAACCGCTTTTGGCATGGCCGCTTTTTTTAATTAAATCATGGGCCATATACACCAAACTAGAGCCACCTCTTTCTACATAATTAGGCAATAGCGCCAACACAGCATATTTTTTGGGCTCCCCATAAAACTGTTGAAACGCACCTAAATAGCTTTTTTGGTAAACATTTAGCTGTTTTACAAAATGCTTGCTGGTTTGCATGCCCGTTGTGCCGCTGCTAAAAAAGGTGATTTCTTCTGTAAAATGGCCTGTTTTTACACGGTGGCTTTTAAAAAACGAAATAGGCAAAAACGGTATTTGTTGGATGTTTTTTACCAAAGCCGGATGTATACCCAACGCATCAATATACTGTTTGTAAATGCTGTTTTCTGCCGCCTGAATATTAAAAATAGCCAAAGCCGTTTGCTCAAAAGTATGTGCATCTGTAGAGGCGAAGATTGTATCTTTGAGCGTTTCTAGGCTGATCATTTAAACTAGAATAGATAAAAAGGCGTTTATTAATTTGTTGATGAAAAACATTGCGAAAATAGGAATCATTGCGTTGGCTGCGTTTGGCTGCGAGAAAGCAGAAAGGTTTTCTGACATTCCGTATGTGGAACTAAGATCGTACGAAATTGTGGCTGCAAATGTAGACCCTGAAGTGCCTGGGCAACACGTAAAAGTTGATTTATATTTTACCGATGGCGATGGCAACATTGGCCTTGAACCAACAGATACTGTTGGGCCACCTCACTGCAACACCTGCGCACATTACGATAATTTATTTGTTAGCGTAAATGGTAAAATTGATGGGCAGTTTGAAAAGGACTACGACTACAATGCACGCATTAAAAACTTAACACCCAACGCACAAAATAAAACCTTAGAAGGAAACATCACCTACAAAATAGATATTGCCAACCGTACTTCGGACACTATTATGTTAGATTTTTACATAGAAGATAGGGCGCTGAACAAAAGCAACAAAGAGCATACACCAGAATTGTATATCGATTTGTAAAACATTTATCCCAAAATAATGAAGCCGTCTAGAAAGTAATTTTTAGGCGGTTTTTTGTTGGGTGATAAGGTTATGTGGTTATTCGCAAACATTTATGGGGTTTATTTTGGGACCTAACTTTAAAGCACAAAAAAGGGGCTGCCTATTCAGACAGCCCCTCTTACTTTATTGTCAGAAAAGGATAGTTAGTTTTTAACTACTCTTTTTACAATAGTTTTTCCGTTGTAGTTAATTTTTACAAGGTAAATGCCATTAGGCAAGTTGCTCATGTTCAAGCTTGTTTTTAACTCGCTTGTTGCTAATTGTTGCACGGTAACACCCGTAAGGTTCAGAATGTTTATTGTTTTTTCTCCAGCGGGCAATGTTAACGTTAATACGTCTTTCACCGGATTTGGATATGCATTAACATTTCCTAAAGCAGATTCTGTTACGCCAATTACGTTTTTGTTGCCAGGAGATCCAACATCGCCACCATAGCTAGTGTATGCACCGTTTGTGCCGTCTACAGCATTGCCAAGCATTACACAGTTTGTGCTAAACTCAACACTAAAACCAGCGTTTGCAACGGTATATTCAGCTTTGCAAATTAGCGTAGCAGTTGCAGCACTATCAAACAAAACAACGGCATCTCCACCAGAGCTAAGGCCAGGGAAAGGTCCTGTTAGTTCATCTGCACTTACAATTACTGCATTTGTGTTTTGTAATCCCCAAGCGCTAATAAAGTCTGCTTTATCTGCCGCAAGGCCTGCCCAAACAATAATGCTTTCACCAGCAATTATAGTAAGGTTAGGGAAAACAGATGTGTTTGGTACTTCACTATCATCGTCCCAAGAAAAACCTTCTAAGTTTATGTTTGTTGTTCCGTAGTTGGTTAATTCAAACCAGTCTTGGCTAACCGTACTGTTAGGGTCGTTGCTATTGGCCATAATTTCTGTAATGGCTAAATCATAGCTTGGAGGAACTGCAACTACAATATCTGCGATATAACGTGGTAAAAACTGGTACCCAGAATTGTGTGGAGCAGAATTATCGAATTGGCCACCAATACCGATAACATCAAAGGTGCCAGTAGGAGCAGGAGCACTAAATAAATCTACATCTTTATCAATACGCATAACAATAGTATCCGTACCATTTGTAATGTCTACGTTAAAACCAGAGCCAGAATTTGTCCATTGTGATGGATCTATAATGGTTGCATTGTTAAATCGACCTAAATCACTTTCAATTGCTTCATCTAAAACGGTAAACACATCTGGAGTAGGCAAGGTGTTGTTGGCGCTAATAAATGCAATAGAATCTGCATTGATTTGAGCTAAACCGTTAAAATGACCTACTGTACCAATTATGCGAACTTCATCACCTTCGGTAACTACATAGCTAGCGTTTGGCATAAATACACCAAATCCATCCGTGCCGTTATGTACCGTAAAAGATACGCTTGAAGAAGCAGTTCCTTGCATATCTACACCAATTACAGTTCCTACAACTTTACACATTACCCCGTTGCTATCAGGAACAAAGTCGGCATCTAAACCTTTAAGGTCAGAAATATTATATGTTGGAATGATGATATCGTTGTCTGATATTACAAAAGCATGTGTGGCTGTTGGCCCTACGGTTAATCCAGAAGAAACAGAAGCAATGCTAAAGGTTATTGTTTCGTCTGTTTCTGTTAACAAATCATCAATTACATTAATATCAAAGCTAGCCGAATCTCCAGCAGCTACATTTAATGTAATTGTATCATTAACCGCAGCAGGCGTAGTAGTGTAATCTCCAGTTGTTATGCCAGCACCATTGGCAACATAAACTTTTACTGTTTCTGCACTTGTTGATGTAGGCATTATTGGCATTGAAATGGTAACAGTGCCAATGCCTTCTGATACATTTTGGCCTGGCGTGCTAAAGTTCACAGTAGGTGATGATACAACAACAGGCTGAATGTCGGCAATGTAACGTGGGTTAATTTGGTAACCGCTTGTGTACGGAGAGCTATTGTCATACTGACCGCCATGTCCGTAAATATTTACCAAACCGGTTGGTGCAGTTGCTAGAGAGTCACCTAAATAAACATCGCTATCTGCGCGTAAAGTAAATGTGTTTGTACCATCACTAATCACAACGTTGCTGCTGCTTCCTGGAGAAGGCCATCCGCTAACAATGGTCATGTTGTACATTACGTTTAATCTGCCATCGGTAGTTTCATTTAATGCTGTAACGGCATTTGCAGCAGGTAGTGTGTTTCCTGTAGAAATTACACTAATGCTATCAGGAACAAACTGTATTAATCCGTTGAATTGATCTACATCACCACGAACCCAAAGTTTATCACCTTCGGTAACATTGTAATATGCATAAGATGTATTGCGAACTAAAAGTCCTGCTGTGTTCATATCGTCAATCAACCAAAACTCTACACCAGAAGCACCGTTGGTGCGCAAGTTGTTTCCAGAAACCAAACCTTCAATAATGTACGTTCCGTTTAAGCTATCGGCAACACCGTTGGCATCTACCGTTGTAATGGTTGCTATTGGCACTGCACCAGCAGCAGGAGCTAAGCAGTTAGATGTGTGCATGCCCAAGTGCATGGTTGTGTCTTGTGGGTAAACATCCCATTGTGTTGCACCTACAGTCCAATCGTTTGTGCCTGCATCTACGGTAACTTTTCTTACCAAAGTATGGTTTGCCGTAGAACCTGTATCTACAGGCCAGCTAGAACCTGGGTCAATACCTACTACGCCAATGGCATCAATAGTATCGTTGTTGGCATTTAATAAAATTACAGCATCATCTCCGTTAAAGTGTGCTGGGCTAGGATAAGCCATGGCTGTGTCTGCTTTTGCTAAAATTGTTGCGTTTGCTTGGTTAGCGCAGATTACATATACCGCACCAGAGGCAAGAGAGCCAGATAGCGGAAAAGAAGATTGAGGTGTTGTGCCTCCGTTATTGAAAAGTGCTACAGTATACCCAGTAAGGTTTATAGCGCCATTTGTTGGATTGTAAATTTCTAACGCTTTGTTGTTGCCTGATCCTTCTATGTATTCAGAGAAAAACAACTCAGAGCAAGGAGGGGTAGGAAGTGGTCCTGCACAGATAGAAAGGTGCATGCCCAAATCTGTATCTGTATCTTGAGGGTAAACGTCCCATTCGGTAGCACCAATGGTCCAGTCTTTTTGTCCTTCTTGTACTGAGCTTTTTCTTACTAAAGTATTATTACTAGTAGCTCCAGTTCCCACCGGCCAATTAGATCCGGGGTCAATGCCAACAATACCTATTATATCTAAAGTATCTGAGTTTTTAAACAGAACAATGGCATCGTCTCCATTAAAATAGGTTACGGTAGAGGTAGTGTCTGCCTTTGATAAGATTGTTGCGTTTGCACTAGGGTTTGCTATGGTATAAACATCTCCAGCGGCAAGCATTTGGTTTGGAAAATTAAGTGTGTTTCCTGCAGTTGTAGATCCGTTGCTAAACAACACTAGGCTGTAAGCAGAAAGATTAATAGAGTTTCCTGTTGGGTTGTAAACCTCAAGCGCTTTGTTGTTTGATGATCCTTCCAAGTACTCGGAAATAAACAAATCGCTACACGTTTGACCCCAAGCAATTGTTGAAATTGCAATAGTAATCAGCGTAAATAATTTTTTCATGAATTTAAATTTTGTTGATGTCGCGAAAGTAAGAATACACATCTAAAAAAGGGGTCTGTTTTTATGTTATGGATTGGTTAATTATTTACATGTTATTAGCTTAACAGTCTGTTTTTTTTATCACTTTTATTTTAATAAAGCACTTTATGCCAGAGCTGATTAAATAGAAACAGGCGCACAGAAATAAATCTGTAACGCCTGCATCATAGGAAACGAAAAAAGTTTAGAAGCTATATTTTGCAGATAATGAGAAAGTAGTACCTATGGTGAATCTTTCAAAATCGTATGATTCTCCTTCGTATACGTACGTTTTAGCAAAGTCTGGGTTTAATAGGTTACGCGCTTTAAAGCCAAAAGTCCATTTTTTACCCCATCCTTTTTCTAATACAAAATCTAGCGTTGGTCTGGTTTGCTCGTAAACATCGGGCACACGGCCACGGCTAACAATGCTTAATCTATCGCCCCACATATTAAAAGATACGGTTGCGGTTAAGTTTGTTGGCAAGTTTAAATAGCTTACAAAAGCGTTAACAATCCATGGGCTTTGGCCAAACATGGGGCGTGTAGCGCTTGCGTTTGGGTCTATTTTTAAACGTGCTTGGTACTCTTCTTCATCAATGGTTGTTTCAGCATAAATCAAGCTAAAGTTGGCGCCAGTTCTAATTTTATTTTTCTGGTTAGATAAAAACGGAAGCTCTTTTTTTACTTCGAATTCTAGTCCGTAAACAGTGGCTTGGGGTACGTTTACAAAACTAATTTGTGTGTTTTGTGCGCGTGGATCTATACTACGCTCTATTGGGTTTTCAAACTTTTTATAAAACATACTAACGCTTAGTAAGTCGCCTGCATTAGGGAACCATTCCCAACGTAAATCTACGTTGTCTATACGTGTTCGTTCTAATTCGGGGTTACCTACCAAAACATAGTCTCCAGCAAACTGGTACGATGCAAAGGGTGCCAACTCTCTAAAAGTTGGTCTCGCCAATGATTTGTTATAGCCCGCTCTAATATTTACGTTTTTATTTACGGCATATACTAGGTTTAAGCTAGGCAATAAGTCATTGGCTATAATTTTGCCAGGTTGGTCATTTGGGTTTTCGCTAGTTACATTTATGTCTGTGCGCTCAAACCGAACACCAAAAATGGCTTTTAATTTTTCTGTTACGGGCATCTTGGTCATTATATAAGCGGCAGAGATGTTTTGCAAACCGTTGTATGTGTTGCTTAATTGACGATTGCTGCGCATCCAGTATCCATCGTCTTGGTAACTTTCTATCAAGTTATCATCGGCAATAAAATCATATACGCTGCCATTAAAGCTTCCGTTTTGGTCTAGGTAATCATAGTTTAACTCAGAAAAGTCCCGGTCTTTGTTTAGGTAGGCTCCACCAAATTTTAAAATAGCTTCTTGGCTAGTCCAGTTTTTGTAGGGCAGCTCTAAGTTTAGCTTTAGGTCTATGTTGTCTTCAGCCATGTTTCTGTAGAACCTTGTTGGGGGTTGGTAGGCTTGCTGAGATATTTGTGGATGCGGATTGGATGTTTCATAATCTTCTATATCATAGGCAAACAAACGGAAATCGGGTTGTTTTTGACCAGCTAGGGTGTAACTTCCAATCCAATCTATTTTTAATTTATTTAGATTTTTTAATACGTGTTCTCCCTTAAGCTGTGCCGTAGAAATGGAGCGTTGTACCCAGTTTAATGATTGAGAAAAAAACTGATCGTTATTCGGGATACTTTGGTATTCGTCCCATTTGCCTTGTAGGGTTCGGGTGCTTTTATCGCTGCTTTGATTGTGCAAAAGAGTTACGCCAATTTTATTGTGCTCATTTACTTTTAAATTGGCATTAATCATAGCTCCCCACAAAACGCTTTCTACAGAGTTGTTGTCATCCAACAATCTTTTGGCTTGCAATTGCCCGGGGTTTGGAGACTCGTATCGACCAACATGACCATTTTGATAACTAAAGGTGTTGTATGAATATGTTAAGCTACCAATAATACCAAAGGGCATGGATCCAATGTTTTTTTGATCTCCTACAGAAATGGAGTAGCGTTGATTTAACCCTGGGCTTTTCGCAATAGGGCTCATGGTTTTGTTGAAAGATTTTGCAATGTTTCTGTTGTTATCATCACCTAAAAAGCCTGCGAGATTATCGGGTAGTTTATTGGCATTTTTCGGAGCGTTTCGGGTACCATCATCTAGGGCAAGCCAATCGGTTTTACCACCATAGTAGCTTATAAAGTTGTTGTTAAATGTACTTTGATTGTTGTAGCCTATTGAACCACTAAACTGAAATGTGAATTTATCAGGAAAATCTTTTGTGCCTAAGTTGATCAAGCCACCTGTAAAATCACCCGGCAAATCGGGGGTAAATGTTTTGTAGACAATCATGTTGTCTATCAGGTTGGTTGGAAATAAATCTAACTGTACTGAATTTTTTTCAGGGTCTAAACTTGGGATATCAGCTCCATTTAAAAGGGTTTTGCTGTATCGGTCGCCTAAGCCGCGTACGCTGATGTATTTGCCGCATTCTACGGTAACACCTGTTACGCGTTTCATAGCACCGGCCGCATCCATATCTCCAGCACGTTTTATTTGTTGGCTAGAAATGCCATCTATTACAGATGCTGCATTTCTTCTTACTAAGGTTACTGCACTTTCTGTATTGCGCTCAACTTTAGTAACAATTACAACTTCATCCAATTGTTCTGTAGAATTGCTGAGGTAAAAATCAAGTGTGATTACTTGATTTGGTTTTACCACAATTTCTGATTTAATCTGTTCTTGGTAAGAAATAAAAGTGGCTTTTACGCGGTAAGTTCCTGCAGGAACGCTAAGGCTGTACGCGCCATCAAAATCGGTAGGGCTAACGTTAGTTGTACCCTCTATTAATACGGCCGACCCTATGAGGGTTTCGCCATTTTCTTTGTCGTAAACAACACCGTGTATTGTACCGTTTTGGGCGGCACTGGCAAGTGTTATTAAAAAGGTAAATGCTGTAAATAAACGTTTCATTTCCTGTGATGTTTATTAAAAGAGACAATCCCATTTTCGGGATTGCCTTTTATAAATTTCTGTGTTGATGTTTTGTTATTGAATAACCGTTTGTGCAGTTAAAGTCCAGCTCTCATGCCAAGCATCAGACATATTTGGGTTGAAAGCGCCTTTGTAGTTTGTTTGAGTAAACCAAGCATCTAAGCCTGAAGGCCAAATAGCAGAAGCAGCTTCAGTGGCTTGTGGGTAAAGCACGTTGCTAAACATAGGGTCTGTCATTTGGTTGTTTACAACATTAGCGTGCATCCAAAGGTCATTGCCGTTATTGTCCACAATTTGCTCGTTAAGTTGATTGTTGGCACAATTCCAAAGTATGTTTTGGCTAAATTGTAAATCACCAGCATTTAACCTTGCCATGGCGTGTTCACCAGAACCTAAATCTTCCACATCAACACCTTTGCCCCATTCTGTAAAAATTGAGTTCCAGTATAGTCCGCCTGCATTATCGCGGAAGGTTAAAGCTCTCTTACCGCTGGCCATACCTTTACCAATAGAGGTTACGTTAGCAAAAACAGGAGTTGCATAAGGAGTTCCGTCTTCTGGATCTGTACCACCATCGTGCTCGCCACCTCTATCAGAAGGTTGATAAACCAAAGCGAATTGTACAAAACCTCTCCAACCTTCGTCATAGTCTATAGCATCATCACCCACGTTTGTAGAAATGAGGTGTTTGATGCGTGCAGTTCCGCCAAAAAATTCTACGCCATCATCTGCATTGGCAATGATTTCCACAAAATCTATTTCTGTAGCGCTACCAACACCGCCTAGTGTTAATCCGTTAATTTCGTTTCCGGCACCAATATCAGTTCCACCGTGGCGAATAGAGATGTATTTTAAAGAACCAGAGTTGTCTAAATCGTTATTGCCTCCATATAAACCACGAGATTCGTTTGTTGGAATGCCTTCTACGGCAGATTCTCCAGGAGAAGAGTTAAGCACAGCATTGCCTAAGATAATTAGACCACCCCATAAACCGTTGGTGCTAGGCGTTAAGTTACCGCTATTTTCAAATCCGCTATCGTCTGCTTTTCTTCTAATTTGATCTGCTTCAGAGGTGAAAATGATAGGGTTTGTGCTTGTACCATCTGCGTTAATTTTTGCACCACGCGCAACAATAAGTGCCGATGCGTTTTCGCCTTGCCCAGATTGTCCTTTAATTACTGTACCCTCTTCTATCGTTAATGTTTGCCCGCTGTTCACAAATACCATCCCGTTTAATACATAGGTATTCGCGCGGTTCCAAGTTATTGTTCCTGTTCCTTTTCCAAAATCTTCAACAGTTATTATTGTTTCTACAATGTTACCACTTCCATCTTTTATTACCGATGTAGAATAAGTAGTCTCAGGAGTTGTAGGGGTTGTTGGAGAATCATCTTCGTCTTTTTTACAAGATGTAATTGAGATTGCCCCTAGTAGTGAGACGAATAAATAAAGTTTTAAGTTTTTCATAATGTTTGTCTAAATCTTTTTGTTTGTTTTTTTAACACCGCAAAGAACCATAGGCCGTGTTAAGGCAGGGTTAACCAACTTTAAATGTTATTTCAACAATTAGGATTTATAGCGCTGTGAATTGTGCTGAATATTAACTTGGTGTTAATAAGATTAAGGAATTGTTAAGCCAGAGCTAGCACCTAAACAAAAGGTTACTTTTGCTTAGTTTTTAATAAAAACAGCACATGAATCCAGACGATTACCACATATTATTAGTAGATGATGATCCCGATATACTTGAGTTTGTAGGATATAATTTGGCAAAAGAAGGCTATAATGTTTCAAAAGCATCATCAGGCTTACAGGCGTTAAAAAAAGTAAAAGAAAATATTCCAAACCTGATCTTATTAGATGTTATGATGCCAGAAATGGACGGTATTGAAACATGTGATAAATTGAGGAATAATCCAGATTTAGATCATACCATTATAGCTTTTTTAACTGCTCGGGGTGAAGACTATTCTCAAGTGGCAGGTTTTGATGCAGGTGCAGATGATTACATAACAAAACCAATAAAACCCAAAGTTTTAACCAGTAGAATAAAAGCGCTTCTAAGGCGTCAGTCTGGTGCAAATACAGAAGAGAGCAAAAGCACCGTTTTTGGCGATTTAGCTATTGACCAAGAGCAATACATTGTGATGCAAAACGGTGAAAAACTAGACTTGCCAAGAAAAGAGTTTGAACTGCTCACTTTGCTTACATCGCGCCCAGGTAAGGTTTTTAATAGAGAAGAGATTATGGATAAAATTTGGGGTAATGATGTTATTGTTGGCGGAAGAACCATAGATGTGCACATTAGAAAGTTGCGCGAAAAAATTGGCCAAAACAAAATTAAAACCCTAAAAGGGGTGGGCTACAAATTTGAAGATCAATAGCGTTTTTCAAGGTTTATATTTACCTCACCTTATGTTTAGTGAAAATCAAAATCCAGAACGAGCAGCTGTGCTTTCGGCAGTTTTAAATGCAATTATTGTATTTGTTCTTGTATTTATTGTTGTAGAAACAGTAACCCCAGAGTATTACGTGCTCTTAAGTATAATAGTTGCATTTATTGCGGCTATCCTTAATTTTTTTGTGGTACGTTTTGTTGTAGGCCAACTTGTTTATAGTAAAATAAAGCTGATTTATAAAACCATACATGGAATTAAAAAAATTGGCAAAAACAAAGAAGGGCAAGATCAAGTAGATAAAATTAGTTTGTCCCAAGTAGAGCAAGAGGTAGAGCTTTGGGCGCGAAAAAGCAGATTAGAGATTGCCGAGTTAGATGAACGAGAAAAATTTAGAAGAGAATATTTGGGCAATGTCTCGCACGAATTAAAAACCCCGATTTTTAATATACAAGGATATATTTTGTCTCTTATTGATGGCGGATTGGAAGACCCAAATGTTAATCGCAAATACCTTATTCGCGCCAGCAAAAGCGTAGACCGGATGATTAATTTGGTGGAGGATATGGATACGCTAAACAAATTAGAAAGCGGAGTTGTAGAGGTTAAATACAGACCATTTAAAATGGTTGACTTGATCAAGGATGTTTTAGATTCTTTAGAAGATCATGCAGCTAACTTTAAAATAAAATTGCAATTCAGTGTCAACAAAAAAGTAGAGCACCAAAAGGTGTTGGCAGATCCAAACCGCATAGAGCAAGTGGTGGTAAACCTTATTATGAATGCCATCAAGTATAGCAATCCTAATTCTACAGTTACCATTCGCTTGTTAGATTTTGACACAAAAGTATTGGTAGAAGTTGCAGATCAAGGCGTTGGAATACCAAATGCAGATTTAGGCCGAATCTTTGAAAGGTTTTATCGCGTAGATAAGAGTAGAACTAGAGATGCTGGTGGATCTGGTTTGGGCCTATCTATCATTAAGCACATCATAGATGCGCACCAAGAAAGCATCAATGTTGAAAGTTCAGAGGGCGTAGGCTCTACATTTTCATTTACACTTAAAAAAGCCTAAGTAGGTATTGCCGTTTTAGAAAAAAGGCAAAACAACTCTTCCCAGTTTTTATGGCTAGCAATGGGGCTTAAATTCTTGTAGTTTGCCTCTGCTTGTATTAAACCAGTAGCAACATCTAATTCGCTTTGGTTTTGAATAGCAAAATGCTGATTGTGATACGGCATGCTTGCTAAATATTCTTGCTCTGGCTGGCCTGGTGTGGGAATAAGCAAGGCCGCTTTAGGAGAACAATACAAATCCATAAGCGTAGAATAGCCACACCTTGCAATTATAAACTTGCTTGATTGATAGGCATCTTTAACCTCGTTGCGCGTGGCAAGGTCTATAACATTCCAATTTGTAGGTAATTGTTCAGAAAGCGGATTTTTAGTGCCTCTGAGTAATCGGATTTGTTGCTTTGAACCTTTAAGCTGCTCTATCAATTTATTTTCTAAAAGCGTTCGCTGAGGTTCTGGTCCAGATAAAACAACAGAAACAGTAGAACCAACATTGTCGTTAAAAGGTACCAAGTCGCTTAACAGACCAATATATTTGATTTTATTAAAATGCTTTTTATGGCCTAAGTCTCCACTTAAATTTGTATCTCCATAAACATCGGGAACCCAAATTTGCGTATAATTTTTAATCAATTGCGTATGACCAAAACTTGCCAAAGTGCTTAGTAATTTGGCCTTAATAAACAATTGGTGCGTCATGTAAACCGATGGAATATTCGGGCTATAAACGCTAGGCCGATTGTCGCTAATGATACCGCATACAGGGTTGTGGTGTAAAAAGTGTGCAATTGTTTTTTTTTCTTGAAGATGCCATGCGCTTAGTGCTAAAGACTGTTTACCAACCGATAGGATTTGAGAACCCTTACTGGCGTATTCAACATTAGGATTTTCAAGGGTTAAAAATTGGCAGTTTGGAAACTCTTTTTTTAGTAGTGCTAATGCTAATCCGTCACTGGCTATGGTAACGGTAAACCCGTTTTTACATAAAGCATTAATGATTGAAATACTGCGTGTTGCATGGCCTAATCCCCAGTTTAAAACCCCAAAAAGAATGTGCTTGGTTTTAGGCATAAAGATGATTTATATCATGTAGCTAAAAAAAGTGACCTATTAGCTTTGCCGCATTAAGTGGGAGACTTAAATTTGCCCCGTTATTTTTAATCAGTCTAAATAAGAATAAGAAATAAAAACACAAAAAATGAAAAGAATTTCACTCCTTGTTTTATTGTTTGCAAATGTACTATTATTTGCGCAAAAAACTGAAAATGTAAGTGTTGGGGCGGGCTATGCAAATGATGTTTATTACTCTTTTGCAAACGGAGTTGTAAAAACAGAAGTAAGAACCAATTGGCATATTGGTTTTACAACAAAAATTGTTGATGCCGCTATTTGGACCAATGAAGGTTTAGGTGTTGAGTTGTTTGTTGCTTCTACCGATACGAGCGACTGGAATACGCTAGACACCACAGGAATGACATGGGATTTG
>JAUHWL010000005.1 GCA_030424545.1 Bacteroidia bacterium
TTATGTAGTAGAAATAGAGTTTAACGGACAATATGTACGCGAAAAGCTTCTAAAATAATCTCACCGACATACGGTAAAACAAAAAGCCCCGCACGTTATGTGTGGGGCTTTTTTTAGACTACTTCTTTTCTTTAAAAAGTCTTTATTTTTTCCTGAAATAAATATCTATTGGCACCCCAGACAAGTCAAAGTTTTGACGCAACTTATTTTCTAAATAACGCTTGTAAGGCTCTTTAATGTATTGTGGTAAGTTGGCGAAAAATGCAAATTGTGGTGTACGAGTTGGTAATTGCGTACAAAACTTTATGGTTACATTTTTACCTTTTAGCATAGGCGGCTGATGTTCTTTGATCACTTCCAACATCACCTCATTTAGCTTACTAGTCGGAATTCGTTGAGCTCTCCGCTTTTCAACAGCTAGCGCCTCCTCAAACGCTTTTAATATTCTTTGCTTTGTAATGGCCGAAGTAAAAATTATCGGAATATCAACAAAAGGCATTAAGCGCTCTTTAATAGCTTGCGTAAACTCCTTGGTAGAATTTGTATTCTTTTCTACTAAATCCCATTTAT
This sequence comes from Bacteroidia bacterium, assembly GCA_030424545.1. GTDB lineage: Bacteria > Bacteroidota > Bacteroidia > Flavobacteriales > Schleiferiaceae > JAUHWL01. Next base: position 571 of record JAUHWL010000005.1, read on the forward strand.
TAACAAGAATAACTACACCTTTTTTATTCTTCTGAATTAGATGAAAAATATTTAAATCCTGAGATTCAATACCTCTTGTAGCATCTAAAATTAAAAGGCACACATCACTGTGCTCAATAGTGCGAACACTCCGCATAACAGAGTAAAACTCAATATCTTCCTGAACTTTGGTTTTCTTTCTTAACCCAGCTGTATCTAAGATTACAAAATCCATATCAAATTTTGTAAACCTTGTGTTTACCGTATCTCTTGTGGTACCTGCTACATCCGTTACAATGTTTCGTTCTTCTCCATAAAGCGCATTTACAATACTAGATTTTCCAACATTTGGCCGTCCAACAACGGCAAGACGTGTCATGTCGTCTTCGCTTTCTAGTTTTTCATCAGACAAATGATTGGCTAGTTCATCTAATAAGTCGCCTGTTCCACTACCATTGCTTGCACTAATGGTGAAGTATTGATCTAAACCTAATCCATAGAATTCTGTAGCATCATGCTCTAACAATGCGCTATCAACCTTATTTACAACAAGTATAACTGGCTTTTGTGTTCTTCTTAAAATATCTGCTATTTCTTTATCAAATTGGGTAATTCCGCTCTGCAGATCTACAACAAATAAGATTACACTTGCCTCATCTAGTGCCAACTTTACTTGCTTTCTTATTTCAGCTTCAAAAACATCATCACTCCCCTTTACATAACCACCCGTGTCTATCACAGAATAGTCTTTTCCATTCCAATCTCCTTGACCGTAATGTCTATCTCTTGTTACTCCTGCAACTGAATCGGTAATTGCCTCTCTACGCTTTATAAGCCTGTTAAAAAGTGTGCTTTTCCCTACGTTGGGCCTCCCTACTATTGCTACAATGTTGCTCATCTTTACAAATTGATTCTATAATTTTAATACCCAAACTTCTTTAGCTTCCCGCTGTCTGTGCGCCAATCTTTGTTCACTTTCACAAACAGTTCTAAATAAATTTGTTTTCCAAAAAAGGCTTCTCCTTCTTTTCTAGACTCTATACCTACACGCTTTAATTTGCTGCCTTTGTGGCCAATTAAAATGCCTTTCTGACTTTCTCTTGCTACATGTATATTGGCATGAATTCTAATTAGTTCCGCTTCTTCCTTAAACATTTCAATTTCTACTTCTACAGAGTAAGGCACTTCTTTAGAATAGTTGCGCAATATTTTTTCTCTAATTATTTCTGATATAATAAACCGTTCTGATCTATCGGTAATAGAATCTTTTTCAAAATATGGAGGACTTACTGGCGCAAGGGCTAAGAGGCGTTCTAGCAAGTAATCGGTATTAAACTTTTTTAATGCCGATATTGGCATTACTTCCGCATTTGGCAATTGACTTTTCCAATATTCGTTTGCTTCTTCTAACTTTTCTTGATCTATGGTATCTACTTTGTTAATCAACAATAAAACAGGAATTTCAGTTTCTTGTAGATGTTTAAAAAAGCCTTCATTTTTTAGCGCTTTTTCTCCCGGCTCTACGATGTATAAAAACACATCTGCGTCTTCAAAGGCACTTTTTACAAACGTCATCATGCTTTCTTGCAAGGCATATGCGGGTTTAATTACACCAGGAGTATCAGAAAAAACCAACTGATAATTTTCATGATTTAATAAGCCAAAAATGCGATGACGAGTTGTCTGCGCTTTTGGCGATATTGCACTTAATCGCTCACCAATTAAGGCATTGAGCAACGTGCTCTTTCCTACGTTTGGATTACCTATTATATTAATAAATCCTGCTTTATGTTCCATGCGGCAAAGATGAGAAAGAAATTTCATAAAGTCTTTGTTACTTTAGCAATTCAGATTATATTTGCACCCGCTTTAACGCAAGCTTTTTGTTCTTTAAAAAAGTACCGCGAGAGCCTAAAAAAGAGTTCTTTAAACAAACATATAGCGCGGGGTGGAGCAGTTGGTAGCTCGTTGGGCTCATAACCCAAAGGTCGCAGGTTCGAGTCCTGTCCCCGCTACTACGAAAAGCCTCTCAATTTCTTGAGAGGCTTTTTTTATATATACGATTTTGTCAAACAAAAAAAAGCCTTGCACAGTGCGCAAGGCTTTCTCATTTTTTATTAAACCTCAGTCTATTTATTGCTTGTTCATTTCTTCATAACGAAGTAAATCAACCACACTTTTTGCTTTTAATTTCCTCATTAATCTCAATTTGTACGTGCTCACTGTTTTGTCGCTAATTTCTAATAGCTCCGAAATTTCTTTATTGTTCTTTCCGCTAACCAAAAGCTTTAACACTTCGGTTTCTCGTTTACTCATTTTAACTTCTGGTATAAACCCGTGTCTATTTACTTTATATAAACTTTCGGTAAACACTTCTTTTCCGGCTGCAACCTTCTTTATAGCCAATACAATATCTTTAGGGTCGGTATCTTTACTCAAATATCCTTTTGCTCCCATTCTTCGGGCATTTACACCATATATCTTTTCGGCATGCATGCTTAATATTAGAGTTTTTAAGCGAGGATACTTCATTTCTAATTCGCGCAATAAAGCCAATCCATTTATTTTTGGCATATCAATATCAAGTAACAATACATCTGCGTGAATTTTTTTTAAGAGCTCTAACAATTCTTCGCCATTTGACGCTTGACCAGTTAATTCAACTTCAGCATCATCATTCACAAATAACTGCAATCCCTTTCGTATCACGGCATGGTCATCAGCAATTACAACATCTATCATTTTATTTTCTTTTAAAAAGGCAAATGTAAATAACCTAAAATCAATATTTTTCTGTGAATCTAAATTTTTGTGCATTATTAAACTTAATGTTAACAACATTATTTAACTTTACGCATCTTGTGAAAAACCGAAGCCTTCCCCATTTATTCATAAGGACTAATAATTATTAAATTGATTGCAACTAAAAGGCAAAAAATAGAAAAGGCGAATTATTTAAAACTAATTAGCATTATTGCCCATAACGTAAAGGGGCCTGTAAAATACATGCAATTTATTACAGACTTTACGCTGAAGAATTGGACACAGATGCAACCTGATGATCTGATGGATTGTGCGCGGGTAATTAACGAATCTGCGCGAAACATTTCAGAGCATTTGGGCAAGATTTTAAGTTGGGCACGCATTCAAGACAGAACTCTTTTTGCCGATAAAAGACCTTTCAATTTAAACCTAGTTGTAAAGGAAGAGCTTTTGGTACAGAAACCTTTTGCCAGACTTAAAGGGATAAACATCTCCGTAGATATTTTGGAAAACACAGCTTTAGTAAATGATGAAAACTTGTTTAGACTAGCATTTCATAATGTAGTTACCAATGCCATAAAGTTTACAGATAAAGCGGGTCAGATAAAAATATATACTAATCAAACAAAAGATTATTTAGAGATATATGTAGAAGACAATGGCATTGGCATGAATCAAGATGAATTATCCTTGTTACAAAACAAGCGTTCTTTCTCTAAGCTTGGCACCGTAAACGAGCAAGGCTCTGGCTTTGGTATTCAGGTTACCAAAGAATTAATGCAGATGATAGACGGAGAAGTTTATATTGACAGTAATTCTGGAAAAGGAACCACTGTTACCTTTCGCATTCCTGCTTAAACTTTCAGTTCCTGCGGGATTTTGCAAACAGGAATTGCAATCATTTTATGCTTATTCGCTTTATTCATTCTTAAATATATTTCCAATACTTCATTTTGTCTGGCACTATAGTTTTCTGATGGTTGTACTCCATTTTCAACTTCAGCCATAGCCCATTCTAGTTCGGGGTACGATGCGCCTATTTGATCTTCGTCACTTCTATCATCACCCCAAAGGCCATCTGTAGGTTTGGCTATTAAAATAGATTCTGGTACGCGCAATTCTTTGCCAATTTCAAACACTTCGGTTTTAAGCAAATCTGCTATCGGACTAACATCTACCCCACCATCTCCATATTTTGTATAAAAGCCAACTCCAAAATCTTCAATTTTATTACCTGTACCTGCTACTAATCTACTATGCAATTGACCGTAATAATAAAGGGTGGTCATGCGTAATCTTGCTCTCGTATTCACTAGAGCTCTTTCATGCTCAAACCCATGTGTTTGCTGGGGAAGCATCGAAATAAATTGATCGAAAAGCGGTGTTAAGTTTACACTAACGGCTTGTACATTCGTATATCTAGATTGTAATCTTTCTATGTGTTCCCAAGCTCTACTTACTTGGCTTGTTGGTTGATGAATAGGCATTTCTAAACACAAAACTTTTAATCCTGTTCTAGCACATAGAGCAGACGTTACTGCAGAATCTATACCGCCAGAAACGCCAACAACAAAACCTTCTACCTTGGCTTTGTTGGCATAATCTTTTAACCAGGATACTATATAATTAATTACTTCTTGCGTTTTCATAATCTTAAATTTGCCGCTCAAAAATAATTGGTATTTGCGAATATGTTAAAAAAGATATTTTGGGCTATAGGTATTGCAGCAATCGTTTTTATGATTCTGTACTTTGCCTTGCAAACTAGTTACAAGAACAAATTGCATGTAGATGTTTCTGGCGTTGAAAAAACGGTTTCCATTAAACATTTTGATGATGCTTTTTTTACTTCAGATACTCTAATTTTTAGTTCGGAACTTAAACAGCTAAAGGCTGATTATCCCCCATTTTTTTCCTCAAACAATTCAATTGATTTTTGGCAACAACAGCGGCTAAACAAAAGCCAAACCTTGCTGTACACCGATTGGAAAAAAACAATGCCCAACTACACGCAATTCGACAGTGAATTAACCAGCGCTTTTAAGCACCTTTACTACTATTACCCCAACGTGCCAGAGTTTGTGGCCTACACTTACATTTCTAACCTAGACTTTGATTACCCCATAATCTTAGCTGAAAACTATGCGTTTCTAGCGGTTGATATGTACTTAGGAAAAACTCATCCGGCCTACGCAAAACAAAACGATTACGAAAACTTTGAACGGCAAAAAGACTTTATTATACGCGATGTAATGAGCCAGTTTGCACAAAAGTTTAATACAAAAGATTTAAATGATAATACCCTGCTTAACGAAATGATATGGTGGGGGAAGAACGCCTACTTTGTACAAGCCATGCAACCCGAAAAGCACGATACTATAACGTCAAAAATGAGCCGTAAAGAACTTGAGTTTTGTCTGCAAAACGAAGTGAATATTTGGACCTACTTCATAGACAATAAGCTGATTTTTAATACCAATGAGTTGATTAAAAGAAAATTTATTGCTCCTGCACCTTTCTCAAAATTCGGGATGCCGTTTGACCACGAAAGCCCCGGCATGATTGGCCGATGGATTGGCTGGCGCATTGTATCGAGCTACATGGAAAACAACCCCGATATTACCCTACAAGAACTCATGGCAAATGCCGATTCAAAAACAATTTTTAAACTTTCTAAATACAAACCTTAAATGGCAATAGCACATAAAAGCGAAATTAAAATTACCGTAGCAATGGACGAAAACCGCGTACCCGAAGAGTTGGTTTGGGACGCAACAGATGGCGGCATCAACAATGAGCCTGCCCGCGCAATGCTACTTTCTTTATGGGACGAAAAAAGCGAAGACACCTTGGCCATAGACTTGTGGACCAAAGAAATGAAGCTTGATGATATGAAACGATTTTTTCATCAAACAATAATTAGCATGGCCGATAGCTTTGAGCGTGCCACAGACGAAAACGCAATGGCCGCAGATATGCGGGATTTTGCCCATCATTTTGCCGATAAAATGCAACTGTTTACCAAGAACGGGGAATAGTCTCATTTAACTTATAAATGTAGGCCAGCAACTCCGGCTGGCCAACTTTACCAGTAGAAGAGGTGCTAAAAATTGGCGGCAATGCCTCCCACTCTAGCAACAATTTCTTTTTGTATTTGGTAAGGTTTTTATTCCACTCGTTGCTGGTTAGTTTATCTATTTTAGTAAACACTATACTAAACGGTATGGCATTTTCGCCCAACCAGCGCATAAATTCTAAATCTATTTTTTGCGGTGGATGGCGCGAATCAACCAGCAAAAAAACCGTGATTAAGCTTTTGCGAAACAGCAGAAAATCTGTAATTAATTTCTGAAAACCCTTACGCTCTCCCTTGCTTACCTTGGCATAACCAAAACCTGGTAAATCAACAATATGCCAATTGTTGTCAATCACAAAATGGTTTATAAGTTGTGTTTTGCCTGGTGTACCCGAGGTTTTAGCTAACGACTTCCTATCAGTTAACATATTTATTAAAGATGATTTACCCACATTAGACCGCCCAATAAATGCGTATTCTGGGTGTACATCTTTTGGGCATTCTTCATTCTTAGAAGAACTCTTTACAAACTCTGCCGATTTTACTTTCATCTTTTCTTTCCCTCAAATTGTGATGGCAACAAAACTAACATCATTTATCAACACGATTTCAACCAATACAAACAAATGCAAAACCCGCATTTAAAAAGAAATATGGCCTATACATACCAAAACCAAAAGAAAATAGTTTCTTATTAAGGTGGGAAAACTTATCAACATTGTGTTGTATAGTGGTAAAAAGTGTAGCAATGTTTCTATATTTGAGCCTCACGTAATTAAAAAGCTATTTCATTGAATCTCATTGGTGTACATGAATGCAAGATGGATAATAAGGGGCGCATAATGCTGCCAGCTCCCCTTAAGAAGCAGCTTTTGCCCATAATTGAGCAGGGTTTTGTGGTAAAACGCAGTGTATTTCAGAACTGTTTAGAGCTTTACCCACAAAAAGAATGGACACAAGTAATGACACAAGTGAATAGTTTAAATCGCTTTGTAAAAAAGAATAATGATTTCATCCGCATTTTTAACGCGGGTGTAAAAATGATAGACCTAGATAGTGCCGGAAGAATAAATGTGAGCAATGATTTAATTGCCTTTGCAAATCTTTCTAGCAATATTGTAATGTGTAGCGCAGGCAACATCATTGAGATTTGGGATAAAAATGCCTATGAGAAAACGCTAAACAATCCAGACATTGATTTTAGCGTATTGGCCGAAGAAGTGATGGGGAACTCCAACGCAGCCGGCAATGAGTTATCATGATCCTGTTCTTTTAAAAGAAAGCGTTGATGGCCTCAACATAAACCCTGAAGGTATTTATGTTGATGTAACTTTTGGCGGTGGTGGGCACTCTAAAGAAATTTTAAGTCGTTTAACCACCGGTCGTTTGTTTGGTTTTGACCAAGACCCCGATGCACAAAACAACATTCCAAACCACCCTCAGTTTACGTTTATAAATCAAAATTTTAAACTGTTAAAAGGGCATTTGCGCTTTCACGGCATCAAACAAATAGATGGCCTCTTGGCTGATTTAGGCGTTTCATCGCACCAGTTTGATGCAGGGCACCGCGGCTTTACGTTTAGAGAAAATGCGGCATTAGACATGCGCATGAATCAGGCCGGAAGCAAAACCGCAGCCACCATTATAAACACCTACGAGCCCGAAGAACTGGCCCAAATTTTTAGAATGTATGCCGATTTACCTAACGCTTGGAAATTGGCAAAAACCATTTGCGCTGCTAGAGATGAGCAACCCATAAACACAACGTGGGAACTTAAGGCGGTGGTAGAAAAACATACGCCTCCGCACCAAAGCAATAAATTTTTAGCCCAAGTTTTTCAGGCGTTGCGCATAGATGTTAATGATGAGCTAGGCGTATTAAAATCACTTTTAACCCAAAGCATAGAAATTTTAAAACCCGGTGGAAGGCTAGTTGTTATTGCTTACCACTCACTAGAAGATCGTTTGGTAAAAAACTTTATCCGCGATGGAAAATTTGAAGGCGAAGCCGATAAAGATTTTTTCGGCAACAAACTGGTTCCACTAAAAGGCATTACGCGCAAACCCATTGTGCCAACCCAACAAGAAAACGAAAAAAACAATCGCGCCCGCAGTGCAAAATTGCGTGTTGCAGAACGAACCGAATTAGTGCTGCAATGAAAAAAGAAAACAACATAGGAAAGATTTTAGGCGGAGGAATTTTTGGTGATCCAAGAATTATTAAAGCATTGCCTTTTGCTCTTTTTCTTACGGGCATTGCCATGATTGCAATAAGATGCTCTCATAGTGCCGATAAAAAAGTTGTAGAAATAAACGAATTGCGCAACGAAATGAAAGAGCTGGAGGCAGAACACAGAGAATCTCAAAACAAGCTAATGGAGCTTGGCATGGAGAGCAAAGTGTTAGAAAAGGCACAAAAAATAGGACTGGAAGAAAGCAAAACTCCACCAAAGAAAATTGTAATCACAAATGAGTAATACCGACCCTAAATTGAAAAAAAGAATCTTGATTCTGGCTGTGCCGGTAATCTTGCTTTGCCTTTCTATTTGGGGAAAACTCATATATATATCTACAGTAGAAGGAGAGGTATTGCGTGAGAAATCTAAAAAACTAGCCATTAAGGAACGTGAAATTTCTGCGAGACGAGGCAATATTTACAGTGCAGATGGCAAACTTTTAGCAACAACCACAACGGTTTACAATATCTATATGGATCCTGTTGCCCCTAGCCATGAAGATTTTAACGAAAACATTTCTGCGCTAAGCAAAGCCCTCGCCCAAAAATTTAGTTTGCGCAATGCACGCCAGTGGGAGAATTATTTAAAAAGCAATAGAGATAAAAATGACCGATATGTAGAAATTGCCGAAAAGCAATCCTACACCCAGCTTCAAGCAATAAAAGAGATGCCTCTTTTTAATCTAGGTAAATACAAAGGCGGGCTCATTGTAGATCAGGTAAACTTTAGGCAAAAACCAACCGAATTAGCGCAAAGACTTATTGGCCATGATTTAGATGGCGCACAAGCCGGAGTTGAAGGGTACTTTTCAGCTTATTTAGAAGGCCATGCTGGAAAACGAATGATGCAGAAAATTGGCGGTGGTAATTGGAAACCATTAAATGATGCCACAGCCGTTGCGCCAGTAGACGGAAAAGATATTTACACAACATTAGACACACGCATACAAGATGCCGCCCACAGAGCTTTATTAAAATCTTTAACAAACTATAAAGCAGATCACGGTAGCGTAATTGTTATGGAAGTGGCTACAGGTAGAATTAAAGCCATTGCCAATTTGGGTTTAACCAAAGAAGGCAACTATGAAGAATTTAGAAATTATGCTGTTTGGGAAAGCACAGAGCCAGGCTCTACCTTTAAACTAGCTTCTTTGCTGGTTGGCTTAGAAGATGGCAAAATAGATACCGCCCAAATTGTTGATACTGAAAATGGTATATATACCATCCATGACAGAAAAGTAAAAGATAGCAACGTAAAATATGGCCGTGGTGGATATGGTAAAATAACTGTTGCAGAGGCCTTTAGAAAGTCTTCGAATACTGGTATTGTTAAAGCTGTATATGCAGCCTACCAAGACAACCCACAAGAATTTGTAGATCAGCTTTACAACATGGGTTTACATAGCCCAACAGGAATCAGCATTAAAGGCGAAGTTGCGCCTCATATTCCTAAACCTTCAGACAAAAATTGGTCTGGCATCTCTTTGCCGTGGATGACCTTTGGTTACGGAATTCATTTCACACCCCTGCAAATTCTATCACTTTACAATGCCATAGCCAATGATGGCGTGATGGTTAAGCCGCAAATTGTTACCCACATTATGCAACATGGCCGTACTATAGAAACGTACCAACCAGAAATTCTCAATGCAAGCATTTGCTCAAAAGAAACGGTAAAACAACTACAAGCACTGCTTTTAGGTGTTGTAGAAAAAGGTACAGCTACTAATTTAAAATCAGAAAAACTGTCTATGGCAGGTAAAACAGGTACTTCTCAATTAAATTATTGGAAAAACCCTCACGATTATCAGGCTTCATTTGCGGGATATTTTCCAGCCGAAGACCCAAAATACTCTTGCATTGTTGTTGTAAACAAACCCGATTACACCATAGGCTATTATGGGAATACTGTTGCAGGGCCTGTATTTAGAGCCATTGCAGAGGAAGTGTATTTATCGCTACCCGAACCCATTACACCAGAAAAAGGACTTTCTGAGTGGACACTTGCTAGCAACGATAAAACCGAAAATTCTTTAAAGAAAAACTACTTACCCAACCTGCAAGGTTTAACGGCAATGCAGGCCATAAGTCTATTAGAAAATTACGGTTTAACCGTATCTGTTACCGGGTCTGGCCGCGTAAAATCTCAAGAACCGCCCATTGGTACTGCATTAAGAAAAAACATGACCGTAAAACTTGCTCTACAATGAAATTGCTGCGCGACATACTTTACAAGGTAAGCCTAGACGAAGTTGTAGGCCCCACAAACGTGGCTATTAATGCCGTGGCATTTGATTCTAGAAAAGTAGAAAACCATAGCCTGTTTGTGGCGTTACCAGGTACACTTGTAGATGGACACACGTTTATAGACAAAGCCTTAAAAGCAGGTGCTATTGCCATTATTTGCGAGCATCTGCCCAAAGAAATACTAGAAAACATAACCTACATCAAGGTGCAAAACAGCCACAAAGCACTCGGTTATGTAGCTGCAAACTTTTACAACAATCCGTCTGCCGAGTTAAAACTTGTGGGCGTTACTGGCACTAACGGCAAAACAACCGTTGCTACTTTGTTGTACGAATTGTTTGAGCACCTCGACAAAAAAAGCGGCCTTTTAAGCACCGTAAAAATTAGAATTGGTAAAGAAACATTGCCTGCTACGCATACCACACCAGACCAACTCACCACCAATAGGCTTTTGCGCAAAATGGTAGATGCAGGTTGTAAATATGCTTTTATGGAAGTGAGTAGCCACGGTTTAGACCAAGAGCGTGTTGCTGGTTTGCATTTTGTCGGTGGCGTTTTTACCAACATTACGCACGATCATTTAGACTACCACAAAATATTTAGCAACTACATACGCACCAAGAAAAAACTGTTTGATTCATTGCCATCTACAGCATTTGCATTGCTAAACGCAGACGATAAAAACCACGTAGTAATGACGGAGCACACCAAAGCCAAAGTACTTACGTACGGTTTGAGAAATCCGTCTGACTACAAAACAAAAATTATAGAAAGCCAGATTGATGGCATGCTTTTGAAAATTAACGAGCATGAATTTTGGACACGGTTAATTGGTGGGTTTAACGCCTATAACGTTACCGCGGTTTATGCCGTGGCCACATTGTTGGGGCTAGAAAATTTGCAAACGCTAACCACCTTAAGCACCATGAATGCCGTTCAAGGCCGGTTTGAATACATAAAAACCAAAAACGGCAAACTTGGTATTGTTGATTACGCTCATACCCCAGATGCACTTAAAAATGTGCTTCAAACCATTGCCGAAGTAAACAGTGGCCAAGGGCAAGTTATTACCGTAGTTGGATGCGGTGGCGATAGAGACAAAACCAAACGACCAGAAATGGCGCGCATTGCCGCAGAAAAAAGCAACAAAATTCTGCTTACCTCAGATAACCCCAGAACAGAAAATCCTGAAGAAATATTAAACGATATGGAAGCCGGATTAGACCCTGTACAAAAAAACAAAGCGCTGCGCATTGCCGATAGAGCTCAAGCCATAAAAGCCGCTTGCCAACTCGCCCAAGATGGAGACATCATTTTGGTGGCCGGCAAAGGCCACGAAACATATCAAGAAGTTAACGGTGTAAGATTGCCATTTTCTGACATGGAACACCTACTAGAACATTTAAACCAGGAATAAAAACATGCTGTATTATCTATTTACATATTTAGACCAAGCCTTTGATTTTCCAGGTGCCGGAGTGTTTCAATACATATCATTTCGTTCTGCAATGGCTATTGTTACCTCGTTATTTATCACCTTAATTATTGGCAAACGCCTAATAAATAAGTTGCACAAACTACAAATTGGCGAAAGTGTTAGAGACTTAGGCTTAGAAGGACAAAATCAAAAAGCAGGCACTCCCACCATGGGCGGATTAATTATTCTGGCTGGTATTTTGGTGCCTACACTACTGTTTGCCAAACTAAACAACATCTACGTAATTACCTTAATTATTACCACCGTATGGATGGGTACCATTGGTTTTTTAGACGATTACATCAAAGTATTTAAGAAAAACAAAGAGGGGCTTCGTGGAAAATTTAAAGTGATGGGCCAAGTAGGGTTAGGCATTATTGTGGGCGCCATTTTCTACTTCCACCCCAATGTGGTGATCAAAGAAAAAGTAAATGTATCAGCTCAAGAAATTGCCATTTGGGGCGAAAATACATCTACATCATCGCAGTTTGACGAAGCGCAAAAAAGTACAAAAACCACCATTCCTTTTTTAAAAGGCAACGAGTTTGACTATGCCAAATTAATCGATTGGATTCACCCAGACCTTAAAAACTACACGTGGATTCTGTATATCGGCATTGTTATTTTCATCATTACCGCAGTGAGCAATGGCGCCAATTTAACCGATGGTTTAGATGGGCTCGCCACCGGAACATCGGCCATTGTTGTGGTGGCCTTGGCGGTATTGGCTTACGTTTCTGGCTCCATCATTTTTGCCGATTACCTTGATGTAATGTACATACCAGAAAGTGGCGAAATGGTTGTATTTGCCTCTGCCTTTATTGGTGCTTGCATTGGGTTTTTGTGGTACAACTCTTATCCCGCGCAAGTGTTTATGGGCGATACAGGCAGTCTTGCCATAGGTGCCATTATAGCTGTTTTGGCCATTGCTGTTCGCAAAGAATTACTCATCCCCATTTTGTGCGGTGTGTTTTTAGCCGAAAACTTCTCGGTGATTTTACAAGTGGGTTACTTCAAGTTTACCAAGAAAAAATATGGCGAAGGACGCAGGATTTTCCTCATGGCTCCGCTGCATCATCACTACCAAAAAAAGGGTTACAACGAAGTAAAAATTGTAACACGCTTCTGGATTATTAGCATCATGCTAGCCGTATTAGCCATTATAACCTTAAAATTAAGATGATAGCAGGCGTTAAAAATATTGCCATTCTTGGTGCTGCAGAAAGTGGCATTGGCGCTGCTTTGCTGGCCGTTAAAAAAGGGTACATACCTTTTGTTAGCGATGCCGGTAAAATTAGCGATGCCAACAAAGACATTTTAAACAGCCACAACATTAGCTGGGAAGAAGGCACACATAGCACAAATAAAATTCTGAGCTGCGATTTAGCTATTAAAAGCCCCGGCATACCCGATAAAGCTCCTTTGGTACAAGCGCTTATTAATAACAACATCAAGGTGATTTCTGAAATAGAGTTTGGCTATTTGCACACCAATGCTAAAATTGTTGCCATTACCGGCAGCAATGGCAAAACAACCACAACCCTGCTAACTTACCACATACTTAAAAATGCTGGGCTTGATGTAGCGGTTGCAGGTAACGTAGGCTTCAGCTTTGCCAGGCAAGTTGCTAATCAAGATCGCGACTATTTTGTGTTAGAAGTAAGCAGTTTTCAGCTAGACGGGTGTTTTGAGTTTGCACCAGACATCGCCATTCTTACCAACATTACCCCAGACCATTTAGACCGATACGATTACAAACTAGAAAATTACATCGCCAGTAAGTTTAGAATTACGGCCAAACAAAACGCGCAGCAACATTTTATTTATTGCGCAGACGACCCCATTACAACAAACAGCCTGCCTCAAGTTAATATAGCTGCGCAGCAACACACGCTCTCACTCCATCCGCAAAATCAAGGTGGATTTATAGATAAAAACGGAACAATAACAATTACCATAAACAGCGATACAATGAACATAGACGAACTTGCCTTGCAAGGAAAACACAACGTATACAACAGCATGGCTGCAGGTTTGGCCAGCCGATTGTTAAAAATTAGAAAAGACACCGTACGCGAAAGTCTTTCTGATTTTGAAGGATTAGAACATAGACTTGAGCCCGTACTAGAAATACACGGCATTGAGTTTATTAACGATAGCAAAGCCACAAACGTAAACAGCACCTATTATGCCTTAGAAAGCATGAAGAAAAAAGCAGTTTGGATTGTTGGCGGAGTAGATAAAGGAAATGACTATAGCCAGCTGATTGAGCTTGTAAAAACCAAAGTAAAAGCAATTATCTGTTTGGGTAAGGACAACCAGAAGATTCATGACGAATTTGAAGCGTTGGTTGACCTTATTGTAGACACAGACAATATGGAAGATGCCGTACGTAGCGCATACGCAGTTGGCCGCAAGGGCGATGCTGTCCTACTATCTCCAGCATGTGCCAGCTTTGATTTGTTTAAGAGCTATGAGGACAGAGGAAATCAATTTAAAGAGCAAGTACGTAGACTTTGAGCGAAAAGTTTAACATAAAATTCGAAGGTGATAAATCGCTTTGGGTAATTGCTGGGATCTTGGCTATTGCAAGCATCATGCCTGTATATAGCGCAAGTAGTAATCTCACGTTTTCGCATGGTGGCTCATCGCCTATGGGTTATTTAATTAAGCATATTATTACGCTCGGCAGCGGATTTTTAATCATGTATTTTTTACATAAGGTAAACTACCGCTACTTCGCGCCATTTGCTGTTATGGCCATGCCTTTTGTTCTAATCTTGCTTATCTATACGTTGGCACAAGGCACAACCATGGGCAATGCAAATGCATCTCGTTGGATAACGTTGCCCGTTGTTGGATTTACGTTTCAATCATCGGCATTGGCAAGTTTGGTGCTCATGATTTTTTTGGCTCGCCATTTGGCCAAACAACAAACCCCCATTACATCATTAAAACAAATGTGGCTGCCGTTGTTGCTACCTATTGGAGCCGTTTGTGCCCTCATACTACCGGCAAACTTTAGCACAACGGCCATTGTGTTTGCCATGTCTATGGCCATTATGTTTATAGGCGGTGTACACTGGAAACCCTTATTACAAATTATTGGCCTTGGCATTGCCGGGCTCGCGCTGTTTATTGTCATTGTAATGGCGTTTCCAAACATTAGCAATCGCGTAAGTACGTGGCAAGCACGAATAGAAAACTTTGCTAGCGGAAGTGTTGAAGAAAACTACCAAGTAGACAAAGCCAAAATGGCCATTGCACAAGGTCAGGTAATTGGTCTTGGACCTGGTAAAAGTGTTCAGAAAAGCTTTTTACCGCAATCTAATTCAGATTTTATCTACGCCATTATTGTAGAAGAGTTCGGGTTGGTTGGTGGCACAGCGGTTATCTTTTTATATGCCATGCTCTTTGTGCGCATCATTAGAATCGCAATAAAATCACCCAATACATACGGCACACTCATAACCATTGCAGCCGGCATGGGCATCATCATACAAGCTTTAATAAATATGGGTGTGGCCGTAAATATTTTTCCAGTAACGGGGCAAACGTTACCCTTGGTAAGCTCTGGCGGAACATCTATTTGGATGACCTGCACTGCCCTAGGAATTATTCTTAGCGCAAGCCAAGCTACGCAAACCAAAGAGGCCGATACAACAAGTAAAACTCAAGAATCAAAAATAGAAGATGCAGCAACAGCGTAAATATAAATTCATACTAAGCGGTGGCGGTACCGGAGGGCATATCTTCCCTGCACTTGCTATTGCCGATGAATTAAAAAAACAATTTCCTGATGCACGCATTCATTTTGTTGGCGCACTTGGCCGCATGGAAATGGAACGCATTCCCAACCACGGCTATACCATTACAGGTTTACCCATTACGGGAATCAACCGTCAGCAAAAACTTAAAAACATTTGGTTTCCATTTAAGCTTGCAAAAAGCATTGCCATTTGCAGGTTCTTGCTAAAAGACAGAAAACCAGATGCTGTAATTGGTACCGGTGGTTTTGCCAGCGGACCATTGCTATGGCAAGCACAACAAAGAAAAATACCAACCATTATACAAGAGCAAAACTCTTATCCGGGCATTACCAACAAGCTTTTGGGCAAAAAAGCAAAATCTATTTGCGTTGCCTATGATGGATTAGAAAAGTGGTTTACAAAAGATAAAATTGCCAAAACGGGCAATCCTATTAGAGCCAACGTGCTAGAGCCTTTAAAAAGCAGAGAAGCTGCTATTGCAGAGTTTAACTTAAACCCCGAAAAGCCGTGCATTTTAATTTTAGGAGGAAGTTTGGGCGCACGAGCTATAAATGCTTCTGTGGCTAAAAACCTTGATACATTAACCAAAAGCGGAGCTCAAATTATTTGGCAATGCGGCAAGTTGTACGAAACAGAATATGCGCCTCTCGCTAATAAAAATGTAAAAGTAAGCGCCTTTATAGACGATATGAATTTAGCGTACGCGGCCGCAGACATTATTGTTTCGCGCGCTGGAGCAGGAACCATAAGCGAGCTTTGCGTAGTAGGCAAGCCTACCATTTTGGTGCCCAGCCCAAATGTGGCAGAAGATCATCAAACCCACAACGCCAAGGCTTTGGTAAAAGAGGATGCAACCATCTTGTTGCCCGAGCAACAATTAAACGAACTAGCAGATACCATACAATCTGTATTAGAAGATAAAACGCTAAGCGAAAAGCTTGGCATCAACATAAAAAGACTGGCATTACCAGATGCAACACAAAGCATTGTTTCACAAATAATAAAACAACTCCATTGAATTTAGCGAAATACAAATACATCTATTTTGTGGGGATTGGCGGCATTGGCATGAGCGGCTTAGCGCGCTATTTTGCCAGCCGTAATTGCAGTGTTGCAGGCTATGATAAAATGCCGACTAACCTAACCAAAGCCTTGGTAAAAGAAGGCATATCGGTTCATTATACAGACGGTATAAATCAAATTCCGTATGATTTTAAGCGTATAGAAAGTACTTTGGTGGTTTATACGCCCGCTATACCCGATAGTTGCGAGGAACTCATTTATTTTAAAAGCAATGGGTTTGATGTATTTAAGCGTGCCCAAGTATTGGCGGCCATAGCCAACCACGGAAAAAACATAGCCGTTGCCGGCACTCATGGCAAAACTACTACCAGCAGTTTAATTGCTCATATTCTTAATCAAGACCAGAATTATGCATCTGCATTTTTAGGCGGAATTGCCAAAAACTTTCAATCTAATTTTGTTGCTGGCAGTAGCGATACCATTGTTTTAGAGGCCGATGAGTTTGATCGCTCATTTCATTTTCTGGCACCCGATATGGCGCTCATCACCTCCATGGATGCAGATCATTTAGACATTTATGGAACCGCTTCTAAAATTACCGATGCCTTTGTAGATTTTGCCAGTCGTGTAAAAGAAAACGGCAAACTTGTGGTAAACAAAAGCTTACCGCTAGAGGGCATTACATACGGCCTCACTCCTACAGCCGATTATTATGCAGACCAAATTGAAATTAAAAACGGTAAGTACCATTTTACGCTTTACGGCAAAAACGAAATTAAAGCAGAATTAAGCTCTGGATTACCCGGTCGCCACAACGTAGAAAATGCTGTTGGCGCTGCGGCAATTTGTTTAGAATACGGATTATCGCTAGCCAAAGTTGTAAACGGAATTCAAACGTTTACAGGGGTAAATCGCAGGTTTGATGTGCAAGTAAAAACATCAACACATATATACATTGATGATTATGCACATCACCCCAAAGAAATTGAAGCCTTCTTACTTTCTGTGAAAGAAATGTACCCGGATAAAAAAATAACAGCCATTTTTCAGCCTCATCTCTATACAAGAACCAGAGATTTTGCCAAAGGTTTTGCCACAGCTCTTGGCCTAGCAGACAAACTTATACTATTAGACATATACCCAGCAAGAGAACTCCCGCTACCAGGCGTAACATCAACATGGCTAATTGCCAAAGTGGCTTTAGAAAACAAAAAACTATTGTCAACAAAAGAAGTACTGCGTTGGGTAGAACATGACAAACCAGAGCTTTTAGTAACACTTGGTGCAGGAGATATAGACAAATTAGTAGAACCTATAAAGCAAATTTTAGCAGAATGAACAAGGCAAAAAAAATAGCTTCCTGGGTTGCCGGATGCATGCTGTTTGTGCTGCTTGCCGCTTTTGAGCGCGTTAGCGAAAACAAAACACGCATTCAATTGGTTGAAATAGACATTATTCAGTCCAACAACCAACACTTTATAAACAACGAAGACATACAAGAAATACTTGATAAACAAGACGATAGCCTGCTGTTTAAAAGCATAAATGCTATTAACACCGCATTGTTAGAAGAAAGCCTTGAGAATCACCCGTTTGTTGCTGAAGCTGAGGTATTTTCGACCTTAGACGGTTTATTATCCGTACAAGTGGAACAAAAAACAGCCATAGCAAGAATCGTTACTCCCACCAAGCACTACTATTTAGATGCCAAAGGCAATCCCTTCCCCACAACTAAAAGCTTCAGTGCGCGCGTTCCTGTTATTACAGGAGCCACCGATAGCACCTCTGTTTTTATGGCAAACGCTCTTTTACAAACAATAGACAACACAACATACTTTACCAATTGGTTGGCAGAAATACATGTTACAAGCACATCTCAAATAGAATTAATTCCTGTTAAGGGAAAACACCGAGTAATTTTTGGCACCGCAGAAGATGCAAGTGAAAAATTAATGAAGCTAGAAGGTTTTTATAAAAATGTGGTAACAGAAGAAAACCTAAACCAATGGAAAACGCTTAACGTGGCATACAACAAGCTACTTGTAAGCACAAAATATTAATGCAATGGAGAAGAAGATAGCGGTAGGACTTGATATTGGAACGACCAAAATTGTGGCCGTAATTGGTCATGCCAATGAGCATAAAAAAATTGAAATCTTAGGCATAGGAAAAGCCAAATCTATGGGGGTAAATAGAGGTGTTGTTAGCAACATTACCCAAACCATAGAAAGTATTGAAGAAGCTGTAAGAGAAGCCGAAAATCACAGCGGATTAAAAATTAGAGATGTAGTTGTGGGCATTGCCGGCCAGCATATACGTAGCACCCAACATAGCGATTATATAAACCGAGAGGATGCAGAAAGCATTATAGAAGATTCTGATATTGATAAAATAATTGGCAACGTTCACAACTTGGTAATGATGCCGGGCGAAGAAATTTTACACGTTCTGCCGCAAGAATATAGAGTAGATAGCCAAGGTGATGTAAAAGATCCTCGCGGTATGTATGGCGGTCGCTTAGAAGCAAACTTCCACATTGTTGTGGGACAAGTATCATCTATAAAAAATGTTGGCCGTTGCGTAAAACAATCAGACTTAAACGTAAAGGGCATAACGTTAGAACCACTTGCAAGTGCTGAGGCAGTTTTAAGCCCAGAAGAAAAAGAAGCTGGAGTTATTTTGGTTGATATAGGTGGCGGCACAACTGATGTTGCCATTTTTAAAGATGGCATTATTAGACATACAGCCGTAATTCCGTTAGGCGGAAAAATAATTACAGAAGACATTAAAGAAGGTTGCGAGATTATTGAAAAACAAGCCGAGACATTAAAAGTGCGGTTTGGCTCTTGCTGGCCTGGCGAAAACAGCGAAAAAGAGATTGTATCTATTCCTGGTTTGCGCGGCCGCGAACCCAAAGAAATTTCGCTAAAAACGCTTTCTCAAATCATTCATGCCCGCATGAAAGAAATTATTGAAGCCGTTTTTCAAGAAGTTAGAAACTACGGATTTCAAGAATCTCGCAAACGCCTTATAGCCGGTATTGTATTAACCGGAGGTGGTGCCCAGCTTAAACATCTAACCCAGTTGTTTGAGTACGTTACTGGCATGAGCAGCCGCATTGGCTACCCTAGCGAACATCTGGCCGCAGGTAGCGAACAAGAAAGCAGCAGCCCCCAATTTGCAACAGCAGTTGGTTTGGTAATGCGTGGCATAGCAGACAAAGACATTACCCGCTCTATGGCCATTACGCCAGAAGAGCTTGAAAAAGAATACGAACCCGAACCCGTAGAAACTCCTATTGTAGAAGAGGTGCAATCGCCTCCAGAAGCAATAGAAGAAACGAAGGAGGAGGAGAAAGTGGAAAACAAAAAACAAAAAGGTTCTTTCTGGGAAAAATGGAGCAAATCCTTTCTTTCTTTTTTAGAAAATGATGTAGAATAAAACGGCAAATATCGAATACAATGGCAGACGAAAATCAAGAAAACGGACTACACTTTGACTTACCCAAAAACAGATCTTCTGTTATAAAAGTTATTGGTGTAGGTGGTGGCGGTAGCAACGCAGTAAACCACATGATGGAGATGGGCATTAAAGGTGTAGACTTTATGGTTTGCAACACCGATGCACAGGCACTAGAACACTCTACGGTAAAAAATCGCATACAATTAGGCGCAACTCTTACCGAAGGTTTAGGTGCTGGAGCAAATCCGGATGTAGGTAGAGAATCTGCCACAGAAAGTTTAGAAGAAATACGCGAAGTGCTAAAACACAATACCCGCATGGTATTTATTACCGCAGGTATGGGCGGAGGTACCGGTACAGGTGCCGCACCAGTAATTGCCAAACTGGCCCGCGAAATGAATATTTTAACCGTTGCCATTGTTACCAAGCCTTTCCGTTTTGAGGGGAAAATTCGCGCCAAACAAGCACAAGCTGGTATAGATATTCTACGTGAACATGTAGATAGTTTGGTTGTCATCAACAACGATAAACTAAGAGAGGTTTATGGCAATCTTAGCTTTCGTTCTGGCTTTGCCAAGGCAGACGAAGTGCTTGCCAATGCAGCCAAAGGTATTGCCGAGGTTATTACCTACCACTACACCACCAATATAGATTTGCGCGATGTAAGAACCGTACTAGAAAATAGCGGAACCGCCATTATGGGATCGTCTATTGCCGGAGGAGAAAACCGCGCGAACAATGCCGTGAGACAAGCGCTTGACTCTCCATTATTGAACGATAACAACATCAATGGCGCTAAAAACGTATTGCTACTTATTGTTTCGGGTACGGGAGGGCAAGAAATTACCATGGACGAAATGAGTCTCATCAATGAGCATATTCAGGATGAAGCTGGCGGAAACGCCAATGTTATTATGGGAATTGGTATTGATGATAAATTGGAAGAAAAAATCTCTGTAACCGTTATTGCAACAGGGTTTCCGCAAAAACAACACGATGCACTTTCTGGCCATACACCAAATAAAATTGTGCATCCGCTTAATGAAGACCAACCCATAGAAAAAGACATTTTTGAACGTCCGTTTGCACAAGTAGAAAGCCCGGAAAAACGTTTAAAGACATATTCTGATGAGCAGCCCGATTTATTCTCGGCCGTAGCGCCAAAGCCTGCCGTTGTACACGATTTGTATGAAGAAGAGACCAAAACGGAAACACCAGAAACTGAAGCAAAAGCAGAAGTAACCGAGGAGTTTGATTTGGTTGATGAAATGGAAGACGAAAAACAAGAAGAAACCGTTACTGCTGATGTTGCACCTCAACAAACTGCAATTGTAGAGGAAGAAAAGGCAGAAGATTTTTCTTTTGACATGCAGGAAGAAACCGATGAAGCTGTTTCTAAAATAACGCTAGAGATTGAAGAAGAGGAAGAAGAAGAGTTCCAAATGGAGGTTGATGTTGATGTTGATGAAGAAGAAAAAACGGAAGATTTTTCTGAAAATTTTGAAATAGAGGCTGACGAAGAAGTAACCTTTGAATTGGATGATATTGAAGGTGACGGCATAGAATTACGCGTAGAAAACACCACGAAAACACCTGATGAGACAAGAGACGAGAATACAGATTACGATCCGTTTGACTTTAGAATAGACGAAGTAATGGGTGCCGCAGAAGAGGAGCAACCCAAGAAAATTGAGTTGGAAGAAACGCAGGTTGAAGCCCAAAAGGAAGAAGAAAAAATTTCGGTTGCCGCTTCTGCTTCAGAACCTAAAATAGTACGTCATACACTAGAAGATTTAATAGAATTTCAGAAGAACTTAGAAGTTAAAAAGCCGCAGGAACAAACCAAAAATGAGGTTAAAAAAACGGTTGAGCCAAAAGAAGAAAAAGAAGAACTATTAAACTTTGCCGTATCGGTTAAAGAAACAACCAGCAACGAAGTCATCAGTGCCGATTTAGAGCTAGATACTGACATCATAAACACCCCTATTGGTCCAGCTTCGCGCAAAAAAATATTAGAGCGTAAAGAAAGACTTGAACAGTACAGCTACAAATTTAGAACGACCAGAAACAAGTATGTAGATAATGAACCTGCTTTTAAAAGACAAGGATATGATATTGGTGCAGACAATTATTCTAACACTAACAACGTTTCTAAAATGACCATTAGCGGAAAAGGAAACGAAACAGAAATAAAAACAAATAATTCGTTTTTACACGATAATGTAGACTAGCAGGAAAACTCTTCTACAAAAAAAAGACGGCTCTATTTTTATAGAGTCGTTTTTGATTTTATACAACAACCACTTAAAAATAAAACGGGCAAAACCTTGTAAATTTGCCGCCTTAAACAGAAAATATTATGAGCTTAGAAACACAAATAATGGATGATATGAAGGCCGCTATGCGTAACAAAGACAAAGTTGCTCTAGAGGCTATTCGCGCCATTAAAGGCGCTTTAATCCTTGCTAAAACAGAAGCCGGAGCAACAGGCGAAATGAGCGAAGCAGATGAAATTGCAATTTTAAGTAAACTTAAAAAACAACGTGCCGATGCGGCCGCTATATATAGAACCCAAAACAGAGCCGATCTTGCAGAGCCAGAAGAGGCACAAATTGCCATTATAGAAAACTACCTACCTGCTCAACTAAGCGAAGAAAAAGTAAAAGAAACCATTGCAGCCATTATTGCCCAAACAGGAGCCGAAGGCATGAAGGACATGGGCAAAGTTATGGGCATGGCAAATAAAGAAATGGCAGGCAAAGCCGATGGAAAAACCATTTCTACCATTGTAAAATCTTTACTTTCTTAACTTAGCACACAAAACAAATATTATGGGAGGAGTTATAGGATTTTTAGCATTGCTAGGCGCTATTTGGGTAATTTATGATTTGTGGACCAACAACACCAAGCTAACTCAAACAGAAAAATTGGTTTGGACAATTTGCGCCATATTCTTCAATTTAATAACGGCAATCATTTACTATTTTACACAGAAAAAGTAGCACACAATTTTTGTTGAAAAGCCAATGCGGTAGATTTTTCTGCCGCATTTTTTTTTATAACAATATCTGCAATAGCCCTTGCTTTGATTTTATTTCTTCGTCAAAACCGCTGTATTCAATGTAGTATGTATAAACACCATCATTCAATTCACCCTCAAAAGTGCCGTCCCACTTAAAGTATGGGTTCTTGCTGTGGAACACAATGTTGCCCCAACGATTAAATATTTTTATATCAAAATTGGTGATGTCGCAATTCACGCCAATTTCAAAAACATCGTTTTTAAAGTCGCCATTGGGTGTAAACGAGTTGGGAACAAACAAATAGCAAGGTTCATCGCACACCTCAGTTAAAACATCAATTTCATGCACGGTAGAATCTCCGCAAGGCGAAATGGTATAAAACGAAACTTGCGTTTCCAAACGAAACGTATATGAGTTTAAGGTAGATCCATTGGGCCATAAAAAAGTATAATCGCCCTCTGGAAACTCAACGTACAATGGTGTTTCTACACACTTTTTTATTTCATCTACAAAAATGGGTGGCGAGTAAGATTTTACCGTAACAACCACATTGTCCGTTCCCGTGCAACCTGCACTATCGGCCGTTACACTTACCGTTTGCGATGATGTTACAAAGATAGAATCGGCCGTAGCGCCCGTGCTCCAAGTGTAACTTTTGGTTGGGTGGTAATAAAAATCTTTGATCCAACGCTCATCTTGGGCACAAATGGTAAAATCCGACCCAAGGTTTACACGTACGTTTTTCTCAATTACCAAAACAGTATCGTAAGCCGTACAGCCCGCGCTATCTACACGTACATAATACGTGCCGGGGGCAGTAACTTGCAAAGAATCAACAGTGCTGCCTGTATTCCAAGTGTACGTTTTTGTAGGAGAAAAATGTGCGTCTTTAATCCAAACACTTAGTGGGCTGCATGCTTGAATATCGGCACCTAGATCTACCTGCGTATTTATTTCTGTTACTACAATTGTATCATATTTTATACAACCCAAACTATCAGTCTGTACATAATATGTTCCGGGCAGAGTAATTAATAAAGAATCTGCCATGCTGCCGGTATTCCAAGTGTAATTTTTTGACGGATGAAAAAACTTGTCTTTTAACCAGATGCTCACAGGAAAGCACGTGTCTATATCAACACTAAGATCTACGCGGCATAATTGGGGTTCGTGAATATAGTACTCTTTATAATTGGCGTGCTGAGGAAATTCCGCAACATTACCTACCACAGAAACAGGCGAAATTGATGTCCAAATATTGTCATCATTTCCACTGCGCTGAAACACAGACATACCACTATGGTAATTGTTTATTTTTAGCCTGAATGTTTTTATAGAGTTATCTGTTTTTGCCAGAAAAACGCCAAAATAATTTTGCAAGCTTGCATTGGCTGGCAATCCAAAAGTTGAATTTGGCGCAGATAAAACATCGTACACCTGCACACCTAATGTGTTTTGCGAAATGTTTGAAACCTCTATTTGCTTGCCCGTTGTAAGGGTTTGTGAGAATGACGAAACGCCCGAATTTGAATACGAATAGTACGAAGTATCGCCAATGGAGGCGCCTGAAACAGGCATCAGTTTGGCACCTACAAAAACGCCATTATAATTATTAGGTGAACCATCAAATATCTGGTTGCCTACACTTGTATCAAAATTATAATATCCCAACAGTAAGTTTTTGTTTGGGTTTGTTTTGCGGCAAACTAAATTGCGCACTTCCGCAGCTGTTAATGCTTTATTCCAAATGGTTACTTCATCAATTTGACCTGTAAAATATTCTATGCCATTTCCTCCACTTGTTTTTCCAAATGCGCCATCGCCTGTTTGCGACTGAAACCAAGGTCCACCGCTACCATCTGCAAAAGAAGAAACCAATACTCCGTTCACGTAGATTTGGCCCGAAGTAAGGCTCGTCATTACAATGGCGCAATGCACCCATGTATTTAAGAATGCGTGGTTTCCGCTAGAGATGATAGACCTTCGATCACTCGAAGCAAATCCAGTTCCATCTCCATAAGAAATAGCAATCTGACCAGGGCCGGTTACTTGAACCCAAACACCAGAATACCCCGTTGAATAATAATTGGAAAGAAATATCCGTGCATATAGAGAGTTTGAACGCTTAACCCAACATGTAAAAGTCATAGGGTTAGACATTACACGGTAACTTGAATCTAAATCTATGAATGAGCTACCGTTGAATTGCGCGGCATCTCCGCTTCCTTGAGCGCAAACATTTTGTGTAAAAACAGCCAAAAACATCAACACAAAAAAATGTTTCATCAGCAAAAGATTAATCCGTTAAGTAGAAGCTCAAAAATAGCTTTTATCAACTATTAAACAGCTTTTACAAAAAAAATGCCCCAGCTTTTGCTGAGGCATTTTTGATTTACTTATTGCATTTGGCTTACATCATACCTGGCATTCCACCACCGCCACCCATAGGAGGCATTGCAGGCTCATCGCTAGGGATTTCTGTTACCGTTGCTTCGGTAGTTAATATAACGCCAGCAACAGATGCAGCGTTTTCTAAAGCTACGCGCGTTACTTTAGTTGGGTCTATTACTCCGAATTCAAACATAGAACCGTAGGTATCGTTTTTCGCGTTAAAGCCAAAATCTGCTTTGCCTTCTTTTACTTTGGCTACAACTACAGAACCTTCTAAACCTGCGTTTTCTACAATTTGACGTAAAGGTTCCTCAATGGCACGTGCTACAATGGCAATACCTGTAGTTTCGTCTTCATTTTCTCCTTTCATGTTTTCTAATACTGAGGCTGCTCTTACCAAAGCAACACCACCACCAGCAACATAACCTTCTTCTACGGCAGCACGAGTTGCAGCTAAGGCATCATCTACGCGGTCTTTTTTCTCTTTCATTTCTACTTCAGAGGCAGCACCTACATAAAGTACAGCAACACCACCAGCCAATTTAGCTAAGCGCTCTTGCAGTTTTTCACGGTCATAGTCTGACGTTGTGGTTTCTATTTGCGCTTTAATTTGGTTTACTCTAGAAACAATGTTTTCGCTAGAACCAGCACCATTTACAACAGTGGTGTTGTCTTTATCAATGGTAATTTTCTCCGCAGTACCCAAATCTTCTAGGGTAGCGTCTTCAAGCTTTCTGCCCATTTCTTCAGAAATTACAGTACCGCCTGTAAGAATTGCGATGTCTTCTAACATTGCTTTTCTTCTGTCTCCAAAACCAGGTGCTTTTACAGCAGCAATTTTTAAAGAACCTCTCATTTTATTTACTACCAAAGTTGCCAAGGCTTCGCCATCAACATCTTCTGCAATAATTAAAAGTGGTGCACCGCTTTGCGCAACTGGCTCAAGTACGGGCAACAACTCGCGCATGTTAGATATTTTCTTATCGTAAATAAGAATTTTTGGCGAGTCCATTTCGGTAACCATTTTTTCTGCATTGGTTACAAAGTATGGAGAAAGGTATCCTCTATCAAACTGCATTCCTTCTACAATATCCACATAGGTTTCGGTACCTTTTGCTTCTTCAACAGTAATAACGCCTTCGTTTTTTACTTTGCTCATTGCCTCGGCAATTAGCTTACCAATAGAGCTATCATTATTGGCAGAAACGGTAGCTACTTGTTCTATTTTAGAATTATCAGAACCAACAGATTGAGAGATTTTTGCCAACTCTGCCGTTAAGGCCGAAACTGCTTTATCTACACCTCTTTTTAAATCCATTGGGTTTGCACCAGCAGCTACGTTTTTAGAACCATGGTTTACAATAGATTGTGCCAAAACGGTAGCTGTAGTCGTTCCGTCACCAGCAATATCTGCTGTTCTAGAGGCTACTTCTTTTACCATCTGTGCACCCAGGTTTTCAATTTTATCTTCTAGCTCAATTTCTTTTGCTACAGACACACCATCTTTGGTTACAGAAGGGGACCCGTATGATTTTTCAATCACAACGTTTCTACCTTTTGGTCCTAATGTTACTTTTACCGCATTGGCCAATGCATCTACACCTCTGCGGATGCCATCTCTTGCTTCTACGCTAAATTTTATCTCTTTTGCCATTTTACTTTATACTTTAATTTTTAAAAAATGAATCGTTTAAACGCGCTTATATAATTGCAAGCACATCTGCCTCGCGCATAATTAAATAATCGATGCCCTGATATTTAAGTTCTGTTCCTGCGTATTTGCCGTACAAAACTTTGTCTCCAACTTTTACAGTCATAGGCTCATCTGGTTTACCATTTCCCATAGCTACAATTGTTCCTTCTTGAGGTTTTTCTTGTGCTGTATCAGGAATAATAATACCAGATGCCGTTTTAGTTTCGGCTGCAGAAGCTTTAATAATAACTCGATCTGCAAGTGGGCGAATATTTAAATCTGCCATTTTATAATTTTTTTAGGTTAAACATTTTTTACAGTAGGGTGATAGGCGAATAATGTGCCAATTGGACGTTACGCCAGATGATGTTGGTTAATCATTTTAAATTCTGACAGGCTGACATTTTTTTGCGAATCGGCCTTGCTTAATGTGGCAGAATTCGGCACACTTGGCAAAAAAAAAGACTGCTTAAACAGCAGTCTTTTTATAGGTTTATCTTAATATTTTAATCTACACTTTCTGGTAAATCTTCGTCAGGTGCAGAAGCTGGAACAGGTGCAGGTTGTTGCGTTGGCATTATCATATCATCAACTTGTTCTGTCATATCACTTTCGTCACTAGCTTGTGTGTTGCTCGTGGTATTAAACATGTTCATAGAAAGTACCAATACAAAAAGCGCAATGGCTAATCCCCAAGTAGATTTATCTAAGAAATCTGTGGTTTTTTTAACGCCACCAAACATTTGTGCGTTGCCACCACCTCCACCAAAAGCAGAACCTAATCCGCCTCCTTTAGGGTTTTGAACTAATATAATTAGCGTGAGCAAAAGGCACACAACAACAATTAAAATGGTAAATAACAGTATCATAATTAGTCTTTTTCTTTCAGCAGTTGCTTTACTTCCAAAATTTGGGCTGCAAATAAACTACTTTTTTCGGGATATTTCAAGCGAAGTATTTCGTATGCATTTATTGCTCTATTGTAGAGCTGCTGCCGCACATAGATTTGCGCCAATGTTTCTGTAATATAATCTGATTGAGCAGAAGTACTTAAATCCGCCATTTCGATATTTTTTTCAGAGGTTGGTGCTTTAAATTTAATACGCGGCTTCTCCATAAAACTTTCTAGTAACTCTTGGGCTACTTCAGGAGAAGACACCGGGCTGATGGGTTCGTCCTTAGAAATTTCAAAGTGTAAATCGGGAGCAATTGTTTCTGGCGCTTCTACCAATTCCTCTACTGGGGCAGGCTGCTCGGGCAACTTGTCTTGTTTAGTTTCTGGCTCTTGATTTAGTGGCGCCTGAAGCCAATCTATAAAACTGTGCTTTTGTCCGCTATCCATAGCAACTTTAGGCGGCTCTTCTAAATTGGGTAAATCATCTATGGTAAAATCAAACGTTACCTCAGTGGTTTCTGGCTCTGCTTTCTCAATTGCTTCAGGTATCGTTTCTTCAATTGAAGGTAATTCTTCTACAACCCCCTCTTCTATCGGCACAATGCTTTCCGCAGGCACTTCGAGATGTGGTTGAGCAATTATGGGCTCATGTAAAGGAGTTTCTATTACTTTTTCTTCAGCAGGTGGAGTAATAGGTTGTGCGGGTACAACGGTTTTTTCTTCCGCTTTCTCCGCTACAATTTCTTGCACTTTTTCTGGGGCAGGTGTAGGCTGGGCATGGGCGGGTTGAGCTGTTTCTGATTTATCGCCAAATTTTTCTTTTAACCTTCTGGCTCTTAACACCGTCTCGCGCACGCTTGCTGGCAAGTGACTTAAATCATCCTGGCTTCTTGGAGCTACGGTGGGAACTTGTACAACGGGCGGAGGTGTTTTTATTGGCTCCGGAACAACAGGTATTTCCAGGCTCTGTTTTTCTTCAATTGCTGGCGGAGTTTCCTGAGGTTTTTCCTCTATTATTTGTTCTTGCTGTTTTCTTTTTTGAAGATTTTCTAAGGCTTTAAATTCTATTTTCGGCTTAGCTTCTTCAACTTCTAACTGCGATTCATCCCCTTCTACCCAGTTATACAACAAGGTTCTGTTTGGTACAGCAACCGCAGTTCTTTTTAGCTGTTTCGGGTATAAATAATTACTCTGATTTTTTAATGCACGCAAATACAACGCTTGCAAAATACCACTGCTAGGGTAGTCTGCCAGAGCTCTTTCCAATTCATCGGCTTGTGCTTTTTGCAACAAAGCCGGATTTTTCATGTATGTTAAAATCAAGTCGCTATTCACCTACCAATTTGCTATTGCGCGGTTCATAATGTCTTCTGCTAATTCTTTATTTATTTCTTCCATCAATTCATTTTCTACATCAGAAAATAAATTATCTGAGCTAAAATCTCTATATCTAGAAAACGTTTCTTGGTAACTTTTATCGGCTTCTACATTATTTGTAAACGTAACCCTTATGGTAATAGTAAATCTACTTTGCGAAGTTGTTTCGTTGCCCTGGGCACTCATGGGCCTGACGTTGTAATCTGTAATGCTGCCTTCTACCAACAAGTCTGCTTGATCTGTAGTTAAATCTAGCGGGGTTTGCTGTATAAATGTGGTTTTTATTTGCTCTGTAAGTCTTTGACTTAAATCTGGGTTTACTTGCAATGCTTGATTTGCAAAATAGTCTACAGAAATAGTTTTAGCCTCGCCAACGCTACCACCAGTAAACGAATAACCGCCACCGCAAGCATACATAAACAAACCAATGGTTACTATAAAAATTAGCCTTTTCACAAATTGTATTGTTTAATCTTTCTGTACAAAGTACGTTCAGAAATGCCCAATTCTTTAGCCGCATCTTTTCTTTTATTCGCGTTTCTTTCTAAAGATTTTTTTATCATTTCTATTTCCTTGTCTTGTAAAGAAAGGTTTTCTACTTCTATGGTGTGTACGTCTTCGTCTTCAAATCTTTCTACTACCGGTTTTGGTTTGTTTACAACAGGCATCAAAGATTCTGCGGGTTCGTCATCTAAATTATTGCCAATGATACGTTGTATTAGGTTTGGATTTTCTCTAGATACATCGCGAATGTTGCCGCCATTGGCCAACTCAGAAACTAGTTTTTTCAGGTTGTTCATATCGCTGCGCATATCAAACAACACTTTATACAAGATTTCTCTTTCGCTGCCAAAATCAGGCTCTTTGTTTTTCTTGTAAAGGGTAGGCAATTGCGTAGCATCTATTTCTGGAATGTAGCTGTGCAATGTTGCCGCATTTACCTCACGTTTGGTTTCTACCACACTTACCTGTTCTGCCAAATTTCTAAGTTGCCTTATATTACCCGGCCATCTGTATTGCACCAAAATATGGGCGGCTTCATCTGTAAGTCTAACCGCGGGCAATCTGTATTTTTCGGCAAAATCTTGAGCAAATTTTCTAAACAACAAATGGATGTCGCCTTCGCGCTCGCGCAGCGGTGGTAAATTTATTTCAACCGTGTTTAATCGGTAGTATAGATCTTCTCTGAATTTCCCTTCTTTAATGGCCTCCAACAAATTAACGTTTGTTGCGCCAACCACGCGTACATCGGTTTTTTGCGTGCGCGATGAACCTACGCGAATGTATTCTCCGGTTTCTAAAACACGTAATAATCTAACTTGTGTGCTTAGGGGCAATTCGCCTACTTCATCTAAAAAAATGGTTCCGCCATCGGCTTCTTCAAAATAGCCTTTTCTGGCCGAAGTTGCTCCGGTAAAAGATCCTTTTTCGTGGCCAAAAAGTTCGCTATCTATGGTGCCTTCTGGTATGGCACCGCAGTTTACGGCAATGTATGGTTTGTGCTTTCTGTGGCTTAATTGGTGAATGAGTTTCGGGATGCTTTCTTTACCCACACCACTTTCTCCGCTAACCAAAACAGAAATATCTGTGGGCGCCACTTGTATTGCTTTTTGTAAGGCTCGGTCTAAACCCGGAGCATTCCCGATGATGCCAAATCTTTGTTTTGCTTCTTGTATGGTCACTGTAGTGTGTATTTTAATTCTAGCGCTTTATCTTGATAAATTCTAGTTCCGGTAAGGATATTTATAACAAATGGGCGCGTAGCTTTAATAATAATATATTGGGCATTGGGGAATTTTTTGCTGAATTTCATATCCATGTTTTTCCCTGTCCAAAGGGAATTCCAGAGCTCTTTGTTGCTAGCATCATAAATTCTTATTTCGTAGCCGGTTACCAAATTCTCTATACAAAGATCTCGGCTACTGTCATAAATACAAATCTCTAATCGGCCTTGTGCCTTTAGTATATCTGTTTTTATTTCAAATTGCAAATTATTATCCCACCAAGTGCCATCTTCTTTTTGCGTTTGGGCCGATAGTGCCACCGCAGTAAATAGGCAAAATGCCGTTAAAAATTGTCTCATACTGTTTTTGCGTATTCTATAGCTTCACCTTGTAAAGTTGCCGAATTGCATCCGGTAATTTTTACTAAAACGAAATCTCCTGCTTTGTAGTCTGCACGATCAAAAACAACCACATTGTTTTGCGATGTTCTACCAAAAAGTTGGGCATCGCTTTTCTTAGATACGCCTTCTACTAAAACAACAGCCTCTTTGCCAACATTTTCTTCGTTGCGCAAAAGTGAGTGTTCGCGTTGCTTGTCTATCACTTCTGTTAACCTGCGTTTTTTTTCTTCTAGCGGAATGTCGTCTTCCATTTTGCGAGCAGCCATGGTGTTGGGGCGCTCAGAATAATAGAACATGTAGCCGTAATCGTATTTTACATAATCCATCAAGCTTAAT
The DNA here is from genome assembly GCA_030424545.1 of Bacteroidia bacterium. Classification (GTDB taxonomy): domain Bacteria; phylum Bacteroidota; class Bacteroidia; order Flavobacteriales; family Schleiferiaceae; genus JAUHWL01. Next base: position 32,444 of record JAUHWL010000005.1, read on the forward strand.
GTTTCTTGATGATCTTCTTCTGTTTCGGTTGGGAAACCGCAAATCATATCTTGGCTTATGGCACAATCTGGGATGATATTTCTGATGCGATCTATCAACGCGATATATTCTTCGCGGTTATGGCCACGGTTCATCAACTTTAACACGCGGCTGCTACCACTTTGCACCGGCAAGTGTATGTAGTTGCAAATATTCTGGTAGTTGGCAATGACGTGCAATACTTCATCGTGCATGTCTTGCGGATTGCTTGTGGCAAAACGGATGCGCATGCCCGGAACAGCCTCGGCCACCATACTTAATAATTTACCAAAGCTTACGGCTGTGGCTTGGGCCATATCACTGGCTTTATGAAAATCTTTTTTCGGCCCACCGCCAAACCACAAATAGCTATCTACATTTTGGCCCAGCAGGGTAATTTCTTTGTAGCCTCTGTTCCATAAATCCAATGCTTCGTCTACAATGGTTTGTGGGTTTCTGCTTCTTTCGCGGCCGCGTGTAAACGGCACCACGCAAAAGCTGCACATATTATCGCACCCACGGGTAATGGAAATAAAGGCTGTAATGCCGTTGCCGCCCAAGCGCACGGGCTCAATATTATCGTAAGTTTCTTCTTTACTCAGAATTACGTTTACGGCTTTGCGGCCACCATCTAACTCGCCTACCAAATTGGGCAAATCGCGGTATGCATCGGGGCCCGCAACTAAGTCTACTAACTTTTCTTCTTCTAATAAATTGGCTTTCATGCGCTCGGCCATGCAGCCCAACACGCCAATTTTTAGTTCGGGTTTATCTGCTTTTAGCTTATTAAATTGGCTAATGCGTTTGCGCACGGTTTGCTCGGCTTTATCGCGAATGCTACACGTATTTAATAAAACTAAATCGGCTTCTTCTATATTTCCTGTAGTACTGTAGCCATCTTTGTTTAAGATTGAGGCTACAATTTCGCTATCAGAAAAATTCATTTGGCAACCGTAACTTTCTATGTACAGTTTTTTGCCTCCTTCGCGTTCGTCAATTACCGTGGCTTCGCCTTGGCGATTTTCATCCATTATTTTTTCTCCGAGCCGTGTATTCATCCTTGTAAATTCAATAAAATTTTGGAGTGCAAAAATAGCTTTTTGCCGTGGCGGTGACAAATTGGCAGCGAAGGAAATTTAACACGTGTTAATCGCAAAGTTTGTTTGTTACTTTTAATAAAAAAATAGCCCTAACAAACAGGCAACGAATAATTATTACGGATGTCAATATAGATACCTAAACAAGATAAAATGAAAATCAAATACCTCCTACTCATCTTCGCAATACAATTTTGCGGTCTATCTGTAACCGCTCAACCCGCCCTTTTTTTATACCCAGAAAATGTAACCACAATAAATGATTTAGCCCAAAATGGCGATACTCTTTGGCTTGCTACAGACAGCGGCATCGTACGCCTACATGTTGTTACACAAGCCAAACAATACTTTTTTGGCCAACATCTAGGAAACAACAATAAGTTTAACCGAATTCTAATAAAGAACAATATAGTTTGGGCAGCAAGCAGTTTAAACGGACTTTGGAAATATGCAGGCGGAACATGGACGAATTATACCACGCAACATGGCCTGACCTCTAACGAGGTTCTTGATTTAACTTTTACCAAAGACAGTACACTTTGGATTGCCACAAATGCGGGCTTAACGGAAAATAAAGGCTCACAATTTAGCGCGCATCTCCCGTTTACTGATAACAACATTTCCGCCATTGCCAGCCATGGAGACTCTTTAATTGCCGGAAATGGAGCGGCCAATGAAAGTGTTAAATTATATTATAACGGCACATGGTTGGCCTTGCCAAGTGGTAATTTATCTCAAGACAATGCCTTACAATTATTTATAGATGAAAATGGTTCCATTTATAAATCCAGTTTTTCAGGGTTTCAAGAGCTATCATCTACCACATGGACGTTTCCCACAAACACATACGGGCCACATATAATCTCCGAAGAGGGCAAACTTCCGTTATTGGCCTATAACAATCCGATAAGCAGTATTTTAAAAACACCTCAAGGATGGACTGAAAACCCAGATTATTTGCAATTCGGCATTAGTACATTATCAGCAAATATTACGGCACTGCACCGCACATCAGAAACATCTTTTTGGAGCGCACTTCGCGTAAACTACCAAACGGTTTTGGCGCATTGTTTTATTTTACCAAACCAACCCGGAAACGATGAATTGAGCGTAAATGCATTACGTGCAAATTTTTGGGCAGATGGCAAACATTTTAATAACGGTACGCTAACCGACACCAACTTAGCATTGAGCTATAAAAACAAAAGCCTTGTTTATTCAAGCTTTTTAAAAATGACAGGGTGGACAGGTTCTAAATTGAACAGAATTACAACAAACCAGAATTATGCGAATGAAGGCATAGCCACTTTTATTTTTGGACCTGTTTCTATGCAACGACATAAAAAATCGTTTTACGAGAAATATTATAACGTTTGGCATGTTACAAAAAACCAAGTAGAAACGCATAAAGCAAGCTATCAAAGCCCTAATTATAATGCGCCCGATGACTTGCTTAATTGGCCAGGCAATGGTGATGTTTCGCAAGGCGAAAGCCAATTTATAGCCCCGTTTGTCGACCTGAATTTCAACGGCATATACGAACCTATGCAAGGAGATTACCCGGACATTTTAGGAGATGAAGCTGTGTTTTTTGTTTTTAATTCCGAACAAGGTTTTGCACTACCAGGGCACAACAACATTCATGCAGAATTTCACACATTGGCATATGCGTTCGATTCGGCTGGCACACCAGCGCATCATTCCATTTTTATTAATCAAAAAATAATTTTTTCAAACCAAAGCTTTGATACATTGCTTCTTGGTCAATTTATAGATTATGATTTGGGCAACTCTACCGATGACCTAACCGGATGCGATAGCACACGAAACCTATCTTTTACCTATAACGGAGATGCAGACGACAATGGAAATCTTGGTTTTGGAACCAACCCTCCTGCAGCCGGTTTCCTCATGATAAATCACCCATTAGCCGGGTTTGTTGGAGAAAGCACAAAGCCAACTTCCAACCTTTTTCCCGATTTAGAAACCTTTAATACGCTCAATAGCTTATGGGCAGATGGCAGCCCTATTCGCATAGAGTCTCCTAGCGGAATTTGGAATAACCAAAATGGCGATGGACAAAACGCATCGCTTACTGACCCTATTACGAAATTTCAATTTAACGCTGAAGACCAGTGGTACCAATACAATAAGATATTACAGGATGTACGCACGCACAGCATGCAAAGGTTTACCAATATTGTTCCTGGCACAGAACTGTGCTTATCATACGCCTATATTATGGCAAAAGACTCTTCTTGGACCGACATTAGTTCTACCCTTTCAAACCTATATGCTAATGAGAACTGGATTCAAACTTTTTACAACAATACCGATGTAGAGTGTCTGGGCAATGCTATGGCCTTGAAAGAAGAAAAAGAAACGTCAAATTGGAAAATCAGCCCAAATCCAAGCCGTGGAATATTTAACATCAGTACATCAAACCCATTTGGTAAAGCACAGGTTTCGGTAATAAATACATCTGGGCAACTTGTTTGGCAACAAAAAACAGAACAACAAACAACACAAATTAATTTGTCTCATTTACCACAAGGCATATATATACTGCAAATATTTAAAGGCGGAACGCGCCTAGCCACAGAACGACTAGTGTTAGTACACTAAAAATGTACTGTAATTAATCAGTCTATACCTTTATTATATATCAAAATTGCCTCGCGCACACACGTGGTCAGAAAAAAAATCTAAATAATCAAGAACTTTTTTTGACAAAGGTTTCTTTTTATTTGCACGCAATCCACTAAAAATAAGTTTGTCATGGCAAAAAATTTGGTCATTGTCGAGTCCCCGGCAAAAGCAAAAACAATAGAAAAGTATTTGGGAAAAGATTTTAAGGTGATGTCTAGCTTCGGCCACATCCGCGATTTACCCAAAACAGATGCCATTGACATTGAAAATGGTTTTGAACCGAAATACATCATCTCGGCAGATAAAGCCAAAGTGGTATCCGATTTAAAGAAAACAGCCGCTAACTCAGAAAAAGTTTGGTTAGCCTCGGATGAGGACCGCGAGGGAGAAGCCATTGCTTGGCACTTGTACGATACCCTTAAACTAAATGATAGCAATACAGAGCGCATTGTTTTTCATGAGATTACAAAAAACGCCATTTTAAAGGCCATTGAAAATCCAAGAAAAATTGATAAAAATTTGGTGGATGCCCAGCAAGCCAGGCGAATATTAGACCGTTTGGTAGGGTTTGAGCTTTCGCCAGTTTTGTGGAGAAAAATAAAAGTGGGTTTATCTGCGGGACGTGTGCAAAGCGTATCAGTACGTTTAATTGTAGAAAAAGAAAGAGAAGTACAAGCACACGAAAGTGCCTTTTCTTTTAAAGTAGTAGCCGAGTTTAAAAATGAAGCCGGTTTACTTTTTAAAGCCGACTTGCCCAAAAACTTTGACACCGAAGCCGAAGCAAATACTTTTTTAGAAGAATGCAACGGCAGCGATTTTGCCATAAAAACCCTGCAACAAAAACCAGGCAAACGCAGTCCGGCTGCACCTTTTACAACATCGACCTTACAACAAGAAGCTAGCAGAAAACTTGGTTTTAGCGTGGCACAAACCATGCGCGTAGCCCAGCAGTTGTACGAGAGTGGAGCCATTACGTACATGAGAACAGATAGCGTTAATCTTTCTGACGAGGCACTAAAAGGTGCCCGAGTACAAATTGAAAATGCATATGGCCCAGAATTTCATCAGCTAAGAAAATACAAGAGCAAAGCCAAAGGCGCACAAGAAGCGCACGAGGCCATTCGCCCAACCAACTTTGGCGTGGTAGAAGGTTCGGGAGACCGAAACCAAATGCGCTTGTACCAATTAATTTGGAAACGCACCGTGGCCAGCCAAATGGCAGATGCGCAAATAGAACGCACCACCGCAGAAATTTCTGTATCACGCAGCAAAAAATTATTGGTTGCCAAAGGCGAAGTAATAAAATTTGAAGGCTTTATAAAAGCCTATTTAGAAGGCACCGATGACGAAGAAGTGGAAGAAGCAAACGCCCTACCCGCTTTGCGTGAAAACGAAAAATTAGCCTTGCAAAAAATTACAGCAACGCAACGTTTTTCTCGTCCACCAGCGCGCTACACAGAAGCCAGCTTGGTAAAAAAATTAGAAGAACTGGGCATTGGTCGTCCGTCTACGTACGCACCAACTATCTCTACTATTCAAAAAAGAGGCTACGTAGAAAAGTCTCAATTATTAGGTACCGAGAGAGAGTACAGCCAGTTAATACTTCAAAAAAACAACATTAAAAAAACGTTGTTAAAAGAAATTACAGGTGCCGATAAAAACAAAATGATGCCCACAGATATTGGCATTGTGGTGAATGATTATTTGGTAGATCACTTCCAACAAATTATGGATTACCAATTTACAGCCCAGGTAGAAGAAGAATTTGACCGCATTGCCGAAGGCGAAATAAAATGGCAAAAAGTACTTCATGATTTTTATAGCGATTTTCATACACGCGTAGAGGAAGCCACAGAACAAGAAGGAAAAGTAACGGGCGAACGCCAATTGGGCACCCACCCAGAAAGTGGCCAACAAGTAATTGCACGCATTGGCCGTTACGGCCCCATGGTACAAGTGGGCGAGTCTGGCGATGAAGAAAACCCACCTAAATTCGCCAGCATACCTGCCGGAGGAAGCATTACCAGCATAACATTAGATGAGGCTTTAGATTTATTTCAATTGCCAAAAACCGTTGGTCAGTTTAAAGGCGAAGACCTCGTTGTGGCCATTGGCCGCTTTGGCCCATATGTAAAATATGGCGATATGTTTGTGAGCCTAGACCGCGGGGAAGACCCCATGAGTGTGGACTTGGCACGCGCCCAAGAATTGGTAGAAGCTAAAATTGCAGCCGATGCCCCCATTGCCGAATACGAAGGTTTACCCGTGCAAAAAGGCGTGGGCAGATTTGGCCCGTTTTTAAAGTGGAACAACATCTTTATCAACGTAAATAAAAAGTACGATTTCGACAATCTATCAAAAGCAGATATTGCCGAATTGATTGAAGACAAGAAGAAAAAAGAGCGCGAAAAGGTTATTCACAATTGGGCAGAAGAAGGCATTCGTGTAGAAAAAGCCCGTTGGGGGAGGTTTAATATCCTAAAAGGAAAAACCAAAATTGAAATGCCCAAAACGTGGGAAGCTGCATCGGCTACCTTAGACGAGGTAAAAGCGATTGTAGAAAAAAATGCCCCAAAAAAGAAAAAAGCCGCTCCAAGAAAAAAAACAACTGCTAAAAAGAAATAACCCGCCATGTTAAGCGATTATTTAGCACCTGTACCCGAAAGCGTACTCTCACCGTTTTTAAACCTGCATGAAGAGCAATTGGTCTCTACTTTGCAAATCCACCGTGAGGTAGAAGGATTCCCAAATTTAGACGGCCTTAACATTGCTCTTGTTGGCGTAATGGAAGACCGAGGCGCCATAAAAAATAACGGTTGCGATACCGGGGCTGATGAGATAAGAAAATACCTATACCCCCTTTTTAAAGGCCGATGGGAAATGCAAATGGCCGATTTGGGCAACATCTACAAAGGCGAAACTTTAGAAGACACCTATTTTGCACTGCGCGATGTAGTGGCAGCACTCATTAAAAAAAATATTATCCCCATTGTTATTGGCGGAAGCCAAGATTTAACGTATGCCCTTTACCGTGCATATGATGTTATTGAGCAAACCGTAAATCTTGCCGCCATAGATTCTAGATTTGATCTTGGACAACAAGGAGAGGATTTAAATTCTCAAAACTATTTAAGCCACATCGTCTTAAAAAAACCACATAATCTTTATAATTTTTCAAACATTGGCTACCAAACCTATTTTGCCAATCAAGAAGAATTAGATTTAATGGAGCGCATGTTTTTTGATGTTGTACGCATTGGTGAAGTAAAAGCATCTATTGCTGAAAGTGAGCCTTATTTGCGCAATGCCGATTTAATCAGTTTTGATATGGGAGCGATTCGACAAACAGATGCTCCCGGCACTGGATTTCCATCGCCACATGGCTTTAGCGGAGAAGAAGCGTGTGCTTTATCCCGTTATGCCGGCATGAGTGACAAAGTATCTTGCTTTGGCTTACTAGAATTTAATCCCAAATACGATTTCAGAGGACAAACAGCACATTTAGCTGCACATATGATTTGGTATTTCTTAGAAGGATTTAGCAACCGTAAAGGCGATTATCCCTTTTGCACAAAGAAAGAATACCTCAAATTTATTGTGCTCATTGAAGATGGAGAACATGAATTAACGTTCTATAAGAGCCCTAAAAGTGAGCGATGGTGGGTGGAAGTGCCCATGGATACCAAAACCAATATGCGCCATACGTTGGTTCCTTGTTCTTATGCTGATTATACAAAAGCCACGGCAGGAGAAATACCTACAAGATGGTGGCACGCCTACCAAAAAGGGATTTAAATTTTTAATAAAATAGAACTAATTGTAAAATATATTGCACATTGCGGCATTCAAATTTGAATTAATGTTGTTTTTTCTATCTTTATCCGCTACGTTTAAAACCTTGAAGAAGACTGTATTTATATGAAGAAAATTTTACTCACCTGTCTCGCAGGACTTATTATATCTACCTCTTTTGCACAGCAGGAAATACAGTTTACTCAGTTCATGAACAACAAACTGTATTACAATCCAGGAGTTGCAGGAAGCTCTGGGTCTATTTGCTTAAATGCTGTTCATCGCACGCAATGGGCTGGTTTTGAAAACGCCCCTACTACTCAAAATTTAAATGCTGAGATTCCTATCAAAGCAATATTTGGAGCTCTTTCAATTAATATTACGAACGATCAAATTGGATTTTTTCAAGATATTAAGTTTGGCTTGGGTTACGCTTTTCAGTTAGAATTAGCGAATGGCAAATTAGGCCTGGGTTTTTCTGTAGATTTTATCAACAAAGGACTTGATGGGGGTAAATGGATTCCTCCTGATACCGATTCTGATCCATTTCTTGGAAAATTTGGAAGCACGACTATGACACCAGAATTAAACTTTGGCGCTTATTACGAAAGCACCAAGTTTTATGTAGGTATATCTTCCAAAGAACTTTTATCCGCGCTTTCTGAAATTGATAATAATTTTGGTGGAGTTACCGCGATAAAAAGTGAACGCAACTATTTTATTATGGGAGGTTATAACTGGGCCATACCCAATACATCTATAACCTTAACACCTGCCGCTTTTCTTAAAACAGACTTAAAAGGACCGCTTCAAGCAGACATAAATGTTAGTGCTTTATACAATAATAAAATATGGGGAGGCGTTTCATACAGGTTGCAAGATGCAATTTCATTGATGGCTGGTTATTATATCATGCCAGCTTTGCGCTTATCATACTCGTATGATATTACTACTTCAGCCATGCGTAGCGCCAGTAGTGGCAGCCATGAAGTGATGCTGAATTACTGCTTTAAAATAGAAATACCACCCCGCGAAAAAGGTTATTATAGGAATCCAAGATTTTTGTAATATAGCGGGCTGAATTAGAACGAACTGGTTGATTCTAAAATACGAAACAATAGGACTATGAATAAAAAGCTCTTATCCATCATCGGAGCAGCAGCAATCGTGGCGTGTAGCAGCTCGGACCACGGTGAGTTGGTCGGTGTTCAAGACAGGCCTGAATGGTATCCGTCTGAACCTTTTGGTATGGTAAACATTCCACAAGGTTCTTTTAATATGGGAAATTACGAGCAAGACGTACCATATTCTTTAACTGCTCCTGCAAAAACAGTTTCTATTCCATCTTTTTATATGGATCAAACTGAAATAACAAACAATGAGTACCGCCAATTTGTACAATGGGTGCGTGACTCTATTATGCGTTTTAGACTTGCAGAAGGTCTCATAGAAGGCTACGAGTACATCGACTATGCCGATATGGACGAACCCAACTTCTTTCAAGAGTATAAAGCTCTTAATTACCCTGATTCTATGCAGCGCCATTTAGATTGGGCTCCGTTTTTAGAATGGGAAACAGAAAGATATCCTTCTGCAGAATACACAGAAATTATTGAAGGTTTGTATTTACCACCAGAAGAACAATTTATGGGCGGTAGAATGATTGATTCACGTCAATTAAACTATATCTATTTCTGGCTGAACAAGCAAAAAGCGGGTCGCAAGCAAAATCGTGTTATTTACGATTATAATGATGCGGATGCGGATGGCGAGTACTTCTCGTACAGAGATTATATAAAAGACACGAAAGATATTTCTGATCGTTCTTCTTTCTTTGAAAAAGAAATAATTAATATATATCCTGATACTTTGACATGGATTCATGATTTCACGTATTCTTTTAATGAGCCATACCATGATAAATATTTTTGGCACCCAGCATTTGATGACTATCCGGTAGTTGGAGTGAACTGGAAACAAGCCATGGCATTTTGTAATTGGAGATCAAAGTATCGTAGAGACTTTCTTCATAGCGAAAGAATGATGCAAGAACAAGATTTCCGTTTACCAACAGAAGCTGAATGGGAATATTCTGCAAGAGGTGGTCAAGAATTGACTACTTACCCATGGGGTGGACCTTATGCAACAAATAGCGCAGGTTGTTATTTAGCAAACTTTAAACCATCTCGCGGTAACTTAACAGCAGATGGAGGTTTTTATCCCGTAAAAACTACAGCATACTCACCTAATGGATATAACTTGTATTGTATGTCTGGTAATGTTTCTGAATGGACAAGTACGGCTTATGATGCTGCTTCTTATTATTACGTAAGTGATATTAGCCCAGATTATCAGTACAACGCATACGAATCAGAAGACGAAACGTTAAAAAGAAAAGTTATTCGTGGAGGATCTTGGAAAGATATTGCATACTTCATGCAAAACGGAACAAGAGATTATGAATATCAAGATACAGCGAAATGCTACATAGGATTCCGTTGTGTTCAAAGCTTCCTGGGAAGATCAGTTAGCGACTTTTAATCAACTATTTAATCAAAAATTTATTAATTCTTAATTCGAAAAAAAAATGGCTTTAATTGATGTTAACGGAAAGCGCTTCAAAGGTTTTATGGCAAAACTTTATGGTATTGGTGCTGCAGTAGTAATACTTGGTGCACTTTTTAAAATCCTTCACTGGACAGGTGCTGACTTTATGTTAATTATCGGACTTACAACAGAATCAGTAATTTTCTTTTTCTCTGCTTTTGAAAAACCAAGTGAAGAAGTTGATTGGTCTTTGGTATACCCCGAATTAGCAGGAATGGATGATCCAGATTTAGAAACGCTTCCTAAGGGTCAGCAACAATTATCGGTTACCCAAGAACTAGATAACATGTTGGCCGATGCAAAAATAGACTCAAGTCTTGTTGAAAGCTTAGGTGAAGGTATGCGCAAATTAAGCGATACTGCAGGTGCTTTAAGCACTACTGTAGATGCTGCATCTGCAACGCATGAATACAGCGCACAGCTTTCTTCTGCTGCAAAAAATATGGAATCTTTAAATGCTTTATATACTGTACAGTTAGAAAACACTTCTACTCAAGTTAATATGCAAAGTGATTTGGTAGAAAAATTAGGTGCATCTGTAGAGGACTCTGAAAAACTTGCCAAAGAAGTTAGCAGATTAACCGCAAACATGAGCAACCTAAATACTGTTTATGGCAATATGCTTTCTGCCATGAATTTCAACAAGTAAGAAAGTAAATTCAAAACAACAGTATAACTTAGATAATAAAACAATAAAATGGCTGGTGGTAAATTAACTCCTAGACAAAAGATGATTAACATGATGTATCTCGTGTTAACAGCTCTTTTAGCCTTGAATGTATCACGAGAAGTGATGGACGCGTTTTTCGAGGTAATGCAAAATCAAAAAACCACTATAACTACGGTTGATAAACAAAATGCATCAGTATATCGTGCTTTTGATGCTGCTGCTGCTGAAAATCAGAAAAAAGCAGGCCCCTGGCGCGATAAGGCTTATCAGGTAAAAGATAAATCTGATGAATTATATACCTACTTAGACTCTATTAAATCTACACTTATAAGAATTACAGGTGGTGAAGATGAAGATGGAAAACCTAAGAAAATGGACAACAAAGAACTTGTTGCCAATTACATGATTGTTGAAAAACATGGTCAAGAATTAAAATCTAAAATCAATGAATACAGAGATTTTCTTTTAACCTATGCAGAAAACAATGAAGATTTACAAAACGCTATAAACCTTACTTTCAGCACAGATGATTACAAGAATAAAGAAGGTGTTGCTGAGGCATGGGAAAAGCACAGATTTGAGCATTATCCATTAATTTCTGTACTTACGTTTTTAACGAGTATGCAAGCCGATGTTAAAACTGCAGAAGCAAATACTATTGACTTCTTGCAAGAAAACATAGATGCTTCGTCTATTAAAGTAACAGGGGTTAAGCCTATTATTATGGCCAAATCAAATTACATTACTCAAGGCGATGTTTATACTGCTGATGTGTTTTTAGCGGCTTATGATGATACACAAGATCCAATTATTACAATTAATGGTGAACCATTATCCCCAGAACAAATCGTAAACGGAACTGGTAAATACTCTGTAAAAACCTCTGCTACTGGAGAACAAAAATGGGGTGGAGTTATTACGCTAAAACAAAATGGAGAAGAAAAAAATTACACATTTGAATCTTCTTACATTGTAGCTCCTCCTTCGGTTGTTATTTCACCTTCTAAATTAAACGTACTTTATAGAATGGTAGATAACCCACTAGAAATTTCCGTACCTGGCGTTGAGCCATCAAAGCTGAGAGTTAGTGGACCTGGTATTACCAAAAGTGGAAACGGATGGAGTGCTAACGTAACTAAAGTTACTGGCAAAACCATGAAAATTACCGTACAAGTTCTAGATGACGAAGGCAACGTAAAACAAACACAGAGCAAAGAATTTAGAATTAAGGGTTTACCACAAGCAGAAGGTACAATGCTTAAAAAATCAGAAGCTGAATACTCTAAAAGTCTTATTAAGCGTTCTCCTATAGAAGCTGGTTACCCAGATTTTCCATACGATTTGCCGTTGACCGTAGTTTCGTTTGAAGTAAAAATTGAAGGGTATCCTCCAGCAAAAATAACCGGAAACACATTAGACGCTACAAATAAAGCGCGTGTTGATGGACTTAAGCCAGGTGCATCTATAACGTTTAGAAAAATTGTTGCTAAAACGCCAAAAGGAGATCGCGTTACCAATGTTGGTAGTGTTTCTATTGACGTAAACTAATTAAAAACAAACGAGTATGAAATTCATCAAAAAGAGTTTTTTAATGTTAGCTGCCTGCCTTTTTGTAGGTAGCACAATGCATGCACAGGTACTCGATCCTACGGATGATGGTATTATACCTGATCCTCCAAAACATTTTCATCACAACAGAGTGGTTCCTTATCCGTTTTTGCGTGAAGCAGATATGATGTGGTCTCACCGCCATTGGGAAAGGATTTATACCAAAGAAAAGATTAATCTTACGCTTTATTATCCAGAAATTGAATTACCAGATAGAAAATCTCTTTTTAATGTTATGGTAGATGGTATAATTAATGAAAATACCATAGTAGAAGTATTTGATGACGACCGTTTTACAAGACCTCTTACACCAGATGAAGTACAACGTATCATCATGAGTGTTGATACGATTAGAGATCCTGATGACCCCAGTATTGTACTTGCCTTAGACACCAATTTAATACGGCCTAAAGACGTAGTAGCGTGGGAAATAAAAAGCGATTGGTACTTTGACAAACAACGTGGAGAATTAAAAAACAGAATTTTAGGTATTGCACCTCGTGTTAAAGACGATAATGGCGATGTATTTAATCTGTTCTGGGTTTGGTTCCCTGATGCGCGCTATGCACTTTCTACACATGTCGTTTACAATATGCATAATAACAATGCGCGTTTAACATTTGATCAATTATTTCATCTGCGCATGTTTAATTCTGTGATATATAAAGAAGAAAACGTGTACGACAGAGCCATAAAAGATTACAAACGAAACTCCTCTATGGACCAGTTGTTAGAAGCACAATACATAAAAGAAAAGCTTCGGAACATGGAACATGATTTGTGGGAATTCTAAAAAAGAATAACATTTACTAAACTCCTACTTCAGTAGGAGTTTTTTTTTATGTCAAAGCGAAACGTAAACTACATTATTGTTGGCCAAGGTATAGCAGGTAGCACTATGGTGCAAAAATGCATTGAGCATAACAAGTCATTTGTTGTTATTGATGAGCAATTAGAAAATCAGTCTTCTAAAGTTGCGGCAGGACTTTGGAATCCCATTGTTCTGAAGCGAATGAAAAGAATTGCCGATGCTGACGAAATGCTTGCTGCACTACACCCCTTTTATAAAACAGCCGAAAAGCTTTTTAACACTTCTGTATTTGATGATATTAAAGTGCAACGAATTTTCGCCAACGCGGAAGAGGTGAACGATTGGATAGCCAAAAGTGATCATCCAAACTTTTCGGAATTGATGACTCCGAAAATTATTCAAAATAGAAACATGGCGCTAAAAGCATCTTTTGGGTTGGGTGAAGTTCTAGTTTCGGGAAGGATAAAAACAGAGGTATGGTTGAATGCTGTAAGACTTTGGTTGGCTCAAAATAATCTCATCATAGAGGAGTTATTTACACACGAATTATTGGTATGTAGTGAAAACACTGTTTCTTACAAAAACATTAATGCAGATGCTATAATTTTTTGCGAAGGGATGCATGCCGCGTTCAAAAACCCATATTTCAAACACCTACCCTATAATCTTACAAAAGGTGAATTATTACTTATTAAGGCGCCTCTTTTAAAAGTAAATGCAATAATTAACGGGGGCGTTTTTATACTTCCTCTGGGAGATGACCATTACAAAATAGGCGCAACCTATGAATGGGATGATTTAGATAATATCCCCTCAGAAAAAGGCAAGAAAGAGCTACAACAAAAACTAGATAAAATTATAAATACGCCTTACCAAATTGTAGATCACCAATGCGGAATAAGACCTACCATAAACGATAGACGACCACTTTTAGGGCATCACGCGGAACACAAAAATTTATACATATTTAACGGTTTAGGTTCTAGAGGAATTATGCTTGCTCCATATTTGGCGCAACACTTTTTTGAGTATCTCCTATGTGAAACCCCTATTCCGTATGAAATGAATATCAATCGTTTTTCCTAGAAATAGGTTTTTTATATTTTACAAAAATATTTAGCCAGGTTATTCTAGATAGTCTAAATAAATAAGGGCCTCCTAGAATTAATATCGTTGCTAAAACACCAACCGTTGGCCATAATTCCATATCCAACATCACTTGGCAAACCAACAATACCATCAACAAAATAGCCACCGTATAGGCGTAGCTAATGTACATCGCACCGTAATAAAAATTAGGCTCGGGCTCATAACTCTGGTTGCACTTTGGACAGCGTTTGTGCATTTTAAACATATCTTTAAAATGATATGCATTTTGATCAATAAAAAAATCTCCTTCGTGACAACTCGGACATTTAGCGGCAAATATTGAATATAATTTAGTGCCTTTTCCTATCATGATAAAATCCTAATAATGAGCCGCGAATATACTCCGTAAACCTAAAGCAAATGATATTTTTGCAGCATGACTGTAAGTGTAAATAAAGTAAGCTTAAGCTTTGGTGGGCGAAGCATTTTTAACGATATCTCATTTCAAATTAACCCCGGAGATAGAATTGGTTTAGTGGGTAGAAATGGTGCAGGAAAATCTACGCTGCTGCGCTTAATTGCTGGAGAATACACGCCTGAGAACGGCAACATTGCCACCCCAAATGGTTTTAGACTTGCTTTTTTAAAACAAGAACTTTTAAAGCAGCCTGGCATCACCGTAATGCAGTTGGCCGAGAGTGCATTTGATGAGATAAAGCAGTTAGAAAAAAGAACAGACGAAATTAACGTTGAAATAGTAGAACGTACAGATTATGAAAGCCAAAGCTATCATGATTTGCTTGACGAACTACACCACCTCATAGAGCGTTTCTCTATGCTACAAGGCCATACTTATGTGGCCGATATAGAGCGCGTTTTAAAAGGATTAGGTTTTAAACCCGAAGATCATAATAAAAAATTAAGCACATTTAGTGGTGGATGGCAGATGCGCGCAGAACTAGCAAGGCTTCTACTAATTCAGCCGGATTTGTTGTTGTTAGATGAGCCAACCAACCACCTTGATATAGAATCTATTATATGGTTAGAAGAATATCTAGCCCAAAGTAAACAAACGGTTGTTTTGGTATCTCATGATCGTACTTTTTTAGATAACGTTACCAACCGTACCATCGAAATTAGTTTAGGAAAAGCCTATGATTTTAATTGTTCTTACAGCAAGTACGTATTACAACGAGAAGAAATTAGAACCAAGCAGTTACAATCGGCTAAAAACCAAGACAAAGAAATAAAACAAACCGAGCAACTCATTCAAAAATTTAGGTACAAGGCCAGCAAAGCAAGTTTTGCCCAAAGTCTAATTAAAAAATTAGATAAGATGGACCGTATAGAAGTTGATGAAGACGATGCTCGTTCTATGCACTTTAGCTTTCCTCCTGCACCACGCTCTGGCAAAGTTGTGGTACATGGCCAAAACTTGGGCAAAACCTATGGCGAAAATGTTGTGCTAAACAAAGTTGATATAGAAATAGAACGCGGCCAACGCGTGGCTTTTGTGGGGCAAAACGGTCAGGGAAAATCCACCCTAATTAAAATTATTACCGATTCTTTAGCACATACCGGAAATTTAGAAATAGGCCATAACATTAAAATTGGTTATTACGCGCAAGACCAAGCAGACGAACTTGACGGCAACAAAACCGTTTTGGCCACCATAGAAGATGCCGCAGACGAAGAATCTAGAAAGCGTTCTAGAGATTTGCTAGGTAGCTTTATGTTTAGCGGTGAAGATGTAGAAAAAAAGGTAAAAGTACTTTCTGGAGGAGAACGCGGCCGATTAGCATTGTGCAAATTACTTTTAGATCCTATTAACTTTTTGGTGATGGATGAGCCCACCAATCATCTTGATATGCGCGCCAAAGACGTGTTAAAAAGTGCACTACAGAATTATGATGGCACCTTGCTTGTTGTAAGCCACGACCGTGCATTTTTGGCCGATTTAGTAAACAATGTTTATGAATTTAAAGATGGAGTAGTAAAGCAATATCTAGGTGGAATTAATTACTTCTTAGAACAACGAAAGCTAGATTCTATGCGTATGCTTGAAAAACGAAGCACTGTACAAAAAGAAGAAGTGGTTGTTGAAAAAAAGAAAAACAATTTTCAGGAAAAGAAAAACCTTGAAAAATTAGTGCGCAAACTAAAAAACCAACAAACACGCACAGAAGCTGAAATTGCTGCACTAGAAACAAAAATTAAAACCGCAGACAATGATATGTTGGATGCGGAAAAATTCAAAGAGATTAGCAAAGACCCCGATTACTTCACCAAATACGAAGCCGATAAAAAAAGCTTAGAAAAACTGATGAAGAAGTGGGAACATGATGCTTTTGAGTTAGAAGAAAAAGAAACTGAATTGGACCAATATTAACCGCAAAAGGCAGCGTTAAAATGAAAACAGGAACCGAAAGAAAAAACATAAAAATTGGCCAAGAAGTAAGCGTTGTAGAAAAACAAAATCAACGCAATGGCACACTTACTCTGGGTATTGTTGCCAAAATACTTACCAATGCTCAGCATCATCCGCACGGCATAAAAGTTATGCTAGAAGATGGGGTTGTAGGTAGAGTAAAGCAAATTACTAACCCAGAATAATTATTCGTTCTAGATTTGAAGTTAATTTTAAATCGCACCTTTTCTATACCCCTTTTTTATATTTTCGTCAAACTATTAAAAATTTAAAAATGAAAAAAGTTTTACTACTTCTTGCTATAATTTTTCCCTCAGTTTTATTGGTTGCTCAGGAAAAAATGGAATTAGAAGCCACCTTAGAGTCAATAACTTATAAATCTACCAAAGTTTTAGCCTTAGAGCAGATTTCTATACACCACCCAGATTTTAAGCTGGTAACAGATAACATTCAAATTTTAGACTCTATCTCTTTAATTATTGATGGAAAAACAAAAAAAGTGGCGTATGAGCTTATTCAATTAGTGAGCGAAAAAAGACAAGCCCTTTTGCAGTTTATTTATGTAAACGATTGGTTGTATGGTAAAAACACATCGTACTATTTTGAGCAAGGAAAGGCTAAAGAAGCCGAAGAATTTTATCAAGTTGTAAATGAAGCTATCTTAACAAACAACAGAGCAAAAGCACTAATGAGCCCTGGTGGCGATGAAGTATATTTTGTTGACGAACAAATTGCTGCCGGAAAATTAAGAAAATACCCTGCAAAGCGTGTTCAGTTTGATGTTTGGGAAGGAACTTCTGGTATTGTTTTAAACATTCCAGACATCACCAAATTAGAAAACGTGCATCAAGCAAAAGGCATTTGGGTATTCTTAAGCGTTTACAATACGTTTGAAGTGCCCATTTCTACTAAATTTAAATTCCCAATGGTAAACCCACCATATACAACCATTGCCGATTTAGTAGCGGCTACAAGAAAATAAAAAAAGCCCTTTACGGGCTTTTT
Organism: Bacteroidia bacterium; assembly: GCA_030424545.1. Lineage (GTDB taxonomy): Bacteria > Bacteroidota > Bacteroidia > Flavobacteriales > Schleiferiaceae > JAUHWL01. The sequence continues at coordinate 50,218 of JAUHWL010000005.1, forward strand.
TCTTTTTACACTTATTTTTCCCTTTTAGGTAAATCATACACCTGTTGCCTTACCTCTTGTGCCCAATCATAATGGCTTTTTTCATGATTAAAGGATTGATATGCAATAGGCTTTCCAATAATTAAAGTGATTGTTTTATTTCGGCTTCTAAACAATTCTCTTGGCAACAACACCAGTTCTAAGTTTAACTTAATGCCCAAAAATCTTCTCAACATAAACACACTATAAAACAATCTAGAATTTCTACCCGAAAAATGAAAAGGCACAATGTTTCGCCTACTAGAAATAGCCTTACCAATAAAGCTTTTTTGCCATGGGGCGTCTTGTATTTTACCATTATACCTTCTAGAAACCTCCCCTGCCGGAAAATGTGTTATCGGCATGTCAGAATCATACGTTTCATTTAAAAGTCTGATTCTATCTTTAGAAGATTGACCGTAAACATTTACCTCAACTATAAATGGATTTAGCTGAGGCACAAACTGAAATGCATCATTAGCAATAGCTTTTAACCCACCGTATTTTGTAGAAACAGTATGTGTTAAAATTAAGCCGTCTAAAACGCCAAACGGATGATTAGCTGCAAAAAAACATCGTCCATCTTCGGGTAAATTTTCTATACCATCAATTTTTATAGTCAGGTTTAATTCTTTAATCATTCCCTCTAAAAAAACTAACCCCTCTGAATCTGATAGTTTATTTAAAACTTCGTTTAACTCTTTCTGACGGACTACTTTTTTAATTAAAGTCAAAAGATACTTTGGCAATTTTTGTAGCACTTTAGAGTCGCTTTCGCCAACAATTTTATCAATGTCTACGTATTTTTTAAACTTTTTTTTAGTCATAATCATCAACTATACTGGCTGCACTGGCTTAAACTGTTGTAGCCCCGGGCAGGATCGAACTGCCATCAAAAGTTTAGGAAACTTCTATTCTATCCGTTGAACTACGGGGCCCACATGGCTGAATGCGAAATTTTAGAAACAATTAATCTTCAATTTTTTGTGACTCTGCTAAGAATCGAACTTAGATCTTAGGTTCCGGAAACCCACATAATATCCATTATACTACAGAGCCAAGGTAAATTTCTTGGGCGGCAAATTTAAGTAAGTAAAGCCTAGAAAAATGCCGGTAATCGCAATTACTTTTGTTTACGCAACCGTGCTTCCTGTCATCAATTCGGCATCATCGCTGCTTACAAGGGCTAGTTTACCATCGGCATCTTCGGCCATTAAAATCATACCTTGACTTTCTACGCCTCTAATTTTACGGGGAGCTAGATTTACTAAAATAGTTACTTGCTTTCCAATCATTTGCTCGGCTGTATAATGCTGTGCAATGCCACTAACCACGGTGCGTTTATCTAAACCTGTATCAATGGTCATTTGTAAAAGCTTATCCGTTTTTTTAACGGGCTCGGCAGTTAACACCTTCCCAATGCGGATGTCCATTTTCACAAAATCATCGTAGGTAACAGTATCTTTTGCGGGCATAACGTTTGTGCTTTTTTGTATTGTTTTGCTGGCGTTTAATTTTTCTAGCTGCGCCTTTACTACTTCATCTTCTATTTTTTCAAAAAGCAATTCGGCTGCGTTTAATTGGTGGCCGCCAACAAGTAAGTTTTCTTTGGCTTTTTGCCATTCTAGCACTACAGGCAGATTTAGCATACCACGAAGTTTATTTGCGGTAAATGGCAATATGGGCTCTATAGCCACGGCAAGAATACCTGCTATTTGTAGGGCGGTAAACATTTGCGCCTCGGTACGTGCCGCATCAACCTTTTGCATTTTCCAAGGTTCTTGGTCGGCTAAATATTTGTTTCCGGTGCGGGCAATGTTCATCATCTCTTGCAATGCCTCACGGAATTTATAATTTTCTATAGCTGCACTCATTCGGGCAACGGCCTCGCGCGCTTTTGTTAAAGCAGCTTCATCCTCGGCCGTTAGCGCCACATTTTGCGGCACAATACCGTTGTAATATTTATTCGTGAGCACCACAACGCGGTTTACAAAGTTGCCCAAATCGGCAACCAACTCGTTGTTATTGCGTTGCTGAAAATCTTTCCATGTAAAATCATTGTCTTTAGATTCTGGCATGGTGGCAGCAAGGGCATAGCGCAAAACATCTTGTTTTCCGGGGAAATCTTGTAAGTACTCGTGCAGCCAAACGGCCCAATTTCTTGAGGTTGAAATTTTAGCTCCTTCTAGGTTTAGAAACTCGTTTGCTGGAACTTCATCGGCCAAAATATAACCGCCATGCTCCATTAAAATGGTTGGAAAAATAATGCAGTGAAAAACAATATTGTCTTTGCCTATAAAGTGAACCAACTTGGTTTCAGGGTCTTTCCACCAGGTTTCCCAGGTTTCTGGAAGTAGCTCGCGGGTGGCTGAAATGTACCCGATGGGGGCATCAAACCATACGTACAATACTTTTCCTTCGGCACCTTTTATAGGTACCGGAACTCCCCAATCTAAATCGCGCGTCATGCTGCGGGGTTGCAATCCGTCTCCTGCATTTAGCCAACTCATGCATTGGCCGTACACATTTGGTTTCCAATCTTTATGTTGCTCTAAATAGCTTCTAATTTTGCCACTTAGCTTATCTAGCGGCAAAAACCAGTTTTTGGTTTTGCGCAAAATAGGTGTTGCTCCGCTAAGGGTAGACTGCGGGTTTAGCAGTTCTGTTGGGCTTAACGTAGAGCCACAACTTTCGCATTGATCTCCGTAAGCACCTGCATTTTTACACACTGGGCAAGTGCCGGTTATGTAGCGGTCGGCCAGAAATTGGTTGGCTTCTTCATCAAAATACTGCTCGGTTTCTTGCTCGGTTAAAACGCCTTTTTCGTACAAGTTGTTAAAAAACTCTGTTGCGTTTTCTTTGTGTGTTTCGGAGGTTGTTCTGCCAAAAACATCAAAGTTGATCCCAAATTCTTCAAAAGAATTTTTCATCATTTTGTGGTATTTATCTACCACATCTTGGGGAGTTACGCCTTCTTTTTTTGCTTTGATGGTAATGGCCACACCGTGCTCATCGCTACCGCAAATAAATTTTACATCTTTTCCAGATTGGCGCAAATAGCGCACATAAATATCGCTTGGTAAGTAGCAACCAGCCAAATGGCCAATATGAACAGGACCGTTGGCATAGGGTAATGCAGCTGTAACGGTATAACGTTTTGGGTTTTTCATTCTTGTATAAAAATCGCGGCTAAAATACTATACATATTGGGCACTGAGAAACCAAAAAACCGCAATAATTAAACACAAAAAAAGGCGACCAATGGCCACCTTTTAAACTTGTTTTGGAGTACTGTTTACAACATCAGTTTTTTAACCAGTTGTTTGCCGTTTATATTCATCTTCAGCAAATAAATTCCGCTTTTAACTTGCTTAACAAAGGGCAATTGCACCGATTTACTTCCTTGGTCTATAGTCCAATGCGCCAATTTTTTTCCGGTAATATCAAACAATTCAACTTGGCCATTATTGGCAAAACTGCTTAATTCTAGGTTTATGCTGGTTGGCGCAATGAAAACCGAAGTAACAATTTCAACTTCTTCTAGACCAATATTACTTGCTGCCAATGCATCAGCAACTTGTTTGGCTGCACTTAAATCTGTGCCTGCATAAGCTTGGGTAGAATCGCTAGGGTCTATAACAAAATACCTTGGCGTGGCCGTTTGAAACCAATATTTATTTGAATCTAAAAAGGTAAACACATTGGACCATCCGTACGTATTCACCCAATTATTTAATGCGCCACATCCAGGGTTTCCACCTGTTTTTGTTGTAATGGAACCCCAAACCTCTATTGTTGCTGTATTATTGGTTGCGTATGTGCCAATACCGGGCGCGTGGCTCATGCAAATGCTGCAGTTGGTTCCGGCATTTGCAACAACCAGCACTTTGCCGCTGGCCAATGTTTGATAAATGGTTTTGGTGTTACCGTTACAGTCAGTAAAACTTGCATTGGGTACTGGTTGGGCTTGGGTGAATAAAATGGCAACAGCCACAAATAAAGTAAGTATTGATTTTTTCATATTCTAATAAGTTCTGTTCGTTTTAGACGGAGCCAACTTTTACTCCTTACTCTAAGTTAAAACTGAATTTTTTTAACCACTTCTTGATGATTAACAATAAGCTTAACAATGTAAATCCCGTTTGGCAGAACTTGCTCTAATGCGAGTGTATAAACCTTTGTTTCATCAAATCGCTGCACATTCCACGTATCGGTTTTTTTACCTGTTAAGTTAAAAAGTTCAACAGAAAAATCTCGGTTTGGTTCATCATTAAATTCAATTTTTAATTCTTGGTCTACTATATAAGCTTTAAAGGTAATGGCTGTTTTTTGAGACTTAGCATAATTATTTTGCATACCCACTTTAGGTTGTGCCGTTGTTTGTACAGCCACTAAAAAAGCGAGTACAATTAGAGAAGAAAAGATTAGTTTGATTTTTTTCATTGCTCGTTTACGTTACCCAAAGAAAATCAATAACAATGCCAAAATAGGTTAACAAGGTGTTAATTGGATTGGTTTAATTTGTTGCAAAAAAAAGCAGAACATGATTTTCCCTCCATATTTAAAAACCGGAGACACCATAGGCATTGCATCTACCGCAAGAAAAGTTTCTGAAGATGAGTTGAGCGCAGCCATTGCATATGCCGAGCAAAAAGGATTTAAAACCATATTATCACCTACCATATACGCGGCCGAAAACCAGTTTGCTGGCGCAGACAATGTACGCGTTGAAGGTTTTAACGAATTGCTTAACAACCCCGATGTAAAAGCTATTTGGTGCGCCCGCGGTGGTTATGGAAGCGTGCGTTTGCTAGAGAAAATCAACTGGTATCAGCTGCAAAAAACGCCAAAGTGGATTTGTGGATTTAGCGATGTTACCGCCATCCACAACCACATACAGCAAAATTTAAACATGGCAAGTTTGCACAGCGAAATGCTTGTGGGTTTTGAGAAAAACACTACAGAAGCACACGAATCTCTGTTTAATGCACTTATGGGAAACGCTGCAGAATTACGTTTTCAGCATTATTCATTAAACAAAAATGGCAGCGCAACGGGGCAATTGGTAGGTGGAAATTTATCGGTTATTTATAGTATGTTGGGCAGCAAAAGCCAGCTAAACACAGCCGGTAAAATTTTATTCTTAGAAGATTTAGATGAATACCTATATCATGTAGATAGAATGATGATGGCCCTAAAACGCGCAGGTATGCTCGCCAATTTAAAGGCTTTGGTTGTTGGAGGCATGAGCGATATGCGAGACAACGCCATTCCCTTTGGAAAAACAGCCCAAGAAATCATTCATGATGCGGTAGCAGAATATGATTATCCGCTTTGTTACAACCTCCCTGCCGGACATATAAAAAATAACAATAGCCTTATTTTTGGAAATACTGCAACGCTAAACGTTGCCGAAACCTGTACCTTAAAGCAATAACCATGGCACATACACAAGAACTTGGCAAATGGGGCGAAGAATTAGCTGTTGCACATTTGCAAAAAAACGGTTATAAAATTGTGGCTAGAAATTGGCGCTATGGCAAAGAGGAGATTGATATTATTGCCCGTACGCAAGACACCCTTGTTATTGTTGAAGTAAAAACAAGACATAGCTCTCAGTTTGGAGAACCCCAAGATTTTGTAAGCAAAACGCAGCAAAAGCATTTAATAAATGCTGCCGATGCTTTTGTAATTGAGCAAGATTTAGATGTAGAGGTTCGGTTTGACATCATCGCTATTACTACAGATGACAACCCGCCAAAACTTATGCATATAGACGAAGCCTTTTACCCAACCCTTTAAGACTGCTTAATAAAAGGTATAGCAAACACCCAAATTAAAATAAGATACACCAGAACCAATTTCTACCATTGCACCCAAGTTTTCTGTAAAGTAATATCTACCTCCAACGTAAATGCTAAAATAAAAACCACTGGCATCTGCTGTATAAGCCGCATTATTTCCTATTCCTGTTTCTTTTCCCGTAACAATATTTGCCCCTAGTGCCAAACCGCCATATGTATCTAAACTTTCTAAAAATTCGTAGTGAAATGCCCCGCGTACGGCAGGTACCCAATACGTGTATTTATACCCAAAAGATTGCCCAAAAAATGTGGCGGAATACTTGGAAGATGCAAAACCCATATAGCCTCCAACACCAATGGCTGCGTTGCCATCTATTAATCCATCTACAACACAATGCTCGTAGGCTAGCCCAACTGCCAATCCGCTAGAATAACCGGTACCTGAGTAAAGGCCGCTGCCAAAACCCAATGCGGCACTAATTACATTGGCACCTTGTTCAAAAGATTGCGCTTTGGTTTTTATCCCCATCCCAACAAATAGTATAATGATTAGGGCTTTTGATAACTTTTTCATGACTTAAAAGAAAACTAAGATTTTTTTATTCTTGACAAATTACGGTGCTACTCCTTGCATTAAATATCCGCATATTAATGCGCCATATGTACCAAACGCATAACCTAAAACAGCTAGTAATACGCCAACAGGTGCTAAACTGGGGTGAAATGCAGCCGCCACAACCGGTGCTGATGCCGCTCCGCCAATATTGGCTTTACTACCCACAGCCAAGAAGAAAAATGGCGCTTTAATAATTTTTGCAACAATAACCAGAAGCGCAACATGCACAATCATCCAAGCTAATCCAACTAAGAATATTCCTGGATTATCAAAAATGGCCATCACATTCATTTTCATACCGATGGTGGCTACCAAAATGTAAATAAAAACGCTACCTACTTTAGATGCTCCTGCACCTTCGTAGTTTCTAATTTTAGTAAAACTCATGATGATGCCAAACGTTGTTGCCAACACAATTAACCAGAAAAATCCAGATCCTAAACTAAACGTTTGCGCGAGATACGAGGCATTCTCCGTAATCCATGGGGCAATTCTATCGGCCAAGAAATGAGATAATCCAGTTACGCCTAAACCAATACCTACTATTACCATTAAATCTGTAAAACTTGGAATACGGGCTATACGCTGGCTAAACTCATGCATATGATCTTTTAAAGCATTTACCGCGCTAGCATCGGCTTTAAAAAATTTATCAATTTTTACGGCTTTCCCAACGCCCAAAAGCAAGAAGAACATCCACACTTCGGCAACAATTATATCTACAGTAATCATGATAGAAAACATACTGCCCGAAATTAAATTAGCATCGCCTTCTTTAAAAATTTCATACATCGCCAACTGGTTGGCACCTCCTCCAATCCAACTACCTGCAATGGTTGTCATTCCCCTCCATACTTCGTTTGGCGCAACACCTCCAACAATATCTGGCGAGATATAAGAGAACAACATAATGGCCAACGGACCGCCAATAACTACGCCAATAGTTCCCGTAATAAACATGATTAAGGCTTTTGGGCCTAGCTTAAATACCTCTTTAAGGTTGATGCTTAACGTGAGCAATACCAAACTTGCCGGCAACATATATCTACTTGCCACAAAGTATAGTTTAGAACTTCCTATATAAGGGCTAATCAATGCGGGGTCAACCTCATTGTTGAGCACAAAGTTTTTAAAATCTTTAAATTTTACAATGCCCGTTAAGTCATATCCCGCATTAGTTAATGCTTCCATGGCTTTGCTCATATCTACCCATTTGGGCGAGATAATTCCCAGTGTGCTAAAAACAGAGGGTAAAAAATAACAAAGTAACAAAGCAGGAATAACCTTGTAAAATTTGCTAAAACCTGGTAATTCACTGGTTTTAAATATTAATAACAATAAGGCTACTAAAATGCCAAATACGGCTGCATCATTGGTAATGAATGGGATATCCGATACTACTTCTTCCATTTTCCTTTTTTATTCGATAGGCAACAAATATAACATTGCAAACACGGCACACACATTTACAAATCAACAATTAATTTCTGTTGGACTGGGGTTGATTTTACCTGTGTATAGCCCGCCTATATTTGTACATTTGCACAAATTATTTATAGCAAAAATGAATATGCTTTCAATATTATTAGGATGGGTTGGCGGATACGAGTGGATTCTTATTATCCTCGTAGTAGTTTTACTTTTTGGCGGGAGAAAAATACCCGAATTAATGAAAGGTGTTGGACGCGGAATACGCGAATTTAAAGATGGTGTTAAAGACCCAGAAACAAATTCTACAGATAAGCCAAAAGATTAACTTTCCTATATTTTTCAAATGAATTTTCCATCGCTTGTTGCCATTCGTCAAGCAATTTCAGAAGGCCAAACAACGTGTTTAGATCTTGTAAATTTTCATCTAAATGAAATTAATAAACAAGAGAATCTAAATGTATTTTTAGAAGTATTTGGCGAAGAAGCCCAAGAAAGGGCTAAAAGCATTGACGAAAAAATTAAAAGCAACTCGGCAGGAAAACTTGCTGGATTAGTGATTGCCATTAAAGACAATATTTGTTATAAAGGGCACAATGTATCAGCATCTAGCAAAATATTAGAAAATTTCGAATCGCTTTTTAGCTCAACAGCAGTTGAGCGCTTGCTAGCCGAAGACGCCATCATTATTGGCCGCACCAATTGCGATGAATTCGCAATGGGCTCTAGCAACGAAAATAGCGCATACGGTTCTGTAAAAAACCCAATAAATCCAAACAAAACTCCAGGTGGTTCTTCGGGAGGATCTGCCGCTGCCGTAGCCGCCAACTTGTGCCAAGTTGCGCTAGGGTCAGACACAGGGGGGAGTATCAGGCAACCAGCTGCATTTACGGGAACGGTTGGCCTTAAGCCAACGTACGGCCGTGTTTCTAGGCATGGTTTAATTGCATATGCAAGCAGTTTTGATATTATTGGCCCTATTGCCAAAAGTGTTTCTGATGCGGCCATTGTGCTAGAAGTTATGAGCGGTGGCGATAATTATGACTCTACCTGTACAAAAAGAGAAGTCCCTGCCTATTCTGCCCTTTTAAATTCTACCAAAACAAAACGTATTGGTTATTTAAAAGACGCACTAGAAAATCCAGGAATGGACCCTGAAGTTGTTACGCTATTTCAAGCTAAAATTGACAAACTCAAGGCCCAAGGTTACACGGTAGAACCTATAGAATTTCCTTATTTAGACTTTTTAGTACCCATATATTATTTACTTACCACGGCCGAGGCAAGCAGCAATTTAGCTCGCTTTGATGGCATTCACAGTGGCTTCCGAAGCAAAAATGCACAAGATTTAGAGAGCACCTATAAACTATCTCGCACAGAAGGATTTGGACTTGAAGTGCAACGCAGAATTATGCTGGGAACTTTTGTTTTAAGCTCTGGTTTTTACGATGCCTATTTTGCCAAAGCACAAAAAGCAAGAAGATTTGTGAGAGACAAGACATTAAGCTTTTTTCATGATTATGACATGTTGTTATCACCAACATCTCCGCATACTGCTTTTGATTTAAATCTAGACTACCAAGACCCCACCGTACTGTATCTAGAAGATATATTTACGGTACAAGCCAATATTGCAGGAATACCGGCTATTTCTGTACCTATGGGCATACATAGCAATGGCTTACCTACAGGAATTCAAATTATGGCAAATCGTTTTGAGGAAGCGGAAATGCTTGCTTTTTCTGAGGTTTTGATGAACATATAAGCGTTAATAATTCTGTGGCAGCATAAAATAAATTGCATAGAATATTGTTAGAATAGCGCAACAATTTTTAGACATTATGAAAAGGATAGCGACCTTGGCCATTTTTACCGCCATTGCCATGCAGGGAGTTTGTACAACTCCAACAGACACCGTTAAAAGCGTTGTAAAACCAATCAGTGAAAAAACCTTTGTTGCGCAAAGCAATCTCATAGCAGATCAACTAGATAGCTTGATGGAGCTACACGTGTTTACTTATACCAAAAAACACGTGCCAGCCAATTACGACTCTACCCTTGTTCCCACTTTTAGTGACGAAGTTTACAAAAAACGCCTTGCAGAATTAAACGCAAAAACACCGTTAGAATTAGATTTTAATCCCGTTGTACGCAGATTTATAGATCTATACGCCTTGAGAAGACGTGAACAAGTTGGCCGAATGTTGGGCTTAGCAGAGTACTATTTCCCCATGTTTGAAGAAGTACTAGACCGATACAACATGCCGCTTGAATTAAAATATTTAGCCGTTGTAGAATCTGCATTAAATCCAGCAGCAAAATCAAGAGTTGGTGCTACCGGCTTATGGCAATTTATGTACGGCACCGGCAAAATGATGGGCCTTAATACCAGCAGCTATGTTGACGAAAGAAGCGACCCATACAAAAGTACCGTTGCGGCATGCGAATACATGACAAGAATGTATAAAATGTTTGGCGATTGGAACCTAGTTTTGGCTGCCTACAACAGCGGCCCTGGCAATGTAAACAAAGCTATTAGGCGCTCTGGAGGCAAAAAAAGTTATTGGGAATTACGCCCCTATCTACCTAGAGAAACAGCTGGATATGTACCTGCATTTATAGCGGCAACTTATGTAATGTCCTATGCCAAAGAGCACAATTTATACCCCACGCAAGAGGTGCCTTTTTACGCCACTGTCGATACCATTTTTGTGAAAAATCAAATCAGTTTTACGCAGCTGGAAATGTGGTTGGGGGTTGATCGGGAAATTATTGAGTTCTTAAACCCATCGTACAAACTTGATATCATTCCCAAGGTAAAAGGCCAAAAGCACTTTTTAGTATTACCAAACCAAACCATGGGTTTATTTGTGCAAAACGAAGATTCTCTTTACCACTACGCGGCTTTAGAGTTTGAGCAAAATAAATCTACTATGCCAACCGAAACGGCCCATGATGCAGAAAACAGAATTAAACATAAAGTAAAATCTGGCGAGAGCCTTGGATTAATTGCTTCTAAATATGGCACCACAGTTTCTAAAATAAAACAATGGAATGGCCTAAGAAGTAACATGATTAGGACAGGACAATCCTTAACTATTTACACCAAAGCTTCTTCTACCAAGAGCTCAAACACAGCCTCTACAAACACTACCGAAGAAAACGGAAACACTTACTATGTGGTAAGAAAAGGCGATACTCTCTATGATATCGCACGAAAATTTCCGGGCGTAAGCAGCAGCAACCTTTCAGAATGGAACAATATTAATGACGGTAAAATACAGGCTGGCATGAAATTAGTTGTTAAGAAAGGTTCAAGCTCAAATTAATGAAATACATTTTTTTTACCCTATTCATTGGCCTATTCTGTATTAGTTGTAACAATCAAGAAACTAATTCTGCACAAAAAAAATACCTCCCCCCAAGCAGCGGCACGCATGCCGAAATGATGTTGGTGGTAGAAAACGCTTTGTGGAAATCACAAACCGGCAAAGCACTGATAGAATCTCTAGGCCAACCGCAATATGGTTTGCCACAATCGGAAGGTATTTTTAGCTTAAACCGCATTGCCCCTGCCGATTTTCAAGGACTCTTAAAACGTACAAAAAGCTTAATTTTTATAGAGCGAGGAGACTCTGTAATTATAGAATCTAAACGCGATGTTTGGGCAAGCCCGCAGTTGGTTACCACCATTACGGCCCCAACCGAAAGAGAGATTTTAGAAATCTTAAAAACCAATGAAAGTAAGCTTATTGAAGCCTACCACAAAAGCGATTTAAACGCGGTGCGCATACGCATGAAAAAATTTACGTACAAGCAAATACCTTCTAATTTGGGCGATTTTGATATAGAGCAAATGGATTTGCAAAAAGGGTTTAATCAAACCTTAAACAAACCCGACATTAAAATTTTTAGACAAGAAACCAAAAAGACTACCCAGTTTTTGGTTTTTTCTACACGCCCCATAAAAGATGATGTTTTGCCTGGGCAAGATATAGTGGCCGCCAGAGACAGCATCGGTAAAAGGTACTTCGAAGGATCTGCAGATAGCTCTTATTTTGCTACCGAAATGCTTTTTCCTCCGCAACAAGTTACCAGCGAAGTTGATAATAAATTTGCCATTGAAACCCGTGGCATGTGGAAAACCATTGGCGATTTTATGGGCGGGCCTTTTATTAGCTACACCATTTTTAATGACGAAAAAAATGAAATCTTAACCATTGAAGGTTTTATTTTTGGTCCGGATGCCAAGAAAAGAAATGTACTTTTAGAGATGGAAGCAATGATTACTTCGATAAAATTTAAAAAGTAAAGCACGGCCAAAAGAGGCTTTAACTACGCAAAAAGCTCTTCTAATATTTCTACCGATTTTAATTTACCAAAACTTGCAACATGCAGTTTGTAATATTCTAAAACGCCAGCAAGCACTTTTTTGCGCATTTGTTTAGGATAAACATGGGTACAGTTGCGCAGATTTTCGGTAAGCATTTGCTTTAAAACTGCCGTGCATTGGGCATCTAAAAAATTGGTATGTAAAGGTTGTGTTGGCTGAAAAACACCTTCGGACAAATTAAAATAATCTACTTGGTATTGCTGTTCTTGCCTTGGGTAAAAACCTAAAAAGCCAGATAAGCCCAACAGAAACACAATGTGAAAATGAGCCGGCACATTTTCTAGATGATCGAGCAAATTACAAGCGCCCTCTACAAACTCATAGGTTGGCAAATTACCTTGTTCTTCGTGCAAAGATTTACTTAGAACCTCGGCAATAAAAAGTGCCAATGCGTTGCGTACCGGATCAAACGGTATGGCTTCGTAAGCACAATACAAACGGGCTTCCTTAATTCTTTCTAAGGTTGATTTTCCTTTATGACTAGCAACCAACTCTAGTTGTGTTAACGGCAAAAGCATGCTTGCACGAACTACAGATTTTTTGCTTTTTACACTATTCACCATATAGCTCTGCGCGCCAAATTCTTTGGTATAACATTTTAAAATACGACTGCTCTCGCCATATTTTATCGATTTTAAAACAATTGCTTGAGTGGTTTGGTACACGTAAAAAAGTTGAATATTAAAGGGTGAAAGTTAAATGTTTGTTGGTCTTTTTAACTCGATAAGTTGCACATTTCTTGTAAAAACTATTCCCTTCTTATTAACACTTAAAACATGCATCACCTCAACCCTGCTTTTAAAGCGAGCGATAAGGAAAGGTTTAATGAGATTCATTTTTTCGCTCAGGCCGCATGGCTTTTCATTTCTTCTGACTTGAAGAAACCGAAACACACATATTAGGAAAAGGCCGTGTAGATGCTCATTAGAGCCTTTCAAAGACTTCTACAAAATACTAACCGTACCCCTAACCTGCCGTTTGCTGCCTTCTGGGTTTTGGTTTTGGCCGTTTTTGTTGACGTACAAATATTCTATTACATACGTGTAAACACCTTGTGGTAGCAATGCTCCTTGAAAAGTGCCATCCCAATTGTTTTGGTAGTTGTTGCTGTAAAAAACTTGCACACCCCACCGGTTATACACCCAAAGTGTTACGGGTTCTGGCGCGCCAAAAAACGCAAAATAATCGTTTACGCCATCTTGGTTGGTGGGCGAAAATGCGTTGGGAATCCACAAATAGTTTTCACAAAAATCTTGCACTACCCAGCTACTGTCTTGTACAAGGCCGCAGGGCGTTTGGCCTTGCAGCCAATACAACCCAGGGGTGCGTGTTTGTATGCCTGTTAATATTGCTCCTGTGTTCCAAACATAGGCGGTTAACTGCATGGGGTCTGGGGTGGCTTGCAGTGTGGCTTGCTGCCCCTCGCAAAAGGTTACGGTATCTGGTAGGTTTAATGTGTAGTTGGGGGGAAAATATTCTACCACAATAGTATCTCCGGCCAAAAAGCGACTGTTAATAGTGGTTTGCACCCAATACGTGCCGGGCTGGGTTACCGTAATGCTGCTGTCTGTGCTGCCCGTGTTCCATAAATAGGTGGTGGTGGTGTCTTGCAGTTTAAAGTCTTCTATGTTTGGCTGTAAAACCAATTGCTCCCCTGGGCACAGCAAAGTGTCTTTGGGCAACGTGGCGGTGTAAAGTGTATCTGTGGCATTATACACCGCAATGGCATCTACCAAATAGGTGGGTATGTTGTACAACTGAAAAAACGGGTGCAGCGTAAACCCAGTAGGCACAAACGTACTGGCGGTATCTGCACGAAAGTTGCCCATGTTTATAAAACGCTCTGTGCCATTGGCTACGTAAGTGCCAATTACACGGGTCCATGTGGTGGTGTCTGTAATTATTTGGGTGGCTTCTACATGCGGGACGAGGTTTTGTTGGTAGGCATAATAGTTTAAACTATCAGCCGTAAACAGCACGCCAATATTTTTGCTAAACGCAACCGACCACACAAAAGGCCGCACATAATATTCTACAGCATACGCCACCCCCGCTTGCAAGGTATCTGGCAAAAGCTGAGAAATAAACCCTCTATGTGGTGCACCATCTTTTAAAGTTAGCTGGGCGTAACCAATTCCTGTGTGTGGCCAAGGAAACGGATATATCCCCGGTTTTGCTTCTTTATTTTGTTGAAAGGTGGGTTGGCAGGCATGACAATGCCAACCGACCCCCCATTGACTTCCTGCTAATGAATCTAATGGCGAATACCAATTTGCAGGTATTGCGCCATTTTTTTTCACGTTAAATCCAGTGCGCCAATCGGTACAGTTTATACTTCCAGGAATAATAATTTGCGTAGTACTAAAATCATTATTAACGAGCAAGTTTTGCCCAATAGTCAAATAGCCGTAAAAAAATAAAAAAAGAATAAAAATGCTTATTGAACGACAAAACGTTCAACAAATACTTTTTCATTGCACAGGCGGTAGATGATTGTTCTTTAGGTAATTGTAGCTTCACGGTGCTACCGTTTTGGTTTACTAACCAAACATACGCACAAATTGTGAGTAAAAAAACAGGTCTTAATGCTTACTATATTTTCAACGTATTACCAATATTTTTGTCACTGTGGTTCGCTCGGCAAGATCGTCTGTAACGTAGGCCATGTATACACCGCTAGCAACTTTATCGCCATCTAGTGTTAGGCCATCCCAACGTGCTTGGCCGCCATCTGCAACGGTTTCAAAAACAATATTGCCGGCCACATCTGTAATAATTACGCGTGCGTTGGTCACTAATCCACGTATATAAATTGGCCCTAGATAATCTGGGCGCACCGGATTTGGGTAGGCATAAACATCTGTATAATCTTCATAACCGCGTGTTGCTGAGCCTCTAAAACTTACAATTCCCTCGGCCGTAGCAAAATAAACTTCGCCCGTTTCATTGTCTATGGCTACATCTAAAACGGCATCGCTAATTAGTGGCGAGTTTTTTGTTGTAAAATGGTGAATGGTTTCTGTGCCATCTTCTGATGTATAAAACACACCCGAATTAAGAGTGGCAAACCACTTTTTGTTAGAACCATCTACAGCAATGCCCATCACTGTTTCTGATCCTAATAGTTTTTGAACCACACCGTCTTCTTCAAACAAAACGGGTTGGGCATCAAAGTTTTTACCCGATTGAAAAATGTTTTGAGGTGAGTACAACACAACCAAACCTTCTGAGGTTCCGATCCACATTTCACCATCTAAATCTTCTGCAAAAGATTGTACCGTATTGTTTGGCAAGTTGCCACTACCTACACCCGCCTGTATTAACTTAAAAACTGGATTGCCTTGCGTATCATCCATCACCAAAATACCTTTGGTTCTTGTTTTAATCCATTTTTGCCCAAGCTGATTTACCTCCACATCAAATACGTTGGTTGTACTACCCGCCAATGAGCCCGCAGAAAATTTTTCCCATGTACCATCGGGCCTCCTCACAGAAAGTGGATATTGACTAAGCGAACTTGTTACCCAAAGGTTTCCATCATCATCTAGCGCAATGCCGCCTGTTCTTACATTTTCTATATCTCCCGGTGGGCCCACTATATTACCACCAGAAGTCTGAAAATCCCACACATTTTGCAAAACATTGTCTTTTAATTCTAAAATTCCTGAGCCCCAAGCTGCAGCAAAAACATGGGTATTATCAGCAGGATCAATTAATACGTTTACAACATCACCAATGCCGTTAATTTCAGTGGGAGGAATTCTTTTCCATTCATAGCCATCCAATTCAAATATGCCTTCGTTTAAAAAAGCATTGGTCCAAATTTCATCAATTGCCCCTGGCGCCACATACATTTTTTTGTTGTTTGCTGCCAATTTAAAAACCTTGTTGCTATAAGGTCCGTTGGGTGTTATTCTTCTATTACTTGTAACATCTTCAGAAACAATCAGACCATTATTATCATTTCCGATAAGCATTGTTTTGCCATCTGATAAAATAGAAGCACAACGGGGTAAAAATGTGCCCGGTTCATAAAAACTAGGCCCAATGATATATTTAAGATTAAAGTCAGCTTCTAAAAAATTTACGGTAAATGGGTTGGTAATGCATATAAAGTCGTTTACCACACGTAAGTCATACTTCTTGTTTATACCCTGATTGGGTAGATAATCCCAGCCATTACTGGTTGAATAAAAAACAGAATCTTCTACGCTACCCGTTGTTACTTTGTTGGCAAACACTTGGCCGTTTAGCGTTGCTACCTGGTTTATTTCGCCTGCGGGCAAAAGCGTATCTCTATGCCAGAACTGGTAAAATATAAGCGGATTATCCATATCAGCACTGTATAACCCATTGGGTGTGGCCGCATAAATTCTATTAGAATTTTCTTCTATGGCCAATTTATACACTTCTAAATCAGTTCCGTTTTCACCAATAATATAGGTAGCGTTTACAATTTCTTTAGCAATGTCAATTTCCACAATACCAAATCCTGTTGCCATCCAGGCTATGTCTCCCCTAGTAATAATGTGATTGATGCGCTTTTTACCCGTATAGCCAGAAGCGCGCTTTATGTCTCCAATATTGATAATATTGTTTCCAGAGAGCAAATCAACGTTGGCATTTTTATAGCCAATAACTACCGTCTTGTTCTTCTTGTTATAGGCAATGCTATTTATGCCAATATCGTTTAGTCCATTTAATTTAGAGCGGGTTGTTATTTCTTGCTCACTTAAATTAAAAATAAACATGCCCTGATTGGTAGCACAGTAGTAATGATTGTCATCAACAGCAATATCGTTTACAGAATTATAAGGAAGGTGGTCAGTCCATAAACCTGTTTCTTGGGCTAATACTGCACTTGTTAACACAAGAAAGAAAGACAAAAAAGAAAACTTCATTTACTAAGCAATTTGTACAAATAAACGAAGCCTCGCTTAATTTATTTGGCAAGATTAAAAACTAATTTTTAGACTACGTTTTGGCCGTTGAAATGAATTATAACAAACAAACTATTATCTATAATTACAAACCCCGTTTGTTTTCTAACAAACACGAAACCAAAAATTTATGAACCGCATATATTATTTTATACTTCGTATTTAAAAATTATTATTCAACTTACCTTTGCCCATTATTTTATTACAAATGAGAGGCAAAAAAAACGATTCTTCTCGCGGAGCAAAACGCAGCGACAGAAACGACAGACCAAATAAAAACACAAAATCTTTTTCTAAAAACGCGCCAGGGCGCGGTGGCGATGGACGAAATAAGCGTGATGAAAAACCCGCTTTTGGCACCAAGAAATTTGGGGGCAAACCCAGAACCCGTGAAGAAAAACCTTTTTCTGACAGCAAAACAGAGCGTGATGGCAACCAACACGGCCCAAGAAAATTTGAGCACAAACCCGCTGGAAAAAACTTTAGCCGTGAAGAAAACATCCCCGCACACGCCAATTTTTATAAAAAGAAATTTAAAAAACCTAAAGGCAGAAATGCCGAAGATTTAACTTCTACCTCTGGAGAAATTCGATTAAACAGATTTATTTCTATTGCGGGTGTGGCTTCGCGCAGAGAAGCAGACAAGCTTATTGAAATGGGTCTTGTTACGGTAAACGGCAAACCCATTACAGAAATGGGGTACAAAGTTAAAAGCACTGACGATGTGCGCTACCAAGGCACACGCATACGTGCCGAGAAAAAAGTGTACGTTTTGATGAATAAACCCAAGGGCTTTATTACCACCATGGAAGATCCAAAAGCTAGAAAAACGGTAATGGACATCTTGGCCGGAAACGTTAAAGAACGCATTTATCCTGTTGGCCGTTTAGATAGAGCAACCACAGGAGTATTGTTGCTTACAAACGATGGCGACCTTGCTAAAAAACTTACTCACCCAAGCCATGGCGCAAAAAAAATATACGCAGCATCTTTAGATAAAAACCTTACCAAAGCAGATATGGACGCTATTGCTAAAGGTTTAGAATTAGAAGACGGCTTAGCCGAAGTAGATGCCATAGATTATATTGCAGACAAGTCTAAATCAAACATCGGGTTAGAAATACATATAGGGCGTAACCGCATTGTAAGACGCATATTTAAACATTTAGGGTACGAAGTTTCTAAACTAGACCGTAGCTCCTTTGCCGGTTTAACCAAGAAAAACCTTAATCGCGGGCAGTGGCGATATTTAACTGATAAAGAAGTGAACTATTTAAAAATGCTTTAACACAAAATGCAATACCATTTTTTGCGTTTATAAGGCAAAGAGCCGTTTTTCATTCTGGTTCGCTTTTTGATTTTTTCACCTAAAAAAAGCATGACAGCAACAAATACAGAAACCAACCAAGAACCTAAAAACCCGTCTGTTTTAAGGCGTGTTCTTAAAGTTTTTTTGGGTATCACTGTTGTATTTGTTTTGCTTTTTGCCGGGGCGGCAACCTATTTATACACGCACCAAGAGCATATTAAAGAAGTAATCACCAGCAATTTAAATGCCCAGCTTAATACAGAGGTTAGTGTTGGAAAAATAGAAATAGACTTTTTTCAGAAGTTTCCAGAGGTCTCCATAAAATTTAATAACGTAACGGCAAAAGAAGCTCTAAAAAAATCCGAACAATCCCTGTTTTTATTTAAAAACATTTTTGTTCGGTTTTCTATTTTGGATTTATTGGGCGAAGATTACACCATACGCAAATTGAGTTTTGATGATGGCGAGGCCAACTTAAGAGTTACCAAACAAGGCGAAGTAAACTACATTTTTTGGAAAGAAAGCAGCGAAGAACAAAGCAGCAATGAGGCCACTATTGCCCTAGAAAATGTAGAAATAAACAATGCCAAAATCAGGTATATAGACCAAGAATTAAACTTACGGGTTATACTACAAGTAGCACATTTAAAAATTAATGGCGGTTACCAAAAAAACACATTTACATCTCAATTAAAAGGCGCTGGCGTACTAGAAGATTTAACTTTAAATGATCTTGATTTTGCGGATAGCTTAACTTTTGATACCAAAGGCTCCTTGCTTAATGCCCAAGCTAAAACCGAAATAGATGTACAAGAATTGGTACTACAAGGCATTCCATTATCCGGCAAAGGGTTTTTTAAAGACGATGTACAACAATGGAATATTGTTTCAGAAAATGCACGTTTACACCAATGGTTACCTATTATTCCAAGGGTTTGGCGGCCTAAAATAAACCCAGCACAATTGGGTGGCGATGCCAAAACAACAGTACAAATCTTGCTATCTAAAGACACTGAAGATATTTCTGCCAACACAACCTTTTCAAATGCATCTTTACAACTTGATAAAATCAACGTCTTTCTGAAAAATGCAAGCGGTAATATTTCTTTTGCTTACGCTCATTCCGGTAAAAAAACCTCAAGCAGCTTACAGTTTAGAGAGCTAAAAGCCGAAACTAAAACGGGAAACCTTGCATTAAATTTAGATGTAACAAATCTGATTTCACCGCAAATATTTGCCAAAGGCAGTTTTAACCTAAAACTGGAAGAACTCTTAGAAATTACCCGACCTGGTTTGTTAGAAAGTGGTTCGGGTATCGCCAGCGGTTCTTTTAGCTATCAACAAAATTTTAAAAACTGGGACGATTTAAAGGCCAACGCGTTTACATCTCCTAAACTAGAGGGCAAACTAAATATTAACGATGCCGCTATGCGCTTTTTAAATTCTAACATAGAATTAAGCAACATAAGCGCAGAGCTGCTCATGAACAATAAAGACCTAAGAATAGAACGCCTGTTTTTACGTGAAAAAGAAAGCGAGTTTTTGCTAGATGGTTGGTTGTATGACGCCCTGTATTTTGGTGAAAACAGACCTAGACAAAAATTAAGCGTGCGTTTGCAAAGTAGCTACTTAGATTTGGATAGAATATTAGAATGGCAACTCCCTAAAAAAGCAAAGGCAGACAGCAGTTATAGCACAGATAGAACTAAACCATTTGCCTTTGATTTTAACCTCTTGCTTGATGTTAAAAAAATTAACCTGATAGAGTTTAACGGCTTTAACGTAAAGGGCGAGATTTGGAACGATGGCTTGAAAATAAAAGGCAAAAAATTAACTATAGATGCATTGGGTGGTAACATGACTGGTAATTTTTCTTGGAGCACAGAACTTGATGGTTACGCATTTTGGACCAATGGAAATCTTTCGCAAATAGATATTCACGAATTGTTTAACGGGTTTAAAAACTTTGGACAAAATTGGCTATTGGCCGATAATATTTACGGCACGGGTACGGCCAGCTTAGAAACCAGTATGAAGTTTGCCAATAACCTAGAATTTATTCCTTCTAGCTTTAAATTAATTACCGACATAACCATAAAAAATGGCCGATTAAAAGGCTATCTACCCTTAATGAGCTTAAGCAGTATTGTAGATAAAAGCGCTTTAAACGATGTGAAATTTAGCACCCTGCAAAACCAAATTGCCATTAGTAACGAGGTTATTACCATACCCCAAATGGAAATTAACAGCTCGGCACTAAACCTGCTTTTGCAAGGCCGCCATAGCTTTGACCAACAAATAGATTACAGCATACGTTTGGCCTTAAAAGATGTTATAGGCAAAAAACGTAAAGACAAAAAAACAGATTTAGACAACTGGATTGTTGAAGTAGAAACAACCGACCAACCCTACATTTGGGTACACGTAGGCTGCTCTATTGCCGACCCTTGTTTAACCTTAGACCGAGAATTATTAAAGCAAGGCGTAAAAAAAGAATGGAAACAACAAGGTGAAGACATTAAGAATATTTTTAAACCTGATAAAAATACCACACCCAAAAAGGACCCTACCAAAGGCGAAGTTATTTTTGAATGGAACGAAGAAGAACCAGATACCACGAGTGGCAAGTAAAATGCCCATCTAAATAAAAAGTAGCAAGCGTTTTTACACGAACAAACTAGATTAAATAATCTTTAGTCTTCCTAAAAAACCCATACCGTTATCCAAATAAAATTATTACTCCATTCATATCAAACCTTTTTCATTATGCGTGCATAACTTAACCTTTTGTTAAAAATAAGTCCTGTATTTAACACAGTCAAGTTTTACATTTGCAGCCGAAAACAAAATAGGATTTGAAAAATTTTTACCTCTTCAGTTTCAGTATTTTATTGTCATTTTTTGCGCAGGCCCAGCAGCCCGAGCAAATTACCGTAATGAGTTACAACCTACTCAATTACAGAAATGCAACCAGCTACTGCACCTTTAACCAAAACAACCCGCTTACCAAAGAGGCGCATTTAAAAACCATTGCGCAACACATAAATCCAGACATTCTAGTTTGTAACGAAATTGGAGATTCGCCCACCAACAGCGATTTTATTTTAACGAATTCTTTAAACGTAAACGGAGTATCTTATTACAGCAAAGCCGCCTACTCTAACAACGGCTTTAGCAGTTTAGTAAACATGCTTTTTTACAATTCAGAAAAGTTTGTTTTAAAAAGTCAAACCACCGTTTCTAAAGATTTAAACGGCAACAATTTGGTTCGCGTTATTGATATTTACCGCTTGTATTACAAAGACAGTTTACTCACCAACCAAAGCGATACCGTATATGTTATTGTAGCTGCAGCACATTTAAAAGCAGGCTCAAGCAGTAGCGATTTAGCAGATCGTGCCGATGCTGCACAAGCTTTTATGAGTTATTTAGAAAATGCTGTAACAGATGAAAACGTAATTCTATGTGGCGATTTAAACATTTATAAAAGCCAAGAACAAGCATACCAATACCTTACACAATACAACGATGTGCCCACGCGCTTATACGACCCCTTAAACCAACCCGGCAATTGGGGAAACAATGGAAGCTTTGCCTACCTTCATACACAAAGCACCCGAAGCTCTGCCACCAATGGCGGCTGTTTTAGTAGCGGAGGATTAGATGACAGATTGGATCACATTTTAATTTCGGATGAGATTAGAGACAACGTTGCCAAAATAAAATACGTTCCTAACGCCTATTATGCTTTGGGCAATGATGGGCTACATTTTAACAAAGCTATTAACGATGGCACAAACAACTCTGTTCCCGCTAATGTGTTGGCTGCCCTTTACGGGTTAAGCGATCATTTGCCTGTAATTGCAGATTTTGAAATCACTCGTCAGCAAATTGGCCTAACAGAAAACGGCTTATTACCACACCAACTAAAATTTGCAAATCCGGTTGATAATGAATTGAGAATAACCTTGCAAAACAACAAGGCCATTGCCCCTCAGATGCGCATATATAATGCTACAGGCGCCCTATTTGCTCATGTTAACTTAGAAAAAAACCAATCCGGCTGGGGCAATGTGTTAGATGTATCTGCCCTAAAAAATGGTATTTACTTTATAGAAATTACAACAGCCAATGGCTGGAGAACGGTTAAAAAAATGAGTAAACAATGAATAGGTTTACCCTACTAGCACTTGCGGTACTGTTAAACTTGGCAGGCTTTTCTCAAAGTTTTGACGAAAAAGAAACCAATGCCAGTAATACCAGATTAAACGTTACCAATGTTGGCACCTTTGGCAATGCATTTCGTGGCTACCGTGATGGCAGCGGAGTTCCTAGTTGCGAATATCCTGCTGGTTCTGGTATAGAACACCTTTTTGAAGGTGGACTTTGGATTGGTGGCAAAGAAAATGGCGGCCCCATTCGTGTTTCTACCTCAGCCATAGATGCCACACAAGGCTACTCTCCAGGTTTGTCTGGTTTTGAGTTTACCGCAGAAGTTGGTAGTACTTTACAGCAACGCTCTTCTTTGCTAGATAATCCTAGCTACAACCCAAAAGCCGTTTCGCACCAAGATTTTATAAGTACCTTTTCTGATAAAAATGTGGTTATACCAGGCACCTCAATCCCCATAAACAGCCACACAACCCCCATGAATTTTGAGGTTACTCTAGAAACCTACAACTGGAATTACAGTTTTAGCGATTTTATGGTAATTGTAAACATGACCGTAAAAAACGTTGGCGTAAGCAATTATGATGATGTTTACATTGCGCTTTGGAACAATACCGTAGTTAGAAACATTAACATAACACCAGCGGGTAGCGGTGGTGCCTCTTTTTACGCACAAGGCGGCAACGGTTTTATAGATTCTTTAAACATGGCCTATTGCTATGATGCAACGGGCGATGTTGGTTTTACAGAAAGCTACATTGGCCAGAAATTTTTAGGTGCCGAGGATAAACACGGGTTTCATCACCCCATGGTTGATTCTGCTTACAACACAACAAATGGACAATTGGAATTAGATACCAATTTTAGAAACCACTACAACGCATGGGTGTTTAACAACAATGCGCAAGCCATTTTCTTTGCACCTTCTGATGATAATCAGCGTTACGTAAAACTTAGTCAGGGATTAAATTACAGCCCCTGTTGGAACAACCCCACCGGACAAGATTGCCAAAACGGAACGGGTGCAGATTTGCAAGCCTTACTCAACCAATCTGGTAACCGCTCCGATTTAATTTCTGCGGGACCATTTTCTGACTTCCAGCCGGGCGATGAGATCAACATTGCCTTTGCCTTTGTCTTGGCCAAAAAGAAAAACGATGGCAATCCAAATTCAGCCAACACACCAGAACAAAAAGAAATTTTGGTGAGCAACGCCAATTGGGCACAACGCGCTTATAATGGCGAGGACAATAATTTTAACGGACGTTTAGACCCGGGAGAAGACAAAGATGGTAATGGCAAAATAACACGATTTATATTGCCAAGTCCGCCCGATATTCCTAAAACAAGAGTAGAAGCCACGGACCATACCATAGATGTTTATTGGGCAAAAAACAGCGAGTACAGCGTAGACCCCATCACAAAAGAGTTAGATTTTGAAGGCTATAGAGTTTATTTAACTCAACTTGGTTTTGATGTAACAAAAGTGCCCAACCTTGCTGAAGATTTAAAGAATGTTGCTGCATATGATTCGGCTGGAAACAACCTCTTTTTTGAAACCGGATTTGATAGCATCCGCTTAGACCAACCCGTTTATTTTGATGGAGATACCACCCCGTACTATTACAAATACAGTATAGAAAACATCCAAAACGGATGGCAATATGCCGTAAGCGTTACCGCCTTTGACCGTGGTAACGAACAAACCAATTTAGAGCCGTTAGAAAGCAGTTTATTGGCCAATGCAAAACGTGTGTTCGCAGGAACCAAGCCATCGGACGACATGGACCAAAACAGCCCTTTTGTTTACCCTAACCCCTATTACTACGGGGCAAGCTGGGAAGGTCGAAGTAACTTTCAAGAAGAAAGCAGAAAAATTGTTTTTGCCAATTTGCCCGCTAGGTGCCAAGTAAGAATTTTTACCGTTGCAGGAGATTTTATAGATGAATTTACACACGATCCCAGCTATACGGGCGAAGACATACGTTGGTTTAGAACCTTTGGTGCAGAAGACCCGAAAAAAAATGTGTTCTCTGGCGGAGAACATGCGTGGGATTTGTTGAGTTTAAGCTCTCAAATTATTTCGCGCGGATTGTACATGTATTCAGTTAAAGACCTAGAAACAGGCGAAATATATTTAGGAAAATTTGTGATTATTAAATAAGAATTAAAAAATGAAAAAAGCATTACTTGTAATTTTAACCCTTGGCTCAATGATTTGCGCACAGGCCCAATCTTTTGTTTCTGTGCACGACATTAATTACAGAACCTCGGCCCAACTTGCCGTTTGTAATGATACTTCAGACTATTTGGGTGATACTGTTATTACCTACGGTATTGTTGTGATTGATGGAAATCGTTCTGAAGTTTCTTCAGGAACAGTGCCCGGTGGCAATCGCCCATTTATTTTTATTGTAGATACAGCAAATGGTGGAGTTTCTGGAGATTTTAATGGCCTTGAAGTGATGGGCACGAACGAGGCGGGAAGTCTATCTCCTCCCCCAACATTTACGCAAGTAATTGCTGGCGATATTGTTAAAATTACAGGTGTAATTGGCTGGTATAACAATAGCAACCAAATTAGCTTATTAGATGCTAACTCATTTAGCGTAGTAGGTAGTGCTTCAGCACCTGTTAGCGATACCATAGAAATTGGCGTGCTAAACGATGCAAACCGCGTAAACAACATGCAAACCGGAGAAGAATACGAAGGTGCCTTTGTAACCTTTAAAGATGTTACCGTTGTACAGGTAATTTATTTTTCTGGCAACAGCCGTATTAGCTTTGATGCTGTAGATGCCAACGGAAATCGCATAAACGTTTCTGATCGCTTTTTGGCACAAAAACTTCCTAGCTGGAGCACCGTAAACCCAAATTCTCCACAAACAACAGGTAGCTTTAGCCCGCCTGTAGTAGGTACGTTCTATACAAGCTTAAGCGGTGTTGTTCGTCAAGATGGTAACGGCTGTACAGGTGGCACCGGACGCGGTTACGAGTTAAATCCGTTTGACTCTACACATTACGAAATTGGCTATGCCCCACCGTTTATTTCTAACGTAGAAAGAGACCCGCTAATCCCCACATCTAACCAAACGGTTGATGTAGAATGCAACGTGGTTGATTTTGATGGAACATTAGACAGCGCCATCATTGCATGGAGTGCAGACACTACACTTTCTCCATCTCAATTTCCTAAAACAACGTTAGGCTTGGTTTCTGGTTCTACAAGTGATTTTATAAATGTTATTCCAGCCCACCCAGACGGAACATTTATACGCTACTATATCTATGCTGAAGATAATGATGGCAACAAATCTTATTACCCAACCAAACCATTAAACCAACCAGAGCCTAATGTAGAACACTACTTTGTGCGCGATAATGGACCAAAAGTTTTTGATATTCAATATTCACTATTGCCATCGGGAGCATCGCCATTAGAAGGTAGAAATATTACTGTAAAAGGCATTGTAACCGCATCTACAAAATTGTATGACTTAGGATTTTTATACATACAAGACGAAGGTGGCTCTGAATGGAGCGGCATTTGGTGCGTTGGTAGCGGATTAAGCACATTCTTTAGAGGAGAAGAAGTAATGCTAACAGGTACCGTTGAAGAAGATTATGGCATGACCCAATTGAATGTATCTCAAGCTTCTAAAACCGGAAACAAAGGCGTTGTTACGGCCACTACCATAGACCCAACAGACTCTGCACTTTACGCAAACTCTGGCTGGGAAAAATGGGAAGGTGTTTTGGTACGCTATGAGCATCCTCAAAACCAAAAATTATTTATTAGCCAAGAAAACCTAGGCTTTGGAGATTATGCTGTTGGCGCCAGTGCCAATGCGCCACTTTCACAATCTGGAAGAATCTTAGCAGGACGCCAAAGCGGTACTTCTTATTCATCGCTGTTTGTACAACTTGTTACAGATACTGTGTATAGAACACTTGATGGTTTTATGAACGTTAACCCCATTGAGGTTAGCGATACCATGAACATGGATGCCGTAGAAGGGATAATTTATTACGGGTTTAGCAACTATAGATTGCTGCCAAGAAATAATGATGACTTTATAGGAATTAACGTTGTTTTAGACAGTACTAACCTGCCTACTTCGCCCATTAGTGTTACTGAGTTTGAAGGGCTAAGCGGATTAAAAATATACCCGAACCCAGCTACAGAATGGGTAAACATTGGCTTTGAAACCGAACAAGATTTTAACGTTACCATTTATGATATGCGCGGAGAAGTGATGCTAACTAAAAATGCACAAACAGAAACACGCATTAATTTGGCCAACTTTACCAATGGCATGTACATCATTAGCTTAACCAATAATGAGGGCCAAACGCATTTCTCTAAAATCATCATTACAAAATAAAAATCGCGCCTGCTCTTAAATACGGTGTTTAAGAGCAGGTTTTACTTTTATGTTAAACGTATTTAAATACAGTCTTTTATTTTTTCTGGCCTTGTTGCTACTATACAGTTGCGACAAGGGTAGCTTGAAAAAGAATAATGCACCTGACACCAAAATTGCGCTAGAAAGTATTAATCTAGAAGGTGAATATCGGTTGAACAGCGTAGTTGCATTAAGTTGGTTTGGTACGGATATAGACGGATATGTAAGCAGTTATGAAATTAGTTTTGACCAACTAAACTGGACGTATACCGAAAAAGTTGATAGCGTTTTTAAATTTAATATTCCTGTCGGCAGCGATACGGTTGACGTAACATTTTACGTGCGTGCCATTGATAACAACGGTAACCTAGACCCAACGCCAGCCCAACTAAGAATTCCTTTAAAAAACAGCAAGCCTGTTGCTATGTTTGACGAGGCTAATTTGCCCACAGACACTGCGCTATCGGTTGCTACATATAGATGGTTTGGTACAGACCCTGATGGGGACGAAACCATTGTAGAGGCCGAAATGAAATGGAACAACGGCAGTTGGTATGATGTTGACCCAAATCAAGCATTAATTACGTTTGTTGCAGACACATCCGGATCTGGAAATGCTCAAGTTTACTATGCCAACAATAAATTTGCTCAACCCAATTTAATAGATGGCATACAACTTAATGGAGACAACATTTTATACCTGCGCTTAAAAGATATTGCTGGCTCTTACAGCGAAATAGACACTGCATCATCGATTTACATAAAAAAGCCAACGTCTAAATTTTTGGTGATTTGTGGCCAGCCAAATTCTGTTACCACTATTTACAAGCCTTTTTTAAACTCGCTAAATCTTCCGTATGATTTTCTAGATTTTGCCAAAACAAACAGCCAAGGCAAAGCCATCAATCAACCAAAGTTTTGGTCGCCAACTTTTAGGCACATGATTATGATGTATCAGCAAGCCTTTATTTATACCGATGCAACGCTATACAACAATGCAGCATCTGGGCAAAGCGCAATGCTGTTAACCTTTATGGGCCAAGGTGTGCAAGAGTTTACAGATGCAGGCAGAAAAGTTTTTGTATCCACATCTTTCTCCAAAACATCAGACATGTCTGGTATAGATGGTATTTATCCCGTTTCAGACATTGTAAGCTCAAACGGTCAGGTACGCATCTCTAACGATAGTACAATTTACCCCGTAGTTGGAGGCCTAAATTATCCAAGTTTAAAACCGCAAAACATTTTAATTGGTATTTACCCCATTGTAAAAACTGCCGATGCCGAAGATTTTTATCGCGCCCAGCTAACCAAACTTAGCGGTTGGCAAGGAGATAATTTAATGGGGGTTAGAAGAAAGTACAATGGCAATGTAAGTCACGTATTTTTTGGCGTAGGACTTTACCAGTTTACAGCAGATTTAACAGCATTGCAAAACTTGTTTCAACAAATTTTAATAGATGACTTTAACTGGTAAAAACACAATATTCACGTTGCTATTTGCACTGTTTACCCTAGTTGCCTTTGCACAACGAGAAGGTGGGCTTAGCGGTATAGTGTTGGATGAAAGCGATGGCGAACCCATTATTGGGGCAGCCGTTCAAATTGTGGGTTCGTACAAATCTACCGTTACCGATTTTGATGGTAAATATGCCTTTACCGGAATTAAACCAGGCGACTATAGCGTAAAGGTGCAATACTTGGGTTATGGTACAAAAGTGTTTAACGGCATTACCATAGAAGAAAGTAAGATAACCACCCTAAACGTAAAGCTCTCTTCCTCTAGAGAGGTGCTACAAACCGTTACCATTGTGGGTAGAAAATCCCAAGTAGATTTAGAAAATGCCGCCTCAGAAGTAAGCTTTAGCAAAGAAGAAATTGCCAAACTAAATGTGCGCAATGTTGCGGAAATCATCAACACGCAAGCAGGTGTTTCGCTCACCACAGATGGTATACAAATTAGAGGGGCGCGTGTTTACGAAACAGAATATTTGGTAGAAGGCGTGAGTGCACAAGATCCGCTAGCCGGAACTGGTTTTGGTGTAAACGTAAATGCTAGCTCCATAGAATCTTTAGATTTAATTACAGGTGGTGCTGGTGCCGAATACGGTGGAGGATCTTCTGGAGTTGTGAGCACAAAAATTAAAGAAGCCGGAGATAAATTAGATTTTGCACTGAGCTGGCAAACCGATCATTTTGGCGATAACATTTCTAAAACTTCCTTTAACACCGACATAATTGAGGCCAGCTTAGGGTTCCCCATTCCGGGTACCAAGAAAAAGCTAACCATGTTTAATAATGTTACGTTAAATCTAACCGATGAGTATTTTGGTAAAACGGCTACGCAGCTAAACAGTTCCTTAATTGCTGGAAAAATGGTAATGCCAGAAAAAGTTGCCAACTTTTTGAAAATAAAAAACAATGAAACGGAAACATTCTGGGCACCTAGATATTCTAACTCGTACACATGGTCTTTTAAGTTGGCGTGGGAATTAAAACCCGGCACAAAAATTACACTTACAAATCAGCATAGTTTAAACATAAACCAAAATACAAGGTCGTTGCAAGTGGTTGGTTTTGATGCCATCTTAACACCGGGTTACCAATATATACGCAGCAATAATTTAGACAATGCCACAACCTACACCCACCAAAGCAATTTAACGGTTGCTAATTTTTATCACCTTATCAATAAGCGATGGGGGCTAAACGCCAGCTTGGGCCGGTTATTTACCAATTTGCGGGCCGATGCCAATGGCCGCCCGTTTAGGTACCCAACCGTAAACCAAATTTTTGACGAAGAAAATATTATTTCTAACCCTGTAGCCATCTTTAATCCGGGCGACCCTACTGGCATTTATTACGTTGTGCCAGGCAATGGCCTTATAAACAATGGTGGTATTACCCCAACATGGCACGACCATTATGCCCAAGAATATACCATGCGGGCAAAATTTAATTATTACCCCGAAAACAAAACCAACGAAATTAGCTTTGGCTTTGAGCATATTTTAACTGAATACCAATGGGTAGATGTTAACAAACCTTGGGTTGGTGCACCAATTCAAATTAACGACACCACCACGACACCATCTATAAGCATTGGCGCCAATAATGATATTTGGAAAGTAAACCCTCAACGCGGTGGAATTTACGTTCAAGATAAAATAACCTTTAAAGGCATTATTGCAACCTTAGGTATGCGCCTAAACTATTGGGCTCCCGGCAAGTTTGCCGATGATGCCGTTGCTGACCCAAACTCGCCTGTAATAGATCAAGTACGCAAAGATTATATGGATAAAACCATTGGTTTTGCTGGTTTACGTTGGAAAGCCCGGTTGCTGCCACGTGTAAACGTGAGTTTTCCTGTTACCGAAAACAATGTGCTCTATTTTAATTACGGACATAGCATGCGTACACCACACCCAAGATTTATGTATGCCGGATTAGATCCTACGTATCAAGACCAATCTTTTTTAGCCGATTTAGGTAACCCTGATTTAGACCCCGAAGTAAACGTTAGTTATGAAATTGGATTTAAATCTCAAATCACCAAAGACATTGCCCTAACGCTTACTGCCTACAACAATAACCGTTTTGATTACATTGTTTCTAGACGCGTAATTGTAACCGACCAAACCGGCAGACCTGTAGAAAAAACAATGTACATAAACCAAGATTACGCAAAAATTAGCGGGATTGAGTTTGGAACATTTATTCGCATAAATCGCCATTTTAATAGCTATACAAACATTTCTTACCAAGTGGCGCGCGGCAAGAGCAACAGTGCCAGAGAGAGTGCATTACAAATTAGCCAAACGGGTGAAGTACCGCTTACCCAAGAACAATTTTTGGCATGGGATAGGCCATGGCGCATCAACGCGGGGCTTGTGTTTTCGCCAGATTCTACCCTTAGAATTTTAGGCATGAAACTAAGTGGTTTTAGTGCCATGTTGCGTTTTAATTATACATCAGGATTTAGATATACCCCACAAAAACAAATTGGTGAGAATGATTTAGGTCGCCCAATTTATGCGCCAGAGCTTGATAAATATTTAGAATCTATAGCCAAGCCTTGGGTAAATTTTGATTTAAAGCTGAGCTACAACTTGTTGTTTAATAAAACCAAGAAAAACGGTGTGGTCTTTAGCATAGAGGTAAGAAATCTATTCAACAACAAAAACTCACAAATTATAAATCCAATAACGGGTAGAGCGTATGAGTATGGCGATGATGTACCAGACAATTGGAGAGACCCGAGACCCGAGTATAACGGCCCTCAAGAAAGAGGGGTAGACCCTAGAAATCCTGCCAGATACTTACCTCCTACACAGGTGTTATTTGGCATAGCTTTCCGCATATAATATGAAGTGTTACGTAAAATATTTGCTCCTGTTTTTGGCCCTACCGTTTTTGGGGCAAGCACAACTACTGCCCGTTTTTGGTGGCGAAAGAGCCGGACTAAGCGCATTGAGTTTTCTTAAGAATGATGTTAGCCCAAGAAGTGTGGGCATAAGCGGCACAACGGTTTCTTTACGCGGAGATGCCTATAGTATATACCATAATGTTGCTGGTATGGTAGATTTAAAAAGAAACGCGTTTGCTTTAACCAACACGTTTTTAGGGGCGGGAATCAACCAAAGTTTTGCCACTGGTATTTTTCCGTTTAAGAATCAAACTTCTGCGCTAGGTGTAAGCATAAACTCTTTAAACTCGGGTGCCATAGAAGAGCGTACCGAATTTCAGCCAGAAGGTACGGGTAGAAAAATTTATGTAACCAACATGGCTGTTGGACTAAGTTATTCGCAGCAGCTAAGTGCTTATTTTTCTATTGGCGGAACATTAAAATACGTTTACGAAAACATTGCAGGGTACACCAACAACACACTAAACGTAGATGTTGGTTTTTTATACAACACCGGATATAAAGATTTAAGATTTGCCGTTTTGGTGCGCAACTTTGGTGGAAACTCTTCGCTAACCGGAAACTATTTGGCAAGCTCATACAACCGTACACAAAGCACAAGTTTATCAAGCAACACATTTCCAAACGTTTTTAGCTTGGGCATTAGCATGATTCCATGGCACAATGATAAGCACAGCATTTTAGCCGCTTTTCAGCTAAATCACCCAAATGATAATGCAGAAAATTATGCACTAGGCGCTGAATACAACTACTTAAAAATAATTTTTGTGCGCTCTGGAATTAAAATAAATGTAAAAGGACAAACATTGCCAACACTTGGTTTAGGGGTGCGCATGCTTATGGGAAATCACCCACTATATCTAGACTATGCGGCAAACCCTACCAATTACATTGGTGTTCAACATCACATTGGTTTACGTTTAGAATTGGCTAAATCAGAGAATAGATGATTAAAAACAAATACATAATATTCTTATTTCTGCTTCCGGCTTTGGTAGCTTGCGATAAGTTTTTAGGTGATAAAACAAACATCGATTTTATAGAAATACCTACGTATTTGCCACGCGAAATTGCCTATGTGCCCATTCAACCCAACATTACCAATTTAGAAAGACCCATTGATATTATTATTGGTTTTGATGAGTTGATTTATGTGGTAGATGAAGCCACGGAGCAAATCATTGCGTACGATGAAGCCTTAAATGAATTAGGTAGCTTTTATGTTAAAGGCATTACAAGCGTTACCCAAGACAGACAATTTGATTTGCTGGCCATTGGGAAAAAAGACACCGTTATAAATAATGTAAACTACGCTTTAAGCACTATTTATAGAATAAATATGGCTGGTGCCAATGGCTATGGATTAAGCCACGCAAAGGTTACAAACACCATTACGCATCCATTTTATTTTAAAAGCAGTTTTTCTACTTCAGATGCGCAAGTAACGTTTGGCGATATTGGCATTATCGGTAGCAATTCTAACTTCAACATCAATAACTCATATTACGTTAGCCGCACTGGGCCAAGCGCAAACAATGCAGGCCAAGGGCCCGATGATGCGATCATTACGTTTAGCAATCAGGATGTTTATATCTCGCCAATTGCCGTAAATACCAGTAGTGGATTGTATAACAACTATTTTAAAAAGCCATTTGGTTTAACCAGTTTTTGCCAACCGCCACAAATCTCGGCCAGCAATAGCCCTGATTTCATTTTCACCTCATTAGACCCAGGTACGCCATTAAAAGTACAGCATATACAATTTGTAGAGTCAGACTTTGGCGCAGAATATAACCCCTTAATTTATCCGCAAGACCCATTGGCTGATGGTTGGATAAATGATGCCAATAAGTTTAGCAAGCCTATGGGAATAACAGTTGCGGGAGATCAATCGAGATACATTTTTGTGACAGATGCAGAAAAAGACTCTGTATATCAATTTACCAGCACAGGATTAGAAGGCATACCGCCACCACCTGCAAGTGGCGAAGTGAGATACCAAAAAGCAAGTTTTGGCGGCTCAGGAGCTGGTCCTTTGCAATTTAATGAACCCCGAGGGATTGCCTACTACAACAACATATTATATGTGTGCGATGCTGGGAATCATCGCGTAAGCCGATTTAAGTTAACACTAGATTTTGAGTAGGCTATAAACCACAAAATCGTGTCTTTTCTAAGCAAAACTTACCGATGGCTAAATGAGGTACATCATGCCTGTGTTAAACAATTTCTCTCTGCCACATTTATTTATATTTGTGGCATATACATGAAAAATACCCTTTACATATTATTTTTTTGTTTGCTATTCGGAGGTTTTGCATTACAAGCGCAAAACAAAACATACTCTGCGTTAGCTCCGCAATGCAAAATTTTTGCACCCAATGCATTTACGCCAAACGATGATGGTGTAAACGATTTCTTTTACATGGGCATTTCTGGCGCGTGCGAAGCCGAAAAGTTTAGCTTAAAAATTTATGACAGATGGGGCCGTTTGGTTTTTGAAGGCAATAGCATTACCGATCAATGGGATGGAAACTATGATGGCCAACAACTAAAAGAAGGCGTTTATTTATGGCAAAGTAGCGTTACTTGGACTGATGAATCTAGTGCCGAAAAAAAATTTGAAAGCAAAAAAGGCACACTGGTTTTAATTAGATAAAACCATTATAAAGAATACACACACAGCCTGATAGAATCTTTTTTTATCAGGCTTTTTTTATGCTACAAAAAGTCCTAGCAAAAAACGTGTGCTTACATCGGCAAATTCTTCGGCAGCTTCGGCATGTACCCAATGGCCTGCGTTTTCTATGGTGTACATTTCTGCTAATGGAAAATGTGCATGGATTAAATCAAGATCATCCTCTTTAATATAGCCTGACCTAGCCCCTCGTATAAAAAGTGTTTCCCCATCAAACTGGGCATCTGCAAACAAAGGCTCACCTACCATACCGATGTTTTTCTCAATAACATCTAAGTTAAACCGCAAGGCAAGTTTGCCTTTTTCTTTCCAATACAAGCTTTTAAGCAAAAACTGGCGGATACTGAGATTATCAAGTTTTTGTGCAAGTGCCTTATCGGCACCTCCACGAGATTTTAATTGCGTGAAATCTAAAGATTTAAGAGCGTCAATAATTGCATCATGATGCACAGGATACCCCTTTGGAGCTATATCAACTACAATGAGTTTTTCTACTTTATCGGCATGTTGTGCAGCAAAGAGCATGGCAACTTTTCCGCCCATGCTGTGCCCAATAATACACGCTTTCTGAATCTCATTGTCGCGCATGTATTCCAGCAAATCATTAGCCATAGATTGATAACTAAAGTCTTGGCTATGTCCTGACTGGCCGTGATTTCGCTGATCTAGAACATGTACCTGGAACCCCAGATTTGCATACTTATTTGCGTGTGTTTGCCAATTATCACTCATGCCAAATAAGCCATGTAGAATTATGAGTGGGCGCCCAGTGCCATATATGCGCGAGAAAAGTTTCATCCGTTTTGATTTTTAGCAATTAAGGCAATGTGCAACTGTTGCAAATACATCTGTATCGTGTTTTCTAGGCCAAAATAAAGCGCATCAGAAATTAGCGCGTGCCCAATGCTTACCTCCAATAAGTTAGGAATGTGCGTTGCGAAAAAAGCCAAATTTTTTAGGCTTAAATCATGCCCAGCATTTATGCCCAACCCCAACTCGTGCGCAATTTCTGCCGAATAAATAAATGGCGCTACGGCAATTTCTGGGTCTTTTTCATAGCCTGTGGCAAAATCTTCGGTATATAATTCTATTCTATCTGCACCCACAGCTTTTGCACCCGCAATGTGGTCTTCGTTTGTTTCTATAAATACCGAAGTACGAATACCAACTGCTTTAAACTGACCAATTACATCTTGTAAAAAATCTTTGTGAGTTATGGTATCCCAACCAGCATTACTGGTTAAAACCCCCGGTGGATCTGGCACTAAGGTTACCTGTGCCGGATTTACCTCCAATACCATTTTAATAAAATCATGACTAGGATATCCTTCTATATTAAATTCTGTTTTCAGTTTTGGTGCCAAATCGTAAACATCAGCACGAGTAATGTGGCGTTCGTCTGGCCGTGGGTGCACCGTAATACCTTGCGCGCCAAATAGCTCGCAATCTAACGCAACCTGTAATACATTTGGGGTATTGCCGCCACGTGCATTACGTATAGTGGCAATTTTATTGATGTTAACGCTAAGCTTGGTCATTAAAAAATATTTAGAGGGGCAAAACTACGGAGGTTTACGGTTTATTTTAGACATAAAAATCAATCGGCAATTTCATATAGAGGGCAGATAACTAAATGATTCATAAATTCAGGCAACTGCAACTTAAAAAAAGCGTTATGGTATAAAAAGATTTAAGTTTGCCACAGCATATGATAGCAAAAGAACTTATACAAAAAGAAATAAAACCATTGGTACTAACTGACCCTATAAAAAAGGCAGAGGTATTGATGGAAGAGTATAATGTGCAGCACATCCCCGTGGTAGAAAATGGTGTTTTGTTAGGCATTATAAATGAAGATTTGGTTTTAAACTGCGAAGATCAGAACACCTTAATCAATCATTTTGAGCCTTATTTAAGCCATGCGTATGTAACCGATAAGCAACATCTTTTTGATGCCATTTCTTTAATTGGCGAGTTTGGCTTGAGCATATTGCCTGTTTTAGGCCAAGACGAGGTTTATAAAGGATTTATATATCCGGCAGATATTACCAAAGCCATGGGTAATATTTTAAGCAGCCGTATTCCTGGTAGCATCTTGGTTTTACACATCAATCAAAACGACTATCAACTTAGCCAGCTTGCACAAATTGTAGAAAGCAACGATGCTAAAATTTTGGCTTTGTTTATTACGTCAGAACCAGAATCTCCTAAATTAGAAGTTACCCTAAAAATAAATCGAACAGATTTAACACCCATCCTTCAAACTTTAGAGCGCTATGAATATACCGTTGCGGAAACTTACCACAAAAGTTTGCATAGCGTAGATTTACATGATAGGTTTGAAAACCTCATGAATTACTTAAATATGTAATAATGAAGATTGCGGTTTACGGTAAAGCTTTTCCACTAGAAGCAAGACCCTATATTATTGGATTGTATAAAAGATTGGTTGCAGAAAAAATGCAATTGGCAATTTATAGCAGGCTAGATAGTTTTTTAAAAGAAAACTGCGAATGGAATGAATCCTACCCCATTTTTAACGATCATATAGAGTTAAAAAAGTTTGATTCAGATTTTCTTATCACCATTGGTGGAGACGGCACAATGCTAGATTCTGTAACCGTAGTTCGGAATAGCGGTATTCCCATTTTAGGGATTAATACAGGTAGGCTAGGGTTTTTAGCCAATGTTGCCAAAGAAGAAATAAACAAAGCCATAGATGGTTTAATCAATGGGAAATTTAGAGTTGATGAACGCCAAATGATTATGGTACACACAGATTCTAAAATTCAACCAGACCCAAATTTTGCACTTAACGAGGTTACTGTCAGCAGAAAAGGAACAACCTCAATGATTACTGTGCACACCTATATAAATGATGAATACTTAAATTCTTATTGGGCAGACGGGTTAATTATTTCAACCCCAACGGGCTCTACAGGATATTCTTTGAGTTGCGGTGGCCCAATTATGATGCCCGGCTCGCAAAATTTTGTCATTACCCCTATCGCTCCACATAATCTAAACGTACGTCCGGTCGTTATACCTAACGGTTCTAAGATTCGTTTAAAAATAGAAGGCAGAGAAAATGAATTCCTTACTTCGCTCGATTCTCGGATTTATACATGCAAAAATGATGTTGAACTTTTTCTACAAAAATCAGAGATTGCCATTAAGCTTGTTCAAACTGATTTACAAGACTTTCCAACTACGTTGCGCAATAAACTTTTGTGGGGATTGGATCGAAGGAATTAACCCGAATAATGTCCTTTTCTGTCCTCGTCAAAAATGTATATTTGCCACCCAAAATTTTTTACCGTTCAATAATGCGTAAATCGCTTATAATCATACTATTTACAATGGCCCATCTAGCCCAAGCTCAGTTTACTGAAATTGGGCTATTTGGCGGTGGATCAAATTTTATAGGTGATGTAGGCAATTCAAACATATCAATACCCAATGGCTGGGTGGCTGGTTTAAATTTCAGACATCAATTTAACAACTATTATGCAATACGTGTAATGGGCAATATGGGAACCATACAGGCCAATGATGCCGAAAGTAATTGGGTTTCTAAACAACAGCGCAACCTAAGTTTTAGGTCTTCTATATGGGAAGTTGGTGTTTTGATGGAAATAAATTTTTTAGAATTTGTTACGGGCTCTAAAAAAATGACGCATAGCCCATACATTTTTGGAGGCTTGGCCATATTTGGCTTTAATCCGCAGGCCCAATTTATAGATGGAGAGTATTATGATTTACAGCCGCTAGGCACAGAAGGGCAAGGAACATCTTTAAACAACAAAGGAAAATATGGTCTTGCTGGTATAAGCTTACCTTTTGGCATTGGCTACCGTTGGAGTATTGGAAAAAACACTTCAATAGCCTTAGAAACAGGATTTAGACCAACAAGTACAGATTATTTAGACGATGCCAGCACTTATTATGTAAACAATGCTGCGCTAGCCCAAGAAGCTGGAGCAATGGCCGCATACTTTGCAGATAGATCTACCTCTGGCACAGATAAAACCAATTACCCAAGAGCAAATAAAGACAACAACGACTGGTATGTTTTTACTGGCTTTCATTTATATTTTACTCTAACACCCAAAAATGAGCGCTGTAAAAGATTCTAGAATAATAGATAAAATAAATAGCCTTGGTTTTGACATAGACAGGATGCCAAAACACATTGCTGTGATTATGGATGGCAATGGTAGGTGGGCCAAAAAACAAGGTTTTTTTACGCGCATAAAAGGCCATGAAAATGGTGTAACAGCGTTAAGAGAGTTAACCACATCTACCGCAGAATTAGGTATAGAATATTTAACTGTTTATGCCTTTTCTACCGAAAATTGGAACAGACCAAAAACAGAAGTTAAAGCTTTGATGAATCTTTTGGTAGGGGCCTTAAAAGATGAACTGCCTGTTTTGCAAAAAAATGGCATTCGCTTAAATGCAATTGGGAACTTAACTACGTTACCGCAAAAAGCATTTAAAGAGCTGCATGAAGTAATGAATGCTACAAAAAACAACAATCATCTCGTTCTAACGTTAGCACTTAGCTATAGCAGTAAAACAGAAATTTTACATGCTGCACAAAAAATAGCAATGGATGTAAAACAAGGAAAATTACAGCCCGAAGAAGTAGATGAAGGTACCTTTGAAAAACACTTATTTACACACAATTTGCCCGACCCCGATTTACTTATCCGTACAAGTGGCGAATTTAGAATTAGCAATTTTTTATTGTGGCAAATTGCCTATGCAGAATTACATTTTTCAGATACCTTGTGGCCAGATTTTACAGGCAAAGATTTGTATGCCGCCATACAAGATTACCAGCAAAGAGAAAGACGCTTCGGCAAAACCAGCGAACAGCTAAACAAATAAAAATGACAAAAAGGTTAGCCGTTATTATTGCGCTCCTTCTTACTTCTGTATTGCAAGCTCAAATATCTACTACAAGTAATGTAGATATTATTCCGGGCATTAAGTATGAAATTGGAGGAATTACCGTTACCGGCACAGAAAACCTAG
The DNA here is from genome assembly GCA_030424545.1 of Bacteroidia bacterium. Taxonomy (GTDB): domain Bacteria; phylum Bacteroidota; class Bacteroidia; order Flavobacteriales; family Schleiferiaceae; genus JAUHWL01. The sequence goes on from JAUHWL010000005.1 coordinate 89,466, forward strand.
ATAAGAATGTTGTAATTCTTTTATCTGGCTTAACCGTAGGAGAAAAAATTACAATACCAGGAGACGAACTATCTAAAGCCATAAAATCTTTATGGAAACAAAAACTTTTTGCCGATATTTCTATTTCCGTAACAGAAAAACAAGGCAACTTAGTCTTCCTGAACATAAACCTGCAAGAGCTTCCAAAGCTTTCTAAATTCTATTTTACAGGCATTAAAAAATCCTGGAAGGATGATTTACGCGAAGAATTAAAACTTTCTTCTAGAATTACCATTGTAACAGAAAACTTGGTTATTACCTCTAAAAACAAAATTCTAGCCTATTTTAGAGAAAAAGGATACCGCAATGCTACTGTAGATGTTTCTCAAGAAATAGATTCTGCCCGAGGTGGAACCGTAGTTCTTGGTTTTAGAATTCAAGTTGGGCCCCGCGTTAAAGTAAATAGCATCATATTCCACGGCAACGATAATGTTTCTTCTAAAGTGCTTTTAAAAGCAATGAAAGAGACAAGAACTACAGGAATAAAAAACATATTTAAATCGAGCAAGCTGCGCAAAGCAGAATACGATGCAGATAAACGTGCATTAATTGCAAAATACAACGAGCTAGGATATAGAGATGCGCGTATTTTAAAAGACACCATTTATGATTACGCGCCTGGGTTGGTAAATGTAGAAGCATGGGTTGAAGAAGGAAAAAAATACTATTTCAGAAACATCAATTTTGTAGGAAACACCAAATACAGTACAGAAATTCTCCGAAGTGTTTTAAGAATAGAAAAAGGAGATGTTTATGATAGCAAACTTTTAAATGAACGCGTAAGTTTAGATTTAAATGGGCAAGATATTTCTACCATTTATTTAGACAATGGATATTTGTTTTCTCAAGTAATTCCTGTAGAAGTACTGGCGCAAAATGATAGTATTGATATAGAAATTAGAATTAGAGAAGGGAAACAAGCTACCGTTGCAAAAGTTACAGTTACCGGAAATGATCGTACCAATGATCATGTAATTTATAGAGAGCTTAGAACAAGACCTGGAGATTTGTTTAGCAAATCTCAGATACAACGTACTATTAGAGAGCTTGCGCAGTTGGGGTATTTTGATCAGCAACAACTTAACGTTAACCCCAAACCAAACCCAGAAACAGGAACTGTAGATTTAGAATACACCGTAGTAGAAAGAAGTACCAGCCAATTAGAGCTACAAGGCGGCTGGGGTGGCGGCTCTATTATTGGAACCTTAGGCTTGAGTTTTAACAACTTTAGTGCCCGCAATATTTTTAATGGCAAAGCATGGCAACCATTGCCAAGTGGAGACGGGCAAAGCATTAATTTGCGCGCTCAAAGTAACGGGCGTCAATATCAATCATACAGCTTTAGCTTTACAGAGCCTTGGCTTGGTGGCAAAAAACCCAAGTCCTTAACTGTTTCATTATATCATAACATCCAAACCAACGGAGTACAAAAAAATGATCCGCTTCGACAATCTCTTTACATTACAGGGGTTTCTGTGGGTATTGGTAAGCGTCTAAAATGGCCTGATGATTATTTTACGCTTTATCAAGGGCTAGAGTTCAGAAGGTTTAACATGAACAATTACGAAACCGGTTTCTTAGATTATAACAACGGAGTTTCTAAAAACATCAATTACAAAGCCATTGTAAGCCGAAACAATACAGATGTACCCATCTTCCCCACAAAAGGATCTATTTTTTCTGTAGAACTAGAAGTTACACCTCCCTTTAGCTTATTTTCTGATAAAGACTATACAAAACTAGAATCTGAAGAAAAATACGAGTGGATAGAATACATAAAGTGGAAATTTAATGCCGATTGGTTTACCCCAATTGGTTTTAAAGACAAACTTGTTTTTAGAGCACACGCAGAGTTCGGAATTTTAAATGGATGGAATGATGAAATAGGTTTACCGCCTTTTGAGCGTTTTTACCTAGGTGGTGATGGATTGCAAAACTTTGCTCTTGATGGTAGAGATGTAATTGGATTGCGCGGATACCCCAACCAATCTATTACCCCACCCGGTGGAGGCGCGTACTACAACAAATTTATTTTAGAAGCGCGTTTCTTAATTTCGCCAAACCCAAGTGCCAAAATATTTGCCTTGGCCTTTTTAGAGGGCGGAAACAACTTCAACGACTTTTATCAATATCGCCCATTTGAATTAAAAAGATCTGCAGGTGCGGGTATACGAATTTTCATGCCCATGTTTGGTCTTTTAGGATTTGATATTGGTTACGGATACGACCCTATTATAGGCACCATACCTAGCGGATGGCAAACACACTTCATCATTGGACAACAATTCTAATTTAACTATTTTCGCCCGACTTATGCGAATTTCACTGTTTTTGATACTATTCTCAACACTAGGCTTAACTGCCCATGCACAACGTTTTGCCGTGGTTGATACAGAATATATTTTAAAAGAAATACCAGAATATGGCCAAGCCCAATCTCAGCTGAATAGCATGAGCGAGCAGTGGCAAGGAGAAGTAGAAGCACTTTTGAGTGAAGCCGATGCTTTGCAAAAATCTTTAGACGCAGAACGCATTTTGCTAACAGACGAAATGGCCGCAGAAAGAGAAAAAGTTATTGCCGACAAAGAGCAAGAGGCACGGAAATTGCAAAGACAGTATTTCGGCCCTAAAGGAGATCTTTTTAGAAAAAGACAAGAACTTGTTAAACCCATACAAGATCAAGTATATAACGCAGTGCAAGATGTTGCACGTAAAAAAAAGCTAGATGTTGTTTTTGATAAAGGAAGCTCTTTAACCATGTTGTACACCAGTACAAAAGTGGACATTAGCGATGCCGTATTAGACGCACTAGGATATTAATTTAATAGTAAACATGAGAAAAACAATCGCATTATTTGCAACCGTAGCAATACTATTTGCTGCAAACACACAGGCCAACGCACAAAAATTGGCACATTTAAATGTAGACGAGCTTTTAAGCCTTATGCCAGAAACAAAGGCCGCTGAAGTAGAAATTCAAAAATATGCTGGCCAATTGCAAAAAGATTTAGAAGACATGCAAGCCGAAGCACAGGCGAAATATCAAAATTTAATTGCCAACCAAAAAAACTGGACACAATTGCGCGTGGCCAAAGAACAAGAAGAATTGCAAAGCATTGGTGCTAAGATGGAAGAATACCAGCAACAAGCACAGCAAGATTTGCAAAACAAACAAATGGAGTTGATGAAACCCATTATTGAGAAAGCACAAAATGCAGTTAATGAGGTGGCAAGAGAAAAAGGGTACACGTATGTATTAGACAGCTCTCAAAGTAAAGGTGTTGTAATTTTTGCCGAAAAAGGTGAAGATATTTTACCTTATGTAAAAGCAAAATTGGGTGTGATTTAATATCTTAAAAAAGCATAAAAAAAGGCCAAGTGAAAAAATCACTTGGCCTTTTTTATTGGTGTTAAATTTAATTTTTTCTTGTTTGTGCATCTACAACGGCAAGCGTTGCCGCATTAACAATCTCGCGCACATTGCTGCCAATTTGCACTACGTGGGCACTCTTTTTCACCCCAATTAACAAAGGCCCAATGGCCTCTAAAGCGCCAAAACTTTGTAGCATTTTATACGCAATATTTCCGGCTGCCAAATCTGGGAAAATAAAAACGTTTGGTTTTTTACCCACAAGTTCAGAAAACGGAAACACCTCTTCTAGCAACTCATTATTTAAGGCGAAGTTGGCCTGCATCTCGCCATCAACAATTAATTCTGGATACTTAGTTCGCAGAATTTCTACCGCTTTGTGCATTTTTTTTGGGATGGCACCTTTATGGCTGCCAAAGTTGCTATAAGACAACAAGGCTACTTTTGGAGTTATGTTTACTCGGCTTATTGCTCTAGCGGTATTCGAGGTAATTTCTACAATTTCATCTACCGTAGGGTCTTCGTTTATGGTGGTATCTGCCACAAAGATGGGCCCGTTTTTGGTAAGCAACACATACATACCAGCTATTGTATTGGTGTAATCTTCTGTACCAATAACTTCTAATATTGGCTTTACAGCCACCGAGTATTTTACCGTTAATCCAGAAATCATGGCTTCTGCTTCGCCCTGATTTACCATCATGCTGGCAAAATATTCCCTTTTCTTCATCTGCTTTTTAGCTTCAAATAGCGTAAGGCCTTTGCGTTGGCGTTGTTTCCAAAATTTAATGGCATAATCTTGCACTTTGTCTTCTTCCCCTACAGGGTCTATTATTTCAATGTCTTCAATGCCCAATTGATAATCTTCTATCAATTTTAAAATGCGCTTTTTAGGCCCTAACACTACGGGTATGGCAATTCCTTCATCAATTAGAATTTGTGCTGCTTTTAACACCTTATACGTATCGCCATCTGCAAACACAATACGTTGCGGTTTGGTCTTGGCTTTTTCTAATGCAAGGCGAATGAATTTATCATCGCGCCCTAATCGGCCATACAATACTTGTTTGTACTCTTCCCAATTTTTTATCGGCTTTTGCGCAACGCCACTCTCCATTGCCGCTTTGGCTACTGCAGGTGCAACTGTAGTTATTAAGCGCGGGTCAAAAGGTTTGGGGATTATATAATCTACACCAAACGCCATGCTTCTTTGGTTATAAGCTATATTTACTATTTCAGGCACAGGCTCTTTTGCTAAACGGGCAATGGCTTTTACGGCTGCCAACTTCATTTCTTCGTTTATGGCCGTAGCTCGTACATCTAAAGCACCTCTAAATATGTATGGAAACCCAAGTACATTGTTTACTTGGTTTGGGTTATCGCTTCTACCAGTAGCTACAATAATCTCTTTGCAAGCACTTTTGGCCTCGCTATAACTAATTTCTGGATCTGGATTAGCCAAGGCAAAAACAATGGGTTTTTTTGCCATGGTTTGCACCATCTGCTTCTTTAAAATATTGCCTCTAGAAAGACCCACAAATACATCAGCTCCTTTTATTATGTCTTGCAAAGTGCTATGCTTCGTTTTGACCGCAAACTCCCGCTTTTCTGTTGTTAAATCATCCCTATCTGTAGTAATAACACCTTTGCTATCAACCATAAATAGATTTTTTTCTTTTACGCCCAATGCTTTAAAAAGACGAGCACAAGAAATAGCGCTAGCTCCTGCCCCATTAAAAACAACTTTTACCCGTTCTATTTTCTTTTTAAAAACATCTAGTGCATTTAAAAGAGCTGCACCCGAAATTATAGCTGTACCGTGCTGATCATCATGCATTACGGGAATATTTAATTCTTCGCGCAAGCGTTTTTCTATTTCAAAACAGGCAGGTGCGCTAATGTCTTCCAAATTAATTCCACCAAAAGTTGGCGACATTATTTTTACCGCTTCAATAAATTTTTCTGGGTCTTTGGTGTCTAGTTCAATATCAAAAACATCAATGTCTGCAAAGATTTTAAACAACACGCCTTTGCCTTCCATTACCGGTTTACTGGCCAAAGCGCCAATATCTCCCAACCCCAAAACCGCGGTGCCGTTACTTATTACGGCCACCAGATTGCCTTTGGCGGTGTATTTATAGGCGTTGGTGGCATCGGCAGCAATTTCTGTACAGGGCAAAGCCACACCGGGCGAATAGGCAATAGACAAATCGCGCTGACTATTAGAAGGCTTACTGGGAATAACTTCAATTTTACCCGGTCTTGCGCCTTCGTGGTATTCGAGTATATCTTGATTTCTAATTTTTTTCTTCTTCATTCTCTCTAATTTCAACAACAAAAATATCTAAACAACCGAACCAAATTTGGTGATGCTTAGATATTTTTAATGTAGTTGATACAGAGAATAAAGAAATGCTTTGCAATAAAAATCAATTGTTTGAGCGTGAATAAAATTTATTTCATTTTCCCAATTTCAAAACCAATGCCTATGTTAAAACTATAACCCAGATTTCTTTTTTCTCTTACTTTAAAATTATCAGCAGTGTACTTTTCAACTATATTCATTTTAATATCCCAATAATCTTCATTTTGATTGCCTATTGTATAAATAGAAAAAGAAATAGGCACATAAACATTGATTGCCCTATCTTCTCTTTGCTTTTTAAACACATAACCCGGAACAATGCCAACAGAAAATATCCATGGTAAAGAATTATAAATATTGTACTGGAATTTTCTTTCATTCAAATCACTTCCCTCAATTGCACTTTGGTTGAGAATAAACCTCCTAGCAAGATCCAGATAAAGATTTGTAAAAAAATATTCAAGTCTAATTGGAGAATAATGAAACCTGATGTTTGGCTCAAATGAATTTAATTCATGACTCGTGTATAAATTTGGATAGTCGTCATAAGATAACATCAAGTTTGTTGCTTTTTCATTAATCAAATTGGGCTCGGCCATTCGCAATGATGTTTTAAAATACCCAAGACCTAATTCAATTTTAAAAGGCTTTAATTTTTTCCGTTTCTTCTTTCCCAAATAGTAGGCTAAATTGAGGGAAACGCCAAATTCGTTTATTTCATCGTACCGTAAAATATATTTGTATTCGTTAGAATATTGATTAATCCCATTTTCAAAATAGGTTTCATAATAGTTTTCAATTCTATGTTCTTGCACCATTTTATAATCCTGAAAGTATTCTGGGGCATAAAGCAAAAACTCTGATGATAAACCCCAAGAGAAATTTTGACTAAATCCAAATGAAGAGGAAAACAGTAAAATTATAATGCTACCTAACGTATAGTTTCTCATAAAAAATTAATTCGTTATTTCTATGAATTAGGACAAAGTGCCAACCTGATTTGCCTTCATGGTATTCTAATATATCTTGATTTCTAATTTTTTTCTTCTTCATTCTATCTAATTTCAACAACAAAAATATCTAAACAATCACACCAAATTTGGTGATGTTTAGATATTTTTAAATGTAGTTGATACAAGAAAAAAGAAATGATTTATCAATTAAAACCCGTAGTTTAATCCAACCATAAAACCCACGCCAAAGATGTTTTCTTTTTGATCAACAAAATCTGCCGTTTCTCTTATACTAATATTATAAATAAAACTTGGAGAAACTAAAAGAGATAATTCTCCAAAAGTTCCTTTGCGCTCACTACGTAGACGGTTTAACACAAATCGATTGGTTAAAAGTAGAGAGGCATTTGTATATGGATTATTGGTATTTTCTTTTTGGGTTGGAAAAATATCTTGCCCTGACGCATCTTTAGAAGTAGTTTTTACTTGAAAGGTTTGTCCATATTCAATTTGTGCACCAGGCGTAAAAGCGTATTTCTTTTTTGTAACCGCATGCCCATATATCGTTATTGCAGCGCTATAACGCTGCAACGTATTGGTCAGTTCACCTATCATCGGATTGCCAAATTCATCTCTAAAATTACCCTCAATTTTGCTTTTTCCAAAAAAATAGCTCGTGCTTATTTGAGCTGAAAACCAATTGCCAAACTCACGTTCGTAACCTACGCAAAAACCAAAATTGGGTTTACTAGAAAACGTAGTGAAGTTTGTTAAATACATGTCGTTTTCTGGCAGATAAACCGTACCAACAGAAAAAGCCAAACCATTTTTGAATTGCTTTTGGGCAATTCCCTGTAAAGAGAGTAATAAAAAAAATAAAATATATCTGTTCATTTTGGAAATACATAAGTTAATCCTACATAAGGCTGTATGAAGAATCTGTTTAAGTTTTGATATTCATTGAAAAGCATATAATATGAATCAAGACCCAATCTAAAGTTAAATTGAAAAAACTTATACCCTATATCAGTTCCAAGAAATGGATTCAAAGTAGTGAAATGTATCTTTTCTAAATATCTTCTGTACTTTGTGCTTATAGATTCAGTACCTAATGAAATCCCGATTCGAAGTAAAAAATGCAATTTATTATTATCTACAAAATAAAAATTATCACCTAAAGTAAACACGATATTAGTAAGAGTTGTGATATATTCACTTGGGTAAATATTTGGCCTTTGATATATAGCAGAACTATACGATAATCCACCAAAAACCGCATTTTTGTTTTTTTTTCTAGAAATTGTCAAACGGCTGCTAATGCTTTTTTTATATTTCTGCCCTTTTAATTCTGTTAAATACAATCCCAAGTCTAGCCCCAGTAACGTAGATTGAGCTTTCAAAGGAATACAAAAAAGAAAAAGTACGAAGGACGTAACAAAAAACTTCATGAAAATTTAATTTATAACTAATTTTCTTCTAATAATTCGATCCGCACTTGTAATTGAGACTGTATAAATCCCTTTAGGTAAATTATGTTGAATTAAATTTAATTGAATTTCATTTTTATTAATATTCAGCATTACTAATACTTGTTTTCCATTAATATCATTTATAGAAACATCATTTATTAAAAATCCATTTGTTTTAATTATTAACTTGTTAACCGTAGGGTTCGGAAACAGTGTTAATTCCGTTTTTGAACGATCTATTTTCTTTGTGTTTTTTATTTCATTTGGAGTTGATGTTTTAAAATAACTATTACAAGTATTTATGTCTAAGTCTAGAAAAACGTTTTCTTCCGATGCTGAAAACCCAGGATGTAAATCTATAAAATCTCCTGCTCTTACAATGAAGTGTTCATCTTCTTGAATGGACTTACTACAATTTAAATCTGGTATGCTAATTTTGCCTCCAACTATAACATTATCATTGTTCACACCAGAATAACCTTGACAAACATTAACTATACTATTACAATCTTCACGTTTCTTATATATTCTGACATATTCTACTTCCATGACTGAATTTGTTACTTGACTTTTTTTATCAACGTGCACATCGCAATTTATTATTAATTGCATTTTATTTGATGAAATGGGATATAATTCATTTTTTACCCACCAAGCAATCGGTATATCACAACCTGTTAGATTATAATAAAATGACTCCGTACGCACCAAATCACCATCTAAGTACCATTTTAAAAAATTTTGTTAATTGTTAAGTTTTCTGGTGATGAACAATACACCTTGTCAACATCTGGATTACAATTTGGGTATAGAACCGAACCTTGAATTAAATTCATCCTTACAGTTGTATTTGCTTCTTGAATCGTTTGTCCATTTGTCCTCCAAAATTCAAAAATATCTATTTCCTGATTACATCCTCCATATAGCCAAAAAGCTGGCCAAGTCCCATTAACGCTTCCTATTTTACATTTAATCTCAAAACGCCCTTTTGAAAAGGTTTGCTTTGTGGAAATAGCACCAGATGTATAATCAAAATGTTTAGTATAACCACAACCATTAAAAGGGTCAAAAGTCCACATGCAATAATTATCAGGGTCAAACTTTGTATGAATTTTTAAGCAACCATTGCTTACTTCCAAATTTTCCTCTTGATTATATGCAAAGCCATCCTTATTCATTTGAGGGCCCCATTGATATTGCGGATTCCAATAAGCTTTATTCAATTGATTACCATTGAATTCATCTTCAAATATTAAAACGTAATCATCAAAATATGGACACATATCTCCTCCATCATAATAAGTAATTGCATTATTATCACATTCTGTTATGTTACCTAAGAGTTGATATGTCAATTTTTGACTGTAAAGCCTTGGTAAAAACATAAATAGAGTCAACAACGAGGTAATAAAGATTCTATTAATCATTTTGTTTATTTTCAAGTTCAATTACTCTCAAAGTTTATTCTTCAATTTGGCGCAATAAAACTGCATTCATTTCTGCCAAATCAATTCCTTCTTTTTCTACTTGAGCAGCACTTGGCACATTTGGTAAGTGACCATTTATGGCAATAAAATTTGATAGCTCTTCGATAATCATCATTTCGTAATCCTTATCAAAAACAAAATCTGCCCATCCATTATCAGCTGCAATATCCACTCTTATTTTTTCTGTACGGATGCCTTTTTCTACAAATAAATTATACTTTTCTTTATTTGCCCCATTATTTAAGTTCTTGCCTAAAAACATGTGTCCATCATTAGTTACACGGAAAATAGTTCCTACACCCGTATTTACACGTATAGCAAAATCGTCATTATGGTCTCCATCATTAGTTATTTCCAAACCATTTACACCTCCACTTTCTGGTGCAGTTACTTCAGAATTTAACTTTAAAGTTCCTGTTTGACTCAATGAGGCGGCTGGCCCATTAGCCCCACCGTAAATAAAGTTTAAATCAGAATATTCACCTCCTTCATTAAACCATGTAATATTAGCGCCATCTTCCTCCGGCCTTAGCGTAATGAAATTATTATCCTCTTTTATTATGGCTAGGCCATCCCGCAGGTTTAAAAAATCTATTGGATCAATAGCAATTGCACTAAAATCCCCAAGACTCAAATGTCCCTTTGCATCCAAATAAGTAACAGTTAAATCTGTTGAAGGACTGTAAATGTTTTGAGTGTACTGCACTTTTAGTGCATAAGGGGTTGTCATCATAGTTGTACCACCTCCAATAATGGCAAAGGATTGAGTTTTAGTTGTAATATTTAGACCACCCAGATCTGCAGGCACATTAACATCTAGTTTTGAAATGGGATTACTAATTCCTATTCCGATACCAGAATTTGAACTTGGACTTATACCCGTGGTTCCTTGAGGTATTGGAATATAAAGAATCTGAGATTTTGACACAATTGCGTATGCGATTGCAAGCGATAGAAAAATAACTTTTTTCATGGTTTATAAAATTTAGTTTGTAATACCCCTGATCTAAAAAAAAATTTCAATAGGATTTATACATCCTTTTAAAAATACTCGAATACGTCAAGATTGCGATGTGCAAAACATCAAAGACGAAATTTTTCTTAAAACTTTAGGAGGTAGAATTAAAGCTATCCGCAAGGCAAAAAAGCTAACACAAGCTGATCTGGCATTTCGTTTTAACAATCACCCAGAACATGTAGGTAGAATAGAAAGAGGAGAATACAATGTTAGCATTTGCACTTTAAAAGAAATTGCCGCAGCTCTTGAAGTTTCTTTAAGTTCATTTTTTGATACATGAATCAAATCAACATGCCCACAATAACTGCGGTAAAAAGAGAAGCCAACGTGCCGCCAATTAATGCGCGCACACCCAATTTACTTAAATCGCTTCTACGGCTTGGCGCTAGGGCCGATATACCACCAATTTGAATTCCGATGGAAGCAAAATTGGCGAAGCCACAAAGAATATACGTGCTGATAATGATAGAGCGATTCTCGGCAAAGGCGCCAGAATTTACCAACTCGCCCATAGAAACATAGGCGTAAAATTCGTTTAGAATTGTCTTCTCGCCAAGTAGTTGGCCAACCAGTGTTAAGTCTTGGCTGTTTACGCCCATAAGCCAGGTAAGCGGTGCTAAACCGTAACCCAGTATAAATTGAAAGCTGAGTTGTGCATATTGTCCGTTACTTACATCGGCAACCCAACCATTCAGTCCCGTCCATTCGCCAATTAAATCACCCAGAATAGCGTTGCCCATATAAATAAAAGCAGTAAAAACCAGCAACATGGCACCTACATTTATAGCCAAACGCAAGCCATCTGTGGTACCGTTGGCAATGGCGTCTAACCAATTACTTCCAATACTTTCGCTGCTAATATGCATCTCGTGATTGTAATCTTCTGTTTCTGGCACCAACATTTTTGCCGCAACAATTGCGGCTGGGGCGCTCATTACAGAGGCCGCTAATAAATGGCGCGCAAAAAACAATTGCCCTACCGGATCCTCGCCACCCAAATAACCAATATAAGCAGCTAGCACGCCACCCGCAATGGTTGCCATTCCGCCCGTCATCAGGCAAAGCAACTCACTTTTAGTCATGTTTTTTATATAGGGTTTTACCAAAAGCGGAGATTCTGTTTGACCTAAAAATATATTGCCGGCAGCGGCTAAGCTTTCTGCGCCACTAAGTTTTAAGGTTCGCCTCATCAACCAGGCAAAGGCATATACAACTTTTTGTAAAATTCCGAAATAGTAAAACAAACTGGTCAATGCCGAAAAGAAAACCACAGTAGGAAGTACCTGAAAAGCAAAAATAAACCCGAAACTTTCTGTGTTTTCTATAAGGCTTCCGAACAGAAACAAAGAACCTTCTCGGGTAAAACTAAGCAGGGCTACAAACCCTTTGCCAACATAATCAAAACCGGTTTCTATATAAGGCACTTTTAAAATGCAAATTGCCAATATAAATTGCAGCAACATGCCTTTACCCACAAGCGCCCAATTTATTCTTTTCCGGTTGGCACTAAATAAAAACGCAATGCAAATAAGGGCAAACATGCCTAACAATCCGCGGCCAAAATGTACAATACTAAATCCCGATTTATCAAAAACCCGGCTTGTATTAGGCACAACAATTTGTTGTTTGTGAAAAGCATACCGTATTTGGTTTTCTACAAATACCAGTTCTGTTGGGGTACTTTTAATAATCTCATAATGGCGCAATGTATCTAACGGTTGCGCGTATTGCAGTTGCAAAGTATCATTCTCAAGTTGCCATACTCCGCTTGCCGCAAGATTGTTTTTAGCCGCAATAAAATAGGCAAAGGTTCCGTCTGGTTGTAAGGTAAAAGTGTCCGATTTAGCTAGCTCAACAAGGGCTACATCTTGGCTATCTGTAATGGCTTGAAATGAATAATTACCAGAAATAGATTGGCCAAAACATAGGTGATTGACCAGAAGTAAAAATGCAGCTGTAAAAAGCGCAACCAAGTAATTTTTCATTGGCAATTATTTCTTGCGCTTTTCTATTTCGTCTCTAATGCTAGCGGCCAATTCATAATCTTCATTAGAAATGGCTTGCTTCATTAACGCGTTTAATTGTTTAACGGTTGCCGTTTGTAGGGTGTTTTTTTGAGGATTTTTTTCTGGCTCTTCTATTTCTTCTTCCGAAACAGAAATTGACGTAGGATTTTGCTTTTCATCTTCTAGAATCATGCCTGCTTTCTGCAACACTTCTTCTGTGGTAAAAATGGGGCAGTTAAATCGTATCGCCAGAGCAACGGCATCACTAGGCCTAGCATCAATTACTTCTTGTTTACCATTTCCTGCGGTTACCAAGTTGGCAAAAAACACCCCGTCTTTTATTCTATGAATAATTACCTCAACAAGCTTAATGCCGTATGCTTCTAGTACATTTTTAAACAAATCATGAGACAATGGTCTTGGCGGGCTTACGGCCTTTTCTTGGGCAATGGCAATGCTTTGCGCCTCAAACCCACCTATAACAATAGGGAGCTTACGCTGCCCGCCCTCTTCGGCTAAAAGCAGTGCATAAGCTCCTGTTTGTCTTTCGCTGTACGATAAACCTTTTATGGTTAATCTTACTTTTTGCATCTATTAATTATTCGCTTTAAAAGCTTTTATGGCTGCGGTAAGTTTTGGAACAACTTCAAATGCATCGCCTACAATACCGTAATCTGCCGCTTTAAAAAACGGAGCTTCCGGGTCTGAATTAACAACAACAATTGTTTTAGAAGCACTTACACCAGCAAGGTGCTGTATGGCTCCAGAAATACCAATAGCAATATACAAATTAGGGTTAATTTGAATTCCTGTTTGGCCAACGTGCTCACTGTGCGGTCGCCATCCAATATCGCTAACCGGTTTAGAGCAAGCCGTTGCTGCACCCAACAAATCGGCAAGTTCTTGTATAATATTCCAGTTTTCTGGTGCTTTCATTCCTCTACCAGCAGAAACAACAAGTTCTGCTTCTGGTAAGGCAATTTTACCTGAAACGCGTTCTACTTTTTCTGGTGCGATTGCTTTTAAGCTTGCATCTGCGCTTACAGAAGATTCTTCGGCAGTACCATCTGCTTCAATGGTTGCAACACCAATAGCGTTTGGCACAATGCAAATAACATTTTTATCTGCATTACTTTGGTATTTTACCAAGCCTTTGCTAGAAAATGCGCTGCGTAAAACCGTAAGTGGTGCGGTTGATGAAGGCAATGCAATTGCATTTGTAATTAAAGCAGCCTCGGCTTGTACAGCCAAAAATGGCGCAATCATTTTACCATTGTTGGTGGCTGCTACAATAATTGTGTTGGCATCTTGGTTGGCGGCTACTTGGTTAATAATACTAGCATATGCGGCATTATTAAAGGTAGATACACCTCCAACATGTATGGTTTTAGATGCTCCGTATTTACCAAGTATCGAGGCATCTTCGGCATCGCCAATAGTAACGGCAATTGCGTTTGTGCCCATACTGGCGGCTACTCTTGCACCATAGCTTACGGCCTCAAAAGTGGCTTTTTTAAATTTTCCTTCCCAGGATTCTGCGTATATAAGTACTGACATGTTTTTCTTTTTTAGATCACTTTTGCCTCTTCATGTAAAAGCTTCACAAGCTCTTCAACATTATCTTTATCTATCAATTTAACAGCCGCTTTAGGCTCTGGCTTGCTATATTCTACAGCAGTGGTGCGTTTCTCGGCATCTACCGCTGGGCGTACAAGAAGTGGTTTTGTTCTGGCTGTCATAATACCACGCATGTTGGGTATGCGCAAATCTTTTTCTTCTACCAAACCTTTTTTGCCACCAATAACAATGGGTAAAGTTGCTTTGCTTATTTCTTTACCGCCATCTATTTCTCTGGTAATGGTGGCGTTTGTACCGTCTAGTTCTAAACCTGTACAAGGGCTAGCAAAGGGCCAATTTAGCAATGCAGCTACCAACCCCGGAACCTGACCGCCATTATAATCTATACTTTCTTGGCCGCAAATAACTAAGTCGTACCCGTTTTCTTCTACCAAAGCAGCAATTTGTTTTGCTACAAAAAATGCATCTGTTGGTTCTGCATCTATTCTAATGGCATCATCGGCACCAATGGCCAATGCTTTTCTAAGAGTTGGGTCGGTTACGTTTGTGCCAACATTTGCTACAGTTACGGTTCCTCCTTGCTTCTCTTTAATCCATAATGCACGTGTTAATCCAAATTCATCATAAGGATTAATCACAAATTGAACACCAGCGGTATCAAACGCTGTGTTGTTATCTGCAAAATTTATTTTGGAAGTTGTATCGGGAACGTGACTAATACATACTAAAATCTTCATGTTCTAATCGTCCTAAAATTACACTTGGGTTCGCGAAAATAAGTATAAAATTAGCTTTGAAAGCAATTCTAAAATAATCCGTGCACATTCCTTAAAATCATAAGCATAGCAATCTGTTTTATCGGTAAATCAAAATACTACTCCGATGAATACATTAAAAACAACGAAAAACATCACAACCCATTGAAATTTAGTAAAATGTTACATTTGAATTGTGAAAAAATTTATTTGCTTCATATTTTTTATTCCCCTTTTGGTTTGCGCACAAACACCTGGCAAACTCTTAAAACTACAGGGAGGCAGCCAATTTGTAAATTTTGGAGAAGTACTTGGGGGCACCCGTACCATAACATTTTGGTTAAGGTTAGAAACTGCCATTCAAGCAAATAAAGCTACAGAAACTGCTATTTTAGTTCGTGATGATACCGGGCCTAGCCTTTTTACATCTGGCGAGTTTTCAATTTACTTTGGTAAAGCAGGTACACCAGAAGCAGGGCACCTAGTATTTTTAAGAGCAACCGAATTAAATTCCTTTAAAATAAAGAGTGATACAAATTTCTGGCCTGGGCAGCGTTGGGTTCATATTGCTTGTGTACTACATCCGCAACTGGGTATGCAGATGTATGTGAACGGTATTAAACAGCAAGAAACCAATCCATCTACAGACCCTGTATATATGCGTTCTGAAGGAAACACAGGCCCGTTAATGCTTGGTTCTTGGGGCACCGCTGGCGGTTACGGCATTTTTGCAGAGTTTGATGAATTGCGTTTTTATAATTCTGGTTTATCTGAGCAACACATAAGAGATTATATGTGCCAGATAGAATTGCCCTCTGCTTCTCAGCTAAAAGCTTATTACAGATTTGATAATGCCAACACCTCATCCATCCCTTCCATGACTGGTGCCTTTCCTGCTACACCAACGGGAATACTTTTAACTTCATTACCAAATTCTAATGCCCCACTTGGCGATAAGAGTGTAAACAACTTTTCAATTACATCGTCCACCACTGTAACACTAACAGAAGGCGCAACTTTTAAAATTGAAAATTTAAACACACAGGCAAGCTCGGTACATATTTATACTACAACAGACCAAAGCCTAAATGTTTTAGGCAGTTTGCCTAATTTTTTTGGCGTATGGTTTTCAGACTCAATAGCCGCGTATGATGCCGATATTGCTTTTGCAAACCTTGGTTTTGCTTGCGATAGCTGTGCCGAATTACAATCTAGAGAACATCAAAAAGCCCAATTTACACCCCGTCCAGACTATGCCATAAACTGCGTTTACAACCTCCCTAACGAAAGTCCAGGAAACCTGCCTTACCGCGAAGAATATTGGTTAAGACCAAAACTTTATTTAGAAGGAGGGCTACCTGATGAAACCACAGAGTGCGAAGGAAACCCCGTTTTTTTAAATGCTACAGGCTATCCGGGGGCAACATACCTTTGGGATGATGGCAGCACCAGCCAAGGAAGGATGGTAGACTCTAGTGGAATTTACTCTGTAACTATAAAATGGCATGGATGCACGGTTACCGATTTCACACAAGTGATTTATGAACCCACACCTTTTTTTCAATTGCCGGCCGATACAGCCATTTGTCAAGGAGATACTTTGGTACTTGTTGCACCCCTTGATATAGATTCAGCCAAATATACTTGGGGGAACGGAATTCACTTTGGCCGAAAATATCGTGTATACTTTGCCCAAACCATTCCGCTTACAATAACAATAGGCAATTGTTCTTGGACAGATGAAATTACAGTAGATGTGATTAAAAAATTTCCACTCTCCCTCGGCAACGATACTTTATTATGCCTAGGACAGGAATTAATACTTCAAGCGCCAAGTAACTTAAACTATGAGTGGAACACTCGAGATACCGACAATTCCATCCGAATTTTTAATACACCCGGTGTTTATTGGCTTCGCGCTTGGAACGATTGCTTTTCAAGAAGCGATACAATTGTAGTTGAATATGAAGAATGCGATTGTGGTTTTTATGTAGCCAACTCATTTACACCCAATGGCGATGAACTAAATGACCTGTTTTCTCCCGTTAGCGACTGCTATTTTGAAGAATATGAAATGATGATTTTTGACAGATGGGGAGAGAAAATATTTTATACAGACAAAATGACCAAAGGCTGGGATGGTACATTAAATGGAAGAAACCTTCCCGAAGGAACTTACACGTATCAATTGCGCTATAAAAAATATACATGGTTAGAAAAAAGCTCTTTTGAGCGGGGTTTTATTAACCTGATTAGATAAATAAAGCTCTACCTACACATTATCCTTAAAGAGTTTTACCATCATTTTTACTTGGCAAACAATGCCATTAGCATATGCTAACCAAGTTAATAATTGATTGATAAATAAAAGCCAAAAACAAATAAGCTAGCTTGTATATTTGCCCTTCTTCTAGAAAAATAATATGAGAACGATACAATTTAGAGAAGCTGTTTGTGAAGCCATGAGTGAAGAAATGCGCAGAGATGAGCATGTTTATTTAATGGGCGAAGAAGTAGCAGAATACAATGGTGCCTACAAAGCATCTAAAGGCATGCTTGATGAGTTTGGATCTAAAAGAGTTATAGATACTCCTATTGCCGAACTCGGTTTTACCGGCATAAGCGTTGGCGCGGCCATGAATGGTTTACGTCCAATTGTGGAGTTTATGACCTTTAATTTTAGCATGGTAGCAATAGATCAAATCATCAACAATGCGGCAAAAATGAAGCAGATGAGTGGAGGACAATTTAACATACCAATTGTTTTTCGCGGACCTACAGCCAGTGCTGGCCAGCTTGCGGCTACGCATAGCCAAGCTTTTGAAAGCTGGTATGCCAATTGTCCTGGTTTAAAAGTAATTGTACCCTCAAATCCGTACGATTGCAAAGGGCTTTTAAAAGCTGCCATTAGAGATAATGATCCTGTAATTTTTATGGAGAGCGAACAGATGTATGGCGATAAAGGCGAAGTGCCTGATGGAGAATACATCTTACCTATTGGAGTAGCAGATATAAAACGTGCCGGAAGCGATGTTACCATTGTAACATTCGGTAAGATTATTAAAGTTGCCTTTGAAGCAGCCGAAATTTTGGCAAAAGAAGGAATAGAAGTAGAAATTATTGATTTAAGAACGGTACGCCCTATTGATTACGATGCAGTAATAAAATCGGTAAAAAAGACAAACCGATTGGTATGCTTAGAAGAAGCATGGCCATTGGGCAACATAAGCACAGAAATTACGTACATGGTGCAGCAACATGCGTTTGACTATTTAGACGCACCCATAAAAAGAATATGCACTGCAGATACTCCAGCGCCATACTCGCCAACAATGTTGGCCGAGTGGATGCCGAAACTGGAAGACCTGATTGCCGCAGTAAAAGCAACGATGTATAAGAACTAGTTGTTAGACAAAAGTGCTGTCGCTAAAAACACAAGCCTCGTTAAACATTGTTTTAGCGAGGTTTTTTTATGCTGAATAATTTTGCTTTTTATTGCGTTTTAGTTGCCCACGGATGATGATGATTTACGCGGAATATTCTAGACGTTTTAAAATAAAAAAACCGCATTCTACTTGTCTAAAAAAAAGTGCCAATTAGGGCAAAAAACCCTGTTATTGTGAGTTTTATCACTGTTTTTCCTGAAGCATAGTCGTAACTTTAAAATGTAAATCAACAACGAAGTGGTTTACAAAAATTAAAAAATACGATTATGAAAAAGACCATTTATTTAGGTGCGCTTGTGTTGCTTGGTTTTGCCCTGCATGCGCAACAAGTGGCAACGCTACAAAGTGCTGGTGTTACCACAGTTTACAACTCTACAAATCCATTAATAGATGCGTACAATGCTTCTACTACGGGCGACACAATTCTGCTGTCGGGCGGTGGATTTGCAGCTCCTCCGGCTTTCGCTAAGGGCGTTACGATTATCGGTGCAGGTATTTCGCCAGACTCTACAACAGCAACCTTTTCTACGCTTATTTCTGGCAACATCAATCTAAACAATGGCTGCGATTCTCTGTACATGGAAGGTTTAGAATTAGCCACGGTTTCCATGAACTATAATCAGTCAGCTGATTTTGTGAGTTTTGTGCGGTGTAAAATAAGTAGTGTTGCTTTAAAAGGCGGCTACTATGCAAGGCCCGTTGCAGCAAGCAATTTCTCATTTATTCAATGTATCGTTGAAGGTACCTTAGATATGAATAGTACGGTTAACAGCCTTCTCGCAAGCAACATCGTCAACGGCCAATTACATCACTCTCAAAGCAATACAATTCAGAATTGCGTTTTCTTGTATCAATCGCCAAACTTTTATACATCTGTGATAAAAAACAACTCTAACAACACTTTCAACAACAATATTTTTGCCACATCAAATGCGTACGTTGCCGATGCAAGCTCGTCAAACTTTTTTCAAAATAATGTATTTACGAGCGCTACACCAAGCTTAGGCACCACAACCATCGACATCAATAATTACAAGGCAGTGCCTATGGACAGTGTCTTTGTAAATCAAAATGGTAATGTGTTTTCATTTACAGACGACTACCATCTTCAAGCAAATGCAGCCGCCACCTACATAGGTTTCGACAATACCCAAGTGGGCGTTTACGGTGGCTTTATGCCGCTACGCATTGGATGGGTGCCAATGAATCCGCATATCAATTTTAAGTTTATTCCTTCGGTAACCGACAACGCAGGCTTCTTAAACATTCAAGTAAAAGTGCGTGCACAACAACAATAAGGCTATGAAAAGGTATATATACATTGGGCTCTTCCTCTTGGCCACCGTACCAATGATTGCCCAAAACAACATGGCTGCCTATGAGTTTTGGTTTGATGGCGATTATGCCAACGCCACTACGCAAACTCTTGCGCCTAACCAAAACATAGACCTCATCACTAGCATTAATGCAAATGCCTTGAGCAACGGCCCACATCTCTTTTACGTGCGATTTTTAGATCAAGCGGGCCAATGGAGCTCGCCTGTAAGTCAGTTCATTTTTAAAATTGGCCTCACACAAACCACAACAAATCATGTTGTTGCCGCGGAGTTTTGGTTTGATAGCGATTACGCAAACGCCACCAAACAAAGCATATCTCCAACTCAAAATTATGCGCTACTTACAAACGTAAACGCCAATGCGTTGAGCAACGGCCCACACCTATTTTACGTCCGTTTTTTAGACGAAGCAGGACGGTGGAGTTCACCAGTAAGCCATTTTATTTTTAAAGCCGGAAATACCTCTACAAGCACAAACAAGGTGGTGGCTTATGAATTTTGGTTTGATAGCGATTATGCAAATGCAACACATCAAAACATCACCGCAAGCCAGAATTTTGAGCTGCTTGCAAATGTTAATGCAAACGCATTAAGCAATGGCCCACATATTTTTTATGTGAGGTTTTTAGATGAAGCCGGACGATGGAGCGCACCGGTGAGTCATTTTGTTTTTAAAGGAGGATTGCTACCTACTGGCACAAACAAAATTGTTGCGTACGAGCATTGGTTTGATAGTGATTATGCAAATGCAATTCACCAAAGTATTTCTGCCAGTCAGAATTTTGAGCTGATAACATCTATTGATGCGAACGCATTAAGGAGCGGCCCGCATTTGTTTTACATCCGCTTCTTAGACGAAGCCGGCAGATGGAGCTCGCCTATAAGCCATTTTATTTTTAAAGCGAAGCAAGTGCCCGCGGGCAATAATCTGGTAAACCAGTACCGCTATTGGTTTGATGGAGATTTTAGCACCGTTGTACATAAAACGCTGTCTAATCCGCAAACAGCGGTGTTTATAAACAGTGCCGAAAGCATGCTTCACCTTTGGAAAGGTCAGCACACCGTGCATCTTCAGTTTTTAGATAGCCGCGGCCAATGGAGCACCATAATTAGCGATACGGTTACAAAAGTTTCTTTGCCTATTGCAGATTTCGACTTTATTACTACGGGCAATTGTGATTCAACCCAAGTAAGTTTTACAGATTTAAGCATAGATGGCGATAGCTTTATGTGGGACTTCGGAAACGGGCAAACAAGCACGAATGCATCCGCGGCTGCCACCTATTTTACACCCGGCCAATACGTGGTTTCCTTTACCATTACAGACACACTTACAATGGTTTCCAGTACAAAAACCGACACCTTGTTTGTTACAGGAAAAACTACGGCAAGCATTGCCGATACCGCCTGCGGTAGCTACACTTCGCCTAGCGGTTTGTATGTTTATGCTCAATCAGGAATTTACTCAGACACCATAGCCAACCAGTGGAATTGCGACAGCATTATCAGCTTAAACATAAAAATATATGAAGAGTTTGATAGCACTTATGCAGCAACGGCTTGCGAAAGTTACACAGCACCATGGGGCGCAATTTATACGGCTAGCGGAAATTATTCTTCCATATTAACAAGCACCATGGGTTGCGATAGTACGCTAAATCTACAGCTTACTATTTACAATGGAAGTGATACGGCTTATACCGTAGATGCTTGTCGAGAATACATTGCTCCTTGGGGCATAAGCTATTTTGTATCGGGAGTTTACACAGATACAATACAAACTACAATGGGCTGCGACAGTGCCATAAGTATCACGGCAAACATTGTAAATATTGACACTTCGGTTGCCAAATCACCTACAACCTTAAGTGCAATCCAAGCCGCTGCCAGCTACCAATGGTTAGATTGCAACAACAATTTTATACCGATAACTGGCGCAACTAATCAAGTTTTTACTGCTGTTCAAAACGGTTTGTATGCTGTAGAAATCAGCTTTAACGGTTGTGTAGATACCTCGGCTTGCCAGGCCATTACACAAATAAGCATTGTAGAAGATGCCTTTGCAAAACTGCGCGTTTACCCAAATCCAACCCATGGTAATTTGGTGCTCGATTTTGGCGAATTGCAAACCGATATTGAGATTTCAATCACCTCCATAGATGGCCGCATCCTATCGAAACTAAATGCAACACAGCAGCGTGAAGTAACCTTAGAAATTAATGAGCCTCCCGGAGTGTATGTTTTAATCATTAGAATTAACAACAGTTTGTATAGAACAAGGATTGTAAAACTGTAAAAAAATCCTGTCTAAGAAAAAGCCCCAGAAATCGTATAGAATTCTGGGGCTTCTTATTACCCGTAAAAACAAAAAAAACTTCATGCCTAAATTGCAGCTGTCAGCCAATTAAAAAAACTAAAAGAGGGAAATACCGCATCCGTGATGCAATTCAATTACTCCAAGTAAAAACTACCTGATTGAAACAGATTTAGAAGCCATCTCCTAAAGTCTAAAAAACTAGCATCTAAAAATCCACAAACATGCACAGCGCTCAAAACACTTTCTTAGTATAATTTTATCTTACAGAAAATCACCAATTTAGACCCCCATTTTTTGTTTTTGGCCATTTGCCTTTTTAAGCTATTTTTGCCGCCCTTAATAAAAATTAGTTTACCTAATACTACACACATGAATAATTGGTTGATGTACTTAGTTCCAGCATTAGGAATTGTTGGACTTATTGTAATGGCTATCAAATCTGCTTGGGTTAATAAACAAGCTGCTGGTGATGAAAAAATGACTGAACTGGCTGGCTATATTGCGAAAGGCGCCATGAGCTTTTTAAAAGCCGAATGGAAAGTAATGAGCTACTTTGTTGTGATTGCCGCTTTATTACTTGCCTACTCAGGCACCATGGTAGAGCATTCTCATCCTATAATAGCCATTGCATTTATTATAGGTGCTGTATTTTCTGCTTTTGCCGGTTTCATCGGTATGCGCGTTGCAACTAAAGCTAATGTGCGCACAACCGAAGCTGCTCGTACAAGCTTAGTTCAGGCATTAAAAGTTTCTTTTACCGGTGGTTCTGTAATGGGACTTGGTGTTGCAGGCTTGGCCGTTTTAGGTCTTGGCGGATTATTCATCCTTTTATTCAACGTTTTTGTTCCTGCTGGTGAGGCAATAACTGGCGATGGCATGAGAACAGCTATCGAAGTGTTGGCTGGTTTCTCTTTAGGTGCTGAGAGTATAGCACTTTTTGCCCGTGTTGGTGGTGGTATTTATACCAAAGCTGCCGATGTTGGTGCCGACCTTGTTGGTAAAGTAGAAGCAGGAATTCCTGAAGATGATATTAGAAACCCTGCCACCATTGCTGATAACGTTGGAGACAATGTTGGAGACGTTGCCGGTATGGGTGCCGACCTTTTTGGTAGCTACGTTGCAACCATATTAGCCACCATGGTTTTGGGTCAAGAAATTAGCTCAACAGATAATTTTGGCGGAATGGCTCCTATTCTTTTACCTATGGTAATTGCAGGTATGGGACTTATTTTCTCCATCATTTCGATGATGCTCGTTCGCATTAGCAATGAAAACAGCTCGGTTCAAAAAGCTTTAAATATTGGTAACTGGTCTTCTATGCTGATGGTGGTTGTTGCATCATTACCACTTACATTGTGGATGCTGCCTGAAACTCTTTCGCTACGTGGATATGCGTTTAGCAACATGGATGTATTTTACGCCATTTTAGTAGGTACTATTGTTGGTGCTTTGATGAGTTGGGTAACTGAGTTTTACACTTCTATGGGTAAAAAGCCCGTAAATAGCATCATTCAACAATCTAGCACAGGCCACGCAACAAATATTATTGCTGGTTTGGCCATGGGGATGCAATCAACCGTAATTCCTATTTTAATCTTAGCAGGCGGTATTATTTTCTCTTATGCCTTTGCTGGTTTATACGGTGTAGCCATTGCTGCTGCAGGTATGATGGCAACAACAGCCATGCAACTTGCTATTGATGCTTTCGGGCCAATTGCAGACAACGCAGGTGGTATTGCAGAAATGAGCGGTTTGCCAGACGAAGTTCGTGGCCGTACCGATAATTTAGATGCTGTTGGTAACACAACTGCCGCTACCGGAAAAGGATTTGCTATTGCTTCTGCTGCACTTACTGCTTTGGCTCTTTTTGCAGCTTTTGTTGGAATTGCAGGTATAGATAGTATTGATATTTACAAAGCCCCTGTATTGGCAATGTTGTTTGTTGGAGGTATGATTCCATTCATCTTTTCATCATTGGCAATTTCTGCTGTGGGCCGTGCAGCTATGGCTATGGTACACGAGGTTAGACGCCAGTTTAAAGAAATTCCTGGCATCATGGAGTACAAAGCAAAACCTGAGTACGAAAAATGTGTAGAAATTTCTACCAAAGCATCTATCAGAGAAATGATGTTGCCTGGAGCTATCGCATTAATTACACCTGTATTGATTGGTTTTGGATTTAAAGATGTTTTCCCAGAAACTTCATCTGCAGAAATGCTAGGTGGTTTATTAGCCGGTATTACCGTTAGTGGTGTTTTAATGGGTATTTTCCAAAACAACGCTGGTGGCGCTTGGGATAACGCAAAAAAATCTTTTGAGCAAGGCGTTGAAATAGACGGCAAAATGGAGTATAAAGGTTCTGAAGCTCATAAAGCTTCTGTAACCGGAGATACTGTTGGAGATCCTTTTAAAGATACTTCTGGACCTTCTATGAACATCTTAATTAAATTAACTTCTATTGTTGCTTTGGTCATTGCACCACACATTGCTGTTACAGATGCATCGTCTAACCACAACGCAACGCACACAACCGTTCAGCAAGAAGAGGTACTTTCTTTTAGCAATTTCCCTATCAAGTTTTCTTCGTTAGAGCACAATGGTCTAGTACAAGTAAAAACTGCCGAGTTACACTTTAGTAATGATCGAAAAATTGTACAAATAGACATGATGTTAAGCAACGATGAAATGACTCAACTTACGGGTATTGCTGGAGCTGAGTTTATTTTTAGAGGCGATGGAATAGCATTAGATGACAATATGATTAAGTACTCTGTAAAGGGTCCTTTTTTATTCGGAGATCTTGGTGAGAAAGAAGGCGAATTCTATTTCGGCTTTGACGGAGAAGGTAATATTCAAGGTCAATTAAGATTTTAAACAAACCAACCATTCTATACGTAAAAAAGGCTTCTAAATAATTAGAAGCCTTTTTTAATGCTTTTTACTTTGGATTAAATCGCTCTTTTCTTCGCAATAAATCCCAAAACATAATAAAGTCAGATGCTAGGCTAAAGCCAGGATATTGAAAAGTGGCGGGCTTATTTTTTTCAAAAAAGAAATGGCCAACCCAAGCAAACCCATAACCCAAAATTGGAATGACCCATAAATAGAACCATACAACGGGCCCAACAATAAGTGATATAATAAAATTGACAAAAGAAATAATTACCAAGCCCGTACCAATAAAATGCAACATTCTACATGTTGGATTTGTATGCTCTGTTAAGTAATAGGGGTAAAACTCTTTAAGTGTTTTAAATTCTTTTTCTTCTTTCATCTCCATAGTATTAGTCAGTTACTACTCCAGCGCATCATACACTGTGCATAAATTTGAATGGTCTTTTTGTAGTTCGCCACAGTTATGCGCTCATTAATGCCATGAAATCGTGCAAGATCTTCACTTTCAAAAAGCACAGGCATAAATTTATAAATGTTTTTGCTTAACCCCTGCATGTGCCGGCTATCTGTTGCCCCAAGCATTAAAAACGGACTAACCAAGGCATCTGGATACACATCCTTAATAGCTAGCCCTAATTCTTTAAAGGCTTCACTTTTATAATCAGAAACTTCAGAAGGGTTTACTCCGGGCGTAAATTCTTTAATTTCAATTCTGTCATCATCTATCGATTTTGTAATATGTGCAATGCAAGATTCTACCGTTTCGCCCGGTAAAATCCTCATATTAACCAAGGCCTTGGCTTCACTAGGCACTACATTATCTTTTATGCCACTTTTTAAAACTGTAGGCGCAATGGTTGTATGAATAAGAGCCCTACCCGAGGGTGTTTTTTCATAAGCGTTAAAAATCAAACCCTTTAGCAATGTGCTATTGGCAAAAGCCATTTTATTTACAAACGGCATTTCTGGGCCCAAATACTCTAAAAATCCATTTAAAGGGCCGCTAATTCGGTTGGGGAGTTGATTGTTGTTAATTCTATTTACCGCTGCAGCCATGCACGTCAAAGCGTTTTCTTTATCGGGCATAGAACTATGGCCACCGGCCATATTGCAGGTTAATTCTAGGGTTAAATACCCTTTCTCGGCCGTGCTAATTAAAGCAACTGGGCGATCTTTTATACCTGGAACAATGTTTTGCGTTAAAAAACTCCCTTCATCGCTAATGGCTTTAAAATGGATGTTGTTCTCTTTGCAATAATTCGCCAATTGCATGGCACCAAGCTTTCCGCCAACCTCTTCATCTTCACCAAAAAATAAATAAATCGTTCTGTTGGGCGCGTAGCCTTGAGCCAGTAATGCCTCTGTTGCCTCTAACAAACCCAGTACCGTTGCTTTATCATCAATAGAACCGCGACCCCAAATTATACCGTTTTTAATAGCTCCACCAAAGGGTTCTTCTTCCCATAAATGTGCACTACTTTGCTCTACGGGCACTACATCTTGGTGCCCCATAAACAGCACTGGGTCTAGGCTTTCGTCTTTACCCCTCCATTTTAAAAGCATAGAATAATTACCAATTTTTTTTAGACTTAGCGCATTGAATACAGTAGGAAAATTAGCCCATAAATATTGGTGAAAGTGACTAAAAGCCGAATCTGAATCAAAACCTTGCGCAGAAATTGTTTTATACCGAATGGATGCACTTAATCTGGTTGCAGCCAAATTCTCATCTATTTCTGCTGGTAAAATACGTTCACCTTCCGGTTGTATAGAAGCAGCACGCCATGTGTTAATGAGTAAAATAGCGATGAGTACAAACAGTATCACGCCAAAAATTTTTAATACACCTTTAATCATATCATTTTAATCAGTTTAGAAAAATACAAATCCGCTTGATGAATTCACCATAATACATCATTTAAAATACCCTGTTGATAATTATTTTTTTTACTCTATATAAAAATGAATAAATAGTATTTTTCTACCATTCTTAAAACCGATGACTATGCACATGCAACTCGCACTTTTTGAAAAAATAAAATCGATGCATTCTGACAAAAAAATCTTGCCTAAATTATTGCAAGATATTCTTGGAATATCGGCCGATAGCGCCTACCGCAGACTACGCGGAGAAACGGTTTTAAGTATTGATGAAGCATATAAACTGAGTAATCATTTTCAAGTTTCATTAGCCGATTTGGAGAGTTTTCGGAACAACCACGTAATTTTTAGCAAGCAACCATTTATTGATTCTGTAGAGAACTTTGAAAAATATATGCAAGTGAGTTTATCTCATTTAGAGCAACTTATTGAAGACCCTAATCATCTTTTGCTGTACACCGCCAAAGACATTCCTATTTTTTATCCATATAAATACCGAAAACTTGGGGCGTTTAAAATATATGTATGGATGAGGAGCTTTTTTGACATAAAACAGTTAAATGAAGAGCAACACGACATGAGCTCTATACCCGATTCATTGCTAGATTTAGCCCATAAACAATGGGAAGTTTACGCCAAAGTAAATACTATAGAAATATGGAATGAGACCACCATTCAAAGCTTACTAAATCAAATTGAATATTATTTTGATGCGGGACTCTTGCAGAATAAAGAAGAGGCATTAGAAATTTGCGATGAGTTTATAGACCTACTTAAACTAATTTACAAACAAGCCATTCATGGCAAGCGAATGATGCTTACGGATGAAGAACGTCCAACAACCATCCCTTTTAAAATGTATTTTAATGAGGTGTTGATTATGGATAACAACTTAATTGCCTGCGCCCACGGACGTAAATTATACAGCATACCGTATGGTGCCGTAAATTACATCAATACAACCAACGAAGAATTAACCAACGATATGTACCAGTACATCATGAGACAAGCACATAAAAGCTCGCTAATTAGCGATGTTTCTGAGAAAGATAGAAACCGGTTTTTCTTACGCTTAAGAAACCGCGTAGTTGGTCTTCGCGAACGCATAGAAACCAAAAATCCATTCCTTTTTAATTAGAAAAGAAAACCGCGATTAATCGGCATATATGCTACTTTTGCGGCTTAAAAATTATACCATTATGTCCACCGGATTACTCCATTTACACAGTTTTTTACCCTACATAATATTAACCTTATTACTGTTGGTTGTAATATTATGCATTAAAACAATAAGCAGCGGAAAGCTAAGTGCCTTCCACTTTAAAATTGCTCGCATAGCCATGATTTTGGCACACATACAACTATTAGTAGGATTTATGGTTCTCTTTATGGGAGATGCCGCAAAAAGTGCCTTTAGCCAAGGCATGGGCGAAATAATGAAAAATGCCGAGTTAAGAAACACATTTATTGAACACCCCATGATGATGTTGATAGGCATAGCGCTAATAACCATTGGATTTTCAAGAGCAAAACGAGCAGAAACAGATAAAGCAAAAAATAAAAATCTACTCATTTTTTTCGGCCTTGGATTAGTGGTTATTCTCTCAAAAATACCGTTTGAACAATGGCTTAATAGCTAAAACAAATGATTGAAGTTAAACCACGCATAGAAACAAAAGAAAAAGCTGTATTAATTGGAATAATTAATCGGGACCAACCTGAAGAAAAAATTGACGAGTATTTAAACGAACTTGATTTTTTAACTACTACTGCGGGTGCCGAAGCCATTAAACGGTTTACCCAAAAGCTTGATTACCCAAACCCAAAAACATTTTTGGGCCCAGGTAAAATGGAAGAAATTAAAGGCTTTATAAAAGCCAACAACGTTTCTATTGCCATTTTTGACGATGAACTTTCGCCTTCTCAAATAAACAATTGCGAAGAAATTTTAGAATGTAAAGTTCTAGACAGAACCAATTTAATTCTAGACATTTTTGCAGGAAGAGCACAAACCAGCTATGCAAGAACGCAAGTAGAACTTGCGCAATACGAATATTTACTGCCCCGATTAACCGGAATGTGGACACACCTTGAACGCCAAAAAGGGGGGATTGGAATGCGCGGCCCAGGAGAAACACAAATAGAAACCGACCGCAGAATTATTCAGCAAAAAATTAGCCTACTAAAAGAAAAGCTGAAAAAAATTGACAAGCAAATGGCCACCCAACGCAGCAACAGAGGCAATTTGGTACGCGTTGCTTTGGTTGGCTATACCAACGTAGGCAAAAGCACTTTAATGAACTTATTGTGCAAAACAGATGTGTTGGCAGAAAACAAACTCTTTGCTACCCTAGACACTACAGTGCGTAAAATTTCTATAGAAAACCTACCGCTGCTCATAACCGATACTGTTGGTTTTATTAGAAAACTGCCTACTCAATTAGTAGAAAGTTTTAAATCTACGTTAGATGAAGTGCGCGAAGCTGATGTTTTGCTACACATTGTAGATATATCGCACCATAGTTTTGAGCATCACATAGAAAGTGTAGATAAAATTTTAGGCGAAATTGGAAGCGGAGACAAACCTACCATCATGGTGTTTAACAAAATTGATGCGTATGAATATGAACCTTTGGAAGAATTTGACTTGGAAAAAACCAAGGCCAATTTTACCATAGATGATTGGAAAAAAACGTGGATGAGTAAAATGGATGGCAATTGTGTTTTTGTTTCTGCAACCCAAAAAGAAAACATTAAAGAGTTACGCAACACCCTATATAAAGTTGGTGCCGAAATTCATGCTGAACGCTTTCCGTTTAACAACTTTCATTATTAAGCTCAACCAAATGTAACCTTGGTTAAACCAAAAATATATAGTGCATTAGTCTTTTCTAAACACGTAGCTAAAGTACTCGTACTTTCGTTCGGCAAACCAATTGTAGGTTTCAGAATCTTTGCAACCGGCAAAATTTAATGCCACACCGTGCAGCATTTTTGGCGCTAATTTTTTAATCAAGTTTCTTCTGCGTTCATCATCAAAATCCAAAGCAGCAACAACATTTTCTGTTATTAATTCGCTGCTTAATTTTTTAAAACCCAACGCGTCCAAATCTTTATTAAGCTCATCCATTTCCCAATCGTATCTAAAATCGGTAAACAAAAAATGCCCACCTGGCTTTAAAACCCTATTTACCTCGGCTAAGAATTGTTTAAAATCTGGGTATCTATGAGAAGATTCTACGTTTAAAATAGCATCAAAACTATGGTCTTCTATCGCCAAATTTTGCGCATCTCCTTGCATAAAACTGAGGCCTTTTATGCTATAATATTTATTGCAAAAGTTTGCTGCGCGCTCATTTAAATCAACCCCTTTTGTGGTTTCTAACCCAAAATTTTCCGCAACATAACTCAGCCCTCCACCTCGGCCACTACCCACTTCTAGCAGAGATTTTCCGTTTAAATCTACCGCTGCAGCCATATGGTGATAAAGCTGAATTGAATATCGGTTAATTTCATCTTTTGGTTTTAGAGATACATTTTGATCAGGACTAGAATAGCCATAATTCATAAACAAGACCTCGGCATTTTTGTCGATATTACTTACATACCAATACCATATTTTAAAAAATAAATCGCGAAGCTTCGTTTTCATATCTCTTACCAAATTTTAATCTGCGCAATGGTACAAGTTTAAAACGACAAATAACCTTATTAACAAAATCTGCGTATCAGTTGCTAAATCATGAATAAAGTGTGCATAATTCCAACGGTTTTAACTTGCATAAAATTGGTAAAAGATGAAGCCTTTAGTAAGTTTGTTTGGGATGTAAATTCAAACACATGCAACAATATCACGATCTTTTACGCCATGTTTTGGCCAATGGCACAAAAAAAGAAGACCGCACTGGAACAGGCACAATTAGCGTTTTTGGTTTTCAAATGCGCTTTGATTTAAGCGAAGGTTTTCCACTGGTAACCACCAAAAAGGTGCACCTTAAAAGTGTAATAGAAGAGCTTTTATGGTTTTTAAAAGGAAGCACAAATATTGAGTACTTGTGCCAGAAAGGTGTGCGCATTTGGGACGATTGGCCTTATGCCGCTTACCAAAAAAGCGCAGATTTTGCCGGAGAAGATATTCGTGCGTTTGCCAATAAAGTGGCAACTGACCCTGAGTTCGCAAAAAAATGGGGAAACCTCGGCCCCGTTTATGGCTACCAATGGCGTAGCTGGCCTACTCCACATGGCGAGCATGTAGATCAAATTACGCAGGTTATTAATCAGCTAAAAAACAACCCAGATAGCCGCAGAATTATTGTAAGCGCCTGGAATCCCGGACAAATTGCTGAGATGGCGTTGCCGCCTTGCCATGCCTTTTTTCAGTTTTATGTGGCCGATGGAAAATTGAGCTGCCAACTGTACCAACGCAGTGCCGACATCTTTTTGGGCGTGCCATTTAACATTGCCAGCTACGCACTTTTAATGATGATGATTGCGCAAGAATGCAACCTAGAGTTGGGCGATTTTGTGCACACACTAGGCGATGCGCACATTTACCTCAACCACCTAGATCAAGTAAATGAGCAATTGAGCCGCGATTTTAAACCGTTGCCAACCATGAAATTGAACCCCGAAATAAAAAGTATTTTCGATTTTACCTACGATGATTTTGAACTAGTGGGTTACGAATCTCACCCAGGAATAAAAGCGCCCGTGGCTGTATGACGCGACTTCTTTTTTTCATATCAATAGTAATTTGTTTACCAGTTTTTTCTCAAGTGTATGTCTTAAATAATGGGATAGTTACATCTTGGTCGGATTCTCCCATTACCTCAATTAAAGAAAACTCAGAATCATTTTTAAACCTTGAAACGGCTATAAAAGCAATTCAGAAAGAGGAATTAATTTGTATGGTTGACTCTTTGGTGCTACAAGTACAAGTAGATCAAAATGGCAAAACAGACCGTATTGATATTCAATTTTCGTTATCAAAAGCCCATGCAGAATATATACTTAGTGCACTTAGAACATGCCATTTCGCACCCAACCAAAAATTAGAATTACTGTTTCTTTTTAAGCCCAAATTTGAAGAACCGAGTGTATTTGACTTGCAAAAAACACCAAAAACTGGAGCGTGTTGGAGAAATGGAAACGAAGGAAACCTCCTATTTGATGTTTCTTGTTTCAACTACCACGTCACGGAAAAAGTTTTTGATGTTCTAAATAAACTTCGGAATAAAAACCAAGTAGAAGAAGGACCGTTAACAGGAACAATTTGGTTTAATAAACACGGTAAAGTTCAGCAAATAGAACTAAATTCTTCGTGCTTTAATCCCTGGTTTAATGATTTGGCGGTTAAATCCTTAGCTTCATTAAAGATCAAAAAAGGAGCCGCTATTAACAATCAAGATACAGGATTCTATATCGATATTCAGGCTATACTACTCATCTCAAACAATACTGATACTTCAAGCATTATAAATAATGCTGAGAATATGTTCATTAGAAACAGCTTAGATAGTGCAATGTTTTATTATTCGTTGGCAAATGCACGCGGTGCACATTTGCTACCACGGCAATTAAATGAATTGGGTTATGCCTATGATGCGCTCGGGTTTAACGGCTTGGCGCAAAAAACTTGGCAACAAAATATAGAAACCGATTTTTGGGAATACTTGGTCGCTAATCGATCAAAAAATTCGATCACATTAGAGAAAAGAAGAACTAACATTTACCCTACTACTTTTGAAACTTGCACCGGTACAGATACCGCCTCCGCGTATATATGCTTGATTAATGGTATAACCTACTTAATAACCAAAGAACTTAACGGGCAAATAAAATATGTGCCTTATGATCGAAACATCATTGCTAGTTTCCAGACAACTGCAAATGGCGATGTTAAATCCATACGAATTAATAGTTTTTCGCTTTCGCGAAAAAACAATCTTTTAGCGATAAAGGCACTAAGCAAATTACCGAAGCTGGTTCCAGCTCAAAAAAACAACAAAAAAGTGCCTATGAATTTTTCGGTACCAATTAATATTTTAAAAGCACAATGATACTCACCGCCATAGCCGCCATAGCCGAAAACAGAACCATTGGTAATGACAACGATTTAATCTGGCATTTGCCGGATGATTTAAAGCATTTTAAAAACAAAACCAAAGGCCACACCATAATTATGGGTCGTAAAACCTGGGATAGTTTTGGTGGAAAACCTTTGCCCAACCGCACGCATATTGTTATTACCCGCAATGCCGGTTTTAAAGCCGAGGGCGCTATTGTCGTAAATTCTTTAGGTGCCGCATTAGCCGCAGTTGATGCAGCCGAAGAACAACCATTTATTGTAGGTGGAGGAGAAATTTACCGCCAAGCCATGCCTTTTGTGCAGCGGTTAGAACTCACTATTGTGCACCATAATTTTGAGGGAGATACTACTTTTCCAGAGTATAACAAAGATGAGTGGGAATTGTCTTCATCAGAAAAACACGAGGCCGATGAACGACATGCATACGCCTTTACATTTAAACAACTAAACCGAAAGGTTACCAGCCAAAACCAAGGTTAATGCCAAGCGAAGCATAGGGAAATAAATATGATTTTACTTCTTTTGAATCAAACGAATCAACCTCACTAATTACGGTGGATTTTGTTTGATCTAAGTAATTATATACCGCGCCCGCTTTAGCAACAAATTCAAAAAAGAACCCTTTATTATGGCTTCTTAGCCTTATTAAAAACAGTCCATAATACTGCTGCTCATTAATAATCATCGCTGTTTGAGGTGCGCCTGGGTACGTTGCATGACTGCTTAAATCTATGGCATCAGACAACACACTTTTATATCCTAAACTCCCACCATAGCTAAAACGATCTTTTTTCATTCTGGTTTCGATATTTAAAAACACATGCCCTCCGTTAACTTGTGGGTAGAAAAGTGTGGGCAGCGAAGATTGTGTTTTTGTTCTCCAAAAAAAGTCGCGATAGTAATATTTACCTTCTATATTTATTTCAACATTGGCATTTTGTAAGCGAAAGCCAACCTCCCCTTTTATGCCCGTAATTAAAGAAATAGGGTAAAACCGAAGATTAAAACTCGCAATGTTACTTTCTGGTATTGTGGTAACTTGCGCATTACTTTGAGCGTACAAAGCGCTAGAAAAGATTAATAAATAGAAAGCATGCCAAAATTTCATCTTGAAAAATTTAAGATGGTAATATACATTTAGATTTGGTATGTCTGTTTTAAATGCTCTTTTTGTGAAATGAACTAGAAATTTATATTTAAAAAAAGCGGATTAATCAATGTCTCCATTCGCTAATCCGCTTGTTCTATAATTCGCTATTTGATCTTTTTAACTTACCGCTTTTAGCTCAGTAAATGCAATGCGTGCCATTTTTTTGGCTGCATATTCTTTATCAATAATTAAATTGTATTCCTCGCCTTCTTGTACCTGTGTGGGCAACTCAAACATGGCATCATTAAAAATACTCTCACAAATGCTACGCAAACCACGCGCCCCTAATTTGTATTCTACAGCTTTTTCAACCATGTAGTTTAGCGCGCTTTCTTCTACTTTCAGGTTGATGCTGTCCATGGCAAACAAACTTGTGTATTGCTTAATCATGGCATTTTTAGGCTCGGTTAAAATTCTGCGCAATGTTTCTGCATCTAGCGGGTTTAAATAGCTTAACACAGGCATTCTTCCAATTAATTCTGGAATAATTCCGAAGCTCTTTAAATCTTGTGGTGCTACGTATTGCAAGAAGTTTTCTGTATCTAGTTTCTCGCGCTCTTGCGAAGAATGAAAACCAACCGTTTGCGTATTTAACCTGCGTGCAATGTGGCGCTGAATGCCATCAAAAGCACCACCTGCTACAAACAGTATGTTTTTCGTGTCTAACTCAATAAATTTTTGGTCTGGATGCTTTCTTCCTCCTTGAGGAGGAACGTTTACTTTGGCGCCTTCAAGCAACTTTAAAAGGGCTTGTTGCACGCCTTCGCCACTCACATCGCGGGTTATAGATGGGTTATCGCTTTTGCGCGATATTTTATCAATCTCGTCTATAAAAACAATACCGCGCTCTGCCGATTTAACATCATAATTGGCGGCTTGTAAAAGGCGAGTTAGAATGGTCTCTACATCTTCTCCCACATAACCTGCTTCTGTTAAAACCGTGGCATCTACAATGGTAAAGGGCACGTTTAGCATGCGCGCAATGGTGCGTGCTAAAAGGGTTTTTCCGGTTCCGGTTTCGCCCACCAAAATAATATTGCTTTTGTCTATCTCTACTTCCTCTACATTTTTGGTAAGAATTAATCTTTTGTAGTGATTATAAACCGCAACAGAAAGCACACGTTTAGCCGTATCCTGGCCAATAATGTACTGGTCTAAAAAAGCTTTAATTTCAGTAGGCTTCATGAGCTTAAGCCCTAAATCGCCATCTTCACTTTGCGAAGCCTCTTCTGAAACAATGCCGTTTGCTTGTATTATACAACGATCGCATATGTGCCCGTTAATTCCGGCAATTAAAATGTTTGTCTCTTTTTTATCTCGTCCGCAAAACGAGCAAGTAAGGTTTTCTTTTTTGTCTTTCATAAAAGATTTGCTTCTTCAAAGTATAAGCCATTATACGTGGCAATATGAGGTACGATAATCGCCATGATAGACTCGTTTTATTTCACGTCTTTCTTCGTTATCAAAACTTCATCAATCATTCCATAAGCTTTGGCCTCTTCGCTAGTCATCCAATAATCGCGTTCGCTATCGGCTTGTACTTTTTCAAACTTCTGACCTGAGTGCGATGAAATGATTTCATACAACTCATTTTTAAGTTTTTTTACTTCTGTTAAGGTAATTTCCATATCCGTAACCTGACCTTGCGCTCCACCCATAGGTTGGTGAATCATTACGCGAGAATGTTTTAAGGCTGTGCGTTTTCCTTTGGTTCCGGCACACAATAAAACTGCACCCATACTAGCTGCCATACCTGTGCAAATGGTTGCCACATCTGGTGCTACCACTTGCATGGTGTCATAAATACCTAATCCTGCATATACCGAACCGCCTGGGCTGTTCATGTAAATTTGAATGTCTTTTTTACTATCGGCACTCTCTAAAAATAGTAATTGTGCTTGCACAATGTTGGCTACTTGGTCATTGATGCCTGTGCCTAAAAAGATGATGCGGTCCATCATTAGGCGAGAGAAAACATCCATCTGTGCCACGTTAAGTTGGCGCTCTTCTATAATATATGGCGTTAAAGATGACTCAATGTATTTGTCAACATTCATGCCTTGCACTCCGTGGTCTGAGACCGCGTATTTTCTAAATTCTTTTCCGAAATCCATCGTACAATTTTGTGTTTAAATGAGAAAGGCTCAAGGTATAACTTGCTTCGAATTGAAACAAGTTAATTCCTGAGCCTTTCTATAACGAATTTTTAGTGTTGATGTTCTTGCTGATGTTTCATAAAATCATCAACAGACATTTCTTTGTATTCTACTTTAAAAGCATCTTTAAAGAATTGAACGAGTTTTTGGTTATAAACTTGATCATTAATACGTTGTGCTTCTTCTTTATTTTTCAATACGTTTTCTGCAATTCCGTCCATTTCTTCTGGTGGCATTACTTGGCCGTACTGAGACATTTGAGCCGCAATTAGTTGTTTGGTATAATCTACCAATTCTTCTTGCGAAACGCTCAAATTGTTTTCTTTAATCAATCTGTTTTCAATCAATTGCCAGCGTAAACCATTTAAGGTTTTTGGGAATTCTTCTTCTACTTCTTCTACACTTAATGGTTTTTCACCAGCTGTGCGCATCCATTTTTTAAGGAATTCTTCAGGCAAATCAAACTTAATGTTGTCTAAGAAATAGTGGTGCGCGTG
This sequence comes from Bacteroidia bacterium, assembly GCA_030424545.1. Lineage (GTDB taxonomy): Bacteria > Bacteroidota > Bacteroidia > Flavobacteriales > Schleiferiaceae > JAUHWL01. The sequence goes on from JAUHWL010000005.1 coordinate 126,273, forward strand.
GTGGAAGAAATCAGAATCTGACTGACCAACGAAACTTTTTTCTGCTTCTTCTTTCAACTTGGCTCTAAATTCTTTTTCGTCTTTTACTGCGCCTTCACCAAATACTTTGTCAAACAGTTCTTGGTTTAACTCGGCAGATTCCATGCGACTTACATTTTTAAGTGTAAACGTAAACTCGCCTTCGCTTGCATCTAATTTTGCATCTGTAACGCCCAATGTTCCTGCAACATTAAAGCCTTCTCTAAATGCCTTTTTAACGTTAAACTGAATGCTATCGCCAACTTTAGCGGCTACCAAACTTTTTAATACTTTTTTGTCTGTTATCGAGTTTCCAATAAAACTAGCTTCTTTGGTGGTGCCACCTTCAACAGCATTTCCATCAGCATCTACCTCAACAAACTCACCAGCAAACATGTCGCCTTCTTCAGCTTTTTCTGGGGTAATCATTTTACCGTAACGCTTAGCCACATCTTCTACGTAGCTATTAATCATTTTGTCATCGGCAACAACTTTATTGTAAACCAATTTAGCTTTTGCAGGAATGGTAACGTCAATATTAGGAGTCATTCCCAACTCAAATTCAAACGCAAAATCTTTTTGGTTGTCCCAATCTATATCGGTTTGTTCAACGGGCATTGGGTTGCCAAGAATATCAAGTTTTTCCTCAGTAAGGTATTTGTAAACACCGTCTTGCAATGCTTTGTTTACCTCTTCTATCACCATGCCTTTGTAATATTGCTTGCGCACTAAACCAGCAGGAACTTTACCTTTTCTAAAACCAGGTATCGCAGCATTTTTACGGTAATTGGCCAATGCCGTTTCTACCTTTTCTTTATAATCTTCTTCTTTAATTTCTACCGTTAAAACAGCATTTAACTCGTCTATGTTTTTATGAGTTACATTCATGATATAGAGTAATTTAAACTTCGAATATTCTACTTGTAAAACCCTTTGTAAAAAGGAGCGCGAAAGTAATGATTTTGTTGATAAATATGAAGGCGTGTTTGTTGGGAGAAAAACGGGGCGTTTTTAATGAATGATGGATAAAAAAACTATTCTAGCTTAATGACGCAAATTATTGCGCTCTTAAAATAATACTGCGCACAAGCTCTTTGGTGATCTTCTGATTTTCAGCCTTGGTTTTTATCTCATCAAAAGTCACTTTGAAGCTACAGCCATTTTTCCAATTTGAACAACCGAAAGCTGTTTTACCTTTTATTACTTCGCCCTTTTTACATTTTGGGCAAACCAATGCATCTGCTTTTTCTGGTGCTTTTTTAGCAGCTGTTTTTAAATACAACTGATGCGTTTCTGTAAATGCCACCTTGGCATCTATTGTTCCGCCATTGGTTTTAAATCCTTTTAAATTAACCGTTTCGCCTTTTTCTACCAAGCGTTTGTATTGGTTTTCGGAGATGGTTTTTCCTTTAAATTTAAATGGCAAACGCAAATCGCAACCGGCTTTGTACTGGCTGCAACCGTAGCCACTTTTGCCTTTTAGTAGCTGGCCGTTTTTACATTTGGGGCACACCATGCCCACTAATTTTTTTGGTGCTTTTTTGGCCGGGGCTTCAGCATTAGCAGCGGCTGGCTTTACGGCCGAAATACGTCTGTTGCTGTTTTCCATGCGTACTTCGGTTACCAAACTGTCTACCATCAGCTTCATGTTTTTTATAAAACCGCCCGCGTTGTAATCGCCACTTTCTATTTCTTGTAGCTTTTTCTCCCATTGCCCGGTAAGCTCGGCCGATTTCAATAATTCGTTGTGAATAATATCAATCAGAGCCATGCCGGTTTCGGTGGGTAAAATTTGCTTTTTATTTCTGCGGATGTACTTCCGCTTAAACAAGGTTTCTATAATGGCCGCGCGGGTAGATGGGCGGCCGATGCCGTTGGCTTTCATTAAATCGCGAAGTTCGTCATCATCTACTTGTTTGCCGGCAGTTTCCATGGCGCGCAGTAAAGTTGCTTCGGTATAAAAGCGTGGCGCCTTGGTTAATTTTTCTAAAAACGAGGGCTCATGCGGGCCGCTTTCTCCTTTGGTAAACGGTGGCAAAATAGAATCTGCCGGATCTTTTTTACTCTTTTCGAAAACCGTGCGCCAGCCTTCGTCTAAAATTTCTTTGCCGGTGGCTTTAAATTCTACATCGGTAACCACGCCCACAACGACCGAATTGGCCACCAAACAATCGGGGTAAAATGCCGCCAAAAACTGACGCACAATGGCATCGTACACATTTTGCTCGTCTGGGCCCGCGTGGCCTTCTACACCCGTGGGAATAATCGCGTGGTGATCGGTTACTTTTTTATCGTTAAATACTTTGGCGGGCTTTCTAATTTTTTGCTCAAGCAACGGAGCTGTTAACGCGCTATATCGCGTTAGTTTCTGCATAATCCCACCAATTTTCGGGTACATATCGTTGGGCAGAAATGTGGTGTCAACTCTGGGGTATGTTACCATTTTGGCTTCGTAAAGCTTCTGCACCAGCTTTAAAGATTGATCGGCCGAGTACGCAAATTTATTGTTGCAATGCACCTGTAAACTGGTTAAATCAAACAAGCGCGGTGGTTGTTCTTTTCCTTTTTTCCGACTTACCGAAGTGATTTTAAACGGCTGTCCTGTTACTTTTTCAAGCAAATTTTCCCCTTCTTCTTTTTTCTCAAACTTCCCTTCAGTGTGGTTAAAAACGGTATCGCGATACAGCGTTTGCAGCTCCCAATAAGGCGAAGGGACAAAATAGTCTATCTCTTTTTGGCGGTTCACCAACATGGCTAAAGTTGGCGTTTGCACGCGCCCAACCGACAAAACCTGTTTGTAGCCGCCATATTTTAAGGTGTACAAACGGGTGGCGTTCATGCCCAAAAGCCAATCGCCAATAGCGCGGCTGCTGCCGGCATAATACAGATTATCAAAATCTTTGGCGTCCATCAATTTCTCAAAACCTGTTTCAATGGCTTCTTTGGTTAAAGAAGAAATCCAAAGGCGTTTTACAGGCCCCGTATATTTTGCTGCGTTAATTACCCAGCGTTGAATCAGTTCTCCTTCTTGCCCGGCATCACCGCAGTTTATTACCTCATCGGCTTTTGCAAAAAGCGATTTAATCACCTTAAATTGCTTCTGAATCCCGGAATCATCCATCACACGAGTTTCAAACTTTTCGGGCAACATTGGCAGGGTGTTTAGGTCCCAACGTTTCCAATGTGGGAAGTAATCGTCTGGCGCAAAAAGCGTACAGAAGTGCCCAAACGTCCAGGTTACCTGATAGCCGTTGCCCTCAAAGTAACCGTCTTTTCTTTCGGTTGCTTTTACAATTTGGGCAATTTCTCTGGCCACACTGGGCTTTTCGGCAATACAAACTTTCATCGCCTCAAAAATGAAATTATTCTGTTATGTTTTAGAATAATTCCGGAAGATTTTTACACAGCGTTTTAACTCGTAAAATTATGTCGCCCTTTCAGGGCTTATGCGCTTTCGCTTTTTCGCATAAGATTCAATGGGCTACGCCCATCGTTTGGTTATTTTTCCCTTTCAGGGAAACTTTCGTGGTGAGAAAACATTGTGAAGTTCTTTCCGTAAATATTTTTCAAATGGTATCTCAAATTCACCGAGCGAACAGCTCGTTTTCTCCACCCCAACATTCAACTTTTAACATTCAACCTTGAACTTTGCAACCTTGAACTTTGTAACCTTCAACCTCATCAACCGCCAATGGCAATCATGCTGCGGTTGTCTTGGTTTAAACTTTCGTCTTGAAATTTCTCTGGCGAATCCATGCCCGCGCGAATGGCGTGTTTGCCCCAAACGGCTGTTTTAATCAAATTTTCGAGTGGCTTGTTTTCGCGTAAAGCGGAGAGCAAATCCATCTCCTGATTGCTGAAAAGACAGTTTTTAATTTTTCCATCTGCCGTAAGGCGCAAGCGATTGCAGCCACTACAAAACGGAGAAGTTACGGTAGAAATCACGCCCCAAGTTCCCGCGTAGCCGGCAATTTTAAAATTCTTAGCCGTGTCGTTTTTGTGGTTTTTTAGGGCGATGAGATTTTCGCCAAAAGCCGTTTTTGCCGTTTCTAAAATTTCAGCCAAGGGCACCATTTTTTCGCGGTTCCATGCGTTGCCATCAAACGGCATAAACTCAATAAAGCGCACGGCAACATTTCTGGTTTTTGTAAAATTTATAAAATCGATAATTTCATCATCGTTAAAACCGCGCATCAAAACCACGTTTATTTTTACGTGAAACCCTTGGTGCAAAAGCAATTCTAAATTTTCGGTTACTTTTTTAAAATCGTTTCTGCGGGTAATTTGCGCAAACTTCTCGGGCTGCAAACTGTCTAAACTCAGATTTATTTTTTGCAACCCCGATTCTTTAAAAACCGCCAAATGCTTATCCACCAAAACCCCGTTTGTAGAAATGGCCAACTCCACCGGCAGCGTGGCCAAGCTGCGCAAAATGGCGTTAAAATCTTTGCGCACCAAGGGCTCGCCACCCGTTAGGCGAATTTTGTTCACCCCCATTTCTACAAAGGTTTTCGCGATGGCAAACACTTCATTGGCCTGCATTAATTTGGCGGCCGGCAACAACGGAATTCCCTCCGCAGGCATGCAATATTCGCAGCGCAAATTGCACTTTTCTGTTAGCGAAATGCGGAGGTAATTGTGGTTTCTGTTGTGTTTGTCTAGTATCATTTTTTTGTGTCGCAAAGATTCGCAAAGGTTTCGCAGAGGTTCGCAAAAAGAAATTCATTCTGTTTTCGCCTCGTTGCTCCTTCCCCTTTGGGGAAGGTCGGGATGGGGCTGATCTCTTAGAATATTAAAAACATGCAGCGCGGCCGGAAAAATAGCATCCATACTTTCTTTGGCGCCATTGGTACTTCCGGGTAGCGCAATAACTAAGGTTTTGCCCAAAGTGCCCACCACGCTGCGGCTCAACATGGCGTATGGCGTGCGCTGCTGACCGTAATTTCGGATGGTTTCTTCCATGCCAGGAATGCGCCTTTCGAGCATCGGCTCTAGCGCTTCTGGCGTAACATCTCGGCTAGAAAGTCCGGTGCCGCCCGTGAAAATTATTAGGTTGCAATCATCGGCACGGTAAAATTTTACGGCATTCTGAATTTGATTTTTCTCGTCAGGAATGATGGTATATTCCGGATCTTCAACTCCATAACTTTTCAATTTTTCAACAATGGTCAATCCGGCTTTGTCCTGTTTTTGCCCAGCCGAAATGGTATCTGAACACACCACAACGGCCGCCTTAATTTTAGGCAAATGTTTGTCTTTAAAATCTGATTTCCCGCCTTTTTTGTGCAGGAGTTTTATCTCGCCAATCTCAATTTCTTTGTCGATGGGCTTGAGCATATCGTACATAGTAAGCGCCACCACCGACACGCCATGCATGGCTTCTACCTCAACGCCCGTTTTGTAAATGGTAGAAACGTGCATCAAAATGCGCACCTGCAAGCCGTCAAATTCGTATGACACACGCGTTTCTTCAATGGGCAACGGGTGGCAATCGGGAATCATTTCTGATGTCTTTTTCACCCCAAAAAGTCCGGCTGTTTTTGCCATTTCTAGCACATCACCTTTGGGCACTGTTTTGTTTTTTATGGCAAGAATCGTGGCTTGCTGGCTCACCTTTAAAACCGCTTGGGCCGTGGCTTTGCGCAGGGTTGAGGATTTATGGGTAATGTCTATCATTCTATTAGTCTTAAGTGTTTAGTTTTAAGTGCTTAGTTGATTTGCTTGACGCTTAGCTCATCACTCAAAACTCACTTTTTCAATTGCTTCGTCTTGAGTTGATTTTCGTGCGTGAGTAACTAACGACTCACGACTAAAAACTCAGCACTCAATTCTTATTTTCCTTCCACTGATGCGTTTCGTCTTCAAAAATTTCTTTGCCGAAGATTGGTGCGTTGGCTTTTATTTCTTCCACCAAAAACTCGATGGCCTTAAAAACGGTTTTACGCCTTGGCGATGATACAAAAACAAACAAGCAGATTTCTCCGGCCGCCACTTTTCCAAGGCTATGGTAAATGTGCATGCAGGTTAAATCAAACTTTTCAAAGGCGCTTTCGCGGATGTTGTGCATGGCTTCGTTGGCCATTTCTTGGTGTGCCGAATAGTCGATGGCGGCTACTTTTTTGCCGTCAACCTCATCGGCCCGCACTTGACCAAGAAAAATATTGTGTGCGCCAATGCTGGTTTTGCTTTGGTGCTTCGCGATGGATTCGCCAATAAACTGTGCCGATATCGGGCCTGTTTTAAATATGTTTTTCATCGTAGTTTGTTTCTTTATTTCACAGAGGTACACAGAGGTTTCACGGAGGCTCACAGAGAAATTTTTGAAAGGTCTTGCATCGTCTGAATTATTTTTGTTTTCTATTGTTTGTTCTCTGTGAAACTCTTAATTTATAATTCGTTTCATATTTTTTACCAAGACGGCAGAATTGAAGTTAAACAACAATCCAATTTTAAAATCACCCAATCGTAAATAGGTTAAAACTTGCGCTTTGTGCACATCCGTTAATGCTTCTACTGTTTTAAGTTCTACTACAATTTTATTTTCAACTAATAAATCGATTCTGTAGCCATGATCTAGCTTAACATCTTTATAAACTATTGGCATGGGCACTTCTCTTCTCACTTTTAGCCCAGATTCTATTAATTCAAAAGCCAAACATTCTTTATATGCAGACTCCAAAAGCCCAGGTCCGAGTTCTCGGTGAACAACTATGGCACAGCCAATTATCTTTTCTGTGATTTCATTTTCTAACATCGCTTTCTAATTTTCTCTGTGAATCTCTGTGTTTTTCTCTGTGTAACTCTGTGACACAATCTCAATAAGCTCAGAACACATCGTTTTGGCATCAAATACCCAAAGTTTACCGCTTAAAACATTTCCAAAATTGAGGATGATTTTCAGGACTTCGTTGGCTTGCGCCACGCCAACAAAACCTGGTAAAATGCCCAGCACTCCGTTCTCTGCACAACTTGGAATGCTGTCTTCTGCGGGCTCGTCAGGAAATAAATCGCGATACGTTGGGCCACCCAAAAAATTGAAAACACTCACTTGCCCCTGAAATTTATGAATGGCGCCATACACCAGCGGCTTGCCTAGATTTACGCACGCATCATTCAGCAAATAACGCACGGCAATCTGATCGGTGCCATCTACAACAATGTGGTAATTGGCAATAATTTCTGCGGCATTTTTTGCCGAAATAAACACGTTGTAAACGTCAATTAAAACTTCTGGGTTATGTTTTTGCAGTTGATTTTGCGCACACAAAACTTTTGGCTTGCCCACATCTGTGGGCGTGTAAAGCACCTGCCGGTGGAGGTTAGAAACAGCCACAACATCGCCATCTACAATGCCGATTTTACCCACGCCAGCAGCAACCAAATATTGTAATACGGGGCTGCCCAATCCGCCAGCGCCCACCACCAAAACTTTAGCGGCCGCCAGTTTTTCTTGACCGATGAGGCCAATTTCTGGGAGGATGATTTGTCTACTATATTGTTCCATATTCTAATTTTCAACTACCCCGCCCTGCGGGCACCCCTTCTTTCTAGAAGGGGAATGCGTGTGGCAAGCCTCCCTTCGGGGGATTTAGGGGGCTTTTTACCCACCCGCAAAAGGCGGTAAAAAGGCAATTTCATCGTGTTCTGTTAGTTTTTCATTTTCGTTGACCAGCTTTCTGTTCTGCGCTATTTTATACATTTTGTTTTTGAGCTGCGGAAATTTGCTTTCCACTGCATTTCGCAAATCACCCAGTGTTTCGCCATTAAAATCATCGATTTCAATTTGGGCTGTTCCAGCGGCTTCGGCTAGCATGCCGTATAAATTTATCTTCATTTTTTATGTTTTTATTTCACAGAGTTGCGCAGAGAAAAACACAGAGAATCACAGAGATTTAATCTTTCTCTGTGTAACTCTGCGAACCCTCTGTGTTCCTCTGTGAAACTATCATTTCAAATTCTTCCCTCGTATTCACATTTTCCAATCCGCCTTCACCTTCATACAAAATTGTTTGCGTTCTCAATTTTTCAAGCACGTTAAAAAGTTTGCGTTCTCCGCTTTTTAAAGCCACTTCAAAAGCAGAAAAACTGCTTCGAGAATAAATTGCCACCAGCGGTAAAGCACGATTTTTAAACGAAAACATCGTCAGGTCAAATTCAGCTTTATGCGCGTTCAAAAGCACTTCTACATCTTCCGTTTTTAATTGGGGCACATCGCAACTTAGCACCAAAACCATGTCTGTTTTTATGTGCCGAAAACAACTCGCCAACGCAACCACCGGCCCTTCGTTTGGGCGAACATCTTCTATCACCGTAAATCCAAAATCGCGCAAACGCGCATCATCGCCCGACAAATAAATCTCGCCCGTTAGCGGCAAAACAGCGTTGATTATTTGCCCCAAGAATGTTGTCTCGCCCCACGGCAAAAAGGCTTTATCGCTGCCCATGCGGGTACTTTTTCCTCCAGCTAAAATGATGGCAGCAAGCGATTTCATAACACAAAAAGTTTAACGCTGGCCAGTAGTAAAACGCTGGCTAAAACGTATTTAAGAGTTTTATTGTTGAATTTTTTACTGCCCATTTGAGCGCCTAACAATCCGCCAACCAGGGCTGCCAAAACCAAAATAAATACCTGCGGATTGACCTGCGCGCCTTGGCTTAAGTACCCGCCCATGCCGGCTACCGAATTCACAAAAATGAACAGTGCCGAAACGGCAGCGGTTTCCTTTATTCTGCCCCAGCCCATGAGCAAAATTACCGGGCTGAGAATGATGCCGCCACCGATGCCAATCATGCCCGAGAAAAAACCGATGCCTGCACCAAAAAACAACGCCTGTGGGAGGTTTACCGCCTGAATTTCTTCTCGCTCTTTTCCTAAAAACCCAATCATGCGCAAGATGGCCACCACTAAAATAACGGCTAAAATTTGCTTGTAAAGCGTGGCATTAATTTCTAAAAAACCACCCAAAAACGCAGCGGGAATAGAACTTACGGCAAAAGGCCAGAACAATTTCCATGTAAAATATCCCACTTTATAAAACGACCAAAAAGCCACGCCTGCCACAAAAATATTGAGCAAAAGAGCCGTGGGTTTCATGGCTTCGGGCGGAAAAGCAAAGAGTGCCATTAGCGCCAAATAACCGCTTGCCCCGCCATGGCCAACGCTGGCGTAAAAAAATGCCACCAATGGGAGGAGGGCTAAAAAGAGGGCGATATTCTCGAATTCGAAGAGGTTCATTTTATTAATTAGCGGATTTGACAATTAGCGCTTTAGCTAATTCACCCATTCGCTTATAATTTAAGTTCGTACATTTTATCGTTTAAAAACGCAATCGTCTGTTCGTTTAATTCATCAAATTTTTGGATGAGGGTTTTGCCGTAATCGGTAACCGTTGCGCCACCGCCAGACTTGCCGCCCGTGGTGGTTTGCACCACTTCTTGCGTTGCATTTTTGTTGATAGAATCTACCAAGTTCCATGCTTTTTTGTAACTCATCTTTAACGATTTTGCCGCTTTGGTGAGCGAGCCTGTTTCGTCAATGGCCTTGAGCAACTGCACACGACCGTTGCCCAAAAACATGCCTTGGTCGGTCTCAATCCAGATTCTGCTTTTTATTTTATACATATTGATCTGTTTCGCAAAGTCTCGCAGAGGTCACGCAAAGTTTCGCAAAGCCTTCGCGTTTCTTAGCGCTTTTCTTGGCGCCCTTTGCGATATTCATTCTATTATCAAGCACTCTACAATTTCCCCTTTTTCCAAATTTTCTTTTTCTAGCGGCACGTAAACCAACGCATTGGCTTGAGCAAACGTGTGTAACATGGCGCTGCTTTGTCCTTCTAAAATTTGTACCACATCGCCTAAAATGTGGGCTTTTAAAAACTGTGCGCGGCCTCCTTTTCGGTTATAATTTGCGCTTATTTTTTTTCGCGTTCGCGGAAGTCCTGCCGAGTTTTTACCCATTAAAATATGCAATGCTTTAAGCACATAAACGTAAAAACAGGTAAGTGCCGCAGCCGGATTTCCCGGCAGTGCGAAGACCAGCTTTTCTTCCTTTTTTCCAAAATAAAGTGGTTTTCCGGGTTGCTGCAAAACTTTGTAAAACACTTCATCAACGCCAACTTTTTGCAAGGCAGAACCAACAAAGTCGTAATCGCCTACCGAAATACCGCCCGAGCAGAGCAGTACATCGCAGCGCTGTAAAAGTTCTTCAATTTGCTTTTTGGTCGATGAAAAATCGTCTTTTACGGTTGCAATTTCTACTTCCGCGAAGCCGAAACTTTGCAGCGCAGCGGCCAACATGGTGGCGTTGCTTTCGTAAATCTGTCCATGTTTTAAGGGTGTGCCGGCTTGGGCCAGCTCGTTGCCTGTTATTAAAATGGCAACTTTTGGCCGTGTAAAAACAGTTACTTTTTCAATGCCTAATCCGGCTAAAAATCCAATGGACGCAGCGTTTAAAACATGACCTTTTTGCAAGGCTGTTTCGTCTTTTTTGGTTTGCTCGCCCATTGGTCTGATGTTGGCCATTTCCCGCGGCAGCGGATGAATTTTTACACAGTTGTTTTCTACGGAGCAATCTTCTTGTCGTGCAACGGCTGTGGCAGCATTTGGCACTGCGGCACCAGTAAAAATGCGCACAGCCTCACCCGGTTTTAATATCGGATTTGCATCATCGCCTGCTTTTATTTCGCCAATTAATTTGAAATTTTGGCTGCCGTTTTCGCAGATGGCAAAACCATCCATGGCGCTTTGCGCAAAGGGCGGCATGTTTATGGGCGAAAGAACATCGGCCGCTAGCGCCAACCCCAAGGCGTTTTTTACCAAAACGGATGTCGCTTGAGTCAGCTTTAAATCGGCTTCAATTTTTAATAGTGCTTGTTCTACGGTTATCAAAATTCACAATCGTTATATCTTCAAATATATAACGCTTTTTGAGTAAACCTTGATTCTGTGGTATTTTATTTCACAGAGAAATTTGTATCGCAAAGGGCGGGAAGGATTCGCAAAGTGTCGCGAAGTTATTTCACAGAGAATCACAGAGAAATTTCACAGAGGTTCACAGAGGTTCACAGAGAAATTTGTATCGCAGAGAGCGAGAAGGTTGCGCAAAGATTCGCGAAGGTTTATTGACGTTGCTGATTTCTATTGCCTACTGACTTTTCACTACTCTCTAATTCTCACGTAGCGAGCACGCCAAGTCTCCCTCTCCTTTTACGAGAGGGCTGGGTTTATAACCTTGACCGAAGCGTCAAGGGTGAAGTTTTTTTATAAAAATCTACTAACTTTTCGGTCCGGCTGGCTTATCTGTACGTTTTTTAAAGGGGCGTTTGCCTTTTGCATTTCCACCTTTTTTGCGGAAGGGCTTTCTTTTGCTTCGGCCGCCACCACCGCCAGAAGCGCGCCATTCGGGGGCGGCACCCAATTCTTCGGGCATGGGCATGCGCTCAATTTCGTAACCGATTAAAGATTCTATATCAACCAACCGCCTCATGTCTTTACCGTTTACCAAGGTAATGGCCATGCCTTTGGCATCGCTACGGGCCGTGCGGCCAACGCGGTGCACATAATCTTCGGCATTGCTGGGGCAATCGTAATTTATAACTAGGTTAATTTCTTTAATGTCGATTCCGCGGCTCAACACATCGGTAGCCACCAAAATGCGCGTTTTGCGGCTGCGGAAACCACGCAAAACTTCTTCGCGTTCTTTTTGCTCTAAATCGCTAGAAATGCCGTGAGCTAAAAATCCGCCTCTGCGCAAACCATTAACAATGTTAAAGACATTTTTCTTGGTCGAAGAAAAAATTAAGATGCTATTAAAATCTTCGTGTTTCTTAAGAATACGACTAATCAGTTTTATTTTCTGCTCATCGTGCGCCAAATACACCTGTTGCGTTACACCTTCGGCAGGTTTAGAAAGCGATAAATTAATCTCAAACGGATCGACCAAAATCTCGCGAACTAAGCTTCTAATTTTTGGTGCCATGGTGGCGCTAAACATCAAGTTTTGGCGTTTGGCAGGTAATTTAGAAATGATCATTTTTATATCATCTATAAAACCCATATCCATCATACGGTCGGCTTCGTCTAGAATTAAATGTTCTAGTTGGCTAAAATCTCCCAACCCCATGGTGAGGTGACTTTTTAATTTTCCGGGCGTAGCCACTACAATATCCACCCCTTTTTCTAGGGCATTTTTCTCGTTTATATAATCGGCACCATCGCCACCGCCATAAACTGTTTGGCTGTGTACGGGCGTAAAGTAAGAGAAACCTTGAATCTGTTGATCTATTTGAATGGCCAATTCGCGCGTGGGCACAATAACCAAGGTGTTGGTGCCTTTGTGTGGTTGCGTTACCAGCTTATCTATTATCGGGAGAATAAAAGCAGCCGTTTTACCGGTGCCCGTTTGTGCGCAAGCAATTAAATCTTTGCCTTGCATTATTTGCGGTATGGCCTGCTCTTGGATGGGCGTTGCGTTTTCGAACCCCATGTAGCCAATTGCATTAATCACGTCATCGTGCAGGCCTAATTCTTTAAATGTCATTTTACTTTTTACTTTCTAAAGCCCCGAAGGTAAGTATATTGAGGCTATCATTCTCCGCGAGAATTCCGCAACAAAATATATACTTAAGCAGACTAATTCTTTTTTAGCTAAATATTTATTAGTGTATTAATAATGGGTAAAATTGACGAACTACTTTTGCCCCCATATGCATACCATACCAAAACTTACTTCCCTACGAGTTTTTGCAATTGCTTTGGCGCTACATTTTTGCGCCATTTCTAGCTTAGGCCAAAGCAGTTTAGAAGAGTTTAAAGACACCACAGATGGTGCAATAGACATTAGCGATTTTCTGCTTTCGGTATCTGGATTTTTACCCGTACCTGTAATTATTACCGAGCCTGCCGTTGGTTTTGGTGGCGGATTATTTGGAGCTTATTTTCATAAGAAAGAAAATTTATCGAGCACAATTTCTAGGCCCGACATTACCATTGCCGGTGGGGGTGGCACAGAAAACGGAACTTGGTTTGCTGGAGGCGGACATCTTGGTTTTTGGAAGAACGATAGAATTAGATACAAAGGCTTTTTGTTTTACGCCCAGCCCACTTTAACGTTTTATTCGTTTAAAAATATAGAAACCGATATTGCCATAAACACCAACATGAAAATGTGGTTTTTAATGCAAAGCTTTAGCTTCAGAATTAAGAATTCGAATTGGTTTGTTGGTGCCGATTATATTTTTAACAAAAGTGAAACCCAATTTGAAGCCTCAAACAACCCGTTGGTAGACAATGTTCTTGACAAGGTAGATTCTGAGCTGACCAATAGCGGTTTGGGAGCAATATTTATTTTTGATAGCAGAGATAATTTGTACACCGCCAACAAAGGGTTTTACTGGCAAAACAATTTACGCTACTTTCCCACGTGGCTTGGCTCTACAGCCGTTTACGGCACCTTCGATACGGATGTTAGGATTTATATTCCGGTGTATAAAAAGAAGGTTTTTTTAACATTAGCCAATACGTTTTCGCTTGTTTTTGATAATGCCCCATTCTACACTTACCCGTTTGTAAACATGCGGGGAGTAAAAGCCATGAGGTACCAAGGTGTTGCCGTAAACATGATACAAGCAGAAGGCAGATTTAACTTTTACAAACGCTGGAGCATAGTAGGTTTTGGCGGTGTAGGTATGACTTCGCCATCTTTACGAAATATGGATTTTAGCGAAAGAGTTTGGGCAGGTGGAACTGGGTTTAGGTACTTAATTGCTAGATTGTTTGGCATGCAAACCGGGCTAGATTTTGCCTGGTCAGAAAAAGATCCGCTTACTGGCGAAAATCAGTTTGCCTTTTACATTGTAATGGGCGCTAGTTTATAAAAGCAATATCTATTAAAACTCTATAATTACTCCCACCGATGGAATAACCGTTCCGGTAGAATTTTCTAATGAGGTGGTTAAGTATTTTGAAGGATCGTTAGGATCTGTAACTGGCACGCCATTATCATCTCTAACAACATCTATAAACGGTTGGCCTTGCACACTTTGCCCCAGCGCATTCTGAATATCGAAATACAGGTCTAAATTTAGATTGTTAAAAAACCATTTTTTATCAATGCGAACGTTTAAACGGTTAAACGGATTTACGCGTTCTGTATTTAGCTGGTTATAATCGGTAACCGGAAAACCGGTATTGTCCCAATAATCTTTATCGGCCGTTGCGGCCTCATCATACGGAGTATATGGCGCACCGCCCAAGAATTGATATTGCACACCTACCTCCCAATTTTTGCCAAACTTTTTACCCATGGTAATGGTGGCTATTAGTCTGTTATCCCAGCTAGACGGAACATAATTGTTGTTTCCATCTTCAAACTCGCTTCTTACTAGAGTTAACGCGGCAATGCCAAAAAACCCTTTGTATAGTTTTTGCTCGTACGATATTTCTAAGCCATAAGCGCGCCCTTTGTTGGTAGATACAGCAGGCTGATTTCCGACCACCCCAAAGTCTCCGCCCAAATTGGCCAACGAAACAGAATCACGCAACAAAAAAGGGTAATTGCTGTATTTTTTATAAAAACCTTCTACGCTCATACGGCCATTAAACGGAAATAAATACGCCAATCCAGCCACAAAATGTTCGGCTTGTATATAGGTTAAATCTGTGTTTACCAAATCGCCTTCTGCGTTTCTGTAGCCCATGGTGGTATATGGTGGCAGCTGATAATATATCCCCCAATTGGCACTTGCACTTAATGCATCTGTTAAGTTGTAAGACACCGAAACACGTGGCGAAAGTTGATTGAGCAAGTTTTGCATTTCTGAATTAAAGTTTATGGCATCGGCCCGCAAGCCCAAACTAATATCTAACCGATTAAAAAACGTGCGCGCTGCATGCCCAAAAACAAACCATTTATAAAGGTGCAGGTTGCTGGTGTAGTCTACCACTTGTCCGTTTGCAAATCGCTTATCTACAGTGGTGGTATTGTATTTTACTTCTTCTAAACCCAAGCCTGCCGTGTACAATACTTTTTTGGCTCTATAAATATTTTCTACGCGTAGTTTATTTTCAATTTCTTGGCTTTCATAATCTAAAAGTTGCTCATCATTTTCGTTGTTGTTTTTAAACTTAAACGCGGTGTTGTTTAGCATAAATCTGCTAAGGATGATGTTGGTATAACCTGTTTCTCTAAAGTTTGTGTATTTGGCACCAACGCTGTAATTCCACTGCTCGTTTACCGGTAAATTGTTTAGCAGATATTGTTGTTCTGGTGTTTCGTTGGCATCTAAATTTAGGGCGAAGTTATCTATGGCGCCCAAGCCCAAAACGGTAAGCTGGTTTTTCCGATTAAAATTGTGTTTTACCTTAAACTGAAAATCGTTGTAGGTGGGTAAAAATGGTAGTTCTAAAACCGAGAATAAAAATTGCAAATAGCTTCGTCTTGCTGAGGCTAAAAAAGTAGTTTTTTTCCCGATTGGCCCTTCAAGTGTTAACCCAACATCGCTTGCTCCTACTTGAAAGATACCACCAATTCTATCCGTACGCCCTTCCTTTAAATTAATTTCCATTAAAGAGCTAAGCATATTGCCACGGTTTGCAGGGAATGCACCGGTGTAAAAATCTACATCGCTGATAAAGTTTACGTTTATCATTCCCACAGGGCCACCACTGCTACCTTGGGTTGCAAAGTGGTTAATGGCAGGGATTTCTATCCCATCTAAATAAAACCTGTTTTCGTTAGGACCTCCACCGCGTATGATTAAATCATTACGAAACGATACCGTAGATGCAACTCCTGGCAACGCTTGTATGACACGAGAAATATCTTGATTTCCTCCGGGGTTTCTTTGTATTTCGTTAATACCCAACGTTTTTAAGGATACGGGACTTTCTATATTTCGCTCAAATTTATTTTGAACAGTAACCTCTACTTCATCTAATTTTACTGAAGATTCCTCTAGTTTAAAATTTAAAATAGTTGGCTTTAAATTGGTTACAGCAACCTCATACTCTATTTTACTTAAAAAACCAATAAACTGGGCTTCTACATTATAAAGCCCTGGTTCAATGTTTATGATTTCATAATTCCCGTCAACATCTGTAGTGGCACCAAGCGTTGTGCCTTCTAAAAAAACCGCAGCAAACGGCAGAGGTTCGTTGTTTAGAGCATTAACCACTTTTCCCTTAATAATGCCTTTTTGTGCTATAGCTAGCATCGGAACAGAAAGCAGAAAAGCGATAATTAAATAAAAACGTTTCATGTAAAAAAACTGCGTTGCACTGTGAAGTAACCCATTTGTGTAAAAGTTGTTTTTATCAATATTTAAAAATTGTCTTGGCTATTTTTCTAGAATCAATAAATAATCTACAGCTAAAGCGCTATTTCCATTCCAAACGTAGCCACATCAAAACCATGGTCGCGCACAAAAAAGGCTTCTTCGCTTGTTGGATTTATTAGTGGATTTGTATGATTGAAATGAATAAAAATAACTTTCTGTTTATCGTGCGGATGCATGTTTTTAAAGAGTTCCATGCTTTCTTCTACAAATGGGTGAGGCACGGCTGCCATATCTCGGTCAATCTCGCCATCTGCAAAAAAGGTAGCATCTATCAAGGCATAATCAACCTTTTCAATTTCGGCAACAATGTCTTTTTCCCACAAACTCCATTTGTTAATATCGGGGATAAAAAGCAGCGTTTTGTTGGGACCAATAATTTTAAATCCCACGGCTTCGGAATATTCATCGCGGTGCGGAACCAACATGGGAATGACTTTTAGCCACTCGGAAAGTTGCACTGTAGAATCGTTTTGCAATTCGTTCAACTCAATATTGCCTAAATCTACCAGCTGATTCCACGGGCCGTTGGTCTCTAAAAAACGTTTCATTTTTGGCATAGCAAACACCGGGACAGAATCCGCGCCCAGCGCTTCTCGCCCTAAAAACATCAACCCCGTGTAATGGCCAATGTGGGCGTGAGTGAGAAAAATACCATCGGGCAATACACCAAAATTATTGTCTTTTTGATTGTTTAAATATTCAACCTGCGTGGTAAAATCTGGCGAAGCTTCAAATAGATATTGCTTGCCGTGGTTATAATCAACCACACCTAAAGAAACCACCTTACGCTCTGGGTCTGGGTTAAGAAACAAATCTTTGCAACACGAATTTTTGCAACCCATGTGTGGCGAGCCACCATCTTGCACCGTGCCTAGCACCGTTACCCAAACATCTTTTCGCGCAGCAATTTCTTCGTTGCGCTCAACAAGAATTTCTGGTTTTTCTTGTGGAAAATCGCATCCCACAAAACCAAGAAAAAGAAATAATCTAGCAAAAAGCAAACTTCTATTTTTCATGATTCTGCGCTTCATATTTCTGTAACAAATGGTTGGTTTGCGCATTTAATTTCGTTTTAAAAAAAGCTGTTCCGCCCAGCAACAAACCTTTAAAACCAAGCGCTTGTTTGGCCCAAGTATGTAAATTAAAGTGGTCTGTGTGGCGGATGATTAATCCATCTTGAAAAGAAAATTTTGCATCGATGATGTTGTGCACTTTTCTTCCTGTTTTAGAAAACGTATAAAATGCTTCCCAATGCGCAGAGCCCATATTTTCATCGCCAATAATGTTTGAAAATGCTACACGAAAGGTTTCTTTTTTCTGGCTGGCCATCAACATGCGCCACATATTTTTGGCGTGCTCCCCTTTTAGTTTTCCAAAAGCCGGATCTTCAAACTCAACTTCAGTATGATAACAAGAAACCATGGTTTCTGCATCTAAAAAGGCAAAAGCAGTGTAGAATTTTTCAATAACTTCTTTCATGAGGCTGAAAGTACAATAACATTCGTGCATTAAAAAGGCATTCAATCAGCAAAATGAAGTAATCTTGTGCATACTTGAATTTTATACCTCAATGAAGCAAATAGCGAATTTTACTTCCCCTAAAACCTTTAAGGCTACAGAATTAACAGCAGATAATGCCCAGCTTGTAGAGG
Organism: Bacteroidia bacterium; assembly: GCA_030424545.1. Classification (GTDB taxonomy): domain Bacteria; phylum Bacteroidota; class Bacteroidia; order Flavobacteriales; family Schleiferiaceae; genus JAUHWL01. The sequence goes on from JAUHWL010000005.1 coordinate 144,277, forward strand.
TTGAAAAACCATTTGACGAATTAAAAAATGGTGAAGTTTGGATACAAATAAAAGCATCGCCCATAAACCCTTCAGACTTGGCCATGCTTGCCGGAACATATCCGCATTTAAAAACGTACCCTTTTGTACCTGGGCTAGAAGCCTCGGGGATAGTAGTGGCCAGCGGAGGAGGATTTATGGCCAACTTTTTATTGGGTAAAAGAGTAGCTTGCTCTGCACCTGCTACAGGCGATGGCACTTGGGCAGAATTTATGAAAGCGCCTGCGGCAAACTGCATTCCCCTAAGAAAAAAACTCTCTTTTGAGCAAGGTGCCAGCGCTATTGTAAACCCACTAACCGCATTGGCCTTGACAGAACGAGTTAAAAAAAGCGACAGCAAAAGTTTTGTAAACACAGCCGCTGCGGGCGCATTGGGTAAAATGATAATCAAATTGGCCAAAGCCGAAAACCTCATTCCGATAAATATAGTGCGTAGGCCGGCTCAAGTTGATGAGTTAAAAGCGCTGGGCGCAACGGTGGTTTTAGATGCTTCTCAAGCCGATTTTGAAAAACACTTGCAAGAACAATACGAAACGTTAAAGCCACTTGTAATTTTAGATGCTATTGGCGGAGAGTTTTCTAACACACTTTTATCTTTAGCCCCTAACGAAAGTACTTTGGTAACATACGCTTCCTTATCAAAAGATTTTTTACATCTACATCCTGCGCCCATTATTCGTTACGGCAAAAAAGTTGAGGGGTTTCATTTGGCGTATTATTTATCTCATCAATCTAAATTAAAACTTATTGGTTTTACACGAAAAGCACAAAAATTAATGATTGAAGGCACACTAGCTAGCCACATCCACCACAAATTTTCGTTACCAGAAATAAACCAAGCCATTGCAATTTATAGCAACCAAATGAGCGATGGAAAATACATATTGTGTTTTGACTGAAACGTAATTTGCCCATACTATTAGGTGTGTAAATAGTTTGAACGATCAAGAGCCTTATACATCAATGCTTGACCTCTTAAAGAAGCCAATTACATGCTGAACTTTTTAGATAAGAAATATGAATATCTGATTTCTTGTTTTCTAGACCCTGAAATTTTCATTTATGTAATAATGTCTTTCCGTTCGCGGCATGCATTACTAAATTTTAACTTCTTACATCACATCCATTAATCCTTTGATATTTAACGAAGTAAATTATTTTATATTCGCAATAATGATTCTAGCAAGAAAAATATTTTCATTTCTTTTAGTTGTCCTAGTATTAGGGTACGCAGGAGGAATTAACATTGCCAAACATCTGTGCGAGGGTAAGGTTGTTGCAAAAGCATTAAATAGCGAAGTAAAAGTTTGTAAAAAGGCAAAAGAATCTAAAACGCCTAGCACCAATTACCCTAGTATTTCGGAACAGTCATGTTGCGATACTGAGTTTAGCTTTTTTCAATCAGACGATTTTTCAGAAAATCAAGTTTCTCTAGACTTTACACTAGATTCCTTTTTTATTCATGACGCATTTACAGTTCCCGTTTTAATTACTGTAAATCAACCTCTTTACAACTATTTCCCCCCTCCCCTTTACAGTAAACCATTACATGTGGTTTATGAGCAATATTTAATTTAGAATTTGATATTTCCTTTTTCGGTTAAACCATCCGAAACCTAGGCAAATCAATTATTCATTAAATATTAACATCAATGAAATCAAATCTATACAAGCTTGTAGTAGTACTAGCGCTAAGCACCTCAAGTGTTTTAATAACGTCTTGTGGTGAATCTGCAAATACAAATCAAACAGAAACTGCGCAAGCTACATACGCTTGTCCTATGGACTGTGAAAACGGAAAAACTTACAGTGACGAAGGAATTTGTCCTGTGTGTGAAATGGATTTAAAAGAAGTTGAACAATAAATCATACTAAAATGAAAAAAGCATTACAAATATTTATCATATTCCTATTATCAGTTTCGTTACAAGCACAAACTGATGTTTACTTTAAAATTAATCATTTATTAGGGTCAAGTCCATTTGCCTTTGGAGCCACGGCATCCAATAATCTTGGCAACTCCTTTAATGTTTCAAGGCTTCAATATTATATAGCCGAAGTTAAGATTGTACATGATGGAGGGCAAGTTACCAGCGTGCCAAACACTTGGTTCTTGGTAAATGCAAACACCCAGGTTAACGCATTACTTGGTAACTTTAACATTACAACCGTTGAAGCTATAAAATTTAGCATCGGTGTGGAACAAAGTTACAATCACTTAGATCCTGCCTCTTACCCTATGAGTCACCCACTTGCGCCAAAATCACCATCAATGCATTGGGGATGGTCTGCAGGATACCGATTTGTTGCAATGGAAGGGAAATCTGGAGCTTCAATGAACCAAACATATGAGTTTCACGCTTTAGGCGATGCCAACTACCACACGTTTACAATACCTACTTCTGGCACCTTAAACGGTTCTGATCTGACACTAGAAATCAATGCTGACTACGAAAAAGCACTATACAATATAAATGTAGCCTCAGGTAATAATATCATTCATGGTGAAACGGGAAAGGCAGCCGACCTGTTGGTTAACTTTAGCCAAAATGTTTTTACATCTGCTGATGGTAATAACTCAATTGGACTTGAAGAAACCGACCCTTCAAAAATTGTTTTTTATCCAAACCCATCAGCGTCTAAAATCTTTATTTCCGGAACCCAAAAGGGCGCGTCAATCCAAGTTTTTAATTCAATCGGAAGCCTTGTATTGAAAACGGATTTAGCAGATCATCAAAAAAATATTATTGAATTAAAAACTGCTGGGATGTATTATTTCAACATTGTTGAAAATGGTAATGTGATTAAGTCTGAAAAAATTATCATAATAAAATAGACCATGAAACTTTTTAAAATATCAATCGCTGTTTTAGGCTTTATAGCCTTGATCTTATCTTGTAAAAAAGATACACCACAAGAAAACCAAGTAAGGTATGATGGCACCCCATACCAGATGCATATAGGAGACTTTCCTCCGCCAGCCATAGCAACAGACAATCAACTCACAAAACAGGGAGTACAGCTCGGACGAATGTTGTTTTACGAGAAAAAACTATCAAAAGATGGTTCTCAGTCTTGCGCATCATGTCACAGACAAAAACATGCATTCTCAGATACCAATCAGTTTTCAATTGGTGTAGATGGCTTCCCTGGTAAACGCCAAGCAATGGCGGCTTTTAATATGGCATGGAATAATAATGAGTTTTTCTGGGATGGCAGGGCACATTTACTTAGAGATCAATCTTTAAAGCCTATTGAAGATTCCTTAGAAATGGCCGAATCCTTGCCAAATGTAATTGCAAAATTAGAAAGCGATCAAAAATATAAAGATCAATTCATGAGGGCCTTTGGCAGCTCAGAAATCACCAGCGAAAAAATGTCGTTGGCCATGGAACAGTTCATGAACAGTATAACTTCAGTAGATTCTAAGTATGATAAGTTTTTAAGGGGTGAAGCAACACTATCACCTAGCGAAGAAAGAGGTCGTAAACTTTACTTCACAGAATACAATCAATTTTTCCCCGATTCTTCAGGAGCAGATTGTGCACACTGCCATTCTCCAAAAAATTTTGAAAATAACCGCTATATGAACAATGGATTACAAGAGGGCGGTGCATTTACAGATATTGGTAGAGAAAAAGTAACAGGCATGGCAAATGATAGAGGAAAAATGAAAGTACCTTCATTACGAAACATTGCCCTAACCCCGCCTTATATGCACGATGGCCGATTTAATACATTAGAAGAAGTTATAGACCATTATAACAATGGATTAAAATCTTCACCAACACTAGATCCCGCACTGCAACAAACAATGGGCACAGGGCTAATGCTTGATGCGCAAGACAAGGCAGATTTAGTAGCTTTCTTAAAAACGCTAACAGATGAAATTATGTTAACAAAAGAGGAATACGCTGATCCGTTTTAATGTGGTGGTGCTTTTATAGAGATATGGACCCAGGAAAATTTGCTTTCCATTTATGATATAAAGGATTCAAGTAGAATGGAAAAACCTCAAAATAAATTTCTTTTTAAACAAAAATCTTAGAAATAAAAAACCCCAACAGGTAATCTGTTGGGGTTTTGTGCGGGCGGGGAGACTCGAACTCCCACACCGTAAGGCACTAGATCCTAAGTCTAGCGTGTCTACCAATTCCACCACGCCCGCATTTAGACTCTTTCCTTATAAAATTAAGGGCTGCAAATATACACTGTATTTGAAATTAGCAAAACTATTTTTTTACGCAAATTTTGGTGGGTCACTCTTGCACATAATTGTATTTTTGAGGCCGCAAAAAAACGCGCATTGCTATGCTTCGGATAGACCCAAAAGAACACAAAGTCCCTGTTGTGCATCAATATTTACTTGGTGCTGTTGCACCACGGCCCATTGCTTTGGCCAGCACCATAGATGCTGATGGAAATCCGAACTTAAGTCCGTTTAGCTTCTTTAACGTGTTTAGTGCCAACCCGCCCATTGCAATTTTTTCTCCAGCAAGACGCGGCAGAGACAACACCACCAAGCACACCTACCACAACGCAAAAGATATTGGCGAAGTAGTAATTAATGTGGTGAATTTTGATATGGTGCAACAGGTTTCATTATCATCTACAGAATACCCAGAAGGTGTAAATGAATTTATAAAAGCCGGATTAACGCCCGTTGAAAGTGAATTGGTAAAACCGTTTCGCGTAAAAGAAAGCCCCGTACAAATGGAGTGCATTGTAAAAGATGTAATTGAATTAGGACATGAAGGTGGTGCAGGAAACTTGGTGATTTGCGAGGTTAAACTCATCCATATTAACGAAGAAATTCTTGCCGATGATGGGTTTATAGATCAAGATAAAATTGATTTGGTAGGCCGTTTAGGTAGAAACTGGTATTCTCGCACAAGCGGAGACTCTCTTTTTGAAGTTGAAAAACCCATCACGAACATGGGCATTGGTGTAGATGCTATTCCAAGCGTAATACGCAATAGCACCATACTTACCGGAAATGATTTGGGCAAATTGGGCAATGTAGAACACCTGCCCGATGATGCCGAAATAAACCAAGCCGCCAATGAGTATGACATACGCGAAATTTTACAAAGCGCAGCCGATGGCACAGACAAACGCGAAGCGTTGCATGAATTAGCAAAAAGTTTATTAGATGAAAACCGCGTACTTGAAGCGTGGAAAGTATTACTTCAAGATAAAATGGCCCGATAATGGAATTAACTGGAAAAATTGAAAAAATTGGAAACGTGCAAGAAATATCTGCATCGTTTAAAAAAAGAGAACTTGTAATTCGCACAGAAGAGCAGTACCCACAGCCTTTAATGATTGAATTTACACAAGATAAAACCAGCTTATTAGACAACCAAACCATTGGTACAAGCGTAAAAGTAAGTGTAAATATTCGTGGTCGCGAGTGGACCAGCCCCAAAGGCGAAGTAAAATATTTTATAAGCTTACAAGGTTGGAGAATACAAGGTGCCGATATGCCTGAAGTTCCCTCAGCACCCAAAACAGCAGCTCCTGCAGCACCAGATTTAAGCGCAAGCGGAGAAGAAGACGATTTACCGTTTTAAGCAGGTTGAACGTTAAAAGTTGAATGTTAAAGGATTGTAACTTTGAATATTCAACCTTAAACTTTTAACATCAAACGAATGAGTTTCGCTCAGCGATTCGAAAACACATTTAAAAAGTTATTGCCAAGCCCGTTTAGCATTGCTATTGGGCTTACCGCAATAACTTTTTTATTAGCCTATATTTTTACCAAACCGGCTGCCGCGGGAGGCGCAAACTATTTTGGTCAACTCATTGGCTTTTGGGCTACAGGTCTTTGGGATGGCCCACTCCTCATCTTTGCTATGCAAATGATGCTGATATTGGTTCTTGGACACATTTTGGCACTGAGCCCACCGGCCATCACCTTCATAAATTTTTTAACCATAAGCTTAAACAGCACAGCAAAGGCAGCTTCGGCAGTAGCTTTTTTTACCATGCTGGTTGCACTTTTTAATTGGGGTCTAGGGCTAATATTTGGGGCCATCTTTGCCAGAAAAATTGCCGAAAGCGCCCAGAAAAATGGGTATGAAATAAATTACCCCATAGTAGGTGCTGCCGGATACATTGGGCTAATGGTTTGGCATGGCGGCCTTAGCGGATCTGCCCCCATAAAAGCCAACGATACGGGACATATAAAGGAAGTGATGTCATCGGCAAACAGCCAACTATCGCTGGCAAACCTGCCAGACCTAGTGCCTTTAGAGTCTACCATTTTTAGCCCCATGAATGCCGTAACTACATTACTCTTGCTCACCATTATTCCCTTGGTGCATTATTTTATTGGCAAAAAGAGCACACCTACAACCCTATCCTTCTCCCAAGATGTTGCCGTAACCAACAACACAGAAAAACCTATTGGTGCCGAAAAAATAGATGCATCTAAATGGGTAGGCCGCATTGTTGGCTTAATGCTTTTGGGCTATGCCGTTGCCGAAGCAACCGTAAACAACTCCGCGCAAAATTTAAACTTTATTACCCCCAATTATTTAAACACAAAGTTACTTGGCTTGGGGCTTTTGCTGCATGCAAGCATTAAAAATTTTACGCAAGCTACAGACAAAGCCATTGGTGATGCCGCGGGAATCCTCATTCAATTTCCACTTTATTTTGGCATTATGGCCATTATGCGCGATAGCGGATTGGTGCTTTTGGTGGCAGAATTTTTTACACAAATCGCAACCCCTCAAACATTCCCCATATTTACATTTATAAGCTCGGGCATCATAAACATATTTGTGCCAAGTGGTGGCGGACAATGGAGTGTGCAAGCACCAATATTGATAGAAGCTAGCCAGCAGTTGGGCGTTCCGCTAAGTAAAAGCATTATGGCCATGGCTTATGGAGACCAGCTTACCAACATGCTGCAACCCTTTTGGGCGCTTCCCCTTTTGGGCATTACTGGTTTAAAAGCCAAAGAAATTTTGCCCTATACCTTACTTATAATGGTTGTAGGATTTTGCATTTTTATAAGCATGTTGCTTCTTTTCTAAAAATATTTCATCTCCCCACTGTTCTAAAAATTGGCGTTGAGAATATGCAACGGCCCGTTTTGCCATTTCATCAACCCAAAAAAATAAACCCAACTAAAGTTTTATAACTAAGAAGTTAGTTATAACTAATTATTTAGTTATATTTGATGCCATGAATGAGTTAAGAGAACTTACCAAAGCAGAGGAGCAAGTAATGCACGCCATTTGGAAACTGCAGAAAACAAATGTGCACGGCATTATTGATGAGCTTCCTGAGCCCCGCCCCGCCTACAATACCGTGAGCACCATTGTGCGCATATTGGAGCAAAAAGGATTTGTAGGCCACGAGAGTAAAGGCAGAACACACCTTTACTTTGCGTTGATTGCCAAAGACAACTACCGCAAATTTGCCGTTACCAATTTGGTAGATGGTTATTTTTCTGGTTCGTTGAGCAAGCTAGTTTCGTTTTTTGTAGATAAAGAAAACTTGAAGCTAGAAGAAGTAGATGAAATTTTACGCCTTATAGAACAGCAAAAAGATCAGAAAAAATGATAACTTATTTTTTACAAGTTTGTGCGGGCATTGCCTTTTGGTGGATTTTATACCGCCTATTTTTTAAGGGTAAAGCGGCTCCAAAAACAAACCGTTTCTTTTTAATGGGCGGCTTAATTTTACCCTTCTTACTCCCCATTATTCCGGTTAGCAACAACGTGGTACATGCGGCCGAACCTATCTTGCTTCCCGCCATACCCGTTTACGCATCAACACTGTTTAATACAGATACAACTCAATCTATAAACTGGATTTTATTGCTTTATGTTTTGGGTTTTGGCGTGATGTTACTGTATCAATTAAGTGGGATAGTTACATTCTTGAAAATCAAAAAAAATTCCATCAAAGATGAGTTTAACAACGTGTACAAATATGCAAATAGCACAATGCCATTCTCGTTTTTTGGAACAATCTTTTTACCAGAACAACTCCCATCAGAACAAGAACACCTCATCATCTCGCATGAAAAATGGCATATAAAATTGGGCCATAGTTGGGATGTTGCGTGGGCCGGAATAGTGCAATCTGTACTTTGGTTTTTTCCTCTTATACCCATTTATGTACGCGAAATTCGTACAGAGCATGAATATGAAGTTGACGAACACATGCTAGCCAATACCGCATTTGGTACATATGCAGAAACACTGTTGCATATAAGTTTAATGCCTATCGGTCACGCTCAATTTCATTCATTTTCTTCACCAACATTAAAAAACAGAATTAAAATGATGACTAAAACACAAAAACAAAACACGTGGAAGCTAATCATGCTTATCCCACTCATTGGCTCTATGGTGTATTTAAACGCTTGTAATAAACAGGCCGATAATCCACCCGTGAAACCTGAAATTTTGCAATTGGCAAACGTAGATGTGTTTCCTCAATTTACAGATTGTGCAACCTCAGAAAGCCAAGAAGCACAGAAAAAATGCTTTAGCTCTGGCATTGTCAACCAGATTGTAAACAATCTAGAGTACCCAGAATCGGCCAAAGAGGCCAATGTGGAGGGCACCGTTTATGTAGGGTTTACCGTTTCTGCCGAAGGCAAAATAGTAGATAAAAATATTAAGCGCGGCATACCAAAAACTCCAGAAAACGAAGTTACTGTTGTTGAACTAGAAACTGCTGCGATGAATGTTTTTGACGGTTTCCCCACACTTATTCCCGCCCAAAAAGATGGAAAGCCTGTGGCCATAGAATATGTGGTTCCCATAAAATTTGTTTTGCCTCCAGAAGAATAACACCACTCTTTTTCTTCATAAAAAAGAAAACCCCAATGGCCGCAAAACGCTGTTGGGGTTTTTTACTTTCGTAGCATGAATATACCGTTGCTCCCAAAGACTCCTGTTTTTCCAGATCCCAATTTGGCAGATGCGGATGGCTTAGTGGGGATAAGCGAAGATATTAGGCCAGTTCGATTACTGGCTGCGTATAAAAACGGTATTTTCCCTTGGTTTGAAGAGCAAGGCTTTTACTTCTGGTTTAGTCCAGATCCGCGCATGGTTTTGTTGGCAGATGAATTAAAAATCAGCAAAAGCATGCGGCCGTATTTCAATCAGCAAAAATTCACGGTAACCTTTGATACATGTTTTAGCGAAGTGATAAAAAACTGCGCAAGCATACCACGAGGCCCAGAAAACAGTTCGTGGATATCGGCCAATTTTGTAGATGCATACACCCAATTGCACGCTCAGGGCTACGCCCATTCGGTAGAAGTTTGGCGCGGTAGCGAGTTGGCAGGCGGTTTATATGGTGTAAGTTTAGGTGCGGCATTTTTTGGTGAAAGTATGTTTAGCAAAGTACCCAATGCCAGCAAATTTGGGTTTATTAGCTTGGTAAAATGGCTCAAACAAAAAGGCATTGGACTAATAGATTGCCAAGTGTACACTGCGCATCTTGCCCGTATGGGCGCAAAAGAAATTCCCAGAAAAACCTTTTTAGAAAACCTTAAAGAAACACAAAACCAAACTTCGATGGCCGGTCATTGGATTTACTCTTCAGCGTGATTTTTGGCCTCTTTACGTGCTTTTGCCGCTTTAATTTCGTCTTGTGTTGGCGCGGGTTTTCCTTTGCCGCCCATCATAAACCAAATCATTCCTACAGCAGCAATTACAGGAAAAATTAAAACAACAACGGCCAATACAGCATTTGAGCCCATTAAAAAAACAGCGTTTAAATTTTAAAAACCCGAAATTAAACTAATTTCATTCGGTTTAAAGGTTGAAGCAATTTTATTAAACGCCAAAATTATTCGCTTATAAATTCATCTTTTTAGCCACCCAATTGCTTGCTAGCGTAACAAACACAACAATGGTAATACTGCTTAATGGCATTAAAATGGCCGATACAACAGGGCTTAATAAACCTGCTGCGGCAAAACTTAATCCCACCAAATTATAGCTAAAGCTAAGGATAAAGCTGGCAATGATTATTTTTTTTGCTTTTTGGGCAAAGATTAAATACTTGTCTAGATCTGTAATTTTTGAAGCATCTAAAATGGCATCGCATGCGGGCGAAAACGCATTTACATCTTCAGATATACTGATTCCAAAATTGCTTTGTTTAAGTGCACCGGCATCATTTAAGCCATCGCCAACCATTAAAACACGGTTGCTTTTTTCTTGCAGTTTTTCTATCAACGCCAATTTATCTGCCGGCTTCTGGTTAAAATACAACGTTGATTTATCACCAAAAACAGGTTGTAAAACATCACGCTCACCTGCCCCATCGCCACTTAAAACGGTTTGAGAAAATGAGTTGTTTAAACGTTTTATCAAATCAAACACACCTGCTCTATATTCATTTTGCACTTTAAAATACCCTACGTTTTCACTTTCAATGGCAAGATAAATTCGGGTTTCGTTAAATCGCTTTTCTTCTTGTTTTACATGGCAAAAGGAGGCCGCGCCAAGCCTAAACTTTTTTCGGTTTAATGCTGCTTCTGTGCCTTTACCTGGAAATTCTTTAAAGTCGGAAATGGGTAAAACATCTTCTGGTAAAAAGTTAAACAACATGCGGCTTAATGGGTGGTTACTCTGCCTCGCCATTGCCTTAAAAACAGCTACATCTTCTGCTGCAAGTGCTGGGCCCACAAATTGCAATTTAGACCCATGGCTGGCAGTAAGCGTTCCTGTTTTATCCCACACTAAATAATTTATTTCGGCCAAACGCTCTACGCTATTGGCATCTTTTACAAAGAATTTATTACGGCCAAAAATGCGCAAAACATTGCCCAGCGTAAACGGTGCCGAGAGCGCCAAAGCACATGGGCACGCCACAATAAGAATTGCGGTAAATACGGTAAATACTTTGCTAGAATCCACAATGTACCAATAGCCAGCGGCCATTGTGGCCACAATCATTATGGCAATGGTAAAGTGCTTGCTAATTCTATCGGTAAAGTTTTTAAAATCTAGATGCTCGGTTTTGTTAAACACGGCATGATTCCATAATTGTGTTAAATAACTCTGGTTTACTGGCTTGATGATTTCCACCTCTATGGCCTCGCCCAATTGTTTTCCTCCTGCAAAAATTTTATCGCCACTTATCTTTTTAATGGGCGTTGCCTCGCCTGTAACAAAGCTGTTGTCTATAAGCGCGTTTCCTTTAAGGAGGATGCAGTCGGCCGGAATTAACTCTTCGTTTCTGATTAAAATTCTATCGCCCGTTTTTAAATCGCTTACGGCTATGCTTTCTTCTTTATCGCCCAATTTGGTAACCGCAATGGGGAAATAGCTTTTATAATCGCGCTCAAAGCTTAGCGAATCGTAAGTTTTACGTTGAAAAATTTTACCCAAAAGCAAGAAAAAAACCAGCCCGGTTAAGGAATCGAAATACCCTGGGCCTGAGTTTGTGAAAATATCATAGCTGCTTCTCAAAAAGAGAACCAATATTCCCAGCGCAATGGGCACATCAATATTCATGTACTTATGCCGCAAACCTTTAATAGCAGAAACAAAATACTCGCTTGCCGAAAAAACAACCACAGGAACAGAAAGCCCCAACATAATCCACCTAAAAAAGGGCAGGAACATCTGTAACGTAGAATCTTCATAATCAAAATACTCAGGCAAAGCCATAATCATAACATTGCCAAAGGCGAAACCGGCAATGCCTATTTTATAGAGTAAACTACGGTCTATTTTATTTTTTTTGGGACCAGCATCTTCTAAGCTAATGGTGGGCTCATACCCAATTGCTACCAGCAACTCTACCAGTTCTATTAAAGAAATAAGATCGTGTTTAAACGTGATGCGCGCACTGCGTTTAGCAAAGTTTACTTGGCTATGTAAAATACCATCTTTTAAATGGTTGATATGCTCTAGAAGCCAGATGCATGAACTACAATGAATGGCCGGAAGAAATAAATTGATTACAGAAATACCATCGTCAGAAAAATCTAACAGTTGTTGCTGAATTTCTGGTTTTTCTAAATAAGAAAAGTCTCTCTTCTTTTTGTTTAATCTAGTTTGGCCGGGTGCAATGTTCATTTCATAGTACTCGGCCATATTATGGCTGTTCAGGATTTCATATACGGTTTTACACCCTAAACAACAAAAATATTTATCGTTTAAAACCAAGGTTTTATCAGGGCAATCAGCCCCACAATGAAAACAATTTAGGTTCAAATCAACATCTGCCATAGTTGTTGCAAATGTGCTTTAGATAAATGACAATAACATGACAAAAATCATAAAAATTGCGTTTTGACCCTATAAAAAATGTACTTTTGGCACCGATAATAATTTCATTCTTCTATGACTAAAAATGCACAAATACCTTTATCGTGTGAGCTTTGTTCTCTAAGAGATAAATCTATTTTTAGAGATTTGGGTGATGTAGAACTGAAAGAACTATCAGATGCAAAAAGCTGCGTTTACTTTAAAAAAGGGCAAATATTAATGCACGAAGGCAGCAGGCCTAATGGTGTGTTTTGCCTGCACCATGGCAAAGCAAAAATTTTCAGACTTGGCACGGAGGGAAAAGAACAAATCATTCGCTTTGCGAAAGATGGAGATTTAATTGGTTACAGATCTTTGCTAAGTGACGAGAATCTATCAGCAAGTATAAGTGCCTTAGAAGACACACATGCTTGTTATATTCCTAAATCAGCGCTGCTTCATCTTATAGAAACAAACCCAAAGTTTTCTTTAAACATAATGAAGCTGAGCTGCCATGAACTAGGCCAGGCCGGAAAAATAATTACCAACCTCGCCCAAAAGTCTGTGCGCGAAAGATTGGCCGAAATTCTGCTACTTATTGATGCCACTTTTGGTTTAGACGAGGATGACAATTTAAATGTAAGCCTTACCCGTGAAGAGATTGCAAACATGGTGGGTACGGCAACAGAAAGTGTAATACGATTATTATCAGAATTTAAAGATGATGATTTAATTACCGTTAAAGGCCGGAAAATTAAAATAAACAACAAGTCTTCTCTTATTAAAATCGGCAATGTTTACGATTAAAATCAACACCTATATTGCCTTTTAAATCTTTAGTTTTTATGCGAATTTTTTTGTTTGCTGTATGTGTGACATTTTTTTGTAGCGCCTGTAACACCAATAATACGCAAGAAGACAAGAGCAAATCTCGTATAGAAACATTTGCTAAAAAAATAGAAACTGATCTTAAAAAGGGCCGCACTGTTGTGCTTGATTTAAACTTTGACAAAGCCACTTTTGTAAACAGAGTAGTTAATGATAAGTATTGGGACGAGCAACTAGACATACTTAAAAACAGAACTTACAAACCTGAGTATAAAGCACAATTGATGCAACAGGTTAGCTTGGCCAACATGTTTTTAACCGGCTTAGACAAGAAAAGCTACTTTGCTTATGACCATGTTAAAACCTATGAAATAGAAGGTAGATGGCATATTGTTTTTAGAATGTATGCCAATGAGGCTTTAAACTATCATGATTTTTTATTGCGCATAGACAGCAATAAAGTGTGGATTGAAGACATGTATGTAATGGCCGTTGGAAGACAGTTAAGCAAAATCATGCAAGAAATTTATGTAGCGGGCATTCCATCGGCAAATGGAGATAAACGTTGGAGCGACCACCAAAAACTTATAAAAACCAAAGAGCTGCTTTACCAGCAACAATTTGAAAAAGCACTCGCTGTATTTGATTCTATAACTCCTGATTTTAAAAATCAGAAAAGCATGCGCTTGTTTAGATTACAAATTTGCGCCAATGTGCCCAACGAAGAGTACATAAGACAAATAGAATCTTACGAAAGAGACTACCCGAATGACGCTGGAACATTGCTTTTGCAATTGGATAAAAATTTTATGAGTGGCAATTACCCCGAAGTAAAAGTTGGATTAAACAGATTAGAATCTATGTATGGTAAAGATGCCATAATAGACTATATGCGCGGAAATGCAAATAATTTATTGGGCAATTGCGAAGAAGCAGGCATACATTATAAAAGCAGCTTACAAAGCAAACCAGATTGGGAAATGCCGTTTGTAAATTGGGCAGATTGCCTACTTAAAGAAAGTAAATACGAAGAAACTATTAACCTAATAGAAGAAAACAAAGAGGCCTTTGGACTTACTCCGGTGTATGTTAAATACTTGTTTTCTGATTATCCTAATTTTATTAATTCCACTCTTTTTAAAACGTGGGAAAAGGAATCAGTCCTTTAACTTTTCGTCAATATAATTAAGCACTTTGGTCATTAAGTGGATGCGGTCTTTGCCGCGTACATTGTGCGGATGGTTTGGATACACAAAAAAATCTACCTGAATCCCTTCATCCACAAAAGCCTCAATCAGCTTTAAGTTGTGTTGCATCAGCACCACATTGTCAATATTCCCGTGGATTAGTAGCAAGTTTCCTTTTAAGCGTTTTACATAATTCATCACGCTTGCTTTTTTGTATCCCTCAGGGTTTTCTACAGGAGTATCCATATAGCGCTCGCCATACATCACTTCGTAATACTTCCAATCTGTTACAGGGCCGCCTGCCACGCCCACTTGAAACAAATCAGGGTTGCGCAACATCATGCTCGTAGTCATAAACCCGCCATAACTCCAGCCGTGAATAGCCATTTTATTGGCATCTACATAAGGCAAAGATTTTAAATAGTTTACGCCTGCTACTTGGTCTTCAAGTTCGGCATCGCCCAATTGGCGGTGAATAATTTTTTCAAATTTTTCTCCTCGGTATGCACTTCCACGATTATCTACGGTAAAAATGATGTAGCCTCTTTGCGCTTGAACGTACATCCATAATTTTGCGCCACCTAACCAGCTATTGGTAACTTGTTGGGCGTGTGGCCCACCATACAAATACACCAAAACGGGGTAAGTTTTTGTTGAGTCGAAGTTGCTGGGCTTAATGACGCGGGCATACAAATCTGTTTCGCCATCGGCACTTTTTAGCGTTGTAATTTCTACAGATGGCGTTTCGAAATCTTTTAACGGGTTTTCTGCTGAAAAAACATGTTGTTTTAAGTAACCATCTTTTGCAGACCGAATAGATACATTGTTGACAATAAAGGTGTTGCTAAAGTTGTTTAAAAAATATTTACCATCGGGGCTAAGAAGGGTTGTGTTTGTTCCTTCAGAAAGGGTTAGTAATGATTGTTTTCCGCTAGAGATCTCAACCTTGTATAAATTGGTTTCTGTAGGGTTTTTTCCAGTTCCACTATAAAACACATACTTGCCTTTTTCATCTTGGCCAATAATTTCTTTGGTTACCCATTTGTTTCGGGTGAGTTGCCTAACAAGTTTACCATCGGTTTTATAGAGATACAAATTCATGAAACCATCACGCTCGCTTAGCCAAATAAATTTGTCTTTTTGGCCATCTATAAAATAGGGTGCATGCTCGGGCTCAACCCATGTTTCACTTTTTTCTTCGAATAAAGTTGCCACAAAATCGCCCGTAATTGCGCTGTATTTATTTAGCTTCATGTGGTTTTGGGCTCTATTTAATTCGGCTACATACACAAAATTTTCGCTAGGGTCCCAAGCCAAATTGGTCATGTAATCAAATTCTGCTTTGGTGCTTTTTAAATAAATTACTTTGCTTGTTAGTACGTGAAAAATACCAACGCTAACCACCTCGCTTTTTTGTCCAGCCATAGGGTATTTTATGCTGTTTAAACTACCAGGTGTGGTATTAATATCAAGCAGCGGATATTCGCTAACAGCCGTTTCGTCTTTTTCATAAAAAGCCAACATATTTCCACTGGGGCTCCAAAACGTGCCTTTGCTAATGCCAAATTCGTTGCGTGAAATGCTTTGTCCGGCAACTATATTTTTGTCTTTATTGCGCACAACAACCGTTTCTTCGTCACCTTTTAATAGAAATAAATTGTTATCTCGGGTAAATGCTTGCGCTCCAGTTTCGTAGCAAACATCACGGTTAGCGGTTTTGTGTGTGCCAGATGCTGTAACAATACCCGGCAATTCTTCAAACAATCGTGATTCTGTTTTTTCTTTCACATTATAGGCGTAACCACTTTTTTCTCCTTTCAGAAAAAGCGTGTTTTCGTCCATCCATGTATAGCCATTAAAATTAGAAATGGCGTGATATTTAGCTCCTTTGCGAATGTCATCTATTTTCAAAAGCGTATCAACTTTACCGCTTAAAGAAAAGGACAACAAAGTTTGTGCATTTTGTACGGTATAAGAAATTTCTTTAGAAGTAGGTATCCATGCCACATTGTTCAGTTTTTCAGGCAGGAGTTTTCCTCCTTGATACAAAATAGCATCCTCTAACGTTAAGGTTTGTTTTTGAGCAAAGGTGCTCACGAAAACAAAAAACAAAACCGAAAATATAAAATGTGATTTCATACAAATTAGGCAACACAACCTTGTTTTACCGATTTAAATTAAAGGCTGGATTTAATATATCGTTAAGGAATAATTCTGTTTTCAGTTACTTCATCAGAGGATATTTGTCCATCTACCAACCGAATAATGCGTTTGGTGTGTTTGGCAATGTCCTCTTCGTGGGTAACAATAATAACTGTATTGCCTGCCTCGTGAATTTCTTCAAACAAGCGCATTATTTCTACTGATGTTTTAGAATCTAAATTTCCGGTAGGTTCATCAGCAAGAATAATACTAGGCTTATTTACAAGTGCTCTACCAACTGCAACGCGTTGCCTTTGCCCTCCAGAAAGTTGGTTTGGTCTATGGTCCATCCTATCTTCTAATCCAACTTCGGTTAAAACTGTTGCAGCTCTGGCCGATCTATCTGCTTTATTAATGCCCGCATAAACTAGAGGCAATGCAACGTTTTCTAATGCCGTAGAACGGGGCAAAAGGTTAAACGTTTGAAATACAAAACCAATCTCTTTGTTTCTAATTTCGGCTAATTCATCATCGGTAAGCGTGCTTACATCTTGGCCATTTAACACATAAGTCCCTTTTGTTGGCGTATCCAAGCACCCCAATAAATTCATAAGGGTAGATTTACCACTACCACTTGGCCCCATTAAGGCAACGTACTCATTTTTACCAATTTCTAAGTCTATGCCTTTTAACACTTTTACCACTTGGGTTCCAAGCCTAAAATCTCTAGTAATACCTTTTAATGTGATTATTGAATGACTCAATGTGACTTTTTTAGTAGGTTTTGCAAATGGGCAATTTAACAAAACATGTGTTTGTAAATGGCGAATATTATATATGAACAAATAAAAAGATGCGCAACATATTTTCTTTAATTCTTTAAGAAAGAACAACGTAAATTCAAGCAGAAAAATATTTTTATTAAATGAAATTACTGCTTCAATAATTGCCCGTACTTTTACATAAGATAACCCTAATAGTAAAATTATGTTGAAAAAAGTTGCAACTGCACAAGCATTCTTTTTATTCTTTATTACGCCATTTTTAAGCCTGGCGCAAGAAGATAAAAAGAATGAATCTGCAGAGGTTAAAGTGGACAGGTCTACTTTGCCAATAAAAGAACCAAAACGTCCTGTATATACGGAACTGGATGTTAGAGATGCCACCCCTCCAAAACGATTTCATGTAGAAGCTCCCGCGGGTGCACCCAATGTGATTATCGTTTTAATAGATGATATGGGATTTGGGGCTACTCAAACATTTGGCGGGCCTATTCCAACGCCAACACTAAACAAATTGGCTGATGAGGGATTGCGTTATAATCGCTTTCATACCACATCGCTTTGTGCTCCTACGCGAATGGCCTTACTTTCGGGTTATAACCACCACTCAAACAATATGGGTGTTATTACAGAAACCGCAACAACCTTCCCTGGTTACACAGGCGTTCGCCCACAAACCATTACGCCAATGGCAGAGGTTTTGCGCCAAAACGGATATAATACAGCTCAGTTTGGAAAAAGTCATGAAGTACCGCCTTGGGAAATTTCAAACAATGGCCCTCAAGACCGTTGGCCTGCACACTCTGGTTTTGAAAAATTTTATGGCTTCTTAGGAGGTGAAACAAATCAATGGGCACCCCTTATCTATGATGGTGTAACAATGATTGAAACACCCAAAGACCCCGATTATCATTTCACAACAGACATGACAAATCAGGCCATTAGTTGGATGCGCACACAGCAATCGCTACAGCCTGACAAACCTTTCTTTTTGTACTATGCACCAGGTGCAACACATGCTCCGCACCACGCTCCAAAAGAATGGATAGAAAAATACAAAGGTAAATTTGACCAAGGCTGGGATAAAATTCGTGAAGAAACTCTAGCCCGTCAAATTAAAGCAGGAATTGTTCCTAAAGGAACCAAGCTAGCGGCAAAACCTAAAGACATTAAAGATTGGAAAGATTTATCGGCAGATGAGCAAAAACTATTTGCAAGACAAATGGAAGTTTATGCAGGATTTGCTGCCCACACAGACCATGAGATTGGCCGTTTGATAGATGCGGTTGAAACCATGGGGGAAATGGACAATACCATAATTATATATATAGCTGGAGATAATGGCGCAAGTGCCGAAGGCCAAATGAATGGTATGTATCAAGAAATGACCTATTTTAATGGTTACCCCGAAACCGTTCCAGAAATGTTAAAACATTATGATGAGTGGGGATCGCCTAGCACTTACCCACACTATTCTGCCGGATGGGCCGTAGCAATGGATGCCCCTTTTGCCTGGACTAAACAAGTTGGTTCTGACTTTGGTGGAACCAGAAACGGTATGGTCATTCACTGGCCAAACGGAATAAATAGTAAAGGAGAGTTGCGTGAGCAATTCGGGCATGTTATAGACATCGCACCTACCATTTATGAAATTACCAATATTCCTTCGCCAAAAATGGTAAACGGGATAGAACAGGATCCTATTGAGGGTAAAAGCCTTGCTTATACATTTAATGCAAAAACGGCCCCAGAAACACACACGGTACAATACTTTGAAATGTTTGGAAATAGAGGCGTTTACCAAGATGGTTGGCTAGCACGCACCATACACAGAGCACCATGGTTGTACAAACCTCCAACAACATTGCAAGAAGACAAATGGGAGCTTTATGACACCAAGAAAGACTTTAGTTTAACCAAAGATTTGGCCGGCAAATACCCAGACAAATTAAAAAGCATGCAAGATTTATTTATGTCTGAGGCAGAAAAATATCACGTATTGCCAATAGACGATAGATTAATGATTAGGATGAATGCTGAAGCTGTAGGAAGACCTACCATGCTGGGCCACCGCAAATCTGTAACCTACGTTGAAGGGATGCACGGTATGGGCGTTGACATTTTTATTGATTTAAGAAGCAAATCTTATACAATTACAGCCGAAGTTGATGTAGATGATAACGGGAATGGAGTAATTATTTGCCAAGGAGGAAGGTTTGGAGGTTTAAGCTTGTATTTGAAAAATGGCAAACCTGCTTTCTCCTATAATTTCTTAGGGTTAGAAACTACCGATATTGTTTCTAGCAAACCAATATCTGCAGGTAAACACACTATTGTATATACGTTTATGTATGATGGAGACGGCCAAGGCAAAGGCGGTTTAGGAACCATAGCTGTGGACAATGAAAAGGTTGCAGAAGGACGTATTTCTAGAACACAACCAGGCGTATTTTCTGTAGATGATCTAGCTGATGTAGGAATGGATGAGGGTACGCAAGTAGCAGATTACGGCCAAGATAATAAATTTACTGGTAAAATAGAACAAGTTACTGTTGAGGTTAAATAAGCTCATTTAACTCCATAAAAAAAACCACTGCGTAATGCAGTGGTTTTTTTATTTAAACTATTAACCGCTTAGTTAAACTCACCAATAAGTGGCATATTGCTATTTACTTGGTTGTCTATTTCGTTGTCAATAAATCTTTCAAATTGTATACACTGTGCCGCGCGAATTGCTCCAACAGCTTTTTTAACTTTCTTGTAATAAGATTTGTGAAGTTTTTCATGTGCTGCACGAATTTTAAACGACTCCATGGCTAACTCATCAGCCTGTTCTGCATCTAAGGTTTCATACTCCTCAGCATATTTGTATATCAATGCAATTCTCTTTTTTGCTAACTCTTGTCTATCAGCTTCAAAAGCTTCGTAAACTGGCCAAAATGCCGTAGCATCTTCCTCACTTAATTTTAAAAAATCCATTAAAAGTGCTTTCTTTTCTACTTTAAAAATAGATTGAAACATTTCAATTTCATTAGTCTGCGCAAAGGCTTGGTTACCTAAAAAGGCAAAGGCTAAAACAACTAATACTTTTTTCATCGTTTATAATTATTGATTATTAATTTTTCCAAAGAAACTCAAATCCCTCTAAATAATTCAACATTATCTAAATATTTTGGTACAATAGCATTCCACCCTAAATCGCGTTCAATTTTGTTTCTCATCACCTTGGCGCTGGTTTCTTCACCATGTATTACAAAAGTTAATTTAGGGCTTTGTTCAAAGGCATTTAACCAATTAAACAGTTCGCGTTGATCTGCGTGCGCACTTAATCCATCAATGTTTTCTATCCTACAATTTACCGCTACCTGTTCACCAAAAATGCGCACAGATTTTGCTCCTTCTACCAGATGCCTGCCTCGTGTTCCTTCAGCCTGAAACCCAACGATTAAAAGAGTATCATTTTTGTTGGGCAGCCTGTTAAATAAGTGGTGCAACACCCGGCCTCCCGTCATCATTCCACTAGCAGAAATAATTACAGCACCCTCTTTTTTACTGTTTAAATAAATAGATGCTTCGCGTGTTTGTACGGTAATTAAGTTTCTGCCCAGGGTTAAAAAAGAATCATCGGCTTTTATTAATTCTGGTTTTATTTTATGATCTGCATAATGCCTTGCATAAATTTCTGTAGCGGCAATAGCCATTGGGCTATCCATAAAAACTTCCATTTCCGGAATGGTTTTGTCTGCCATTAAATCCTTCAAATACATCAAAACGTTTTGCGTTCTTCCAACAGAAAATGCAGGAATGAGCACACAACCTTTTGCCGAAAGCGTTTCGTTTATTATTTGAGCCATATTTTCTTTAGCATCAAACCCTAGGCTGTTTCTATCGCCATACGTTGATTCTACAAATAATACATCCGCATTTTTAATTTCTGCTGGCGGGAATAATATGGGATCTTCTTGTCTGCCTAAATCTCCGCTAAATACAATGGTTTTTTGTTGCGACTCTCCTTGTACAATTACTTCTACTATAGATGCTCCTAGAATATGTCCGGCATAATTAAATTTTATAGATATACGCTCCGTAAGTTTTATTTCTTGGGCAAAGCTTTGCGATTTTACTTTGGGCAAAAGCGCTTTAACATCTTCTGTTTTGTAAAGCGGCTGTGGATTTTCGTGTTTCGAAAATCCTTTTTTCTTGGCATACTCTGCACCTTCTTCTTGCAGTTTTGCCGAATCTAAGAGCAATAAGGTGAGCAAATCTGCAGTAGAGTGAGTGCAGTAAACGGGGCCACTATACCCATCTTTTACCAAGCGTGGCAAATAACCAGAATGGTCTAAATGCGCATGCGTTAAAACAACAGCATCTATTTTAGAAACATCTATGGGCAGGGCATCCCAATTTCTTAGGCGTAACTCTTTTAACCCCTGAAACAAACCACAATCTATAAGTAAGTTGTATTCGTCTATTTCCAACAAATATTTAGAACCTGTAACTGTACACGCCCCTCCCAAAAATTTAACGCGCACATTCATCTTTTCGCTATTTATAGTTGATGTTGATTGTATTTACTTCGCAAGTAATTGGCTATTACTATGGCTACTATTCCGCTTAAAATCATGCCTAATCCAATAAAAGCTGTAACAGCCAAGGCCCCTTTTAGCGGATTAAAAATAAAGAGCAAGCCCACAATAACATTTACCACGGCACCAATGGCCAAATACCACCAATTGGGGTGCCCAACTTTTTTCCAATAATTGCTTGCCACAATATCTTGTAAGCCCTGAAATAAAAACCACGCACCTATACCAATGATTAGCAAGTGCAGCGTAAATTCAGGATTAAGCATAAGTACAACGCCAATAATCGTGGTTCCAATTCCGCCCGATAAGTACCATTGCCAATGATTTAAATTTTTTCTTGCCAGAACGGCAAAACCAATTTGCGCGCCACCAATAATTGTAATTAACAACCCCGGTAACAGGCCCAATGCTTTAATTGAATCTTCTGAGTAAAACATAATTACAACACCCAGAATTATGGTGATTATGCCTTTAATAATAATTGGTGAAACGCTTCTGTTTTCCATAACTGTATTTCTTAGTTTAGGCGAAAGTTACGAATAGATTGCAACCCTCTGTAAAATTAAAAGGGAAATTTGGCACAAAGTATTGGTTCTATTTTAAAAGAAATAAATCCACATTTTCTGCTTTTTAAATAAATCTAATTGGTGTATACTGCCGCCCTTTTTAAAGATGAAATTATGGGTAACAACAAACAATTAGATTTTATAAACGATGTTTTAGCAAACATGCCCTTGAGCTGGGTAAACCTTACTACCCATCGTTTAGATATTTATGAAGAACGGTTAGCAAAAACCCAATTTTTAGCGCAATTTGAAAATTTATTTCATCAAAACAATTCATCAACACTTGCATTAAATGCCTTGCCTACCGCTTTTGACTATATACGCTTAGGGCACCCATTATCTAGTGTTTTAGAATGGGCTATTGCAAAACAACATGAATTACCTTCGGAGAATGTTATTGGTTTTTCTTCACAAACAATTCCTGTTTTAGCCGTTTTAAGAACCAATTTGCTGGCCAATAAAAACACGCAAATTTTATACAGAGGTACATTACCCAATTGTTTTGATGCTGAGCTTATAAAACACGTTTATGGTTACCATTTTACCCTAAAAAAAGTGGAGACTTTAGAAAATGTTGAGACTTTTAATGGCAGTACAATTTTTATCACAGAAAAAAACAATTTAGCAGGTTTTAAACTTATACCAAACATTGATTTTTATGTGCAAACACTTGCGGACTTAGGAAGTATAATGATTGTTAACGGCACGCAAAACATAAACTACATCTCAGAAATACAACACGTACGTAGACGAGAAACCATTGCCATGACTCCGGCAAATTGCCTTTCTGCGCTGCAACTTTTTGTTAGAAAATCAATCTCACCCATAAATAAAACCGAAGCCGAGCAAAACAAGCAAAGTGTATTACAAACAATAAATAAAATTACAGGCACCACCGAAAAAGCCATTGTAGCTTCTAGCGGCCTATCTATGCAATACGCTATTATGATGGGCTTGATTAACGATGCACAAGAAAAACATCCGGGAACCGAAGTAAAAATTGTGGTACCACCAAATTGCTACGGAGGCACAAACGACCAAGCCAGACGCGTTGCCGCATGTTTAAAACACGTAGATGTGATTGACCTGCCGGTTGATGGCGGCAACAATATGGTGCAAAGCATTGATACTGTTTTAGAAAAAATTGCGCAACAAAACGCTATTGCGTACATCATTGCCGAAATACCTACCAACCCACGGGTTGAAGTGCCAGACCTCTTAAAACTTAAAGACGTTTTAAGCAAAGTGCGTAAAACAGCTAACGGCAAAACAGCCATTGAACCCGTATTTATTTTAGACCAAACGTTTTGCCCCAATGTGCTTTTTTTAGGCGATAACGATATATTATCTACCGTAAGAACCATTTCTTATGTAAGCGGCTCTAAATTCCCGAGTGGCGGAAAATGCACCGCAGGCTACTGTGCGGCCAATAAAAAAGCCCATGATTTGATGAGCAAAATAGAAACTCATCTTACCCTTTGCGACAATGAAGCTACGCCTTTGCAATATGAAATTTTGGCCAAGCAAATGCCTTCTATGAACCAAAGAATTTACGATGCTTATGTAAATACCCGCGATTTTGTAAACTTTATTGAGCAAACTTTACCTACGGCAAAAATTAATTTTGTTTCGGAAGCTTTGGCAGCGCAAGGATTTACGCCCTCTGTTTTTTCTTTAGACTTGCCCACCAAAGGCAACACAGAGCAAGAACGAGAAACGTATAAACGCGCTTTAAATTTAAAGTTGATAAACTTGATGATTACCAAAATCCCCAATGAAAGCAAATATTGCGTGAGCTACGGACAACTAAAAGGTTGCTATTGGACGATACCCGCAACCTCTACCCAAGGCACCACCAAAGAGGGCGATAAAGATTATATAGCGCGCGTTGCGCTTTCGCCCGATTTAGATTTAGACCTGCACAAAAAAGTGTTTTTAGAGTTTGTAGAGAGCTTATAGAAAAAACGAAACAGAGGAGATTATTCCTCTGCAAACTCACTAAGCTCTAACCAGCGCATTTCTTTTTCGTCAAGCTCACTTTGTAGAGCCTGCATTTCGGCACTCATTTTTTGAAGCTTTTCCGCATCTGTGCTTCCACTTTCGAAAAACGCAGTAATTTCTGCCTTGCGCGCCTCTAGTTTAGGTAAGGTTTTAGAGAGTTCTTCAAACTCAAACTTTTCATTAAAGTTAAGTTTGGTTTTCACTTTTTCTTTTTTCCCTTTTTGCTTTTTCGGAATGTCTATTTCAACTTCCTCGGGTTGTGCTTGCCATTCTTTTTCTACACGATATTCTAAATAAGAGCCGTTGTAATCTTTTATTTCTCCAGCTCCTTCAAACACAAAAAGGTGGTTGGTAAGTTTGTCTAAAAAGTACCTATCGTGACTTACAATAAGCAAAATACCAGGGTAATCTTCTAGAAACTCTTCTAAGGTAGTAAGCGTTAAAATATCTAAATCGTTGGTGGGCTCATCTAAAATAAGCACGTTTGGGTTGCTCATTAAAATCATAAGCAAGTACAACCGTCTGCGCTCTCCGCCACTTAATTTACGCACGTAATTGTATTGCTCTTCTCGGCTAAACATAAACCGTTCTAGCAATTGCGATGCAGATATTTTTTGTCCTTTGGTTAGGGTTATAAATTCGGCTACATCTTTTACAATATCTATTACGCGTTTGTCTTCTTTAAAGCTGAGGCCATCTTGTGCGTAATAGCCAATTTTTACGGTTTCGCCTTTAATTATTTTTCCTCCATCTACAGGCTCTAAGCCTTGCAACATTTTTATAAACGTGCTTTTCCCTACACCATTGTCGCCAACCAAACCAATGCGGTCTCCGCGTTTAAAAACGTAGCTAAAGTTGTTTACAATGGGTTTTGCACCAAAGGCTTTTTTAAGCCTGTGGCACTCTATAATTTTACCGCCTAAGCGTTGCGTGTTTATTTCTAATTGAAGTTCTGCGTTGTCTCTTCGTTGTTTTACAAAGGCTTTAATTTCTTTAAAGCTATCTAAACGGCTTTTGCTTTTGCCGGTTCTTGCAGCTGGTGTTTGCCTTACCCACTCTAACTCTCTGCGATAGCGATTTGCCATGCGCTGCTTGTTGGCATCTTGTTGTTGTAGGCGCTCTTGCTTTTTTTCTAAGTAATAGCTAAAGTTGCCCTCGTACTTATACAAGCGGTTATCTTCCATTTCTAAAATGGTATTGCAAACCGCTTCTAAAAAATACCTGTCGTGGGTAATCATAAAAATGGCACCACTAAAGCTGCTCAAGTATTTTTCTAGCCATTCAATTATATCAACATCCAAATGGTTGGTGGGCTCATCTAGCAACAAAAAATCTGGGTTAGCCAAAATTATTTGCGCTAGGGCTACCCTTTTTACTTGTCCGCCTGATAGCGAGCCCATTTTTGCATACGGGTCTTCTAACTTTAATTTGCCCAACACCTCTTTTACCTGCGCCTCTATATTCCAGGCATTGTTATGCTCTACCAAATCTATGGCGCGCTGCAATTCTTCTGGTGTTTCGTGGTAGCGTAAAATGTGTTCGTAATTTCTTACGGCCTCTAGTGCCGGATCAGTGCCTTGCAACACGGCATCAATTACTTGTGTTTCCTCATCAAACTGTGGGTCTTGAGAAAGGTAGCCCAGCTTTATTCCGTTTCTAAAAACTACTTCGCCTGTATCAGGTGCATCGGCACCTGTAATGATTTTAAAGAGCGAGGTTTTGCCCGTGCCATTTTTAGCAATTAATGCTACGCGTTCGCCAAGAGCAATGCCAAAGGTTAACTCTGTAAATAAAGTTCTAATGCCAAAACTCTTGCTTAAATTTTGAACGGAAAGAAAATTTGTTGGTTCTGACATGACTAGAGCTATGCGTTATGATTAAAATCTAAATCCAAACTGCACCAAAGAACGAAAACCAAGGCTCCTAAAATCAACTTTTCCGCTTTTTGAAATTTCCTGATTTTCAAACAATTTTGCTGCTCCAGGAAAAACACCTATGAGGGCATCATAAATTGCTTCAATATCTTCTTCTTTTCCATCAACATCACCAGATAAACTAACTGCACCTTTGTAAAATCCAATGCCTGGTCCAAAAAATATTAAATCAATAGTCCACCGTTTTCCTAGCACAAATTGATATCCTATTTGAACACCAGCCATAAGCGCAGAAAACCGTGTGTTTAACTCGCCTTGACCGCTAATTACATTATTTTCTTTAATGGTGATATCGCTGGTATTATTAAACAAATAATAAGTGGTATAGGGCCCCCAGTATAAACCATCTGGAATAGCATATTTATTTCTATCTATAAAATAAAACCGAACATCCAGAGAAGCTATAAATCCGGTGTTTTTCTTTCCTCCACCAAACTGTATAGGAGAATCTGAACCTGTATTAATTAATTTGGGCAATTGCAAATGCCCAATATTACTAGAAACAGAAATGCGTTTGGTTAATACTCTTTCGTACCCAACGGCAAAGCTGTTTACATTGGCTGTAAACAACGTTGGCATAGGGTTTATACGTACTGTATTTTTAAATGGCTTGTGATGATCTTCAACTTTTATTTGCCCACTTGCGACAAACGAAAAGCAAAAACAAGCACTTAGCATTAAGATAATCTTCATTGCAAAATGTTTTTTCAAAGGTAATTAAGGCTTTGTATAAGCCCTGACAATATTGGCAATACTATCCGTTGAATTTATTCATGGTATTGGCAGCTCCGGCAAGGCCAAAACTAAGAACCATTTCTGCGGCTTTGTTTAAATAATCTTGTAAAGCCGCACGTTCTTGTTCATCCCATGTTCCAAGCACATAATCTACCTGTTGCCCACGGTTAAATGTGTCTCCAATACCAAAACGAAGCCTTGCGTATTTTGTGGTTTGTAAAATGTTTTGGATATCTTTTAAACCATTGTGGCCGCCATCGCTGCCTTTTAGGCGCATGCGCAATGTGCCAAATGGCAATGCCAAATCATCGGTTACTACAAGTAAATTTTCTATGGGGAGTTTATGGCTTTCTAGCCAATATCTTACGGCTTTACCGCTAAGATTCATGTAGGTTGTAGGTTTTACCAAAACAAACGTTCTGCCTTTTACTTTTACCTCGGCCACACTTGCATATCGCTCTGGTGTAAAAAAAATGTTGGATGCACTCGCAAGCACATCCAACACTTTAAATCCTACATTATGTCTGGTGTTTTCATATTCTGCTCCCGGATTTCCTAGCCCGACAATGAGATACTTCTTCACCAAAACTAAATTTATTCAGCAGAAGCTGCTTCGCCTTCAGCACCTTCGCCTTCAGCAGTTCCTTCTTCTCCTTCTTCACCTTCTTCTTCATCATCCATTGCACCACGTGCTTTTTGTACGCTACATACAACAGCATTTTGTAGGTTTAAGATTTCGAAGTTTCCAGTGGTTAATTCTTTAACACGTATGCTTTTGCCAATACGTAGGTCTGAAATATCTACACCTATAGAATCTGGTAATTCGTTTGGCAATGCACGTACAGATAACTTACGTAATGTGTGCTTTAATTTACCACCGTTTAGAACCCCACGAGCAGTACCGTTAAGTACTACAGGAATATCCATAGTTACAGGTTTTCCATCTAGCAATTGGATAAAATCAATGTGCATGATTTGATCTGTAACCGGGTGAAACTGGATGTCTTGCATAACAGCTTCTGTGGTTGCTCCAGCTATTTCAATAGCTGCTTTTTTGGCTTCGCCAGTGTAAACTAAATCGCGAAAGGTTAATACCGGAGCGTAGAAATGTACGGGCTTATCGCCACCATAAACTACACATGGCACGTTGCCATCCTTTCTCAACTTGCGGGCAAACTTACTTCCTAAGTCCTCCCTTTCCGTTGCGTTGATAATTACTGATTTCATTTAAAAAAATATAAAAATTAAACTTAATTACATTACAAAATGACCGCTTATAGACTCATGATGATGAACTTTCTTCATCACCTGTGCAAACAACTCTGCGGTTGATAAAACGCGAATTTTTGGGGTTTCCATTTTTAATGGAATTGTATCTGTTACCACCAACTCTTCTAATTTAGATTTTTCTATGCGCTCATACGCTTTTCCTGACAATACGGGGTGTGTACAATATGCTCTTACCGTTTTTGCCCCTTTATCTATCAGCATATCTGCGGCTTTGGTTAAGGTGCCGGCCGTGTCTATCATGTCATCTAACAAAATAACATTACGCCCTTCAACTTCTCCAATAACCGTCATTTTTTCTATGGTATTGGCTTTTACTTTGCTGCGTTGTTTGTAGCAAATTACCACCTCAGCCCCTAGCTGGTTACCATAAGCGTTTGCACGCTTAGAGCCCCCCATATCGGGCGAAGCTATTGTCATGTCGCTTAAACCCAATTTTTCTATATCTGGGATAAACAAACTTGAACTAAACATGTGATCTACAGGCACCTCAAAAAACCCTTGTATTTGATCGGCATGTAAATCCATAGTCATGATGCGGGTTGCACCTGCAGCCGTTAATAAATTGGCTACCAATTTTGCACCTATGGGTACGCGAGGTTTGTCTTTTCTATCCTGACGCGCATACCCAAAATAAGGCATAACAGCCGTAATGTGTTTGGCGCTTGCGCGTTTTGCCGCATCGCACATTTGCAAAAGTTCAAACAAATTTTCTGCCGGAGGATTGGTAGAGTTTATTAAAAACACACGTCCACCGCGCACCGTTTCTTCAAAGCTAGGTTGAAACTCTCCATCGCTAAACTCTGTAAACGCCACTATACCAAGCTCTTGACCATAGGCTTTTGCAATTTTTTCTGCAATTACTTTAGAACCACGTCCGGCAAATATTTTAGCGTTAGGAAACATTTTAAGCTTTTTATAATGCGTTGATACTGTATGTTTTGCCCTTGTTTTAGAAGGGGCGCAAATGTAACAATTTATCTATTTTACAGGCATGTAAAATTACTTTTTACTAAAATTGGTTTCGGGTGTTTTTATTTTAGTTGGTTTGGTTAAATTCGCAGCCGCAAACGATACGCCCGGGTGGCGGAACTGGTAGACGCGCTGGATTCAAAATCCTGTATCTTCGG
Organism: Bacteroidia bacterium; assembly: GCA_030424545.1. Lineage (GTDB taxonomy): Bacteria > Bacteroidota > Bacteroidia > Flavobacteriales > Schleiferiaceae > JAUHWL01. Next base: position 173,730 of record JAUHWL010000005.1, read on the forward strand.
GTGTGCGGGTTCGATTCCCGCCCCGGGCACATTTTAAAAAAGAGCAGCTTTACGGCTGCTCTTTTTTTGGAGAAGACTCTATCTAACTCTCCTTACCGCCATCTCTTGCGATTAAAATTCTACTGCACCAAAAGTTTCTGGGTAAATTCTTCATGCTTTGTTTTTAACTTTATGCTGTACATTCCAGTAGCAATCCTCCCCCCGGCCCCCTGCCAGAGGGGAAGATTGGCCGTGCCATTGGTAAACAATACTTGCTTTTGCAGCACAACTTGCCCCACCATGTTGTACAAGGTAAGAGTGGCTTGGCCGTGGTAGTTGGGCAGTTGCAGGTGCACATAATCTTGCACGGGGTTGGGGTACACCAATAAACCTGCCTGCCCAAGTTGTGGCTCTTCTGGCACGCTAAATACACCGCAGTTGCCCGTGCCTAAACAACCATTTTTATCTAAACCTAAGAGCCACAAATATGCCCATTTGTTGCTGGGGTTGTTATGGTCGTGCAGAAAGGTGCCTGTGCCCAACAGTGTGCTATCTGGCCATTGGTGTATGCGGTACAAGTAACTGGCGTTCTCTGGGTCGCTGTAATGATACGCGCGTTGGTAATTGATGCTAAAATCTTTGTTGATGTTCCACAAAACGCTATACGTACCGCCATGCCAATCGTCTCTAAAGTGGCCGCTTAGTAGCATGCTACCGCTGTGGGTTTTGATGATATCTGAAATTGTATAATTCCATTCTTCATCTGGATAAATAGTGTCCCTCAAAATTAAGCCTGATGTATCTAACTCCATCATTCTTAATTTAACTAAATATTGATTGCCAACAGTTGCTGATATGTAGGTTTGAGTCATGAATATTGTATCGCCATAGTTCATAAGTAGGCTATTACCACAATTGTACTGCTGGTAGCGATAACGTTTATCCCAAATCTTATTTCCTTGTAAATCTATTTTCACCAAAAAGCTTTCTACCCATTTGCTCCAGTAGGTGCAGCGCCCGCTTATGTAGTAATGCTTGCCTATGCGCTTGATCATTTCCGGGATATAGCCGCCACTTTGGGGGCGCCAATCGGGGTGCTCGTTGTATCCCTTTAGGTTTAGTAATGTGTCGAAACGGGCGGTGAACAATTGGATTTTCTGGATGACTGTATCTTCAATAGCGCCTGTTAGCACTATCGATGTGTCATTATAATGACAATCATAAGTATAAGTGCCTAAATAGCCAGGAATATGGAATGTTGATGATTGGATGGTATCGAGATCATAATTAAGCAATAAAATTTTCGTTTTAGGAGTAAATGGTGCTTCAAATACATCTATCAGTAATAAAAACTTGTTCTCATTGATTGATTCCAAGCTAAACCACCGAGTAGCTACGTTAAATAAAGCTTGTGGAAAATTATAATAGGCCGAATCTAATAAAACACCTGATTTTGAGATTTTTCTCAATATAACTACGCTATCGTTAGGTTGAAAACCTGAACAGCTAATGAAGCTTGAATCTGTCAATAAAATAGTGGAAATAGCTCCCCCAAAAGAATATTCATTGCCATACCGTACGGTATTGAATGCTTGACCCAATACCATTTGTGTTACGCAAAAACAAAAAATAAAAAACAGAAATCTCTTCATGATTAAAAATGTCATGATTAAAAATGAATCTGCGCCCGATGGCGCGGATATAGCTTCGCTGAGCTCGTAAACTCGGTTGCAATCCGTGCCTATTCTTTTTGCCAACTCATTTCTAATTAATAACTGTAACATCTAACTACCTTTTAAACCAGCATAATCTGTTGCGCTGCTGTAAATATAATCTTCGGCTCTAAAAACTAGACCTGATTCTACAGGATTTTGATGGATGTAATTTATTTTTTCATCATCCAGTTTTGAAACGCGATGTAATCGCTCACCAGCGAGCGTATGGTTCGGGCTAATCGTTTTAAATACTTAGAAATTAGAAGAATTCTAATCTCTTTTCACTATTCTTCTTACAACGACACCCTCTTCCATTTTTAATTTTACAAGGTAAATACCTGCTTGCAAAGTTGAAAGATTGATTTGTTCTGTTGGTGCCACTTTTGAAAACACTTTTCTGCCAGTTAAATCAAAAACCTCTACAAGCTTGACTTCTTGATTACTTTCTATTTGTACCAAACCGCTTGTTGGATTGGGATACAGGCTGACTTTTGAGAATTTATTGTTTTCTGTAGCAAGATTGGTTACTGCAAAACATGCAGTAGTATCTATGCAAATACCATTGGTAAGAATAACTGCGTATTGGCCGTTAGAGGTTAAGACAAGGCTTTGATTAGTTTCGCCAGCTATTGGCTGCATGGTATTACAATTCAACCACTGGTATGCAACTCCGCTGGCCGCAGAAGTTAGCGTACTGTCTAATAAAGCAATGTTTTTATTAACAGTATCTGGCATCACCGTAAGTTGCACATCTACGGTTGAATCACACCCGTTTGACCCAACCAACGTGTCTTGGTACAACCCCGAAGTAAAAGCAGTATCTACACCATTGGGCAGCACATAATAACCGCAGGCATCATCTTGTATAGTAATGCTACCATTTGCACAAGTAGTGTAAAGACCATAGAAAATATTATCAGAGCTACTTGAGGAATTGGGTAAATAAGCTAAGTTAACATTGACACTTGGATCAGCATCAAACCACCCTTCAAAGCTTCCTGATACAAAGATTTCATGATCACTCTGTAAATTCAAGGTTAATAAATTTCTAAAATTTGAATAGTTAGTAAAAAGTGAAAATGTTGCTAGATTATTAAAATTCCCAGCCGCATCTAGTTTTAAAAGAAAAGCGTCAGAAATATTACCCGCAAATCGGTATTGGTCTGCATTAGGACTTGGGTCAAAATCTACGGTTTGTTCAAATTGTCCCAATAAAAATGGCTCACCCAAACTGTTTATTGTTAAATCTGCTGGAAAATCCTCTCCAACTCCTCCAAAAGTCCGAGCCCATATATAGGATCCAGCCGTATCTAATTTTAATAAATACACATCGACATCACCATTGGAGGAATGCATTGATGTTTGTACAGGATCGGGGTTTAAATCACTATTGGATTTAAAGTTTCCTAGTAAATACAGTGAATTTGAATCTGTAACCCGCATGCGCCATATGCGATCTAAGCCTGAACCACCAAACGATTTCACCCATTTATGGCTAAAACCCGTATCTGTTTTCATCACAAAAGCATCAAGGTCTCCCGCACTAAAAATGGAATCTTTTCCTGGCCCTAATTCAAAATCGCCAGACAGTTTAAATTGACCACCGATATACACATCTCCTTGCGCACTAATTTGTATTGAAAATCCACCATCATTATCTAATCCACCAGCAGTTCTAACTTTTAGAACATTTCCGGCAGTATCTAACTTGATAACAAAAACATCGGACCCTCCATTACTTGTTCTAAACTTAGTTTGGGAAGGCGAGGGATCGAAATCTATTGTATTTTCAAAATGACCAATTAAGAACAAATTGCCGCCAGGCCCCATATCGAATCCACGAGCAAGAAAACTAGTAATGTTCCATGATTGAACCCAAACAGGATTTCCTTGGGAATCAAGTTTTGCAATAAAACTGCAATTTGATCCTCCTACTATTGCTTGAGATCCAAAATGAAATATTCCATCAAAATACCCTAGAAGATAAAAATTACCTGAATAATCTATAATAACATCTTGTATGCGGAAACGACCAGAAGAAGAAATATTATTAAACTTTTTTGCCCATATAAAATTCCCTGTATTATCTAGTTTTTGAATGTAAAGCGCAGGATTAGTAGATGAAGTTGAAGAAAGCGAATACACTCCCACGCCCGGATCAAAATCCATAGTACCCTCAAAGCTGCCTATATTATAAATGTTGCCACTACTATCTAAGCGAGTTATATCTAGGTAATCTGTGTTTTGCCCACCTAAGGCATGAAACCAAACATTGCTAAAACTTTGCGCAGATATTGTAGAAGCAAAAGCAATAAAAAGTAAAGTGAGTATGCGTGTTTTCATTCGTTTAATATTTTTGGTCGGTTTACAATCTGTAAACTTCAAGGTAAAGCAAATGTAATTTTATGTGTTAATTTAACGCGTTGTTTCAAGAGTTTTTCCGCACTAATAAATACCCTTCCATCACTTCGTTATACCTCCTATTTTTTGCTGTTTATTGTTTTAGTTACTTGTGTGGACACGCTTTGCAAAAGCGCGCCAGCGCATATCCGCGCTATCGGGGAATTATGGATTTTTAAAGTTAGCGTAACCAATTATATGTACGGAACAAAGAATTTTGTTTATTTTCTTGTCATTAATCCAGATTGAAACAGGTCTCAGCCTTTTTTTTTGATCTAAATCCCAATCAGATTTTTCAATAATAACCTTAGTACCAATTTCAATATTATATTTAAAATCTTTATCAACAAACCCTACAGTATCTCCCGCCTCATTTACTCCGATAACTAGACTTGAAAATGCAGTAATATGATGTACCTTATACGGTTTAAATAATAGTGTTTTAATGGAAAAACTACTGTCGTGAACACAATCGTAATATATCCAATCATTTTGGCATTCTGATGCTTTTTCCCGAGCTTCAAATCTTTTAGATGTATTACAGCCAAATAATAAAATTATTAATAAAAAATTGAGCCTATTTCCTATCATCTTTGGAGTTTAAATTCTTATATGGTTTCTCGTTTTTAGATACAATTCCACTAACCCATTCCTTAGAAAGATCAGAAATTCTCTTGACATACGAATCTGATTTCAGAAGCTTAATAGAATTTGGCCTAATAGCAAATTGTCTCCTATATGCATTTAATTCATCTCCTAAATCAGCATATGAACCACCCCCTTGCCCTGCTTTTAACTCTATTTCACCTGTTAGATGTTGATAGCCATGTACTAATTCATGGGCGGCAGAAGAGGTTTTTTGCATTACGGAATACTCAATTTCTACTGTCCCGTCTTCTCGCATAGTGGTTAAGTTTTCTCCGCCAAAGTCATTTTTTTTAAAAGCGAAATTGGTTTCACTATCTCCCATTTGTTCAATTTCACATTGCCCATCACTCATTTCAAAAGCTGCCGCTTGTGCATCATCAGCCCTCTTATTTAACTTGTTGGATTTTTCTGTTTTACCTTTCGCCAATTTTCTATTTGCACGTTTATTTAATCTATCCGCCTTGTTTTGATATGTAGTCTCTGCTCTGTTAAAAAGAGCCGACATTTCCTTGGCCATAGCTTCACTCGCCTCCTCCCATGTGTTTCCATCAGGATCAATCAACATCACGGGATTATTGGCTGTAAACACATACGGAGAGCTATTCGGGTATTTATTCGCCATTGCATCCACACTCAGCCATGTACTGGTCATAGGGTTATAGTATCTGGCCCCATAATAGTAGAGTCCCGTTTCAGAATCTAACTCCTTGGCATTAAAGCGGTAAGGTGTGTTGTAGTTTCCGGTAGAAGCATGTTGCCCTTCTAGTACTTCGCCAAAGGCACTGTAATATAAAAATTGGTAAGGGTAGCCACCAATATCGGTCACAAATTCAGTATTTCCCAAATAATCTGGGTGGTACCAATACACCTCATGAAATACGTTGCAATTGATGTTTAAAGTTTCTGCCCAATCTGGGTAAAATCTACAAATACAATCATTGTATTCTCCAATAGACATGTCTTCTGGAAAAGAAGGTGGAACTTCTTCATCTAACACATCACAAGGCGCATATTCTATCAAGTTTTCTTGGTGGAGGTAATTCTGTAAACCCGCACTGGTGATACTTCCCAAAGACAAACCTGTTTCACCTATCATTCCCAAAATATCAATTAGATCTTCTAACACAATTGTATTAGATACTGGCGTTTGATAAAATAAAGGGTTGGCATTGCTTGGCAAGTTGTTGTTATTGGCTTCGGGTTCTTCCGGGTCTTCAGGATCTCCGCCAGTTGTGGTGCTTAAGCTGTGTTGCCCCACATACAAATTACTTGCCACCCGCTTACTTCCTGTGTAGTAATGCTTGCTAATATCTAATGCATCATCATAAAACGTACACACCATGTAGGGGTTTACATAAACAATATAAGGCAGTACTGCTGTTAATGCACCACGTGCTTCGCCATTCTGTGCTGCACTTGTAGGCACGGCCTGGCCTTTCATAATCCGGTTTCCGTTGGCATCATATACATTATGTTGAACGCCATTCTCATTGTTTACTGCACGTAACCTATCCACTTCATCCCAAATATACTGTTGATTGTAATGTTTTGTGGTGTTGCTCACGGTTATTTCAGAAACCGCTCCTCTTGGAGTATAGGTGCCATAATCAAAAGTAGCGTTGTAACCGTTAGATCCAAGAATTTGTTCTACTTGATGTTTTTTACCCGATTTATAGGTGTAATTAAGACGATACTCAGTATCATCTGTATACCCGGTTCCGTTGGCTAGATTTTTTTGCTCTTTTGTAAGCATACGACCATCTCTGTGGTACGTTAAATCTAACTCATATTCTTTTTGGCCATTGTTAAAGTTATGTTCAGCTTTGCGCAAGCGATGTGCATAGTCATAAAAATATTTATTCTCATAATCATCTCCTAGCGTGTTCCACGTGGTATTATATCCTTGAGAATTATTCTTGATCTCGCTTATTTTACCATTACTAAAATATTTAAAATCTTTATCTAATATAACTGTCGCTGGCGAATTTATTCGTGTTGGTGTTGTTATAGATGAGTTTATTAAGCTTCTGTTCTTTGTGCTATAATCCAATTCTGTAACAACCTCATTGCCATATAGCATGTACTTTTGACTGCCGTAACCATCATACCCAATTTTACTCACATAATCTAGTTGGCTATTGGGGTCATTAAATTGGCTGGTAGATTCTACTTTTTCTAATTCTCCACCAATGGCATAACTATAGGCTACATGTTCTTTGTCTGGATATACAATTTCTTGAATCCGCCCCCAAGAATCGAACGTAAAGTTGGTTACAAACTCATATTCACCCCCCCCGATGGCGCGGATATAGCTTCGCTGAGCTCGTAAACTCGGTTGCAATCCGTGCCTATTTTTTTTGCCAACTCATTTCTAATTAATAACTGTAACATCTAACATACCTATTAAACCAGCATAATCTGTTGCGCTGCTGTAAATATAATCTTCGGCTCTAAAAACTAGACCTGATTCTACAGGATTTTGATGGATGTAATTTATTTTTTCATCATCCAGTTTTGAAACGCAATTTAATCGCTCACCAGCGAGTTACGTGCGGCAGCGGTTTTTTTCTACTCCACCAGCTTAATAATAAAGAAACCATCTTCGCCTCTGCTTTGGTACAGCGGCATAAAAATTCTACCCGGATAAGGCGCAAAAATTTTCTTTCCATTCAATCTCGCAATAAATTCTCCTTTTTCTATTTGTTGAAAATTTACATATCCTTCTTGCATAAGAAAGATGTCCGTTGGTTTTAAGGCTTGCCGATAGACTATTTTAAAACATTGACTTGTTTCGTTACTTATTCCATTTAACAATTGGTAATGGGCATTGTAAAGTGGCACGTCATTTTTATGTAGTACACCACATTCTACCAACGTCAACCAGATTATAGCTTCGTGCTTTTTAACCGACATCAAATCAAAGTGCTGCCCCGCCTCAAAGATTAACCCGTGAAAACTCCTGGTCTCAAAATAATTTAGCAAGGTGCCCTGTATATAATCATTGGCATTAACAATTACGGGCATTGGAAATTTATGGGCAATGTTTAGCCTATGGTCTTTTTGATCTGCAATAGCAAAGGGTATAGAAGGTGCTGATGTAGTGTGTAAGTCAATAAAATAAGGTTCAATACCTGAAGCTGTTTTAATAAAATCATTGATGAGGGCATCAATGTTTACCATTTCTAAAATATCAGGATTTAATTCATTGTCTTCAAATCCATCTTTATGCAGCTTTTCTAAATTGGCATCTGTCCATAACCTGTTCAAGTCAACAACAGAAAATCTTTGGTTGTTATTTAAAGCTGTTCTATTGCCAATAAAGGCCAAAAGGCTTCCGTTAATCTTTGTGTTTTCTGTTACAATATGGTTACATACGTTTCGTAATGCCAAAACTCCAGATGGCTCATTGCCATGAATGCCTGCCGAGAAAATTACTAGAGGCCCTGTTTCATTTCCGCAACAAGAAAACAATATTCTATCATGATGTTTAATGTGGTTTTTAACCTCTTGCCATATGGCCGATTTACCCATTACAAATTAAATTTTTGTGTTTTGTGGGCCACATTAACAATATCTCTTTCTGTAATCATGCCTAACAATCTAGAATCTGAAACCACGGGCAAACAACCAATATTTTTATCAATCATTAGCTGTATAGCGTCTTGCGTAGTTGTATTTGGCGAAACACAAATTACATTTTCCTCCATAATTTCCTTAATACCAAGACCATCTTTCCAGCCTTCTCTTAGCATTTTTATAAGCCTACGCGAAGAAAGCAAACCTTTTAATTGATGTTTACTGTTTTCAACCAAAATATACCTCACATTTTTCCACACCATGAAGTTAATGGCTAAATCAACAATATCATTTTCACTTAACGTTGCGATGTCTGTTTTCATAATATGCCTTGCGGTGTAAAAATGCTTGTGTGCATCCCCCAGGTTTAGCTCTACATCTGGCCATTGATGAACGGGATTACCACGGGCACACATTTTAGCTAATTGCCTTGTAATGCTTGTTGTAGCTTCATGTTTGTTGCTTTGGTTTAGCAATTGTGTAAAGTTTTTACGGGTCCAGGCTGCACCTGTTTGTTTACTTTTTACACGTTGCTCAATAATACCCAAATACAAATCTATATCGGCTTTGTTTATATTCATGGTTGCTAAACCTTTATGTGCCCAAGGCAAAAGTTTATTTAAGATTAGCTGGGCCACGGGCACATTTTTTCCTTCCCACTTAATGGTAGATTCTATACCATGTTGTGCTGCATTGTAGAAGTTGTGCCGAACATCTTCAAAGCTAATTTCTTGGCTTATGTTTTTGAAATTGGGCGGCATGGCCATCATAACACCAAGCCAAAATGCGGTGTTTGCCATTTCATCTATCACCGTTGGGCCAGCAGGCAAATACCGGTTTTCTATACGCAAATGAGGTTTGCCAGTATCAGAAATTCCGTAACACGCCCGGTTCCATGAGTACACTGTGCCACTGTGCATATTAAGCGCTGGCAGTTTAGGAACGCCTCCTTGCTGTATGATTTTAATGCTGTCTTCTAATTTTTCTGGAGAAACAAGCAGATTATAATGTGCTACATTTTCTTTGTAATAGTCTGATGCAGATTCTTTTAACCAATGTCTGCCAAATGTTACGCGGGGCTCAATTTCTCTTTTTAAGTACTTGCTATTCCGCATATCTATACTTTGCTGAAAGAGTGCAATTCTGGTTTCGCTCCAAAGCCGTTTACCCATTAAAAGCGGTGAGTTACAGGCTGCGGCCAGCACAGGGCCAGCAATAAGTTGCGCCCAATTGTATTGCTCTACAAATCTATTTTGTGGTATCTGCAAATGCACTTGAAAACTTGTATTGCAGGCTTCAAACAAAATGTTTGGGTGAGATGTGAGCAATTCATCAAGCCCTTTAATGTTTATTTCAAAATTAGATTTACGGTTACTTTTTAAAAGGCTATTGATAAGTTCATACCTGGGGTTAGGTGTCATACACTCAAATTTAAGGTAGTCCCAGTGTATTGTAGGCAATATCCCCGTTAATAAAACTTGTGTATTATGCTTTTTACCAATAGCCGATAATTTTTCTATTTTTTGATCTAGCAGTTTATGCATTCTGCTTAAGGCATCGGTTGAAAAAGCAAAGGGAGGTAAATTTATTTCTAAATTAAACCTACCTAGTTCTGTGGTTAAAAGCGGATCGTTGGCTTCGTCAATAAATTTATCATAATTCAATGATGGCATCCAATCTGGCCCCACCAACACAACTTCTTGTTCGGCCCCTATCCGTATCGGTTCATCTTCAAATTTATTTTCGTGCAGCAATAAATCAAATGCTTTAATATCATTTAGCAAATGCTGCGTAAAATGCTTTCTGTGTTCATCACCTTCTAATTTTACAACGTTTTGATCGCCCATTGGTATTGGTTTTATAGTACCGAATGTAAAAACAAGTACCATTGTAAATAAGGAGATTTGTCACCTCTGGCACCCGGATGCATTGTCTGATTCATATCACTTTTGCACCTTACATTTCTAAAATTGTCTTATCCTTCCAAATCTATTTAAATTAGATTAAGTTTAGAATTATCTTCGGAGCAATAAAAATGTATTGTTTAAAAAAGACCTTTAACAATAATTGTCATGATAAAACACTCACTTTTACTTTCTGCCATATTACTATTTGCAGGGTGTAGCACTTCAAAAAAAATGAAAGCACAGGAGAACGATTCTACTATTAAAACAAACATCACGCAGTTTGTGGTTGGTCAAGGTGGTGGCTTTACAGGTCAGTATGATTTTTACTTGGTAAAAAAATCTGGCGAAGTATTTTTAACAGATGACTCTTTCCAAGAAATTTCTGCTTACACCACGTTAGACGAGAAGAAAACCAGTATGCTTTTTGCCATGCTTGAAGAGTTGCACATTAACATGTCTGACCAAAACCCACCCGGAAACATGAATTTTTCTTTGGTTGTTTTTGAAGAAGAAAACAGATATACACTTTCTTGGGCAGACCAGAATAAACCAAAAAAAAACATACTCACGTTTTATGAGTATGCTTTTTCTGAAATAAAGAATAATTACAACCCCGAATAACGGTTAGTTTAATAATAGCTTTTTAACAACTGTATTATTATTCAATTCTATATTTATTAAATAAACTCCCGCAGCAAAACCAGATAAATCTACAGGAACTTTGTTTATGCCTCTTTCTACTTGGTTTTGGCTTTTAAATACTACACGTCCCAATTGGTCTACAATAGAAATCTTAGCCTCTGTACTTGTGTAGCTATTTAGCTCTATGGCAAAAACCGATTGAGCTGGGTTAGGCATTATGCGTACATCTTGCGCTTCAAATTCTGGAATAGAAACCCATTTTGCATCTTCGTATTTAATATTATCTATGTATGAGTTGTCTCCAAATGTTGGGGTGAAATCGCTTTGTCTATCAAAAAAGTGTTTGCCTTGAAAGCAGAGTTCAAACTGTTGTCCTACATACGCATCTAAAACCACAAAATGGCGCTTAAACAAATCTGAGGTTGGTGTAGTAGGATGATACAAACCACCTATTTGCTGACCGTTTACAACAACGCGCATGCTTGCCGCAAATTTTGAAGGATCGCCAGTAACACCCAAAAACTGATAGGCGCTAGAATATGTTTGCTTTAGATCAAAACTCAAGGTTGCATAGGTCCAATTGGTAGCGTCTATACATGTGCAAAAATCTGCCTGATAATCAGGGTTTATTAAGAACATGGTAGAGTCAGAAAAATTGGTATCTAAATTTGCGCTTACGTTTTTACCTGTTAACATCAACCCAGAAAGTCCTGTGTTTTTTGCGTAAAAAGACGTCATGGCGGTTGAGTTTAACCTAGAGGTGAGGAAGTAAAAATTATTTTCATGAAAAGCTCTGCCGCTCTCAAACGTTACAGAATCTTTTGTGGCAATGAAATCATTACTTGAAACATTGTAGTTTGTTATTTCATTATTGTGCGGCAATAAATCTTTAGAATAATTGGTGAAAAAATCAAAAGAATATCCGCCTGGTACAGACAAGTCTACCTTTTGATTGAAAGTGTACTTGATTGTATCATTATTTTTTACAGGAGTTGTAGGTATAAAATATTCTGTAACCAAAGGACCATTATTTACAGCGTAGCTTAGTTCTACAGAATCTCCAACGGCTATTACGCTATCATTACACCCAGATCTATGGAACACAAAATCAAACGATACATCTTCTTGCGCGCCCAATCCGCACGCACTAATTGGCCAATTTACTTTTGCAATTTCTATATCTGGTGCCAACGTATTTGCTCCAACACCTACCGCATACCAAGCCTGCATAGTTTGCATTACTTCATTTGCACAATTGCCATACAAATCTGCTGCAGCTTCTATAGCACCTTGTCTAGCATCTATGTATTGAGAAGAAGGTGTTAAGTAGTATGCCAAATTTCTGTATGCAATTTTTGATGCTTTCTGCATGCCAATGCTATCAACCATAAAAAAGTCGCCATTGTCATTTACTCCGTTTCCGCCTTCGCACAACAAATAGTACCAGTAATTTTGTACTCCGCTATTGGTATGCACTCCGCCATTGTCAGAAGCAGTTCCATTCCAAAAGCTACCTAAATAGGTGTCTGGATCTCCATAACTATTGGGGTTAGATAAATCTCTTAATTTAAAATCACGAATCCCCATGATCCAATTTGCCGAATCGCCAAACGAATGAAACTCTATCGCGGTTCCAAAAATATCGCTGAAAGATTCATTTAATGCGCCTGGCTCATACGCATATACCAAGTTTGCTGTATATTCTGTAACCCCATGAGAAAGCTCGTGGCCTATAACATCTATACTGGTAAGCGGATTGCCATTTCCATCGCCATAACGCATAAACAAGCCATTCCAAGAAGCGTTAAAGTACAGCGAATCATAGTGTACATAGCTAATTAATTTCGACCCTAAATCATCATAACTATTGCGGCTGTGTTCATTTAAATAATAATCATACGATTTTCCTGTGGCCCAATGTACATCTGTGCCCACCTCGTTTAGTTGTGGGTTAAAATTGTTCCAATAATTATCTGTGTCTTCAAAAAGTTGTGCGTTTACAAAATCTGTTTTTCTAAAATTGTTATACGTCTCTACTCCGCCACCTCTAGTTACATCTAGCAGCACATATTTTGTAGGATTTACAGAGTCTGTAACAATATCTTGTACTCCGTGATACTTTGTGTTTGCAACACCGTTTACTGTACCGGTATGGCAGCCTTCGGCTTCAAAAACAACTTCACCATTTTGCGCGTCTATAAAAACAGTGGTGTGTTCTTTTGGGCCGTGATAAAACAAATCTAACTTATAGGCCAGTTTATAATTTTCTCCGTTTTGAGAATAATTTGCATCGATGTACACAAGTTTTTCCTCGGGATAAAACGTTGCGTCTTTATCTTCTTTAAGTTGCTTATACCAATTTTCTAATGCTGGTTTTTCCCAATAAAAATAATCTGCTTTAACGTGCTTTTTAGCCAATGCTATTGCTTGAGAAAACGAGAGGCTTGCCACAGCGTTTTGCGGTAAATTAGAAACCAATCTTCCGTTTGCCTTTTTTAAAATACCATTTCTGCTGTGCAAAATAAACTGAGCACCTTCTACTTCAACTCCGTTAATATATTGCGCATAGCGGCTATGTGTAATGCCTAACTCATCCGTTTTTTCGTTTATCAATACAAAAGTTGAACGACCATCTTTTGTAAGCGAAGTGCTATATTTTTCAAAAAAGTCTGTTACTCTGATGGTTTGATTAGATTTAATAGTTAACCAATTTGAGTTGGTGCTATAATCTGCAATTGCATGAAGGTTGTTTTGTGCTGTTGCAATAAAACCAAAACACAAACTTGCCAATAGAAAAAATACTTTGTTCATCTTGAAATATTTAGTGGGTGTAAAAGAAAGTAATTTCTTTCATTTTACCTTCATCAAACAAACAAGAGCACCACTTTAATGTTTAAAAGGCAACGCACCCCATAAAACTAAAGGCACAATGAACTACAAAATTATCTTTGCCAAAAATTTTACACATGGGCTTGTTTAGTCGTTGGGCAATAAACCTACTTTTTTTTAGTGCTTTGGCTGTTTACGGTGCCGGTTTGGCCGTAGACATTATGGAAATAGATGCGGCTCAATATGCAAGTTTAAGCCGCGAAATGGCAGAAACCGGAGATTACTTGGAGGTTTATCATCGCGGAGAAGATTATTTAGACAAACCTCCTTTACTGTTTTGGATTAGCTCTACCTTTATTAAAGTTTTTGGCCCGTACAATTGGGCGTATAAATTAGGTTCATTTTTGTTTTCGGTCTTGGGTGTAATATCTACCTATAAGCTAGGCCACCTCTTGTATAACAAACGTATTGGTTTTGTGGCGGCTATAATGCTAGCTACCTCACAAGCCTATTTTTTATTTAATCATGATGTACGCACAGATACCGTATTAACAAGTGCGGTAATATTTGCGGTTTGGCAAATTATGGCCTTTGTGTTTTATCATGATAAAATGCACTTAATTGGCGGCTTTGTAGGCATTGGTTTGGGCATGTTGGCCAAAGGCCCAATTGCTATTATGGTTCCTATTTTGGCCCTATCAAGCTACTTTATTGGCAGAAAACGCTACAAAGAATTTTTTCGAGTTGATTGGCTTTGGGGCATTTTAATCGTTGCTGTAATGCTAGCCCCCATGTCGTACGGGTTATACACGCAGTTTGATAGCCAACCCACCAAAGAAATGACCTTTATGAGCGATGCCGGCAACAGGGTAGAAACCAACATTAGCGGCTTAAAATTTTACTATTGGACCCAAAGTTTTGGCCGAATTACCGGAGAAAATGTTTGGAAAGACGGTTCTCCTCCAACCTTTTTTATAGATACGTTTTTGTGGAGCTTTTTACCTTGGAGTTTGTTGGCAGTTTGGGCAATTTTATGGCGCACTTCTAATACAATTGTAGACGTTTTTAAAAAGAGGAAAAAGCAAGAGTGGCTAACGCTGGGCGGGTTTATTCTTCCATTTATTGCTTTTAGTATGAGCAGCTACAAACTGCCACACTATATTTTTGTGCTCTTTCCGTTTGCCGCAATTATTACAGCCGAGTTTGTTTTACGCGCCCTTTTTGAAAAACCAAAATGGTGGAAAGGCATCATGATTGGCATACAAGCCCTCATCCCTATTGCTGTTATTGCAGCATGCCACTTTGTTCTACTTGTTGCCTTTCCAACAAAAAACGTTTTTGTTTGGGGCGGCTTTATCATTCTACTTTCTATTTCAATAGGATGTTTCTTTAGCAAGTCAAAAATTAATCAAGTTGTTTTAAGCAGTGCATTGGCCATTATTGGTGGCAATTGGGTGCTAAACACGCATTTTTATCCAGAATTATTAAAATATCAGCCCAGCCGAGAGATTGCTGAGTATATTAATGACAACAATATTCCAAAAGATCAGGTATATGTAACGGATAGTTACGGGTTTTTCTCGCTAGAATTTTATGCAGACCATACATTTTATGATGCCTTTACAGATGAGTTTATGTTAAAACTGATCAACAAAAAAGAAGTTTGGGTTTATGTAAGAGAAAATAGATTGGATTTAATTGACGAACATTTTCCAAACAATGAGGTTGTAAAAGTCTGCCCTGCATTTCATGTTTCGGCTTTAACTTTTGATTTTTTAAACCCAGAAACCAGGGCGCAAACATTAGAAAATCAATACCTCATTAAAATATTATTATGAAAAAACTAATTTTTCTATTTGCTGTTTTTGCGCTTTTTGTGCGATGCAACTCTACTGATCCAAAAAAAGAAAACGTTGTAAACACCGGCACATGGTTGGGCGAACTTACCTTGAATGATTCGACTACCCTATCATTTTTATACCAACTAAATTTTAACGATGGCAAAATAGTTACTATTTTAAACGGTGGCGAAGAGGTGTTGCTAGAAACATCATTTAAAAATGCTGATAGCATTGTTTTAAATTTCCCAGTGTACCAAGTGCGCATTTGCGCCAAAACCGACCAAGAAATTTGGATGGGCTACCTAGAAAAGCTAGATACCAAAGAAGAATACCGCATACCGTTTGTTGGTTCTTTTGGCATAGAAGACCGCCTGCCCAACACAGAAGCCGCATGCTGCGATTTACCCAAAAGGTGGAAAGTTGCATTTAAAACGGGCGAAAGAATTACACCTGCCATTGGCGAATTTAAACTGAATGAAAATCGTGTAACAGGTTCTTTTCTCACCCAAAGTGGCGATTACCGCTATTTAGAAGGTAAACTAAACGGCAACAAACTCACCCTTTTTGGTTTTGATGGGGGCTACATACAAGTGTTTAAAGCAACTTTAAAAAACGATACGCTACGCGGAACCTACCACAGCGGGTTAACGGGTTTTAAAACGTGGGTGGCCACGCCCAACGATACATTTAAACTTAAAGATCCCGCCACGTTAAGCGAGCTTAATCCTGCGGTAGATAGCATCTCGTTTAACTACCCAAGCATTGTAGCAGGCGAGCGCGTGATATACAATCCGCATGCATATTTAGGCAAAGTGGTGGTGCTGCAAATTACCGGAAGCTGGTGCCCAAACTGTAAAGACCAAGCGCTTTATCTACAAGAACTAAAAAACAATTATGCCAACAGCGGCCTAGAAATTATAGGCGTTGCTTTTGAGCGCATGGGCACTTTAGAAAAGAGCATTGCCGCAGCAAAAAAATCGAAAGAAAACTTACATGTTGATTACACTGTAGGATTGGCTACCTACACCAGAGACCAAACCGCAGAAGAAGAATTCCCTTTTATCACCAAAATAAAGAGCTACCCTACCTTACTTATTATAGATAAAAAAGGAGTGGTTAGAAAAATTCACACGGGCTTTGCTGGCCCTGGTACATCAAGGTTTTTAGAAGAAACAAACTCACTTACGCAGTTTATAAAAGATTTGTTAGATGAGTAATTATCTTCAGGAAACGTTAGAAAACCTCCCTACGCAAGCAAAACAAAAGCGCAAAGAAAACGATGCTTTTTACAGACGTTTAAAAAACTTCGATAAAAAAAAGCTTGACACCGAAGTACACCAATTGCACGAAGATGTGTTTGCATGCACCGATTGTATGCAATGCGCCAACTGCTGTAAAACCACAGGTCCGCTTTTAACTAAACAAGATATAGAGCGACTTGCCAAGCGCGAGCGCATGAAAATCGGCCCATTTATAGATCAATATTGCAAGATTGATGAAGATGGAGAGTATGTATTTAAAACAATGCCCTGCGTTTTTTTGGCCGATGACAACAGTTGTTTGGTTTACGATATCCGCCCAAAAGCCTGCCGCGAATACCCACATACCGACCGTAACAAGCAGTTTCAAATTTTAGCAATTACCCGCAAAAACGCAGATATTTGCCCCGCAGTTTTCGAAATTACAGAACGGTTAAAAAAAGCCATTCCGTTGGTTGTAAAACAAAAAACAAACTTTAGAAGATCTTAGATTAATCATTCGCTAATTTCAACATTGAACTTTCAACCTTCAACATTGAACTTTCAATATTGAACCTTAAACACTCCCCATCTCATGATCCAACTCGGCAAAACCATTATTAGCGAAGAAATTATTGAAAAGCAATTTGTATGCGACCTTACCAAATGCAAAGGAGCCTGTTGCGTAGAGGGTGATGCTGGCGCTCCGCTTGAGACTGCCGAAGTAGAAAAACTGGAGGAGATTTATGAAGACGTAAAACCATTTCTTCGTCCCGAAGGTGTTGCTGCCATAGAGAAACAAGGCACATCGGTGCGCGGATTAGATTTAGAAATGGAAACCACCTTGGTTGAAGGCAAAGAATGCGCCTACGTAATTTTTGATGAGAAGGGCACCACCAAATGCGGCATAGAAAAGGCATGGGAACAAGGTGCGGTAGATTTTCGCAAACCCATAAGCTGCCATTTATACCCCATACGCATAACAGAATATCCCAGTTTTAGCGCGGTTAATTACCACAATTGGCCCATTTGCAGCGATGCTTGCGCTTTGGGTGCCGAATTAAAAGTGCCGGTGTACAAATTTTTAAAAGACTCCCTCATCCGCAAATATGGCGAAGAGTGGTATGGCGAATTAGATGCAGCGGCATCGGCCTTCATTGCAAAATAATTTTCGTTTTTGGCCACAAGGTTTTAAACATTTTCTGTGTATTACTTTTTAGTAAATTTTTTCAATTCCATTTGCATTTTTAACTTCTCACGTTTGACGGGGATTTCAACAATTTTACAACAAATTCATTGTTGAAAACTGCACGATTTTGTGTAAAACTATCCATAGGTTTCACGCGTTCTGTTAGTCATATTTGACCTCTATGATGGGAAGTAGCCCCTGTTAACAACAGAGCCCATATAAACCTAAATCCTTGTTTTTTAGGTATTTAATAAAATTAATGCTGTACAGGCAGCCATAACATCAGTACGTAACACGAAATTTAAAAGAAATGCAAAACGAGCCCATTTTAGAAAAAGACAAAAACAGATATGTCATTTTCCCCATTCAACACTCAGACATTTGGGAGTGGTATAAAAAACAAGAAGCAAGCTTTTGGACCGCAGAAGAAATTGACCTTGAACAAGACGTAATTGACTGGGAAAACAAGCTCAACGACAAAGAAAAATACTTTATTAAACACGTGCTTGCATTTTTTGCAGCAAGCGATGGTATTGTAAACGAAAACTTAGCCGAAAACTTTGTAAACGAAGTACAATATTCTGAAGCCAAATTTTTCTACGGCTTTCAAATCATGATGGAAAACATTCACTCTGAAATGTATTCTATGTTGATTGATACCCTAATTAAAGATGATGTAGAAAAAGACAAACTTTTTCATGCCTTAGAAAATTTTCCGGCCATTAATAAAAAAGCAGAATGGGCCATAAAATGGATAGATAGCCCAAGCTTTGCAGAACGCCTAATTGCCTTTGCTGCTGTAGAAGGCATCTTTTTTAGCGGAGCATTTTGCGCCATCTTCTGGCTTAAAAAACGCGGTTTAATGCCCGGGCTTGCAACCAGCAACGAATTTATTTCGAGAGACGAAGGACTACACAGAGACTTTGCCTGTCACCTACATAACCACCATCTGGTAAACAAAGTACCAAAAGAGCGCATCAAACAAATTATTGTAGAGGCGCTAGACATTGAGCGTGAATTTATTACCGAGTCTTTGCCTGTAGACTTAATTGGCATGAATTCTAACTTAATGACTCAATACCTTGAGTTTGTAACAGACCACCTACTACAAACCCTAGACTGCGAAAAAGTGTATAACGCAGAAAATCCATTCGATTTTATGGATATGATTTCTTTAGAAGGAAAAACAAACTTTTTTGAAAAGCGCGTGAGCGAATACAAAAAAGCCGGTGTAAACCTTAATAAAGAAGAAGCCAAAGAAAATAAAATCAGTTTTGACGCTGATTTTTAGTAAAAACTCCCTAACATTTAATTACCGATGATGCATGTATTAAAAAGAGACGGCCGCAAAGAATCTGTTAAGTTTGACAAGATTACTGCGCGCATTCAAAAACTTTGTTACGGATTTAGTGACCTTGTAGATCCGGCTGCTGTAGCCATGCGCGTTATACAAGGCGTGTATGATGGCGTAACTACATCAGAGCTAGACAATCTAGCCGCAGAAGTTGCTGCCTCTTTAACCATAAAACACCCAGATTATGCTTCTTTAGCTGCACGTATTGCTGTATCTAATCTGCATAAAAATACAGAGAAGAGTTTTAGCGAAACCATGACCGCTCTGTACAAATATGTTAACCCAAGAACCAATTTAGAGTCTCCATTATTGGCGGATGATGTATATGAAATCATTCAGAAAAATGCAGAGCTTTTAGACTCTACCCTTATTTACGACCGCGATTTTGGTTACGATTACTTTGGGTTTAAAACCTTAGAGCGCTCTTACCTATTGCGCATAAACGGCAAAATTGCCGAGCGCCCACAACAAATGTTGATGCGTGTATCCATTGGTATTCATGGAGACGATATTGATAGCGCCATAGACACGTACCACATGATGAGCAAGCGTTACTTTACGCACGCAACTCCAACATTATTTAATGCCGGTACACCAAAACCTCAAATGAGCTCTTGCTTTTTACTTACCGCAAAAGACGATAGCATTGATGGCATTTACGATACTTTAAAACAAACCGCTAAAATCAGCCAAAGCGCTGGTGGTATCGGGCTTTCTATACACCATGTGCGGGCCACAGGCTCTTACATACGGGGTACAAACGGCACAAGCAACGGTATTGTACCCATGATGCGGGTTTTTAATGATACGGCCCGTTACGTAGATCAAGGTGGTGGAAAACGCAAAGGTTCTTTTGCCGTTTACATGGAGCCTTGGCATGCCGATATTTTTGCCTTTTTAGATTTAAAGAAAAACCACGGTAAAGAAGAAATGCGCGCCCGCGACTTATTCTATGCCATGTGGATTCCGGATTTATTTATGGAGCGCGTAGAGGCCGATGGCAAATGGACATTGATGTGCCCCAACGAATGCCCAGGTTTATACGACACGTATGGTAAAGATTTTAAAGAAAAATACGAAGCCTACGAAGCTGCTGGCAAAGGCCGCAAAACCATTAAAGCGCGTGATGTTTGGGCTAAGATTTTAGAATCTCAAATAGAAACAGGCACTCCGTACATGCTATACAAAGATGCGTGTAACGAAAAGAGCAACCAGAAAAATTTAGGTACCATACGCAGCAGTAACTTATGTACCGAAATTATAGAGTATACAAGTCCAGACGAGGTGGCCGTATGTAATTTAGCTTCTTTAGCATTACCTATGTATGTTGAAGATGGCAAATTCAACCACCAAATGCTTTATGACATTACCTATAAAGTAACCAAAAACTTAAACCGCGTAATTGATAGAAATTACTACCCCGTTGCAGAAGCACGCAACAGTAATTTACGCCACAGACCCATTGGCCTGGGTGTGCAAGGTTTGGCAGATACGTTTATTTTAATGCGTATGCCTTTTACCAGCCCAGAGGCTAAGCAACTTAACAAAGATATTTTTGAAACCATCTATTTTGCCGCGCTTACAGCAAGTAAAGATTTGGCCGCAAAAGATGGCGCTTACGAAACCTACCAGGGTTCTCCCATAAGCAATGGCGAGTTTCAGTTTAACCTTTGGGATGTTAGCGAAGACACACTAAGCGGTAATTGGGATTGGAAAAAATTACGCAATGAAATTAAAGAGGTGGGCGTAAGAAACTCGCTGCTATTGGCACCAATGCCAACAGCATCTACATCTCAAATTCTTGGTAACAATGAGTGTTTTGAGCCTTATACCTCTAACATCTATACACGCAGAGTTTTAAGCGGTGAGTTTATTGTAGTAAACAAACACCTTTTACTAGACCTAGTAAACCTTGGCCTTTGGAATGATGATCTTAAAAATGAGATTATGAAAGCCAATGGCTCTGTACAACACATAGACATCATCCCAAACAACATTAAAGAACTATACAAAACAGTTTGGGAAATGAGCATGAGAGACATTATAGACATGAGCGCAGAGCGCGGATTGTTTATAGACCAAAGCCAAAGCATGAATTTGTTTATGGAAAACCCAAATTCTGGTAAACTTACATCTATGCACTTTTATGCCTGGAAAAAAGGATTAAAAACAGGAATGTACTACCTGCGCTCTAAAGCAGCAAGTAGCGCCATTAAGTTTACCGTAAGTAAAAATGCAAAAAGCCAGATTACACCAGTAACTAGCACCAAAACACAAGTTAAAAATTACGAAGAGCAAACGGCTGCACCCACCAAAGTAAAAGAAGCTATCGCTTCTATGGAGGATGTAAATCAGGTTGTGTTACCACAAGCCGGCATGGATTATTCCGTGCAAGACCAAATCTCGTGTTCTATTGACGATCCTGATAGCTGCGAAGCTTGCGGATCGTAAAGTGAATCAACCAGCGAGCCTGTACGAAAAACCCATCCCTGCTACGGATGGGTTTTTCTTTATCAATAAAATTTTAAACCTTATTTAAACTAGATAGTGTTTGCTAGGATGCTCGTCAAGTTTAAACAATGATTTACTGAGAAAGGATATTCTGGGGTTCTTTAATGTTTTTTCCTATCCCATGTTTTCCCAAACTCTATTCCTTTCTATCTGCTTATCCATTTTCAAGAAAAACGTATACGCTTTATGTAATCGTTTCCCTACAATTTTAAAGTAATCTGCAAACCCCACGGAAAGCTTTCCGGGTAAACCCTATTTTTTTCTTCAAAAAACGAATCAAATAATCAAAAAGCACTGCAAATTCTCAACTAAATTTTAAGCAGTTATTAAGCACACCAGAATAAACGTTGCGAAATTCAATTATACAATGCGCGCCAATAGAACAATGTCATAAAAATTTGTATAAACCGCCAGACTTACTGCAGTAGAAGCGCAATTCAGTTTTACAAACCTTCATCGGGGGGATAATTTTACGCCAACAAAAATCCCATCAACCTATGGAAACATTTCTTTATAACTCGCTTTTTGATATGAACAGATGGCATGCGCAAAACAAGCAATTGCTTTCTGAGGCCTTTTATCAAAACCCACGTTTACGCAGCATGGTAAACAATACCTGTGAGCAAACCATTAGAGAAGGCATTAATAGCATTGTTTCTTTTGCGTACAATAAGGTAGAAAAACTTGGGGGAATTGTAACATCTATTCGCCAAGATGCCATTTTGCTTTACTACCAAAAAAGCTGCGCACAATGCAACACCGCAGAGGTATTGGCCAAACTAGACCTCATCCTGTTCACATTTCGCAAACAAAGCCTTTGGACCTTATTTAAAAATGAAAGCCAAGTAAAACAATGGCGAAAAGTTCAAGCACAAGAACAGGGAGATTTAGACTATTTATACGTGTGGTTTCTTGCGCAAGACAAAAATACCCGCGATATCAGCAGCTTGGTTGAGCTAAAAAACCAGATTGTAAACAAATCTAAATCAACAGGATTGCCCATTTATATTGAGACCGTGAACCCCCGCATGGTAGCGGTTTACAAGCGTATGGGCTTTCAGGTTTACAAAGAAGCCACTTTAGGCTCGTGCAACATCAACATCTGGATGTTTAGATACAACCCATTCAATCAATAGCCATGAATACACCCCTACAATTTACAAACAACCAAGTGCATAAAGCATTTTATGAAAAAGCCACCCAGCGTGTACATGCATATTTGGCCACACAAAAACAGGGCAGGTTTGCCAATAACGTTGCTTTGGCCAAAGCCATCACTCTAGGTGGATTATATCTCTTTATAAGCATTGCCGTATTTTTTGTAAATGATGCCAATATGCTGCTTTTAGGATATGCGGCTTTAGGATGCTTAACCGTTTTTGTTGCGCTTAACATTGGGCATGATGCGGCACACTATTCACTCTCAAAAAACTTAAAAACCAACAAATTGCTGCTATACACCTTTGATATACTCGGGGCTAGCGGACATGTATGGCGTCAAAAACACGTGCACTCGCACCATATTCACGTAAATATTCCTGATCTGGATGAAGAATTAAAGCAACCTAAACTAATCAGGATGTTTCCCAATGCTGCCTACTTTTCGTTTCATCAATTTCAACACCTATACACCCCTGTGCTGTATTTGTTTTATACGCTGTTCTGGATGATGTTTAGAGATTACCGCGACTTTTACACCGTACAGAAAAAACTAACCCGATCATCAAAAACACACCTAACCGATTATACCTTGTTTTATGGGGGAAAAGCATTTTTAATGCTCCGCTTATTGGTGCTGCCTATGCTCATCCTCCCTGTATCTCCCGCTGTTGTTCTGCTCGCCTTTTTATGTTTTCACCTAACCGCAAGCGCCACAGCCGTGTTAATTCTATTAGCCTCGCATGTAGGCGCATTGGTAGATTTTCCCAAACCAGATGCCAATGGCCGCATGAGCAACAGCTGGGTGATGCATAATTTAAAAACCACTTTTGATTACGGAACCAAAAGTCGTGCGTTGTTTCACCTTTACGGTGGTTTCAATCATCATTTGGCACATCACTTTTTCCCAAATATATGCCACATTCATTACCCGAAAATTACAACTATAATAAAAGAAGAATGCGCAATCTTTAACCTACCCTACCCACATCACCAAACGTTGGCCCACGCCATTAAAGCTCATTTTAAATTGTTGCGTATGCGGAGTTATAAACCCCATTTACAATTTGATTTATAGCCCAATAAACCTCGCGTTCTTCTACATAGCCAAATGTCCTTAACCCTTTCTTCTGTGCAACTTAACCTACAACCTATCTGTTATATTTGCTCCGATGAAAAATCCACACAGTAAATATTATTTTCGATTCTTGCTAGAAATGCTTGCATTGTTTTTTATTGCCTGGTGGGCCAAATCATTGGAAGAAGGGGTTTTGGGCTTGGCTTTTTCTGTTATCATCACGCTTGCCGTGGCTACCCTTTGGGGTGTTTTTAATGTTCCTGGAGATGAAAGCAGATCTGGAAAAGCACCTGTAGTAGTTTCTGGAAAAGTGCGCCTAAGTATAGAAGGTTTTGTTTTTTTATTTGCCACATTTGCCGCCTTCAAAACTTTAGGTTTAAGCATAGCTGCCGTTTTTTTACTTGCCACTCTTGCCCATTATTATCATACCAAAAAAAGAATTTCATGGCTCTTAAAAAACTAGCGCAACTCATTTGTTTTGTCTCCTTACCCTTTTTATCGGCCTTTGCTCAGCAAAAACCACTAGACCCAGATTCGGTAATAAACCAAGTTTTTAAAGCTCTTACCGCAGACGAAGTTTATGTAGATAAAGACATAAACAAAAATTTATACAACCATGATTGGGAAGCCTTGGCTTATTGGGACACACAAGAACCTAAGGAGGTAGATTATATGCAAGAAGCCGTGGGAGATATATATAAATTTACCCCTAGCACATTTTCTATAAAGGCAGTAGACCCTAAAAACCCATCTGGATATTTGCAACCACTTACAGGCAATTGCACTTTGGCAAATAACACATTGACTTTAACGTCTAAAAATGGCAACATTTTAGCGTTAAATCTTATCCTTTTAGATGCTCATTACTTAATTTTAGAAATGGATGGTTTGCGCATTTTCTTTACCAAACAAAGGTCTTTTAACGCCCACTAATTCAGTTTCGGCAAATCTTTTCAACAATTTTGTTTGGGATGATGGTCTTGTTTGATTGATAAAACCTTTCATATTTCTCTTACAAACAACAATTAAGTTTAATTCTTCTTTAAGTATTTCATCTTATAAAAAAGAAATACTTGTGAATAAATCCAAGCAAAATTATGTGTGCATAATTAACTAAAAATTCTATATTAGGGCTATAATGCAAATAGCATTTGCCTGAAACCACCTAACAGATTGTTATGACTAGAGATATACGAGACAGACATGGTCGTAAGCCATTAACAAAAGAGCAACGTAAAAAGCTACGTGAGCGCGCAAAAGCTATGCGTAAAGCGAAAAGACGTAAAGCTACTCCGAAAGAAATATTGCAATTGGTTTTTGTGGTTTTGCTTATTCTAGTCATTATTGGCGTTGCTTATCGCCTATCTTCCCTGTAAAATTGTTTATAAATATTGTTAAAAACCAACGCTCCATTCCAACATATTTAGGGTCATTCTCTCTTTTCTTTGCGTCAAGAAAAAAATGTTATGAAAAATAATGCACCCATATTAGGCGTAATTTTAATCATAGTGGCAATCGTTTCTTTAGCCATCTATATAAAATAAATTCCACCGTAAATATTCTGCTTTTTAACTAGAAAAGCTTTGCATGTTTACCAGCTTATGGTAAACACCAGCATCAGCAAGTAGCTGTTCGTGATTACCACGTTCTACAATTTGCCCTTTTTCTAATACAATTATTTCATCGGCATGCTGTATGGTACTAAGTCTGTGTGCAATTACAAGACTTGTTCTGTTCTGCATTAAGTGGTTTAACGCATCTTGTACCAAGCGCTCGCTTTCTGTATCAAGGGCAGATGTTGCTTCGTCTAGTATTAATACGGGCGGATCTTCTAGCAAAGCTCGGGCAATGCTTAACCTTTGTTTTTGTCCGCCAGAAAGCTTTCCTCCGCCTTCGCCAATATTTGTTTGGTAACCTTTGGGCAAATCTTTAATAAACTCATGTGCATTGGCCGTTTTTGCTGCGTGCATAATCTCCTCTATGCTGGCATCGGGTTTGCCAAGGGCTATGTTGTTTGCAACCGTATCGTTAAACAAAATACTTTCTTGGGTTACAATACCCAATTTACTGCGCAACGCGTGAATTTTTAAATCTCTAAGATCTACTCCATCCAAAAATATTCCCCCTTCTTTTACATCAAAAAAGCGCGGTAGCAGGTTAGAAATGGTTGTTTTACCGCTTCCAGAAGCTCCCACCAAAGCCACCGTTTTTCCTTTATTTACCTCGAAATTTATATTTTTTAATACTGGACTCTTTTTATCCTCATACCAAAAAGTTACATCTTTAAATGCAATTTTATCGGTAAATACCTCAATGTTTTTGGCGTTGCTTTTTTCTACAATTGGATTCTCGGCATCTAAAATTTCAATAATTCGCTCGGCAGAAGAATTGCCTTTTTGGATGTTGTAAATAGCGTTTGTAAACGATTTTATGGCTGGGAATATCTGATAGAAAAACACAATAAAAGCAATGAGTGCCCCACCGGTTAATTCTTTATCTACCAACACTTGCTTGCCGCCATACCACAGCACCAATAACACAACGGCAACTCCCAAGGTTTCGCTCATGGGCGAAGCCAAATCTTTTTTGCGCAGTACTTTGTTTTTCAACCTTTTAAATTCTCCGCTGCTTTCTTCAAACTTTTTTTCGGTTCTTTCTTCTGCATTAAACGCTTTAATAATGCGCAAACCCGTTAAGGTTTCTTCCATCAAACTTAAAATGTGGCCAAACTGATTTTGTGCTTTATCGCTGCTTCGTTTTAAACTTTTACCAACTAAGTTGATGATTAAAACAGAAATTGGCAGCACCAACACCACAAACAGGGTAAGCTTTGCGCTCATAATTATTAAGATGATTACCGAACCAATAATCATGAGCGGTTGGCGCACAACCATCTCTAAAGATGTTAATAAGGTCCATTCTATCTCCGTCATGTCGGCACTCATTCTGGCCAGTACATCTCCTTTTCTTTTCTCGGTGAAGTACGATATGGGGAGCTCTAAACAACGTTTATGCACGGCACAACGCAAATCGTGAATTACACCGTTGCGCAACGGTGCTAAAAAGTATAAAGACAAATAGGTAAACAGGTTTTTTAGTAAAAACATTACGCCAGAAATAACGCAGATGTAGGCCAGCGCTGTAAGCGCGCTATATTGCTCTACCCACATGGTAATGTAGTAACCGGCAAAATCAGAAATAGCTTCTTTGTTCCAGCCAAAAGGCACGGGCTCGTAAATACGCTCACTTTGTCCAAAAAGTAAATCGAGCGCAGGAACCAAAACCCCTACTGAGGCTAACGAAAAGAAGATGAGTAAAAAATTGCTAACAGCGTTGAGTAAGGCATACCCCATATAAGGCCGGGCATAAACCAATATTCTTAAAAATGATTTCATTCTTTTTTGTTAAATATCATGATAAGATCTTGCAAGAACACCTTATAAATATCTTTTTATAAATAAAGCAAAAAGATCAGCTTTGTTATGTTGCGGCAAAAGTAAACTTTAACCACCTATTGAATTACTTTTGTGCCCATGGAAAGTACAAGACTCAAAAAAGTATCTCGCCTGTTAGAAAAAGATTTAAGCCAGATTTTTCAATTGATGGCTAAACGCGATTTTCCTGGCGTATTAATAAGCGTAACCAAAGTTAGAATTACGCCAGATCTGGGGCACGCAAAAGCATACATCAGCATTTTTCCTACAGAGAATAGAGATGATATCTTGCTCCAACTAAAAACGCAAACCAATGCAGTTAGAAATGAATTAGGCATACGGGTGCGCAACCAATTACGCATTATTCCTGCCCTACAGTTTTATTTAGACGATAGTTTAGATTACGCAGAAAACATAGATAAGCTGCTGCGTGGCGAAGGAGAAAACCCTATTAAGTGAATGTACCTTTTTACATAGCCAAGCGGTATCTTTTCTCAAAAAAATCTACCAGTGCGGTTCATATAATTGCGGCCATTTCTGTGCTTGGTGTGGCTGTTGGTACGGCAGCTATGATTACCGTACTTTCAGGATTTAATGGTTTAGAAAGTTTAATCAGAAGCTTTTACAACACGTTTGATCCGGATATAAAAATTACCGCTACGGCTGGTAAATATATGCCAGGAGATTCTGCCCAATATGCTGCTTTACAACATGTAGAAGGCGTGGCAAACTACACCTTAGTGCTAGAAGATAAAGCTCTCATTAAGTTTAGAGACAAAGAATTTATAGCCACCATTAAGGGGGTAGATAATACCTATGCCCAAACAACAAACTTTACACAAGCCATTACGCGCGGAAACTATTTTGGGCGTATGACAGATGAAATTGGGGTGTTAGGAGTTGGTGTTGCCTACCATTTAAATATTGCGCGGCTAGATTTTGTAGACCCCATACAGATTTATGTGCCTCGCCAAGATTACAAAGTGGGTTTAGACCCCATGCAAAGTGTAAAAATGCTGCCCCTTTACCCCATTGGTATTTTTAGCGTGCAACCTGATTATGACGTAAAATATGTAGTAACGCCTTTGGCCTACGCGCAACAATTGTTTGAGCATCCTGGGGGAATAACCTCTATTGAAATAAAATCTGAACCGGGTGTAGACACAGAAAATATAAAAGAAAACATTAAGGCCACCCTGGGCGATGGCTACAACATTTTAGACAGAAATGAGCAGCAGGTAACCATTTTTAGAGTAATAAAAATTGAAGGGTTAGCCACATTTTTAATTCTCACATTTATTTTAACCATTGCAAGTTTTGGCATTATTGGTACGCTAATTATGCTCATGCTAGAAAAAAAGGAAGATATACACACCCTGCGCAGCATGGGGGCAACCAAGACATTAATTAAAAACTTATTCTTTTTAGAAGGATTATTAATTAGCGGATTAGGCTGTTTTTTAGGTATTGTAATCGGTATAGGCATTGTTTTGGCGCAGCAAAAATTTGGTTTTATTGCCCTTGGCCAAGGGTATGCTTTAGACGCTTACCCGGTAGAATTGCGCCTTGCAGATATGGTAAAAGTTGGGCTTACCATCATGGCCATTGGTAGCCTAATGAGTTGGATTGCCGTAAGAAGGTTAAAAACTTCTATTTAAAATTTCGGCAAACGTTTTTTCAGAATATTCGCGCAACACCTCATCAAGCGTAGCAAAAACTTCTTCGCTTGTTTCGGCTGTAACCATGGTGGTGCGGTAGGGCTTAAAATTGGGCAACCCTTTAAAATAATTGGTATAATGGCGCCTTGTTTCTAACAAACCTTGGCGCTCGCCTTTCCATTCTAAGGCCATTTGCAAATGGCGGCTGGCGGCTTTTACGCGTTGTTGTATGGTAGGTGGAGGAAGGTGTTTTCCGGTTTCAAAAAAATGCTTAATCTCATCAAATATCCACGGATAGCCAATGGCAGCGCGGCCAATCATAATCCCATCTACACCGTATTTATTGCGTTTTTCTAACGCTACTTCTGGGCTAGAAACATCGCCATTGCCAAATACGGGGATGTGCATGCGCGGGTTGTTTTTTACATCGGCAATTAAGCTCCAATCAGCTTCGCCTTTGTACATCTGCATGCGCGTACGTCCGTGTATAGAAATGCCTTTGATACCTACATCTTGCAATCTTTCGGCAACTTCTACAATGTATTTTGTTTTCTCATCCCAGCCCAAACGGGTTTTTACGGTTACGGGCAAATGTGTGCTTTTCACAATTTCGGCCGTCATTTCTACCATTTTGGGTATGTCTAACAAAATCCCGGCACCGGCACCTTTGCAGGCTACATTTTTTACAGGGCAGCCGTAATTTATGTCTAAAATATCAGGTTCTGCTTGGGTTGCAATTTCCGCAGCTTCGCGCATACTTTCAATTTCGTTTCCAAAAATTTGTATGCCTATGGGCCTTTCGTACTCAAAAATATCGAGCTTCTTTACACTTTTTGCGGCATCGCGAATAAGGCCTTCAGACGATATAAACTCGGTGTACATCACATCGGCACCATTCTCTTTGCACAGGGCACGAAACGGAGGATCGCTAACATCTTCCATGGGTGCTAATAACAAAGGGAAATCTCCTAATTCTATATTGCCAATCTTTACCACTTTTCTGCGATTTTTGCGCGGCAAAAATAACGATTTGGTTATGAACAATTTTAGAGTCTATATACGCACGGCACACCCGATCCTTCAATTTTTTTTGTTGATCGCCATTACGTTCTTTACCGCTGGGGCCTTGAGCGGACTTGGATTTTTAATAACCGAAACGTTTTACGGCACCTCTTGGGAAAATATCGCTACCTACATAAACAATCCTGATAGCCCCAATGCCGTTGCTGTTTTAAAACTCTTGCAGCTTTTTAATACGCTGGGCATTTTTCTGCTTCCGGCCATGGTTTTTTCACAATTGGTTTCGCCAAACCCGTATACGTATTTGCGGTTAAATGTTGGCATTACATGGCCAACTTTACTGGCGGTTATTGCACTATTTATTGCTTTTACACCCATTACAGATGCGCTTTCTTGGGTAAACAACGTGCTGCCTCTACCCGCTTTATTAGATGATTTTGCAGAGGGCATGAAACAATCTACCACGCAAATGCAAGAATTGGTGGGACGTTTTTTAATTATGGACAGCTTTGGCGACTTTTTGTTTACGCTGTTTTTAATGGCCGTATTGCCTGCCCTTGGCGAAGAGTTTTTGTTTAGAGGTGTTTTGCAAAGACTGTTTATTTCGCACACGCATAAGGTACATTTATCTGTTTGGGTAACGGCTTTGCTATTTGCGTTGATGCATCAGCAGTTTTTTGCCATTATTCCCTTGACGGTTTTGGGTGCTGTTTTGGGTTATTTAAAAGAATGGACAGGCAGTTTGTGGGCGCCTATTTTGGCTCACTTTATCAATAACGCTACCATTGTTATTGTTATGTACTTTACCCATTACAACATGAGCGATGCTACAGAAATTGAATCTCCGCAATGGATTATTCTAATTTTTTCTGTGCTTATTTGTGGCGCAATTTTATTCTACCTAATCAAGAATAAAAAAGAAAACATTACCGCAGATGACGATTGGAATGATGTTGTTGTTTAACTTGGAATGATGATTTCATCGCCCAAGAATTTAGGCTGGGTGTTTAAGATGTACAAATCGAAAAACATTTTTAACCGCGCAAAATTTTCTCTAACCTGGGTTTTAAACCCGAAGAATTTAGGCACATCTCCAGCGGCAAAACCTATGGCTTCTATGTTTTTACTTCTTGCCAAAAACAAGGCGCGTTCTATATGAAACTGCTGCGAAATGATGATTACTTTATCCTGACCAAATACTTTTTTAGAGCGCTCTACAGAATCTAAAGTTCTAAATCCGGCAAAATCTTGCACAATACATTCTTTGGGTACGCCTGCCAAAACCAAATCGTTTAGCATAGCTGCAGGCTCATTATAATAAACCGTACCGTTGTCTCCGCTAACCAATATATAATCTATCATGCCCGCGGCATACAGTGCCGAAGCCGTTTTTATGCGCTCTACATAATACATGTTTGTTTTGCCCGAAGAGGTAAATTTACTTGTACCCAGCAAAAGCCCAACATGCCTGTCTTCTACCATGTTTATATCCGAGAAAATATATTCACTAACACTGCGCGATACATAGCTATTCCAAACAAATGAGAGCAATAGCAACACAACTCCAACCCAAAAACCATATTTTAAATAGCGCTTAAATTTTTTCATGCTTATCATTAACAGTTTTATTGTGCTTTTTAGAAATGCCACAAACGGTTGTACGTAGGTAACAAAAATGGGCTAAAAAGATTGTGTTCCTGCACTTAAAAATAAATTCAAGTGTAATTTTATTTTAGGCGGAAGTCAACAAAGAAAAGGCCAAAATAAAAAAACGGTGGGCCATAACTTTTAAACGCCCAACTAATGGCTTTTTTTACATTTGCCGTCCAAATCACTATATGGCTTCGTTAGACTCTATTAAAGCACCCATTGCAGAAGAAATGAAATCCTTTGAACCTAAGTTCAGGGCTTTTATGGCTAGTAAAGTTGCTTTATTAGATCGGATTACCCACTACATCGTTAAACGAAAAGGCAAACAACTACGGCCAATGCTGGTTTTTTTAACAGCAAAAATGTTTGGCGAGGTTACAGAAAGTTCATACCGAGGAGCTTCCTTAATAGAACTTATGCACACAGCAACACTCGTGCATGATGATGTAGTAGATGATGCCAACAAACGCAGAGGCATTTTTAGCATTAATGCTTTATGGAAAAATAAAATTGCCGTTTTGGTAGGCGATTATCTGCTAAGCCGGGTTTTACTTTTGGCTGTAGAACACAAAGAGCACGAGCTATTGCGCCTTGTTTCTGGTGCCGTAAAAAGCATGAGCGAAGGCGAATTGCTGCAAATTGAAAAAGCCCGTAAACTAGATATTGATGAAGCCGTTTATTACGAAATAATAAAGCAAAAAACAGCCAGCTTGATTGCTAGCTGCTGTGCCGTTGGCCCTGCATCGGTAAACCAACCCGAAGAAACCATAGAAAAAATGAGAATCTTTGGTGAAAAACTGGGCATGGCATTTCAAATTAAAGACGACCTTTTTGATTACCAAACCGTAAATAAAACAGGCAAACCCACAGGCATTGACATTAAAGAACAAAAAATGACATTGCCTCTTATTTATGCGCTAAACCAGGCGTCTAGAAGCGAAAAGAAAAACATTATTGGTATTGTTAAAAAGCACCATGATAAACCTGTCGAGGTACAAAAAGTAATTGCTTTTGTAAATGGCAGCGGAGGAATTGAATATGCTGAACAAAAAATGCAAGAATTTAGGAACGAAGCACTTGTTATTCTTGAGGAATTTCCGGATAATGCTGCTAGAAAATCGCTGTTTGAATTAGTAGATTACGTAATAAATAGAACTGTTTAACTTTTATATTAATTAAATTTTACAAAAACCATGGATGAATATTTACAAGACTCTGATAAACTTTTAGAACTAATTACAGACTTTGCCATTTCTGTGGCATCTGCACTAGCCGTATTATTTATTGGTCTTTTTCTGATCAAACAATTTACAAAGGCTCTTAACAAATATTTTCAGAAAAAAGATTTTGATGAATCTCTAGAAGGGTTTTTATTATCGCTTTCTAGCATAGCTTTAAAAATCATGCTTTATGTAGCCGTAATACAAATGTTGGGCGTACAAAGCACCAGTTTTGTTGCGGTATTGGGTGCTGCTGGCTTGGCCGTAGGTATGGCACTTTCTGGCACTTTGCAAAATTTTGCTGGTGGCGTTATGATTTTAATTTTTAAACCCTTTAAAGTAAATGATTATATAGAAGCCCAAGGCCATGCCGGAACCGTAAATCAGGTACAAATCTTTAATACCATTTTAAAAACACCAGATAATAAAACCATCATTATTCCAAACGGTGGATTGGCAAATGGCTCTATGATTAATTATTCTACCGAAGAAAAACGCAGGGTAGATTGGACCATTGGCATTGGTTATGGCGATGATGCAGACAAAGCATTAGACGTAATTAATAAAATGATGGAAAGTGATAGCCGCATATTAAAAGACCCGGCTCCGTTTGTAGCTGTTAGTGCATTGGCCGATAGCAGCGTGAATTTTGCCGCACGTGCTTGGGTAAATGCTAGCGACTATTGGGCGGTTTACTTTGATATGAATAAAAACGTATATCAAACATTTGCTAAAGAAGGTCTTAATATTCCTTTCCCACAAATGGATGTGCACGTGCACAACAACTAATTTATCTTGATATCAATGGAAAAATTAGAAAAGTATTCAGACAAGTTTGTCGACTTTATTTTTGCCTACGGGCCTAAGTTTTTAGGTGCCGTACTTGTTTTAATCATTGGGTTAGTGGTGATTAAAAAAATAGGCAAAATGCTTAAGAAGGTTTTGCATAAAAACGGTATGGACGATAGTTTAATTCCGTTTTTAACAAGCTTGCTAGACATTATACTAAAAGCCATGCTAGTGATTAGCATTGCCAGCATGATGGGCATAGAAACAACAAGCTTTGTGGCCATTTTAGGTGCAGCTGGTTTGGCCGTTGGTTTAGCTTTGCAAGGCACACTGCAAAACTTTGCAGGGGGTGTACTCATCCTTATTTTCAAACCCTATAAAGTGGGGCATTTAATAGATGCGCAAGGCAATTTAGGTACGGTAAAAGAAATTCAAATTTTTGTAACCATTTTACTTACACCAGAAAACAAAACGGTAATTATACCCAATGGCGCCATAAGCAACGGAAACATTACAAACTATACCATGGAAGGTATAATTCGGGTGGATATGTCGTTTGGAATTAGCTATGACTCTAACATTAAAACAGCCAAAGAAGTGCTGCTAAAGGTTATGCAAAATCATCCAAAGGTTTTGCAATCCCCTGCTCCATTTGTAGGTGTAAAAGCACTTGCAGATAGCTCGGTAAATTTAACAGCACGCCCATACACAGAACCACCAAATTATTGGGAAGTGTATTTTGACATTATGGAAGCTGGAAAAATTGCTCTAGACGAAGCAAAAATTACCATACCATTCCCGCAAGTGGATGTACATATGAAAGACAAATAAACGTTTTTACCACATTTATTTTTACAAGCCCTTTTAGCTTTTTGTTAAAAGGGCTTTTATTTTCCTGGGAAATACTGGGAGTACACTTCTTCTATAAACCCAAATCCAAAACTATGCATGTTGGCATCTGTAGAAAGTAAGATTACGGCATCATAGCCTTCTAATGCTTTAATCATATCAATATCTTCAACCATTTTGTTTGGCCCTTCTGGTATAGGATGAATTTGCTTAAAGTAATACCAAAACTCACCGTTGCCAAAAACCTGTTCAGAATACTCAGACATATAAATACCAAAATAATAGCTGTCTGCCACAACCAAGGTTTTCGATGTTTTTTCACCCTCCTTAAACTTTAAATCGTAGGTAGGGTAAGCCATTTCTAAATCCGGAATATTGGTAAGCAAGTTCATTCCGTCTTCAATATCCTGGTCGGTTTTTTGCATTTTGGTGCTGATGTGCACATCTTTTAACACCATTTCTGGCACATGCAAATGGGGCAAACTCCCCATGTATTTTAAAATAGAATCTAACGCCATTAACTCTCCGTAAACGCTCCAATGTATTCCTGTTTTAGGAAACAGCGGATATTTTGCCGTTTCTTTTTCGGCCAAGAACCAACTCTTAAAATCTAAATATTGTACGTTGTTTTTTCGCATTTCACGCAGCAGAACTTCGTAGTTGGTGGTTTTCTGTTCTTTGTCTTTGTACTCGTCTGGAAAATATTCGTCATAAAAACTTGCTTTGCCGGGTGCCAAAACAGAAATAAGCTCAATGCCCATACTTTGCAGGGTATCTTCTATTTTACGCAACTTTTCTACCCGCGTTGCATTGGCTTTTTCGCCAATAAAATCATCGCCATAATAGCCTTTCATGTAGCCTTCTTCAAAAAGAAAATCTTCTTTGCCCACAATTACACCGCGCACATTGGCAATTTTATGGTACGAGAAATCGATTTGATTTTTGATCCGGATATAACCCGTGTAATACGCATTGTTTTCTTTTAACCAAAGTTCTTTAGAGGGCTGATAATCTCCATCCATCCAACTTTTTGCTGTAAAATCTGGGTCTGGTGCCCCCATAAAATATCCGCCCAATTGCCCAAACGGACCAAAATCTAGCCTTTGCAGCACAAACGGAAAAGACATAAACAACAAGATTGCCCCGAGCAACATGCGTTTTGTACGTAGTGTATGGTCTATCTTCTTCATGCCTAAAACCTAAAATATATAAACGGATTAAAATCTGAAGCGGTAAACACAGAAGACGAAACAACCAACAACAAAATGGCAAAACAGGTAAATACAATGTGCTTTTTATTGGTGAATTGATTGCTTGAAAAAACATACGCTTCAACTTTTTTGCCAGTAGCAAATGCCGTGAGAAAAGAAAATACTACGGCACCAAGAAGCACAACTAAAAATACCGTATTTACATTGGGTGCTGCACCAACATTAAAACTAAAGAGTTTATAAAAATACGTTTTGATGCCCGCTAACGATTCTATTTTAAAGATTACCCACCCAAACATGGTAAATAAAAATGTAAAGAGCAAGGCCACAAAATTACCTGCTCGCTGCAATATATTTTGAAGAAATAACCGGTCTAAAATTAAAAACATACCATGATAAGCTCCCCACAAAACAAAATTCCAAGATGCGCCATGCCACAAACCAGAAAGCAAAAAGACCAGCGATAGGTTAAAATACAAACGGGCGTTGCTGTTTACTTTATTTCCGCCAAGGGGTATGTACAAATAATCGCGCATAAACGTACCTAAGGTAATGTGCCATCTGCGCCAAAACTCGGTTATGCTTTTGCTTGTATAGGGCGAGTTAAAATTTTCTGGAAAATGGAAACCCATCATTCGGCCTAAGCCAATGGCCATATCCGAGTAACCCGAAAAATCAAAATAAATCTGGAACGTATAGGCCAACATACCCAGCCACGCTTGTGCCGTACTAATGTT
This sequence comes from Bacteroidia bacterium, assembly GCA_030424545.1. Taxonomy (GTDB): domain Bacteria; phylum Bacteroidota; class Bacteroidia; order Flavobacteriales; family Schleiferiaceae; genus JAUHWL01. The sequence goes on from JAUHWL010000005.1 coordinate 210,363, forward strand.
TTTTAAATCGCTGTTAAAAATGGCATCGGCCTGCTCTGCCATTACATTAGCTATTAGTATTTTTTTAGCCAGACCAATAGCAAATCGGTAAAACCCAAATAATTTATCGTCTAGTTTGTCTGGCCTATTTTCTATCTCATCGGCCACCGTGCTAAACCGAACAATGGGCCCAGCAATCATTTGCGGAAACGATAAAATGTACAGCAAATAATCAGACACTTTGCGCAAGGGCGCGTGCACATTTCGGTACACATCTATAGAGTATGTAAGAGTTTGAAAGGTATAAAAAGAAATGCCAATGGGCAGGGCTACTTGGGTCCAACCTACCTCGGTAACACCAATTGCCAGCAAAACTTGGTTTACGTTTTCTACAAAAAAATTGGCATATTTAAAATATGCCAGCAAGCCTAAGTTTAAAAAAATAGAGAGTGATAAAAGTTGTTTTCGCGTTTTTCGGTTTTCGCTTTTGTGCAGTTTTTTAACAATAAAAAAATCTACAATGGTTGATGCTAGAATAACAAAAATGAATTTTGGCGCTCCCCAACTATAGAATAATATACTCGCAAAAAGTATTACGTAATTTTTATACTTTTTTCCTACACTTATGTATAAAAGCAAGAAAATAGGCAGAAAATAGAAGAGAAAAATGCTGCTGCTAAAAACCACACATATGAAATTTTATGGGCGGCAAGATAGAAAATATGAGTGGCCATATTTTCAATTAAACAGCACTCAAAAAACAGAATACTTTTTTACAGTGAGCACAATTTACTATTTCAAGATGTCCTTTTGCATCTTAACCTTATCAGAAAGCCCTTTAAAAAATTCACGAATATTTTCTTCAGATTCCCTATTCATATTTATTCCAAAAGTTTCTTGAAAACTGATGCTCTTTTTTATGGAATGGATAAACTCTGTATTGTGCACCACCAAAGACTGTATTGTATTTAAGGCAACAACAGCCATTTCTGTAGAGCCAAGGTTGCCAAGAAAACAATTGTTCATCATTATAAATGGCGAAACAATAAGCGTTTTATTTCCCGTAGTATTCGTACGTTCTGCCAGCGCCTCGTTAAGACGGTCATTAATTAAAAGCGCCAGTTTATCTAGTAGCATTTGTGCTTCAAAAGCATTTAACAAACCTTTGCTACGGCAATAGGTTATTTGCTGTAACGTGTTATCCATGGTGCTGGTAGTCCAGATTTCTACACTGGGGATGCCCTTATAAAGATCAAAAAGTTGTTTGCCTGTGTCTAATAAAAGTTGGGGTACTTGCTTTAAGCGCACATTGTGTTGCTCTGCTTCATGCACCCATGCTAGCGCTTTAAAGGCACCAAGCTCTGGATATCTAAAATTTTCAAACAGCGGAATATCTCTAGCTACATACGTAATGTTAAAATCTGGCAGACCTTTATATACAGAAAACTGCCCCAATGTGTGGGTTAAAAAACTTTGCAATGCCGCTAAAGAATCTATGGTTGGTGTAAATTCAATTTTATAATCAACCGTTGGTTTTTGCTCTGCTACCTCAGGCAAAGTTTGTCCAATTAGTGCATCTACAGAAAGTTCAAAATGGCGGGCGAGAAAAACAATTTCTGAAAAACTAAAGGGTGCCTCACACCGTATTTTTTTATAAACAACAGATTTACTCTGATCTAACAGCCCCATTAAAGTTTTACCCAATTTAAGCTTAGGCACTTTTGTTTCTAGCGCACTAATAAATGGTTTTTGTATGTCAAGAAGAATATTCATGGTGCCAAATATAAGCACAAAAACAACCCTTAAACAACATTGGTGCTAAAAATGCAAATTATGTTTTTAAGGAAAAAAAATAAAGTATTGTAATAACAAACAAAATTGTTGTATTATTGAAGGTGCGAAAAAGCAAAAAATTCATTCCATAATAAATATGTATAGAAAAATGAAACACACACTTTTAACTTTAGCAACCACAGCACTTTTATTAAGCTGCTGCAAACCAACCGTAACAACTAGCCCAAGCCCCAATTACACCACCACGGTAACGGGCTATGCGGTAACAACAGATAGCTTAGACCCTATACCCAATATAGTGCTTAACATAAACCCACTAGCAGGTAGTTACACCACACCTGTTGGCGGCAAAACAGTACGCACAGATAGCACAGGCCGCTTTGAGTTTATTTACACAGGCCCAGCCTATGGCCAAATAGGTATTGGCTTTGGCGGTAACAACAGCTACCACAACCTAGGCGGGTACGACTACATTACCCCCTACACCAACAAAACCCACAACATAGAGCTGCAACCCTACGGCTGGTTAAAACTGCATGTTAAAAACGTAAACCCGTGGAATGGGGATGACAGATTATCCATATCACTTGGGGGTTCAATTCATTCCTACTATGGCATAGTAGATAAGTCAATCCATTCAAAGGAACCTGGAAATGGAACTAAGACGCTCGTTTGGGCTGTAGAAAAAAATGGGATAGTTAATAGTTTTCAAAAGACCATTTATATTCAAGGTTTTGATACCTCTTTTTATGAAATCCTTTACTAACCCACGCTGCTGCTTTGCAAGCAACCCCAACTAGTATTAAAAAAACAAAATAATGAAAAACACACTTTTAACTTTAGCAACCGCAGCCCTTCTATTAAGCTGCTGCAAACCAACCGTAACAACTAGCCCAAGCCCCAATTACACCACAACGGTAACGGGCTATACGGTAACTACAGATAGCCTAGATCCTATACCCAATATTGTGCTTAACATAAACCCGCTAGCAGGTAGTTACACCACACCCGTAGGCGGCAAAACCGTACGCACAGACAGCACAGGCCGCTTTGAGTTTATTTACACAGGCCCAGCCTATGGCCAAATAGGTATTAGCTTTGGCGGTAACAACAGTTACCACAACCTAGGCGGGTACGACTATATTACACCCTACACCACCCAAACCCACAACATACAGCTGCAGCCCTACGGCTGGTTAAAACTGCATGTTAAAAACGTGAACCCGTGGAATGGGGATGATTTATTGTGGGTAGGTATTGGTAATGGTAATGGATTAATAGAAAACGGAATTGTCGATAAAACGGTGTTTTTTAAGACACCAGGCAATGGTAAGACGACAATTGGTTGGGGCGTAACGAAGAATGGAATTGAAAACATCTATCGAGATACCTTTTATCTCCCAGGATTCGATACAACATTTTATGAAATACTCTATTAAAAAACATGAAAAATTTCTTTCCCACAGGCTTTGTATAAAGCGGTAAAAAAAGTTAGGGCGCTGTAACGCCCTAACCACACACTCATTTTAATTCATTCTGTACAAACAAAAATTCAAAAAATCATGCAATACAAATATACAGCGCGTTTTTACGCAATGCTATTGCTGCTGCTTTTAACCAGCAGTGGCATACACGCCCAAACGTGGCAAGATACACTTGCCATGCAATATGATAGCCTACAACCTTATGTACAAACGGGTTACCTCTACAACCGTTTTTATTTGGCGGCCTTTGTAGATAGTGGCTACACCGCCAACCCAACCAATTTTAATGGCAACAATACGGCAAGCGAGTGCAGCTACAACACATTTTACAAACTGGCCGAAGATTTTAGAGAAGCCGCGTATGATAGTACTGCGCTGCCAAGCTATTACGGCCTAAAAGACATCGATTATGCGCAACGCAATCTTGCAGACGTCCCTATCTCTATCTTTCAGATTGATTATCAAAAAATTTATCCCTTTGCTGCAGATAGCGGCTGGATTACGTTTGATACCATCAACTTAAAATATTTGCCTGTGCAAGACACAAGCTATTACCAGGATACTGTTTATGATGGCAATGGGCAAATTGTAAACCTTATAGATACGGCCATCTATAACAACCCAGATAGTTTAATTGCACTAGCGCTGCCTGTAAACCAACTATTCGCAGCATCCACCTTTGCCAATGCTTTTGGTATTGCAGGTTTGGGAACACCCGTATCTTTTCGTTTGCCAAGCAGTTTGTTTTTTAGCAACAGCAATGCAAGTGTGCAATACAAAATAGATTTAGATGATGGGGCCGGATGGCGCACCGTAACCAAAAACCAACAATTATCAACCACCTACGGCAGTTTTGGCCGCAAAGAGATTAAGGTAAAATTTGAAATAGGTGGTTGGCGCAGTGGAGAATACCCTGTGGCAAAAACCTACTTGGTATTGTTTAAAACCGCCCCACCACCAGATGATGCTTTTAATGTTTCTACCTTGGTTATTAATGCCCCATGCCCAGATTTAAATAATGGCGGGTTTGGTACAAGCGAGGCCCGATTAAGCATAGCCTACGCAGACCCCACACATAAAAAATTAACCCGCCCATTTATTATGATAGAGGGTTTTGATAGCTATTTGCGCAAAACCAGTACAGACGAAAATGTATATGACCCTAGCATAGGCGGGTACGGGCGTTTGGCGTGGAATGGCTTTATGAGTGGTAATTTTTATAATGAAGATGGAGACACCGTTTTTACCCAATTAAAAGAAGCACCACTATTATTTGATAGCTTAATTGGATTGGGATATGACATACTCTTGCTTGATTTTAAAGGCAACCTGAATGGCATTGAACAAAATGCAAATGCGCTAATAAATGTAATTAGATGGGCAAACCAAGAAAAAGAAACCGATGAAGAATTAGTGATAGTAGGTGGTAGCATGGGCGGACTTGTTGCGCGTTATGCCCTGCGCAAAATGGAATTAGAAAACTGTTGCCACCAAACGCGTTTGTATGGCACGTTTGATACACCGCATGATGGCGCCAATATACCGCTGGGCGTGCAAGATTGGGTGTATAATGCTTGGAAAAACTTAATGAGTAAAGAAGCAGGTAGAAACTACAAAGATGTACTTATATGCAAAAGTGCAAGCCAGATGTTAAGCTACCACCGCGAAGCTGCGCGTGAGGCAGAATACCACGATTTTCAAACCGTGCTAGACAGTATGGGGCATCCGCAAGATTGTTACCGCATGGCCATTTCTAACGGTACAGCCACGGGCATTGGCTTAAACATAAACCCCGGAGATCAATTATTGCATTACGAGGTTTACAGAGACGCACCCTATTGGATTGCGGCAGCTGTTCCTGGCTTTATTCTTTCCGGATCCAATCCACTTATGCTCTTACAAAATAATGCGTATGCCGTTGCCAATAGCCCAAATGCAGCATCAAACCAACTCTTGTTAGAAACAAAACCACTTGGCCACACTACCTTTAATTTTGCTTTGTTGAAAGGCATAAATTGGGCAGCAAAGGGTACCCTACAAGGTTTAGGCACAGGTAAATATTTGGCCGATTTAATAAGCCCACCCGCAACGCCTTTTAACCTGTTGGCTTATACAGGCGTGCAACTGGGGGTTAGTGCCGCATTTACGGCTTCTATGCAATACATCCATAACCAAAACAACAATGTATTGGCGCAAAACCTTTACCTAACCAGGCCAACTGCCCCATACGACTATTGCCCCGGAAGCACCACCAATACAACAGGCGAAATTTCTGGTGATAAAAAGTTAGAGTTTTTTAATGGCCTAATAAGTATTGACCTTGGTACTGTAGTAGCTCCACACGCCAACCACACGTTTGTGCCTACCATAAGCAGCCTGGATTTGCCTGATACAACGGATTTGTATTGGATTTTTATTGGCGAGCAAGTTGTTGCGAATAAGTATTCACCATTCAATGCTGTTTTCGTGCCAACACATGACCCTTTCCGCCACGAAGAACATGTAGAGATTACCAAGGCAAACAGAGATTTTGCAGTTAACCAAATAGAGGCCAACCGCCCTGTATTGCATGATGCAAACACAACCCTACACAAAGCCCTGCCCACTACGTTTAATTGGGGCAGCCCTGCGCGCGTAATCTTGCACAACGTAACCGTGCAAAATGGTGGTAAAATGTATGTGAACCGCAACATGCCACTAGACTATGGCTCTGGACCATACCCAGGTTTACTTAGCCGTTTTGAGATGCACACGAGTTACTGCGGTGCCTACATTATTATTCAAAATGGTGGTTTGTTTGAGCTAGGTGAAAACAATTATCAAACTGTTGGACAAGGTTTAGACAACAATAAAGCAGAAGTATTCTTCCGCAAAAACAGTGTTATAGAAATACATGCAGGCGCTGTATTGCGCATAAACGATAACAGCACCTTAGTGCTAGAACCAGGGGCTACCTTAATCATCCACCCCGGAGCTATTATAGAATTAGCCGGCCCCAATGCTGTGCTAGAACTGCAAGGCAAAGTGCGTTTAGAGCCCGGTGCAATATTAGAACCTACAGGCACAGGCATTGTGCGCTTCGCACAAAAAATGGCCAACTCTACCCAAACCCCCAACTTTTGGGAGGTACATGCAGACAACAGTATAAAAATACAAGGCAGCAACGGCCAACTACGCGCACAAATACAAGAGAATTTGTACCTGCCCGCAGATTTAGACAGTGTTGTATTTGGCGGTGTAACCGCAACAATACACCCCAACAAAGAACTGTTTATTCCTGCCCAACAGGTACGTTTGGCCAATAGCTTTTTCCGCGGTAGCGATACCACCCTTTTACACCATGGCGTAAAGCTTACAGGGCAACCCGCAATGGTAAAAAACACCCAATTTAGCCATGGTGTAGTAGGTCTAAAAAACGATTTATTTAGCCAAGGCATGATGTTTACGGTAAGCGAATGCACCTTTACACACAATACTTTGGGCATGCAAACCTATGGAGGTTCTGTAGAAGCCTACCAATGCACAACGCGGTACAACACCAACGGCTGGAGCCTTTCAGACATAAGCAGTGATGCCTCTATAAGCCAAAGCATTTTTGCACACAACACCAACATTGGCCTAGAGGTTTACGCCCAAAACAACGTAACCACTTATATAGACCAATGCGCCATAAACAACAATGAGCAAGGCCTGTTTTTTACACACGGTAATCTGCGCCCCACGTGTAATTTAATAAGCGATAATTCTACAGTAGGTATTTACGCAGAAAACGCCAATTTGCTTTTGTTAAATGATAATGCCCAGAATAAAATTACAGCCAACCCTCATGGCATTCTATTCTTGGCCACCACAGGCATCTTTTTAGAAGAAGGGTACAACAACTTTAGCGGCAATACCGTGAGTTATATTTCTGGTGAATTAGATATGATAAACGCTAATCCGCATATAGATGTGCTCAACAATAACATGCCCGGAACCACACAAGGCAACACAAATGTTATACCCTTGCATGTATATTGGTTAGATGCAAATGCAGATACCATAGATGTACCCGTAATAAACTGGATGCCAGGTGTAACAACACCCAATGAGTGTGCACCATTGCCAGGCAATGCTAACGGCAACACATTAGCTGGCAATGTAATGATGGGCTACCAAAGCGCCAAAGTTGTAAATAGCACAAACTACAGCAACGTTTGGCTACATGAGGCATTGGCAGATGCCGCCAAAAAGGTAAGCACGCCAGAGTATGTATTTAATGATTTGTTAGCCATTGCCCGTTTTAGCGAGATACTAAACGCCACCAGCGGCTCATTTACAGAAACGGAAAACTTAGCCATTAACTACGCGGCAGAACTCATGGTAAGTGCATTAAGCAACGCCATAGAACAAGGGTTAATGCCGCTAAACGAAGGGCAACAAGGCAACCCAGAACATCCATATTTACAACTGGTTACAGAGCAATTAAACAATCGTATTGCCGCCACAGGCCTAAGTGCAGAGCAGCTTTTTGAAATGAGCTTATCACTAGCCCAAAGCTACCGCATGGCACAACATTATGACTATGCCCTGCATGTATTAGACAGCGTTTCTAGCCCAACTACGGCAGAAGAAATTGTTTATACCCAATATTGGGATTGCGTGTGTTTGGCGGAAGATGATTTGCTTAACGAACGTATTCTACCCGAAGATTTTGCCACAGCACAAGAAAATTGTAGAGCTATATTAACTCAATATTTTAAATGGCAAAGACAACCCAAAACAGGCAATTCAGAAGTTACCGATAGGAAAGATGTTGTGCTGTTTAAACAGCTTTATCCAAACCCTGCTGCCAATGGCGTTATGGTAAAATTGACAAACTCAAACCACGCAACAACTGTAGAGCTGATAGATGTTTTAGGCAAAGTATTACAAAACATCTCATTAAATGCTACAGAAAATGAGGTGTTGATAGATTTACGAAGCACCACTGCCGGGGTCTATCTAATAAAAGTTACCCAAAACAATCAAGAGCATGTGCAGCGCTTGGTGGTAAGCAAGTGATTTTATTTGGTATAATTTTCAAGGAGGTTGGTTATAGTTTAGCCAACCTCTTTACTTTTGGCGTATGAGCAGAATCACTCAAGAAACCATAAATCGCATTTTTGAAACCGCCCAAATAGAGGAGGTCATTGGCGAATTTGTGCAGTTAAAAAGAGCAGGTTCAAACTACAAAGGGTTAAGTCCTTTTGTAAACGAGAAAACGCCCAGTTTTATGGTAAGCCCCGCCAAGCAAATCTTTAAAGATTTTAGTAGCGGCAAGGGCGGCAGCGTAGTTACTTTTTTAATGGAGCTGGAGCAATTTACCTATCCCGAAGCGCTGCGGTGGCTGGCAAAAAAGTACAACATAGAAATTGAAGAGGATGCCCAACGCACGCCAGAACAAGTAGAAGCGGCAAACGAAAGAGAATCAATTTACTTAATTTCTGAGTTTGCGCAAACCTTTTATGCCGAGCAGCTGCAAACCGAAGAAGGCAAAAACATTGGGCTTTCTTATTTTAAAGAACGTGGTTTTACAGAAGAAACCATCGAAAAATTTGGCCTCGGCTACGCCCCAAGCACCAAAGATGCGTTTGCTAAAGAAGCGCTGCAAAAAGGCTACACAGAAGATGTGTTATCTGCATCTGGCATTAGTATAAAAAGAGAAGGACAAACCCATTGGTACGATCGTTTTTGGGGGCGAGTAATTTTTCCAATTAGAAGCGTAAGTGGGCGTGTGCTAGGTTTTGGCGGACGCGTGTTGCGTACAGATGCCAAAACAGCAAAGTACCTAAATAGCCCAGAAACGCTCATCTATCACAAAAGCAAAGTACTATTTGGACTTTTTGAGGCACGAAAAGCTATTGCGAAACAAAACGAAGTTTACCTAGTAGAGGGTTACACAGATGTAATCTCTTTACACCAAATAGGGGTAGAAAATGTAGTTTCTAGCAGCGGCACAGCCCTTACCGAAGAGCAAATAAGATTAATAAAACGCTACACAAACAACGTAACTATTTTGTTTGATGGCGATGCTGCCGGAATACGCGCAAGCTTTCGGGGCATAGATATGTTTTTGCAAGAAGGCGTAAATGTACGTGTGGTATTGTTCCCAGATGGCGAAGACCCAGACAGCTATGCACGCAAAACTTCGGGGGTAGAATTTAACGAGTTTATTGCCGAAAACAGAACTGATTTTATTCGGTTTAAAGCCGGCCTATTGATGAGTGATGCCGAGGATGACCCCATCAAAAAGGCAGAAATCATTCGCGACATTGTTTCTTCTATTGCTAAGATTCCAGACGAGATTTCGAGGGATGTTTTCTTAAAAGAAAGTGCCAGCATCTTAAACATGGATGAAAGCGTTCTTTTTGCGGAATTGTCTCAGCTAAAAGCCAAAGTACTTAGAGACCAAACAAAGCGCGGCACACAACCCAAAATGGAGGTTGTAGAAAGGCAACAGACCGAAACTGCTCCGCAAAAAGAAAAAAAGTCGCTTCATTATGAGCAAGAATTTGAATTGATAAAGTTGCTTATAAACCATGGAAACGAGTTGTATGTAGAACCCAAAGAATACATCCCAAACCAAGATAAAGACAAAGAAGAGGAGGAAGAAGAGTTTGTGCCGACTGTTGCGCAAATTTTGGTTGCAGATATACTAGAAGATGAAACCACCTTTCTAAACCCAACATTTCAATTGGTATTTGATATCTGTGATCAACAACTAATAGAAAATGAAACAGTACCCGAATCTGAATGGTATGTACGCCATGAAAACAAAGATTTAGCAACCCTTGTTGCCGATTTAGTAACCAACCAGACCCTTTCTGACAATTGGGAAAAACGTGGAATTTTTGTGGTAAGGCCAGAAGACCGCCTAGCCCAGCATACCAAGCAAGTTTCATTGCGCTTTAAAGGTGTTAAGCTAAAAGCCAAGCTAGATGTCATTAGAGAAACATTGGTAAAACCAGAACTAGAAGACAATGTGCGACAAGAATTTCTAGAGGAGTTTAAAAAGCTTAATTACCTTAAGCAAGAAGTAAGCAAACGGCTAAACCGTATTGTATAAAACCTACTTCACCAACTTAAACGTTTTAGACAAATTACTGGCAAGTACATTAAAAAAGTAAACACCTGGATTTAATTCCTGCGTCTTGATTTTTACCATTTTTTCTGAGGTTCTTTGGTTGCTTAAAAGCCTTCCGGTACTATCTAAAATGCGTATTTCTGTATGGCCTGTTAAGCCCATAATTGTAACTTCATCTACAAACGGGTTGGGATAAGCTTGTACGGACAAAAGGCTATTTTCTGGTATGCCTATATTTTCTGGCAAAACATTTACCACAACAAAACCAGAATCGCCAACGGCAAAAACAATAGAATCAGAATGAGTTGCCATGCCATTAATTCGCTGCGCTACCGTGGCATAGCTCCACCAATTGGGCGTTTTCTCGAATATCATTCCGCTAGGGCCTGTATAGCCCCAACCGCCAAAAAACGGTTTATTATGCTTGGTTTTTATAGCGCAACTTAGTCCGGGGTAGGCAAACGTAGCTATGTCATTAAATCGCTTCCAGCTCAATCCACCATCTTTGCTTATTAAAACACCCTCCATGCCCATGGTTTCGTAGGTGGCGTAAACCAACGTATCATTCATATATAGCACATCGCTTATAGGTACGGTATCTAAGCTAGTAGCAATGGTATCCCAGCTTATTCCACCATCTGTTGTTCTAAAAAAATAATTGCCCGTGCTGCTTGCCAGGCCAACTAGCGTATTTAAAAAATCAAAATTGGTAATTTGTTCTGATGCATCCCATCCACCTACAACGTAGGTGGAATCCCAATTACTTGCATTTAATTGGCTAATGGTTGCGCCTTGAAAACACATGGATCCACCCACAAAACCATTGGCGATATCAAAAAAATATAATCCAGTTTTAAAACACATATTGGTGTTATTCGGTTGCTCAGAAACCCAATTTATTCCGCCATTTATGGTTTTAAAAAGAAAATTGTTTACTAGCATAAAGCCATATTTTGCTGTTAAAAACTGAATATCCGTCACGGTTGGCGTGCCAATGTTTGTGCTAATATTTAGGCCAATGTCTGTCCATGTTTTTCCACCATCTACAGTTTTTAACAAGGTGCTGTCTTCGCCACCAATGTAACCCACTTGGTTGGTGCCAAAAGAAATGCAATTAAGTTTAGAAGTGGTGCCTACTTGAATGGGAGTCCAAGAAGTTTGTGCCGATAGGGCCATGCCCAAAAGACAAAATAAAAGTGAAGTAAAAAATTTCATGAGTGTGTATGTTTTATGTTTTTGTGTTGGCTAAAGTTAGCCACACTACAGGCGCTAATCATAAAAAAATACATGGCCGCGCAGATGCAATGAGTAACCGAACAAACCAACACTAGCCTTACTCAACAAAACAAGCTATGGCTTTTTGCAATTTTTCTACATCTACTTTCTCTATAGGATGTGCAGAATGCGCCACTTCTTGGAAGGTTGCAAACGGTAACATTTGGGCGGCAAATTGAGTTTCTTCTTTAGATACCATGTTATCATTTTCGGCTAGCAAAACCAATACAGGGTGAAGAATTGATTGATAAACATCTGCATTAAGCAATGGTTTTCTGCCCAAATCTTGCATGAATAATGCGGTTTGCACTAATACGTTCTTCCAAGCGTTGCCGTGCCATTTTTTTAGCATTTTGGCGTAATGCGGCACCTTTTCTTGGATTAAAACAGGATTTAACTTTTTAACTTCGGCAGCAGCAATTTCTGGATTCCATTCTAATTTAGTTCCCAGCGTAATTATTTTTCCTACCAATTCTGGGTTTTGTTTTGCCAAAAGCAAAGCCACATACCCGCCCATGCTGTATCCAAAAATACTGGTGCCCATTAATTTCTGTTCGCGAATAAAGTTGCGCGTAGCCGCTACACACGCTTCTAAACTTACTATTTGATTGGCTTTTTTACCGTGCCCGGGAAAATCTAAAAAATAAAGATTGTAGAAAGACTTTAGTGGTGCAAGAGTTTGCTCTAATTGTGCTGCACAGCCCAACGCTCCATGCAAACAAACCAGGTTTTTCTTATTAGATTTCTCCATTTAAGTAGGCCTTGCGCTTATCTTCAGGAAACTTTTCTATGGCATAGCGCAGCATAGTTCTTGGCATTTTTTTGTAGTGCTTTTTCAGAAAAACTTCTTCGGCTTCTTGGTTGCGTTTGCCTATTTCTTTTAGCATCCACCCAACGGCTTTTTGAATTAAATCATGTGGATGTTGCAGGAGGATTTCGGCCAACTTAAAAGTGTCTTTGTAATCATCATTGCGAATAAACTGCATGGTTGCTACCATGGCAATTCTTTTTTTCCAAATGCTCTCTTCTTTGGCCAATTGGTACAATACATCTCTAGGTTTATCTACCAACCACTCGCCTAATATTTGGTACGCACTGCTATCTACCAAATCCCAATTATCAATTCGGTTTAGGTTTTTTAAATATAAATCTACCCAGTTTTTTGGTTCTTTAGATTTTTGAAACCTTAAAACCAGCATGAAAATTGCCGTATGGCGCACCTCGTGAATAGGATCATTTAACAAAGTGGCCATTTCTTTCTTAGAAACTTGCTTATAAAACCGTTTGGCTACTTTGCGTTGATCGGGCACGGAGACTCCCAAGAATTGATCTCCCTCTCCATATCCACCCGAAAATGCCTGAAAAAATTTAGGAGCAGTGGTTGCTCTGTCAAAATCCACATACTTTTCGAGGTCTGCTTTTAGTGGTTTAATGTTTTCCATTTCTAAGAAATTCTGGAATGATAAAGCTACAAATATATTAGCCTTCTTCAGGTACAAATTCTAACAACGCATCCATTGTTTCGCGGCTAACTGCATGATAGTTTGGGCGAGCTTTTGCGTAGATTGTTAACGCCCAATCTTTTTGATTAGACTCTATCATAGCTTGGTATGTTGGCGTTAAAAATTTTCTGCGGCCAATGTTTACAAGGAAAATATCTACATGATTTTTAAAATCATTAGCCGTGTAATTATTGCGAATTGTAGGTTGCATCCAAGCCGCCATAATTTCGGCATTTGGGCTGGCAGAAAACTGGTAAGCGTTATCAAGAGTAAGTAATAGTTCTGGTGTAGGGTTTTTTATTCCTCTAATAAAATATACCCATTCAAATGTGCTCCAATTATCTGTAACTGCGCTAAAGTCAGGAGTTGCGCCTTTTTCTATTAACCCGCGAAGAGAGTCTACCACAGCAAATCTTGGCGATTGAGGAACTGGGCTATTTTCTGGAATTCCTGTTCCGTAAATCCAAATGTCTAAACCAATTTGGCTAGCCTCGTCTGGAGTTAATAAGTCGCCTTGTAGTTGCTCTAAAAAGCGCTCGGTGTCCATACTTGTAAATTTATTTTCGGTAAAGTAATTTTTCAACCAGGCATCCCAACGCTCACGACCTACAGTTTCTTCACATAATCTTAAAAAATTATAGCCTTTATCATAAGCCACAGCGCTTACACCATCATCTGGGTTTTCTACATCTGTTTTCATTTTTAAGGCTGTTTTGGGCGCCTCATCTGCCATCATCGCAGTTAGGTCTTTTACCATATCTTGATGACTGATACTGGCAGTCATTTCAGAATAATCTCGGCCATATACCGCTTCCATAATGCGCATTTCAAAATAAACGGTAAAGCCCTCATTTAACCAAAAATCGCCCCATGTGGCATTGGTTACCAGGTTACCGCTCCAGCTATGCGCAAGTTCGTGCGCTATTAAAGAGGTTTGACTTCTGTCTCCAACCACAACAGTTGGTGTAGCAAAGGTTAAACGTGGGTTTTCCATACCTCCAAACGGAAACGAAGGGGGCAATACCAACACATCATATCTACCCCAGATGTATGGGCCATAAAGTGCTTCGGCCTCCACAATCATATCTTCCATTTCAGCAAATTCCCAGGCCGATTTTTCTAGCATGTCTTGTTCAGCATATACGCCAGTGCGGTCTGATACAGCTTTAAAAGAAATATCACCTACAGACAAGGCCATTAAATAAGAGGGTATTGGGATTTCCATATCAAAATGATATTTCCCATCTGTACTTTTTTCTTGTGGGTTAGAGGCACTCATCAACGCCAACATTCCTACGGGCACAGAAACCTCTGCATTGTAGGTATAGCGTACTCCTGGGCTATCTTGACAAGGCAACCACGTTCTAGCTAAAATGGCTTGACTTTGAGTAAATAAAAAAGGTGATTTTTTACCTCCTGTTTGCTCTGGGTCTAACCATTGTAATGCTCGTGCACCGGGGTTTGTGTTGTATTGAATGGTTATTTGTTTGGCTTTTGCAGGAATATTTATTGTTAGAGGCTGCCCTAGAATTTCATCTTTATCTCCCAAAGTAAAACTAAGCGCTTTTCCCTCGGCTGTTACAGCAATAATGTTAATGTCATAGGTATCAAAAACTACAGTTTCACCATGATTTTCTGACAATGTCCAAGTGGCTTTGCCAAATAGAACTTTTTCTACAAAATCTACATCTAATTCTAAATCTAGATGTTCTACAGCGGTAGTGTTTGGTTGTGCATAACTGTGCACATCTTTGGCATAAACCATTTCATTGGCTACTTCAATCTCTTCTTCTTGATTTTGGCAAGACCATAAAACGGTAGCGGCTAGGGCAACACTAAATACTTTCTTCAGCATGAATTTTCTTTTTATTTGGGACGGCCAAAATAACAAATATCAATGCAGCGTGAAAAGTTGTCTGAAAACAGATTTTTGCAGAAACACCAACATTGAAATATTCTATTTTTGAAGCATGGAAAATCAGACAAATAAACAAACTCCCGGGGGTATTATTCGCAATCTCATAATCAATACGCTTAGTATTTTTACCGTGAGTTATATTCTAAAAGGCATAGAGGTTGACGGCTTTTTAACCGCTTTGGTAGTAGCTGTGGTGATGTCTGTTTTAAACGTAACGCTAAAACCAGTTTTAATTTTTATAACGATACCTTTTACAATTGTTACGCTTGGCTTGTTTTTAATGGTGATAAACGTAATTACCCTTTATGCTGCCGATGCGCTTGTAGATGGTTTTCATATAGCCGGTTTTTGGTGGGCCGTTTTGTTTTCGGTTATGGTGAGTTTGCTCAATAGTATTTTAATGGGCTCTAGCAGATAGCTCAAACTCTCCGCATTTTATAGCTAGAAATCCTTGTACAACAGGCAGGAATTAAAAAAGGCCACCATGCGGTAGCCTTTATTCTTTAATGTTTGTTCAGTATTATCTTTCAACATATGTAACCCTACCGTAGCGTTGATCTTTTTTGCGTTGTGCGAAAATCAGAATTTCATTTGTTCCTCCTCTGGCACATACTTTTGGTCTTACTAAAATCTCTTCGGCTTTTACGTTAAATAGTTTTGTTTTACCAGTGTTTCCTTCATAATCCATGCTAAAGCAAACAGCAACTGAGTTTTTCTTGCTGCCGTTAAAATAGCTCCCTTTTCCAGACTTCATCACATGCAGGTTTTTAACATGATCATTGTAAACAAAAAACAATCTATCTGATGTTGGTAAAAAGAAGAATGATGAGTAAAAACCACCATCATTTTTGGTGTGTTGCAACTTTGGCACTTTGTTATACCATTCTATATTATATTCTGGCGAAATGCTAAAAACAACAATATCGTTGTAGTAATAATGGTAAGTTGTACTTGTTGTTCCGTTCGCGCTGGTTGTGGTGGTTACGGTAACATAATACTCTTCTGCCACAACAACAATACTCCCGTTTTCTCTTAATAAAATGTTACGTATTGTCATGCTTCCAGATTCTGTTTCTTTTCCTTTGGCCGCTTTTTTGCGTACTTTTTTTATCTCTTTTTCGGTCATGTTTAAGGTTAAAAAGTCTAACGAAAATTCTTCCAAAACAGAATTTGAGATTTCTTTAGATTCTTTATCAATTGATAAGGCAAAACAACCTTTGGCAGAAGAGCTTAAGTCTGCAGAGTAAAACCCTACACAAACTATTTCATCTTTTTTAAAGACAATAGACATATCTTTTAAGAATACATCGGTGATTCCAATTTCGTACACTTCAGGTTCATCACTACTTTCTTCAAAAGACAGTAAACGCATTTCATAATTTACAGATCCTTTGCGTTTATCTTTTGCCTTTTCATTGTAAAGTTTGCCTAAAACGTAAACAGACCCGTCATTGTCTAATTCATATTCAATAATACTAAACAGATCTTCGGCATAAGGTAACTCTACATCTCGCTCCCAAATCAATCCTAATTCTTTGTCGTAAACATGAAAACCAAAGGCCTCTGCGCTTTCGCCATCAACAGGTATGTTGTAGTACACAAAAAGCTTTGATTTATCTTTTGATATTTCAAAGTCAAACGCACCGCGGTCTCTTCTAGATCCATCTTCATAACTGTATTCAGCAATTTTCACTAAATCATCTGCAAACGCTAGGTTGTTTAAATCTAATTTCTGGTAAAAGAGGTAGCTCATTTTGCTTCTTTTATTTCTGTATGAACCAACAATAAAAATGTTTTCATTAAATAAAATAGCATCCATTATGCTCAATTCTTCATCCCCATAAGTCATTTCTATTTCTTCAGAGAGAATAACATCTAGCTTATCATTTAACTTATCTATAATTAGGTTTCTTCTTCCCCTTTTTAATACATAGGTATTGTCTCCTATTGTGCCAATAAATTTATTCACGGTAGATTTATCCTTGTGCTCATTACCCCAGGAAAGAGAAAATTTATCTTTAAGTGGTGGCCTTCTTGTTGTTTTTTGCGCAAAGGCAAATTGCATTCCTAATAAAATAGTTAAAGCAAGAGTGAGTACTTTCATTGTAAAAATATTAAGGGTTAAAATAAATAAGCGGCCGATATATTGATAAGGAACAATACGGGAGACAAGTCGGTATAGTAAAATTCTGGTTGATCATTGGTAAACTGATAGCAAAGGCCATAGGATATTTCGGTAAAGAAATGATCTGTAAGCGACCATTGCATAATAAGTTCTGCAGAAAACCTGTTTATGTTATAATCTTGTTCGGTACTTAATGTTTTTTGATGAAAGAAAGTATACGATGTTCTAATGCCCCAATAATCCCCCAATAGATCGTCATTTAAGTTAATAGTTGGGCCAATGCTCAAATAATATCCGTTTGAAAGTTCATCTATTGGTTTATCAAAGACATTACTGAACAAGCTATTCCCATTAAAATTGTTTAGCAAATAACCCGCACCAACATCTATATTAAATACATCATTCAATGTGGTTTCATAATTCAAGCCAATTGCCCCATTTAAAATAGGAATAACCTTGAGCTTTATGGCATGATCCATTTTATGCCCTTTTGTATCAAAATATTTTTCGTTGTCTGAAATAGTTACACGTTTCTGTGCAAAAATTTGCCCTGTAAAAAGCATTACAATGGCAAGTAGAAGTAAATGTCTCACGAGGTAAGTTTAGGTGAGGCAAATAAAACAAAATATTGCATTTAAAACTATTAAATGCAGATTTACTCTGTAATATAAACGCGCGGCACTCTTGTAGAAACGTTGGTTAAGACCTCATAGGCGATGGTTCCTGCATTTTTTGCCAATTCGCTTGCCGTAATGTTGGCGCCTAAAAGTTCAACCTCATCTCCTTCTTTTACAGGAAGATTGCCTACATCAATCATAATCATATCCATGCATACATTACCAATAACTGGTACTTTTTTATTGGCGAGGAATACGCAGCCCTTGCCATTGCCAAGTGCCCTACTATATCCATCCGCATATCCAACAGGCAATGTGGCAATTGTTGTTTGTTGTAGGGCAATAAAGCTTCTATTATATCCAACAGATTCGCCAGAAGCAACTTTTTTTATTTGTGATATTCTGGTCATCCATCGGGTAACGGGCTCCAAATGTTTTTGCTCTTTTACCGAGTTGGCTACACCATACAAACCAATGCCTAAGCGCACCATATCAAATTGTGCTTGGGGGTAATTGGCAATACCAGAAGAATTGGCAATGTGCAACAAGGGTTTGTATCCAAGCCACTCTATGGCCTTGTTGCTTGCATTTTTAAACCGATTAATCTGGCTCATTGTAAATTCTTCATGTTCTAGATTATCGCTTGCTGCGAGATGAGAAAAAATACTTGCTACTTGGCATGTTTTGGTTTGGCGTATTCTGAGTATTGCTTCTTCTAAATCTTCCTCATTTAACCCTAACCTGTGCATACCCGTTTCTATTTTTAAGTGCACATTTATGCTTTTTACACCTGCAAAGTTGGTATCAACAACATGCAAAAACTCATGAATAGATTTTAATGAAAACAGCTCCGGCTCTAGTTGATATTTAATAAGTCTATCTAAGGCATTTTTATCAGGGTTGATGACCATAATAGGCAGCTCTACTCCTGCTTGCCTTAATGCAATTCCCTCATCTACATAAGCTACAGCCAAATAATCTACATTGTTATATTGCAACAAACGCGCAATTTCTGTGCTGCCCGCCCCGTAGCTTAATGCCTTAACCATAGCCATTAATTTTGTAGTAGGTTTTATTTTTTGCCTATAAAACCGGAGGTTGTGCGCAATGGCACTTAAGTTTACTTCTAGCCAAGTCTGATGTACTTGCTCTTGCAACGCGTTGGCAATTTTCTCAAATCCATATTTGCGTGCACCTTTTAATAAGATAGCTGCATTTTGCCATTTTAAGTTGGGTAATTCATCCAAAAGCTTTTGTGTAGACCCTACCAATTTATGTGGATGATTTAAATGTGCAAAAGGTTTGCTTAGCTCCAGTCCAACACCCATTACAAAACTTACATCCATGCCATTTAAAATTTGCACAGTAGATTTATAAGCCTCTGTTTTAATGGGATCAGGCATTTCATCAAAAGCAGAAAGTACAACAATTTTCTGCCGATTTTTTGGCTGCTGCATCAATAAATCCAAGGCCAATTTTACACTTTCTGGGTCTGCGTTGTAAAAATCGTTAATCAACAAATTATTGTGCACGCCTTTGCGCTCTTCTAAGCGCATTTCTACGGCATGCAAATGTTTAGCTTGGCTAACCAATTGTGCTGTTGGCACCCCCAATGCACGAGCTCCTAAAAACGCGTGAATCAAATTTTCTACAGATCCTGCATCTTTAAAAATACAAGGCAATAGAGCATCACCTTCGGGCAGTTTTAAAAGAACATGATTCTTTTCAACTGCTACTTGCAAGGCTCCTTTTCTATTCGTCCTTGTCCAGGCAATTGTTTTGTCTTTATCTATCGTTTCTAAAACAGCATCATTTATAAGCTCATAATCTGCACAATAAATAACCTGCTGGCAATGCGTAAAAAGTTGAACTTTCTCGTAAACTTTAGCTTTTATATTCGGAAACCCTAAAGCGTGCGCTTGACCAATGTTGGTAAAAATTCCCAGTGTTGGTTCAATCATATCACGCAAGGGCAACATTTCGTCTTGCTTAGAAATTCCTGCTTCTATTAAGGCTACATCATGTTGTTTGCCCATTTGCCACAAACTAAGTGGCACCCCTATTTTAGAGTTATAGCTACGCGGGCTACGCACCACGTTTTTGTAAGGTTGCAAAAATTGAAAAAGCCACTCTTTTACAACCGTTTTTCCGTTGCTGCCGGCAATGGCAACTACCGGATAATGAAATTTTTTACGATGCGCTTGAGCTAATTTTTGCAGCGCAGTTAAGGTGTTGTCTACCTCTAAAAAAGTAGCCTCAGAAAAATTTTCCTTTTCGAAACTGCTTTGAACAACAAACGCCTTTACTCCTAACTTGTATAGTTCTTTAATGTATTTATGGCCATCATTACTTTCTGTTTTTAAAGCAAAAAATAACGATTGGTTCGGAAAAATAAGTCTTCTGCTGTCGGTGAGAATTTGTTGGATTTCCCTCTCATCATCGCCCAAGCAAGCAACACCCAAAATATTGGCTATTTGGGCAAGTGTGTAGTTTGGCTCATCTGCCATTCACTTTCTTTTTCTTCATTAGTTGCTGAAAAGTTGCTCTGTTCACGGGTTCGTACTCATCTTGCTCGCCCAACATTACGGTTCTTTCTTCTTCGCTTTTTCTATAGCTAAAGTGAGCAATATCTCCGGTATGTGTACAAATGGCGTGCAATTTTGTTACAAACTCTGCGGTTGCCAAAAGATTGGGCATTGGCCCAAAGGGCTTGCCTGCGTAGTCTAAATCTAGTCCGGCAACAATTACCCGAATACCTTTATTAGCCAGTTGGTTGCAAACCTCAACAATGCCTTCGTCAAAAAACTGCGCCTCATCTATGCCCACAACGCGGGTATCGTTGGCAAGCAATTCTATATTGCTACTACTTTCTACCGGGGTAGATTGAATAAAGTTGGCGTCATGGCTTACAACATGCACTTCATGATAGCGCGTGTCAACCATCGGCTTAAATATTTCCACCTTTTGCTTGGCAATTTTAGCGCGTTTTAACCTACGTATTAACTCCTCGGTTTTCCCCGAAAACATTGGCCCACAGATAACTTCTATCCAGCCAGATTTTGCATTTATTTCCTCTGCGTTATCTCGAAACATTTTGTAATTTCATCACCTCGAGCAAAGCTAAGAAAGCAGATTTATTTTAAGCAAAAAACAATGACAGAAAGCCTTAGAGGTGAGATTGAAAAATTACTTGTAAAACTCGCCAAAGACATTGCCAACCAACCCCTTGATACTCTGATAGAACCCCTAGAAGAAGCTTACGAAAAACTCTTAATAGCCGATTACTTGGCAAAACGAAATGAGCGTAAAAATGCTTTGCAAGAAAAGGTTTTGGCTACGTTAACGTCTAAAAAAACGCAAGAAACCCATTCTATTTCGCTACCGAAAGAAGAAACGGAAGTACCAAAAGAGCCTGCAAAAGATTCTCAAATAAACCTTTCTCCAGAAATAAAAGTGCTGCCTATTCCGGAAGGCCCTCCACCAATGATGCACGAAGAGGAGGAGGCGGTGCAACCCGTTACAGAACCAAAGGTGGTGCCTAACGTAACCAAAGCAAAAGTTGTTGCAAATCCTGAGCCTGAAGAACCTAAAGAAGTAAAAAAAGCATCGAGCATTGCAGAAAAAGCACAGGCCGAGAACACCAAAAAATCATTGCACGCCAAGCTGGCTGCTAAAAAACTTTCGTTTGGGTTAAACGATAGATTGGCCTATGTTAAACACCTTTTTGAAGGAAATAACGAAGATTTTAATCGCGTAATTTCTCAATTAAACACCTTTGAAGACTGGGAAGAGGCAGAAGGTTTCATAAACGAAATGGTAAAACCCGATTTTGATTGGAACGGAAAAACCGAATACGAAGAGCGCTTTCTTACCCACTTGAAAACAAAATTTGAATAGCCCTTGTATGGCCAACTTAATTCTAGTTCCTACGCCAATTGGCAATTTAAAAGACATAACGTTTAGGGCTGTTGAAGTGCTGCAAAACGCAGATTTAATTTTAGCTGAAGACACGCGCACTTCTGGTTTTTTGCTAAAACACTACCAAATTGCCACGCCCATGCAAAGTTTTCATATGCACAATGAGCATAAAGTGCATCAAAAATATATAGATGAAATGGAAGCGGGGAGGCAAATTGCCTTAATTACAGATGCGGGCACACCGGGTATTTCGGACCCTGGATTTTTGCTGGTGCGCGAAGCCTTAAAGGCCAATATAAGTGTAGAAACTTTGCCCGGTGCTACGGCTTTTGTACCCGCTTTGGTAAACAGCGGTTTGCCTTGCGACAAGTTTGTGTTTGAAGGTTTTATACCCGTAAAAAAAGGACGGCAAACGCGCCTTACTTTTTTGCAGGAAGAAACCCGAACCATGGTTTTTTATGAGAGTCCGCACAAGTTGGTAAAAACGCTTAAAGATTTTGCCGCCTATTTTGGTACCGAAAGACAAGCCAGTTTTAGTCGCGAAATTTCTAAGAAATTTGAAGAAACCTACCGAGGAACGCTCAAGGAAATTATCGCGTACGCAGAGAGTAAAACACTTAAAGGCGAGTTTGTTTTGGTTGTTGGGGGAAAGTAAATCTTAATTAGAATAAAATATTATCAGCATCTATACTGTTTTTTGCCTTTTTTATGCCTCGATATTGTTGAACCGAGTTTTAGTTCTTAAAACAATCTGAATATTATTTTCGTTATTTGTACACTCAATATGAAAAGCAAGACTATACATATTTTAGAAGTTGTTGGGGACTTTGTTACGAATGCTAGTGGGTTTGCACTATACACAACTTTAAAAAAAGCACTCGAAAACAATGACCTCATTCACTTATCATTTAAGGGTATTTCAGGAACTTCGTCTTCTTTTCTAAATTCTTCCATTGGCGCGCTTGTTGACGAAAATGGCATTTCAGTTTTGCAAAAAATCAAGCCGACAGATGTAAGCAATGTTCAAGCGGCAGTATTAAAAAAGTATATCGCTTCTTTGCGCAAAATTGCTTGACTGAACTAGCTACCAGTCGAAATCATTTTCCTCCGCTTTATCTTGTAAACTTTCAACCTGAATTGAAATTTGGGCAATGGTTCCTTTAAAATGAGCTATTGGGTTTTCTTCATAACGATTTGACGGAGAACCTCCACGCAATAGAACATCATCGGAATAGAGTTGCCAACGGTTGCCCGAACTTTTCATAAATGTATTTAACAGATCTAGACCTTTGCCCATGTTTTGTGGAATTGACTTTGTCGTCATATTTTCTTTAACCGCCCATTTTACGCTGTCTATTTGAGAAAGCTCTTTTTCTTTTTTGGTTAGTCTATAATTATTTACAGAATGAGGAATTCCAATACCAAAATCGGCCACAGAAATTTTTATTGCACCTATGTTTGGGTAATACTGGCAAAACACATATGCACCTAAATCAGAATGTGCATGGTCATACGCATTATTGAGTAATTCCGCCAACACCACATTTAACATACCTAAATCCTTGCCCAGGAAAAAATTTTGAAAATACTGCTGCGTAGCACTAATGTACTCTGGCATGCGCTCCCTTGCCAATCGTTCTATAGGCATGGCAGTATACTTTGAAATTGTACCAATTGTATTTGTTCCGGTGTAATTGCCCTTGCAAAAATCTACCAATCCAATCGCTTGAATATAATCTTCTGTAGCGTTGTTTATGGCTATTAATTTTGTGCGATTATCTAAAGCTAATTGATGGATGAAAAACCCTGTTAATATCAATACATCAATTGGTTCTAAAAATGATTTGCGCAATACTAGCGTAACATTTAGCTTTTTCTTTTTTAAGATTAAATCATAAATTTTAAAATAATCTCGCTGATGTGATATGGTTATTTCTACAAAATCCAATTCGTTCTGGTTTACTTACTTTTTGAAATACGATAAATGTCGGGGATAAATTTTAGACTCCCTCCACAATTTTAATCTCCTCCACTGTTAACCCGTACAGTTCATACACCATTCTATCAATCTCCTTGTCTATCTTCTCAATGTCTGCTTGCAGGGCGTTGGCTTCTGCTTTCTTCTTATTAAAATATTGCATCCACTCGGCTTCTTCTTCTAGGCTTAGTTTTACCTTTTTCTTTTTAAGCTCTGCCAAAAAGCCTTTAAAATCTAAGGCCGGCCAGTTCTTAACTGGGTTTGAGTCTGCTAGTGAACTATGCTTTGACACAACAAATGCAGTAACCGCATGTACTATTTCCAATCTCTTTTCAGTATTAAAAACACGGTTTTTAGATAAACCTGATAACGGTAATTGCTCGACAAGAGAACAATCAATTATAGGAATTGACTTTAATTGGTAACCTTTAATTTTTGGAAATAGCAACTTGCTATCTGAATAATTTGAAACCCAAAACTTTTTTATCAGACTGGAGTTCAGAAGACCAAGAATAAAGTACAAGTCTATTTTTACGTCATCTTTTGGGTAGACACTGTAAAGTGTGTTTGATGCCAGTATTTTTTCCTTTGAAATACCTACAATAGGTATCTGACCAATTTGTCGCACTACGACTCTTTCGAGACTGTAAACATCCCAAGATCCCCCACTTTTTATGTCATCATCTACGTAATTAAAGTACTTCGTAGGTTTCGCTATTGTGAAAGCATGAATGTCTCCACCATCAATAATTGGCAAATAATCGTCAGATAATTTAGTTCTAGCTATTGAGGATTTACGATCGTATGCTTGAATTCCAAAGTATGTCTTACAGATGTCACCAAGCTTAACACAATTACTAGTATCAAACTCAAAAACGTCTTTGACATTAAAAACGAAGTCTGGGTCTTCGTACCACTTAGCTGTTTTTGCCCAAGTCAAATGAACGATGTTAGAATTTATACTTGTCAGTATTTCAACCTGTTCATTACACATTGATTTGGTTCCAACCAAGGTTGCCACATCAACACTTGCATCAGGAAAAACTGCTTCGCTGTGTATAACAATTGCATCCAGTCTTAAAGATGACAGTAGAAATTCTCGAAGCGGCTTTATGTATTTGTTGGTCAGGTAAGTATTTGGTGTAATAAACCCAATTCTACCTGAATTTCTCAAAATCCTTGTTGAAACCTCAAAGAACAGATGAAACAAGTCGATCTTGTAACTAGCCACGGCAAATTCTTTGTATTTCTCTAGCACTCTTTCTTCAGTATTCGAAGGTTGGCAAAGGACATAAGGTGGATTCCCAATTACCACATCAAAGCCTCCTTTTACATCCCCCTTCGCCCCCTTCAAAGGGGGAAAGATGGAGGGAAATTCTTCTTGCCAGTTAAAGGCGAGGTCGCCTGCTACGGCCGGGTCGTCTATTAGGCTGTTGCCCACTTTTATGTTGCTGCTTAGGTTGTTTAGCTTGCGGCCTTTTTTGGCGGTGCGCAGCCAAAGTGAGAGGCGGGCTATTTCTACGCTTTCTTCGTTTATATCTACGCCATAAATGTTGCGCTCTAGTATGTGGTTCTCTACATCAGGGAAAACCATGGCGTAGCCCAGCAGTTGGCTTTCTAGCTCATCAACATAATGGTGTTCGGCCATTAAAAATTCTAGCGCCTGGTTTAAAAACGCGCCAGAGCCGCAGGCGGGGTCGCAAATGGTAAGTTGCAGCAGCCACTCGCGGTAGGCTTTTAGTTGGGCATCTAGTTTTTTAAGGGTGGCAGTTTTTCGGCCTTTGCGGTCTTTTGCAAATTCTTCTTCGGTTATGCCAAGTTCTGTTTTCTTTTCTTGGCAGAGTATGCCAACGGTATTGTCTACAATGTATTTGGTAATGTATTTGGGCGTATAAAACACGCCATCTTTTTTGCGTTTGGTTTTGCTTTTGTCAACTTCTTCGCCTGCCAGCTGTGCGCGTACGTTTTCAATGTCGTTTAAGCTGTGCTCAAAAATGTGCCCCAAAATATTGGTGTCCACTTCGGTTTCAAAATCGTACTCGGTTAGTTTTAGGCAGTGTTGCTCTAGCACCGCATCAGAAATTTCGAGGGTATCTAAAACGGCATCTTCTTTAAAAAGCCCCCCATTGTAGGCGTGTATTTCGGCTTTGTTGGGTTGCTTGCGGCCGTTGTTCATATAGCCGAAATACTTTTTGTAGATGCTATACAGCGGGCGGTATTCGTCTAAATCTTTTAGTTTACGCCAGTGGTGCACAATTTCGCTAATGCTGTTAGGCGGTAGCAGGCCTTTGTCTTCGGCAAAAAAGATAAAGAGAAAACGGTCGAGCAGTTTTTGGCTTTTCTTGTAGAGTAAAAGCGGGTCGGCCTTGGGGTTGTTTTGGCAGAGGTCGTGCCACAGGTCGTTTTTAAAAGCCGAGTAATCTTTGTACAGCCGCTTGGTTACTTTTTCTTCTTCAAGTAAACTTTCTTCTTTTACCCTTTGCGGGATGCCGCCCAGCAGGTTGTCTTTTTGCAAAAAGAGCCAGAGCAAATCAAACGCATCGCGCGTAAGCGTAAAGAGGTTAAACTCTACGTGTTCTACCGCATTGTGTATGTAAAAGCGCAGCTTTTCAAAATTGCTGGTGATGACGTAAACGCAATCGGGCTGGTTGTTTTTGTAGTTAAAGGCTTGGTCGGTTACCTTGTTTAGGTCTTTGGTGTCGGTGCCTTTTAGTTCGATAACGGCAAGGGCAGACCTCACCCCCGGCCCCTCTCCTGCAAACGAGGGGAGCAAAATTGCGCCATCAGTTTTTTTGGCGTCTTTTATGTTTTTAAGTTCAGTTGTTAGGTTAAAATTGGGGTTGGGGTTTATGGTGTAGCCCAGAATGTTTACAAACAACTCGCGCAAAAACCCTTCTTGAAATTGTTCTTCTTTGCTGTTGCGGATGTTGTGCTGAATGGCTGGATCTAAAAAGTAGGCACTATATTTTTCAAAGGCTTGCTGAATGTCAGTCTCGTTTTGTGTGGAAAGAAACTTTTTAAGTACTGAGGATTGGTATATTGGCATTATCGACTTTTAAAAATTAGCTACGTTTCAAAAGTATTTTAATTCTTGAAAGAAATCAGGTTTACGGTACAGATACAAAACAAAAAAGTGAGCTTGGTACTTACTTGGGGGCTGCACAAAACATTTCCGAAAAAGAGCGTACCTCAGAGCTTATTAATTCTGACTGACGATGGTATTTGGATAATGCAAATCACCTTTTAAAAAAAACACTCAATCACATCGCAAAATGTACATTTGCGGCCTTAAAATTTTACGGAAAAATGAATTTCAATTGGAATGAAGTTTTATCGGCTTCCATGGTGCTCTTTGCGGTTATAGATATCCTTGGGAGCATTCCGCTGGTATTGTCGTTGCGTCAAAAAGTGGGACATATAGAATCTGAAAAAGCTTCTATTGCAGCCTTGGTATTGATGGTGGCCTTTTTATTTGCGGGCGAAACCCTTCTTGCTATTTTGGGCGTAGATATAAATAGTTTTGCTGTTGCAGGTTCGTTTGTTTTGTTTTTTCTCGCGTTAGAAATGATTCTCGGCATACGCCTATACAAGGAAGAAGAAGCTAAATCTGCTAGCATTGTACCCATTGCATTCCCATTAATTGCAGGAGCTGGCACTTTAACCACATTGCTTTCTATGCGCGCAGAATATGCTACTGTAAACATATTAATTGCTGTTCTCATCAACGTTGTTTTGGTATTTACAGTATTGAAAAATACCGCCAGGTTTGAAAAAATTCTAGGCGTTGGCGGCATCAACATCTTACGTAAAGTATTCGGTATAATTTTATTGGCCATTGCTGTAAAATTATTTACCTCAAACATTCAACAGCTTTTTTAAACTCCAATTATGGCACAAGACGATTTATTTAAAAATGTAATTTCTCACGCCAAAGAATACGGCTTTATTTTTCAGAGTAGCGAAATTTATGATGGCCTAAGTGCCGTTTACGATTATGGCCAAAATGGTGCTTTGCTCAAAAATAATATCAAAGAATATTGGTGGAAAAGCATGGTGCAATTGCACGAAAACATAGTGGGTATTGATAGTGCCATTTTTGCGCATCCTACTACCTGGAAAGCCAGCGGCCACGTAGATGCTTTTAACGACCCGCTTATTGACAACAAAGACAGCAAAAAGAGGTATCGCGCTGATGTTTTGGTGGAAGATCACGTAGAAAAAATAAGACAAAAAGCAGATAAAGAAGTAGCAAAAGCGGCCAAACGTTTTGGCGAATCTTTTGATGCGGATATGTATCGTACAACCAACCCTCGCGTAATGGGCTATTTGCAAAAGGCTGATGATATTATAAAGCGTTTTGTTACCGCCTTAGAAGCAGAAGATTTAGTAGAAGTAAAAAAGGTAATAGAAGACGAGGGCATTGCCTGCCCTATTTCTGGGAGCAAAAACTGGACTGACGTAAGACAGTTTAATTTAATGTTCTCAACCAAAATGGGTTCTGTTGCCGAAGAAAGCAATGATTTATACCTGCGCCCCGAAACCGCACAAGGCATTTTTTTAAACTACCTAAACGTGCAAAAAACCGGCCGCATGAAAATTCCTTTCGGTATTGCACAAATTGGCAAAGCCTTTAGAAACGAAATTGTTGCGCGCCAGTTTATCTTCCGCATGCGCGAATTTGAACAAATGGAGATGCAGTTTTTTGTACGCCCTGGCACCGAAATGGAGTGGTATGAAAACTGGAAAACAGCCCGCATGAAATGGCACAGCAACCTAGGCATTGATGCCAGTAAATACCGCTTTCATGACCATGATAAACTAGCACACTATGCCAACGCGGCCGCGGATATTGAGTTTGAATTTCCGTTTGGTTTTAAAGAGCTTGAAGGCATTCACAGCCGCACAGATTTTGACTTAAAGCAACACGAAAAATTTAGCGGTAAAAAATTGCAATATTTTGATCCGGAGTTAAATAAAAACTACGTGCCTTATGTTGTAGAAACTTCTATTGGTTTAGATAGAATGTTTTTGGCTGTTTTTTCTTCGGCCCTGCAAAACGAAGTGCTAGAAGATGGTAGCGAGCGCACCGTATTAAAATTACCTTATGCTTTGGCTCCGGTAAAAGCCGCCATTTTACCATTGGTTAAAAAAGATGGTTTACCCGAAGTTGCCCGCGAAATCTTATCTCAACTAAAATTTGAGTTTAACGTACAATATGACGAAAAAGATGCCATTGGGAAACGCTATAGAAGACACGATGCCATCGGAACGCCCATTTGTATTACCGTAGATCATGAGAGTTTAGAAGACAAATCGGTTACGATTAGACACCGAGATAGTATGCTGCAAGAACGCGTACCTATAGAAACGCTAAACCAAATCTTAGGCAATCATGTAAAAATGGATTCGCTTTTAAAAACGCTTGACTAAAAAACCCTTGATATTTTGCAATAAAAAGTGTTTTTAACAATTTTTAAAAAATTATAAAAATATTTTCTTGTTTAAATTAACATCACTTTAACAAGTAAAAATTATAATTACATTTGCAGCCATTCAAGAATAACGCCTTAATAACGAGTAAGATGAAAAAAGTAAGTTTATTTGTAGCTGCACTTTCTATGGTTGCTTTTGTTGCTTGCAACAATGCTGCTGAAGAAGCTACAACAGAAGTAGTAGAAGAAACAATGGAAGAAGTTGTTGAAGAGCCTACTGAAGTTATAGAAGAAGTTGTTGACACTACAGTTGTAGAAGAAGCTCCTGAAGCTATGTAATAACTTTAAAAGAACGAAAGTTCTTTTATGTTGTTAAAAAACAAAGAAAACCCCGCAAAAGCGGGGTTTTTTTATGCTAATTAATTTCTTCTGATTTAATAATGGCAGGATTTAAAATCTCTAACGCCTTTAACACCATAGGGTCATTTTTAAACAAGATAGGATAGATGCCCATTTCGCCCCACAAATTTCTGCCTATTAACCCTTTAATTCTGGTTTTAATAACCACAAGTGTCGGGTCGTTAAGCTCTTCTAGCTTCATGTCTAATTCTGTGTACTCAAGGGCTTTTTGTAATATCTCTTGCGTAACCTCAAAATTTTCTTGAAAGCTTGTTAAATCGTATTGATTTAATTCTTTTCTATTTTTATCTACATAGTTAAACGCAAACTTTTCTAGCTGCCCATAACTAAAGTAGTGATACAGCCAACCCAATACATTGGCGGTTGTATCAATCGGCACAAAAACATCGGGCGATATTCCTCCACCCCCATAAACCACTTTACCCCCAGGTGTTACAAATTGCTCTTGGTTTGTATGGTGTATGCTGTCTCCAGAAGTTAGTTCGCCTTTTTCATATCGATCTGCGGCTTCTTTTTGATATTGCTCATACCCTTCTGTATACGGTTTTTGTATGCTTCTGCCTGTTGGCGTATAATAGCGGGCTGTTGTTAATCTTACTCGAGAACCATCTTTTAAGGTCATTTCTTCTTGTACCAAACCTTTGCCAAAACTTCTACGGCCAATAATAGTTGCACGGTCATTATCTTGCAGTGCACCAGCTACAATTTCACTAGCCGAGGCCGATCCTTCGTTTACTAGCACCGCAATTTTGCCCCGCTTAAATTGCCCGTTTTTAGTTGCGTAAGTATATGATGTTTCTCCGCTGCGCTGTTTTGTAAATACAATGAGTTCTTCATCATCTAAAAACTCGTCACTCATAGATATGGCCGCACGTAACAAACCCCCTGGATTATCTCTTAAATCCAAAATGAGGCTTTTCATGTTTTGTTTTACCAACTTTTTAAGTGCGTATTCAAATTCATCGGTGGTGGTTTCTGCAAATCGGTCTACTTTAATTAAACCTACAGAATCATTTAGCATGTAAGAAACATTTACGCTATAAATGGGCACTTTACCACGTTTTATGGTGATAAGCTTAGTTTGCCCTTCTGTGGGTCTGTAAATTTCTACCCCTACTTTGCTGCCACTCTTGCCTTTTAACAAAACGCCATATTCTTGCTCAGGAAACTCTATTCCGGCAACTGCTTTACCATCAACACTTATTAATCTATCACCACCTTTTAAACCTGCTTTTTCGCTTGGCCCATCTTTTATTGTTCTTAGTACAGTTAGCGTGTCTTTATGAATAAGGTATTCTATTCCTATTCCTTCAAAACTACCTTTTAAGTTTTCTTCGCTTTTTTGTACATCTTGTTTGGCTATGTACACCGAATGTGGATCTAATTTTCTTAGTAAATCAGAAATTGTTAAGTCTAATAAGCTATCTGTATTTACTTCATCAACATATTCATAATCAATAAAATTAATGAGCTGTCGTAGTTTTTGTTCGCGCACATCATACGGCATTAACGCCATCGATTTTGTTGCAAAATTCATTTGTTTTCCTATTACAATTCCAGCTATAATTGCTAATGAAAGAGCTAATGGGAGATATATTTTGTATGACTTCATTCTGTAATTTCAGCAATCTGTACAATTTCTACACCCGCTTTTTCTAAAAACTCTAAGCCAGAAACATCTTTATAACCACGCATATAAACCAAACGGTTTATACCTGCTTGATGTACAAGTTTGCTACATTCTTTGCACGGACTCATGGTTAAATAGAGTGTTGCATTTTTACAACTATGTGTAGAGCTCGCCACTTTTAAGATGGCATTTGCTTCAGCATGTAATACAGACCATTTTGTAATGTTTTGTTGAGTTTCTTCGTCCCATTCTTCACATTTGTTATCCATTCCTGTTGGTGTACCGTTAAATCCATCAGAAATAATCATTCTATCTTTTACAATTAAGGCGCCTACCTTTCTACGTTCGCAGTGGCTTAGCTTTGCCCACTCTGTGGCCATTCGCAGGTAAGCCTTATCATATTTAAGTTGTTTTTTCATGTATATAAACGAAACAAGATTCACTCAAAAATTTGTCGCCAAATTTGGTTAAACTTAACAAATTACACACAAGAAGTGTGGTAAAAAACTGGTAAAACATTTCCAGATTAAAGTCTGTTAATTTGCAGCAAGTAAATTGAGGTAATTTAACGTGAGCGCAGCGAAAAAAAATATTTCTAAAATGGCTAGTTGGGGGCTTAGCGGACCAGAACCATTTTTAATTGCAGGACCCTGTAGTGCGGAAAGCGAGGAGCAAATAATTGAAACCGCCAGAGCACTAAAAAAACACGGCAATGCATCCGTTTTTAGAGCTGGTGCTTGGAAACCACGCACTAGGCCCGGAAGTTTTGAAGGAATTGGAGCCATTGCACTAGAATGGTTGAATAACGCAAAACAAGAAACGGGAATGCCCGTGGCTACCGAGGTTGCCAACGCTTGGCATGTAGAAGAAGTGCTAAAACACAACATAGATGTGCTTTGGATAGGTGCACGCACCACTGTAAACCCTTTTTACATGCAAGAAATTGCCAATGCGTTAAAGGGTGTAAACATTCCTGTATTGGTTAAAAACCCGTTGCACCCAGATTTAGGCCTATGGATAGGAGGTTTGGAGAGATTAGAACGTGCTGGAATCACAAAATTAGCTGCTATACATCGAGGTTTTTATACCGTAAAACCTTCGCCTTTCAGAAATGAACCCAAGTGGGACCTAAGCTTTGAACTACGTACTCACCTTCCTGAATTACCCATTCTATGCGACCCTAGCCATATAGCAGGAAACACAGATTTTTTGCAACAAGTATCACAAACCGCCATGGATATTAATTTAGACGGCTTAATGATAGAGTCTCATATTAGTCCAGAAAAAGCATTAAGCGATGCTGCCCAGCAAATAACGCCTGATGCCTTGGCATTGTTGATGAAAAACTTGATTGTTAAAAAAGAAGATTCTGACGAAGAAAAAATAAGGCAAAAACTAAATAATTATAGAAACTCTATTGATCTTTTAGATGATGAATTAATTAAAATTCTACAACAACGTTTTAAAAATGTAGACCGCATTGGGCAAATTAAATTAGAAGATCACATTACCGTTTTTCAGCTTTCTAGATGGTTTGAAATGATGAAAGACCGTACTTCTAAGAGCAGTACGCACCAATTAGACAAAGAATTTTTACATGAGCTGTTTAGTGTAATTCACAAATTTTCTGTAAAAAGGCAAACCGAAATTATTCAAAACAATTCAATACATAATAATCCCTAATTTTCAATTTTTAAAACAAATAAATATTTCTATGAAAAAACAACTATTCAAACTTGTAACAGCAATTACTTTAACAGCGTTTATTAGCACAAGTTGCAGCGGCACCAAATCTCTAGCAAATGTGGCCAACCTATCTAGCTTAATGGGTTTAGTGGGCTCTAAGCCAGAATTAACAACGCTTTTAAGTTTAGTACAAACTTCTGGTTTAACAAATATGTTAAGCGGCACCAGCTTGCTAACCATGCTTGCACCAACCAATGATGCGTTTTCTAAATTAGGAGGCGATGCCGTAAATAAATTGCTTAATGACAAATCTTCTGTAGATAAATTATTAAACAACCACATTTTAACAGGTTCTAACTCTATTGATCGCCTTACCGAAGCGGGAAGTGTAAACAGCTTGGCTAAAACTGCATTAGACTTTACAAAAACAGATAATGGTGCACAAGTAAACGGTGTTAACATTTTAGAATCAGACCAAACGAAAAACGGCTGGGCACACCTTGTAGATGGTGTTTTAGGCATGTAATAAAAAGTTAAGCATATTGTTTAAAACCGCTTCAATATAGCATTGAAGCGGTTTTTTATTTACTTTCACTTTAAGCCAATACGTTATGCAAGAAAAAATCTGGATTAAAAAACCAACGCCTAACCCAAAGGTTGTTGCCGAGCTAGAAAAAAAACTAAAAATTGATAAAAACCTCTGCGCACTTTTAGCAAACCTTGGCGTAGAAAATTTTGAACAAGCCCGCAGCTTTTTTAGGCCAGATTTAGCCTCTTTACATGACCCTTTTTTAATGAAAGACATGGATGTTGCCGTAGAGCGCATTGAGAAAGCAATTTGCAATCAAGAAAACATTTTAATTTTTGGCGATTATGATGTGGATGGCACCACCGCGGTAAGCTTGGTATCTAGCTACTTCTCCCAACATTATGAATTGATTGATACTTACATCCCTGACCGATACAAAGAAGGTTATGGCATCTCTACCCAAGGCATAGATTATGCCGAAGACAACGATGTTTCGCTGATTATTGCCCTAGACTGTGGCGTAAAAGCCCTAGATAAAATTGCCTATGCAAATGAAAAAAATATTGATTTTATTATTTGCGATCACCACAACCCAGGTAAAAACCTGCCCGATGCAGTTGCCGTTTTAGACCCCAAACGAAACGATTGCCAATACCCCTATAAAGAGCTGAGTGGTTGTGGTGTAGGTTTTAAATTGGTTCAGGCCTATCACACCAAAAATGGCGGCAGTTTTGATGATTTAATTCCCTTGCTCGATTTGCTTGCCATTAGCATTGGAGCAGACATTGTACCCATCACGGGCGAAAATCGCGTACTTACCCACTTCGGACTCATCCAATTAAATAGCAACCCACGACCCGGCATTTTTGCCTTGATGCAAAGTGCTAAAAAAGAAATCTTTAACATTACCAATGTGGTGTTTATTTTGGGGCCGCGCATTAACGCAGCGGGCCGCATAGAGCATGGCAAATTGGCCGTAGAACTTCTCACCAGCAATGACGAAGAAAAATGTCTACGCCTAGCCGAAATCATTGATGCGCACAACAAAACCCGCAAAGATTTAGACCGCGGCATTACCGAAGAAGCGTTAGAAATGGTGGAGCAAACGCCAGAAAAATGGAGCACCGTTGTGTACAACGAAAAATGGCACAAAGGTGTTATTGGCATTGTGGCCAGTCGACTAATTGAAACCCATTACAAACCCACGGTTGTGCTTACCAAAAGCGGCAACAAACTGGCTGGCAGTGCACGCAGTGTTATAGGTTTTGATTTATACAACGCACTAGAACAATGCACCGATGCACTAGAACAATTTGGCGGCCACATGTATGCAGCCGGCATGACGATGAAAGAAGAAAATCTGGAAAAATTTGCCCAACTTTTTGAAGCTGCCGTGCGTAACAACATCAAACCTGAACAGCGCATACCGCGTGTAGAATATGATTTAGAAGTAAAATTAGCCGATTTAGACCCCAAGTTTTTTCGCATACTGCGCCAGTTTGAACCGTTTGGCCCAGGCAATTTATCGCCCTTATTTTTAACCCGAAACTTAAAAGATAGCGGCTGGGCAAAAGGTGTGGGTGCCGAAAAAGATCACCTAAAATTTCAAGCTGTTGACGAAGAAACTGGCGCTAAAATAAACGGTATTGCTTTTGGTTTTGGCCATCTGGCCGATGCCATAAAAGCCGGAGCACCCTTCGATTTAATTTATCATTTAGAAGAAAACATCTGGAATGGAAGCAGTAGCCTGCAGTT
The DNA here is from genome assembly GCA_030424545.1 of Bacteroidia bacterium. Lineage (GTDB taxonomy): Bacteria > Bacteroidota > Bacteroidia > Flavobacteriales > Schleiferiaceae > JAUHWL01. Next base: position 245,510 of record JAUHWL010000005.1, read on the forward strand.
GATGGTGCGGGATTTGAAGCTTACGGATTCTTGATTTTTATCGCAAAGGTTCGCAAAGTTTCCCCTCTTGATAGGGGATTAAGGGGTGTGTTATTTTTTCTACCAAAGCTTTTTTCAAATCCATGTAAATCTCGAATTATGTGGTAGTTTTCTCACCATGTCTCCCTCTAACTCATTCAGCTACTTAGCTCAACCCAAAAAAAATTATATTTGGTACACACATAAAAAACACACATCATGAAATCACGCATTTTACTATTCGTAGTTCTTGTTAGTTTAATTGGCGTATCAAGCTGCAAGAAAAATGATCCCGGAACTTCTCCGAACACCTACTATGGTGCTTGGCAATTAAAAAATGTTAGTGGCGGTTTAATGGGCATAAACCTTAATTATACCACGGGAGAGGTAATTTGGAGCTTTGATGAAAACACAAGTAAGCTTACCGTGATAAACAATATTATTTCAACAGGATCAAAAAGCATTTTTGCCCGCTTAGCAACAGGTACTTATACTTTTTCCATCAGTAAAAATGGTAAACGCAAAAACCTATTTGTAGATAATGTAGACTTTGGAACCATTCACGTCAACAATGGAGTATTATTGCTGGATGAAGGTGTTGCCGCTGATGGTTTTTTAACAGAATTTGGTCGATAAAAAATCATGCGTAAAACAATTGGATTTCTATTCTTACTTCTTCTAATAGCTTTATCCAGTTGTTCTTCTTATGAAGATTTAAGGCTTGCGCTTGCTAACCCAGATGATGCAGAAACCCTCAGGCTGTCTAACGAAGGTATTTTTATTCTACCTCCAGAAATTGGCACGTTAAAAAACCTGAAAAAGCTCTACCTGTTTAGAAACAAATTAGATTCTATACCCAAAGAAATTGGCGAGTTAGAAAATTTAGAGGTATTGGTTATTAGCAGCAACCACCTTACCACGATTCCCAAAGAAATAGGCAACTTAAAAAAGTTAAAACGCCTATCGCTACAACAAAACGATCTTGATAGCATACCTAAAGAAATTGGGCAACTGGAATATTTAGAGGAGCTAGAGCTACAGTATAACCAACTTAAAACTTTACCGCCAGAAATTGGTGACCTTAAAAACCTAAAATATCTATACCTCAACAACAATATTTTAGATGTTTTACCTCCAGAAATTGGCAAGCTTACCACGCTAAGAACCCTGGTAATTGGTAAAAACAGATTGTTTGAAGTACCAAACGAAATTGGGAATTTAACCGCTCTGTCTGATTTAGATTTAACGCAATGTGGCAACGGGGCAGTTATCCCCTATTCTATTTTAAACCTGCGGAATTTAGACTATCTGTATGTAGACAAAACACTTATTATACCCGATGCCATTTTTATAAAAATGCCTCGCTTAAAAGTGGTTGTTAGATAATCTTGTTACTATTTTTTATTCAAAAAGTAATGGCGTATTCGGCTTTATTATTTTCGCGGCATGGGAAAAGATAAACTTAGAAGGTTTGCTGAGAACGAAACATTCGCACACCTTTTTCAGCCGAAGCGCGATGAATTGCAAAATGGATTTGCCTTAAAAGGAAACTGGAACAAAAAATTCTTTAAGAACGATAATCCCATTGTACTAGAGCTGGGCTGTGGCCGTGGCGAATACACCATAGGACTAGCCAAGCGCTACCCCAACATTAATTTTATTGGTGTAGATATTAAAGGCGCGCGATTGTGGCGCGGAGCAAAAACAGCGCTAGAAGACAACATGAAAAACGTGGCCTTTTTGCGTACAGGTATAGAACTAATAGATTTATGTTTTGCGGAAAATGAAGTAAGTGAAATTTGGATCACATTTGCCGACCCACAGATAAAATACAAACGCGCCAAACATCGTTTAACGCATCCCAACTTTTTAAATCGGTACAAAACCATATTGCATGAAGAAGGTAAAATTCACCTAAAAACCGATAGCGAATATCTTTTTGGCTACACCCATGGCTTGGTGCAATTGCTTAATTACCCTGTAATAGAAACGTACCACAGCATTTATGAACAAGTGCAAGAAAATGATAGCGTGTTGAAAGACATAAAAACGCATTACGAAGAAATGTGGTTAGAAATGGGTAAAACCATTGGCTATATATGCTTTCAACCCAATAAGTAAACTATTAATAAAAAGCTCGTTTTAAAATTATTTTAATTTTTTGTGCGGACTTTGGCAGCCCGGCTCGCTTATATAAGTGAAAAAGGGTAGTTTTTTCATGGTTTTTGGTTAGACCGTCTCGGGATTCGTTCTCGAGGCGGTTTTTTTATTTTAAAAGTTTAAGAACAAATTGATTCTTTAAAAAACCTCACCCCAACCCTCTCCTTTTAGGAGAGGGAGACTTGGCGCTTTTATATCTTGAAAAAATCAAACCGATTTCTTAAAAAAAATCTCTAATCTTTGAGCATAAATTCTACTTATGCCCAAAAACCTAAACAACATAAATTTTTTTGAACGCGTTTATGCCGTGGCCCTGCAAATACCTTTTGGCAGAGTAACAAGTTATGGCGCTATTGGAAAATATTTAGGTAGCGCTGGCAGCGCCAGAATGGTAGGCTGGGCTATGAATGCTAGCCACAACAAACCCGAAATTCCGGCACACAGAGTTGTAAATAGAAAAGGGTTACTTACAGGTAAACACCATTTTAATGGCTCCAACCTCATGCAAGAATTGTTAGAAAACGAAGGCATTCAGGTTGTTGAAAATCAAATTCAAAATCTAGAACAGCATTTTTGGGACCCTATGATAGAGTTAAAAATAAAAGAGTAAATCCAACCACAATTGCTAGATTTAGCAATCTATAAAACATTTTGCATGAAAATAATTTCTACCGCATTAGTATTACTAGCAACACTTATTCTAGTTCCGATAGCTACCTACTATTTTGGTGCTCCATTAGGGGGTACAGAAAAAGAAGCCCTTTACTTTTTAGCTAAAGTTTTAGTAGGTGTTATATTAATCTGTTTTGTTTTAGGCGAAGCAACCCAAAACAATAGCCAAGTAGATAAATTATGGAGCATCTTGCCCATTGGTTACGTTTGGTACGTGGCTTTCGTAGGAGACTTTTCACCTAGACTTGTAGTTATGTCTACCCTGGTTACACTTTGGGGCATCCGTTTAACGGCCAACTTTGCTTTAAAAGGCGCGTATAAATTGGCATTTTGGCAAGGCGAGGAAGATTACCGTTGGCAAGTTTTGCGCCAAAAACCAGAATTTAAACCACGCTGGAAATGGACACTTTTTAATTTGTTCTTTATCTGCGGCTACCAAAACACGTTGATTTTACTGTTTACCTTACCCACAATTGTAGCCCTACAATACAACAACGTGCCACTTGGCAATTTAGATTTTACTATTGCCGGCATTATGTTTTTGTTTATTGTGTATGAAACCATTGCAGATTTGCAACATTGGCGCTTTCAATCGGAAAAATGGAAAAAAATAAATGCCGGAGAAACATTACATGGCGATTATAAAAAAGGGTTTTTAGACAAAGGGCTGTGGCGATTTTCTCGTCACCCTAACTATTTTGCAGAACAAAGCATTTGGGTTAGTTTTTACTTTTTTAGTGTAGCTGCTTCGGGCGAGTGGGTGAACTGGAGCGCCATTGGGTGTTTACTTCTCATTTTACTCTTTCAGGGTAGCAGTAACTTTAGCGAAGAAATTAGTGCAGAAAAGTATCCAGAGTATAAAAACTACCAGAAAAAAGTGCCGCGCTTTATTCCCCTAAAATTAAAATAATAAACCATGAATATTGAAGAGTTGCGCCTATACTGCCTTGCCAAACCTGGCACCACAGAGGGATTGCCTTTTGGGCCCGATGTTTTGGTTTTAAAAGTAATGGGAAAAATGTTTGCCCTTATACCCCTAGAAGACGATGACATTAAAATAAATTTAAAATGCGACCCTGAGATGGCCATCGCCTTGCGCGAAAAATATAGTAGTGTAAAAGAAGGCTACCATATGAATAAAAAACTTTGGAATACAGTTACTGTAGATGGTAGCTTTGCCACATCAGAACTGCGTAGTTGGATAGACAATAGTTATGACCTAGTTGTGGCTGGTTTACCAAAAAAATTGCGCGAAGAGCTAAATAATTAAAATGAAAACACTGGCTAAATATTTCTTACAAGGGTTGCTATATATTACACCAATAGCCGTTACTATTTACGTGCTTTATTGGGTGTTTATGAAGCTAGATAGCATATTTAACTTCTATTACCCAGGTGTTGGAATTCTTATTGTTTTGCTTGTTGTTACCGCCATAGGTGTTGTAGGAAGCCAGCTTATTAAGCTACCCTTTTTTGGTTTTATTGAGGGGCAATTAGAAAGAGCCCCTTTAGTAAAAACCATTTATACCTCTGTTAAAGATTTACTTAACGCATTTGTTGGTCAGAAAAAGAGCTTTAACCAACCCGTTTTAGTAAAATTATATGAGGAATCTGAAATACGCAGATTAGGTTTTATTACAGACGAAGGCATGACTATGTTGGATGAAGACACCCATCTTATTACGGTATACTTGCCTCACAGTTTTGCTATTAGTGGCCAACTCTTTTTGGTTCCACCTCATTACATTTCTCCTGTAAAATCTAAATCATCAGAAGTAATGAAATATATTATTGCAGGTGGGGTTGCTAAAATTGAAGAACTAGAAGAAGTTGAAGAGTAATTACACGTTTTACTTTTTATACCACCCCGAATACTTTACATAAGCATTTGCAATTCTATCAATTTGCCCTTGCAACAATTCTGGAGTAATCTCTTTTATTTTTTTTGCAGGAACACCTGCGTATACGCTACCGCTTTCTATATGGGTACCCTCCATAACTACAGCACCTGCAGCAATCAAACTATTACTTTCTACCACGCATCCATCCATTACAATGGCGCCCATACCTACTAATACATTGTCTTTTAATGTACAACCGTGCACAATGGCATTGTGGGCTATACTCACATTATTGCCAATTTCTGTTGGATGTTTTTGATACGTAGCATGAATAGTAGCGTTGTCTTGTACATTTACCTTATTGCCCATTCTTATGCTGTGTACATCGCCTCTAATTACGGCATTGTACCATATGCTGCATTGGCTACCCATGTGTACATCGCCAATAATTGTAGCATTTTCTGCCAAAAAACAATCTTCTCCAAAACTTGGCATTATGCCGTTTAATTCTCTTACTAAAGCCATTGTAATTTCTTTATATAAACAAAAGTAAAAGTAGGGTGTTTCGGTAAAGAGTATCCTAAATTTGCAATCTAATTTTTAGAGAAAATGGAGATTAAAAAAGTGCCCATAAGTTTATATGCCGAAGTAACGCCTAACCCAGGTGTGATGAAGTTTGTGGCAAACAAAATGCTTATAGACCAAGATCATATAGAGTTTAAAAATATAGAAGAAGCTTCGCCCTCGCCACTGGCGCAAAAACTGTTTCACTTTCCTTTTGTAAAAGAGGTTTTTATTAGTGGTAATTACATTGCTGTTAATAAATTCAATATTGTAGAGTGGGAAGATGTTAGCCAAGAAATTCGCATGTTTCTTTTAGACGAATTACAATCAGGTACAGTTGTATTATCTGCACCGGTTGCACAAACCGAAACGGTATTAGATAACGATCAAAAAGTTGAAATTCCGTCTGATGATAATTTAGGTGACATTGAAAAAAGAATTGTAGATATATTGGAAGAATATGTTGCCCCCGCAGTAGGGCAAGATGGTGGCTACATCAGGTTTATGGGCTATGAAAACAAAGTTGTAAAAGTACTTTTACAAGGCGCATGCTCAGGCTGCCCTAGCAGCACTATGACATTAAAGAGCGGAATTTTACAAATGCTCCAGAATATGCTGCCTACATTAGTAGATGATGTGGAAGCCATAAACGGATAAATAATTTATATGTATGTGATTTACCCCGCTTTTACGCGGGGTTTTTTATTGGATTAAGTTTAATAAATTAGGGTGCCACAAATCCTATGTTATTTCATACTATGAAAACACTTTTCAGCATTATTATAAGCGTTTTTTTATGCTTTTCGCTTTTTTCACAAAACAGTCAATCCACGTTTCATGTAACATTTGGAGGTAAAAAAATTGGCTATTTTACCGTGAATCAAACTATTTCTGGTGCTAAAACCATTCGGAATTTAAAAACGGTTTCGGAAACTAAAATTATAGCTATATCTGTGCATATTGCCACAGAAGCAATGGTTATTAGAGAGAACGGTAAATTTATTGAAGGCACTGGCTATAGACATGCAAATAGAGGCGTTGAAAATATTAACTGCCATACCAAACTTATATCTGATAGAACTTACCAAATCATTAAGGATAACAAAAAAACGATAAAAACAGATTATGATATTACATGGTGTATTGCCGATTTATACTTTAAAGAGCCAAAAGGTATACATGTAATATATTCTAATATGCACGGCCAAAAGCTCAAAATTAAAAGTTTAGGAAATGGCCGATACCAAGTCATTTCTAATGAAAAAAAAGACATTTATTACACCTACAAAAACGGTATACTAATGGTTGTTGAAACAGAAACTACAGTAGGTAAAGTTACCTCTACTAGGGTATAAAAAAAAACGCCCCAACTAGTGTTAGGGCGCTTAGATTATTAAAATAACCAGAGTTATTTTCCTTTATTCATTTCGTCTTCTATCATGCCATAAAACTCATCAATCTTAGGCATAATTAAAATTCTGGTTCTTCTGTTTTGAGAACGACCATCTGCGCTACCATTATCGGCAACTGGAATGTACTCACTTCTTCCAGCCGCAATTAGGCGAGTTGGTGCTACATTAAAATCTTCTTGTAAAACACGTACAACAGAAGTTGCTCGCATTACGCTCAAGTCCCAGTTATCTTTAAAACCTGCTGTAGACAGCACACCTTTATCATCTGTATGGCCTTCTACCATTACATCCATACTAGGTTTGTTGTTTACAACTTTGGCTACTTTGCCTAATACTTCTTTAGCTCTATTAGATATTGAATAGCTTCCACTATTAAACAACAATTTATCAGAGATAGAAACAATCACCACGCCTTTATCAACGTTAATTTGGATGTCCTCATCGTCCATATTGTTAAGAACACCTTTTAGGCTAGTAACAAGGGCAAGATTAACCGAGTCTTTTCTGTTTCTCGCATCAGCCATTTTTTTAATCTGAAGATCTTTTTCTTTTAAACTTTCTAAAGAACGCTCTAAGTTTTCTGCTTCTTTTTTGTTCAGGGTAACTAACTCTCCCATGTTATTCATGAGTTTACTGTTAGAGTTTTGCAAATACTTAACCTGTTCATTCAGGTTTTTCTTTTCATCTAAACATCCCGCCAATTCCATTTTTGCTTGACTCAAATCATTCTCTAATTTTGAATTTTGACTTTCTAATGCACCAAATTTCTTCTTAGAAACACAACTGCTTAAACCTAACGTTACAGCAAAAGTTAACACTAAAATTTTTTTCATTGTTTTAAAAATAGTTTTTTGTTTGTTATTCCGATCTAATTATACGAGTACCAAAACGCGCAATTATTCGGCACGAAAATACATCAAATGTTGTGCCCAATTTGGCGAATAATTTAGATTACAATTATAAAATTACACGGCAACAGAATTTCCTGAAGCAAGGCTTTTTAGATAATTAAAATGCGCAGCTGTTGCACCCCAAAACGTTTTGTATTCGTAGTATGGCAATTTCATCTCTTCTGCCGTTTTACGCACAATTTCTGCTATTTTAGGGTAATGTATGTGGCTGATGTTTGGAAATAAGTGATGCTCAATTTGAAAGTTAAGTCCGCCCGTGTACCATGTAACAATTCTACTTTTGGTAGAAAAATTTGCGGTAGTTAACAATTGTAAAACAGCCCAAGAGTGTTGGGTTTTATTATCTTCTTGTACAGGGTGAGAAACATCTGGCATAACATGAGCCAGTTGAAATATAATACTAAGCAAAACTCCTGCTAAAAAATGTGCTGTTAAAATTCCTAATACAACCAACCATACGCTATAACCGCCAACAAAAACAGGCAACCCAAGGAAAATGGCTAAGTAGGCTATTTTCCAAAAAATAATATTAATAAGCTCTTTGCTTTTATTATTATTTCCTGCAACACCTATTTTATGATATCTGAAAAGTTGGGTAAAATCTTTGGTTAAAAGCCAATTGATTGTAAGTAATCCGTATAAAAACGGTGCATAGATATGCTGGTACTTATGCATGGGCTTATACTTCTCTTCAGGATGCAAACGCAATAATCCCCTTGCATCTAAATCCTCATCTGCACCGTGAATATTTGTATAGCTATGGTGCAAAACATTGTGCTGTGTTTTCCACGTAAATACATTGCCACTTAGCAAATAGATACTTGCGCCCAAAGTTTTGTTTACCCATGCCTTTTCGCTTACAGAACCATGATTGGCATCATGCATCACATTCATGCCAATGCCCGCCATGCCAATGCCTAAAACAATCCAGCATGCAAAAAATGCCCATATTGGCATTGGTAAAAACATGATAAGTAATAACGGCACCCAATACATGGCAGCCATTACAAATGCTTTACGCCAAAATCGCCCATTGGCTCTAGGCTTACTATTGTTCTCTGCAAAATAGGCACGAACCTTTTTTTGTAAGGTAGAATAGAACTCTGGGTTGTCTTTATTATTAAATGAAATACGCTTGCTCATAGTAAAATTTAAGAATGGCAAAAATAATCAATACAAATTTTAATCTATGCTAAATAATAATTCTATTTGCAGACTATTAAAAAAGAATGTCAGTACAGAATTCTCCTATAAATACAGACAGCTGGAAAGCCCTGCAAGCTTATTTTACTCAGGTTAGTAAAATACCGCTTCGTATGCATTTTAGTAACGATAAAGATCGGTTTAACCAGTTTTCTGTAAGAGATGAAGGGTTGCTTTTTGATTATTCTAAAAATCATATTGATAAAAATGTGATCCAACTCTTTAAAAAACTTTTTGAAGAAGTTGAATTGAACAAAAGCATTAATGCCCTTTTTAATGGAGAAGAAATAAATCACACCGAAAATAGAAGTGTATTACACTCTGCTTTAAGAAATTTTTCTGAATCACCTCTTCATATTGACGGTAAAAATGTAAGGCCAGAAATTGAAAACGTTAGGCAAAAACTGCATGATTTTAGCAACCAAGTTAGAGCTGGAAAATGGTTAGGTTATACGGGCAAACCCATCAAACAAATAGTAAACATTGGCATTGGCGGTTCAGATTTAGGGCCAAAAATGGTTACCGAAGCTTTAAAGCCTTATCAATCTAAAAATTTGGCGTTTTATTTTGTCTCTAATATTGATGGTTGCGATTTGCACGAGACATTAAAGGTTTTAAATAGAGAAGAAACATTATTTATTATCTCCTCTAAATCTTTTTCAACCACCGAAACTATGACCAACGCGCAAACCGCTCGAAGGTGGTTTTTGCAGGCAGGAGAAGAACAAGATATTGAGAAACATTTTGTTGCTGTATCTACAAACAAGAATGCTGTATCTAATTTTGGTATTAATCCAAAAAATATGTTTGGATTTTGGAATTGGGTTGGCGGAAGGTATTCTGTTTGGAGCAGCATTGGCCTACCAATAATTTTAAGCATTGGTTTTCCTAATTTTTTAAACTTTTTAAAAGGTGCCCATGCCGCAGATGTGCATTTTAAAACTTGCCCTATTGAAAAAAACATTCCTATGCTTTTGGCCGCAATAGGCATTTGGTACAGAAACTTTTGGAATGCCAATACACATGCCATTTTACCATACAGCCAATACTTACGCCATTTACCCGCGTATTTGCAACAAGCCGATATGGAAAGCAATGGGAAATCTGTAGCAAATAATGGCGAAAATGTAGATTGGAAAACAGGACCAATTATTTGGGGAGAAACGGGCACAAATGGTCAGCATGCCTTTTATCAGCTTATACATCAGGGCACGGAAATTATTCCTTGCGATTTTATTGCTGTGGCGCGATTTAACCACGAATTTAACAATCACAACAATCAGCTTTTTGCAAACTGCTTGGCTCAATCTAATGCGCTAATGCACGGCAAAGACATAAAAGTGGTAGAAAAAGATTTATTAGAACAAGGCAAAAGTTTACACGAAGCAAAATCTCTAGCGCCTTTTAAAGTCTTTAAAGGGAACAAACCATCAACCACCTTTCTTCTGGACGAACTCTCTCCGTATAACTTAGGAAAACTACTGGCTATTTACGAGCACAAAATTTTTGTACAGGGAGTGGTTTGGAACATCAATAGCTTTGATCAATGGGGTGTTGAGCTAGGGAAAACATTGGCTACCTCAATCCTCAATAATATTGAAAAAAAATCGGCAGATAGCTCTTTAGATTCCTCAACAGCAGGACTGCTTCATGCGTTTTATAAGTGGTCTTAAGTACGGCTTATTCTCTAAGTTTATTCAAACAGTTATTCAGCATTAAAGCTTCTTCGGGTTTTATTTGTTCTGCAAATTTTTCAAAAGAAAAATTCAATTTGTCAGATTCTTCAAGAATTTTTAATCCCTCATCTGAAATAGTTACAATAACCAGCCTTCTATCTTCTTTATTAATTTCCTTAGTAACTAATTTTCTTTTTTCCAATCTATCAACCAACCTAGAGGCATCGCTCATTTTATCTAGCATTCTACTGCGTATGTCTGATGTTGTGATTCCTTTAGGAAATTGACCCCTTAAAATCCGAAGTACATTGTATTGCTGCATTGTAATGCCAAATGGCTTTAAAGAGTTTCCCATCTGCTCTTTAATCCAGAAGTATGTGTATATGATATTTACGCCTAATTTTTGATAATCCGACTTCCATTTCTCCTGTTTTATTTCCTCTTCAATTCCCATTCTAAATTGGTTGTTTTGGACAATTACGAATATTATTAATTAATGTTTAAACTTCATAAAGCTAATTAAAATGTTTAACGTAAATAAAATTAGATAGTTTATAATGATTCAAACAATGATATTTCTCATATTTGACATTGAGAAGTATCATGAAACAAATTCAAGTACTAAAACTAGTTTTGCCCATTCTTACTCTTAGCTATGGAAATAATATTCTTGTTGATTACCGTATCGCTAATAATAGCCTTAATCTTCTTATCTGCTTTTTTTTGGAGTGTAAAAAGCGGTCAGTTTGATGATGATTATACGCCTTCTGTAAGAATGTTATTTGACGATAAAAAAAAATCTAAAAACAACACCAAATAAATCCGTAAAAAATGGAATTAGAAAAGTTTTATTATGACAATCGAATTGTAAGGAATTTTTCCATTGCAGCAATCGTTTTTGCAATTGTAGCCTTTTTGGTTGGTCTGTGGATAGCGTTAGAATTGCGTTACCCTAGTTTAAACGGCCCTTATTCTTGGCTAACTTTTGGCCGTTTAAGAGCCTTGCACACAAATGCCGCCATTTTTGCCTTTGTTGGTAATGCCATGTTTGCCGGAGTTTATTATTCGCTGCAAAGGTTATTAAAAACACGTATGGCGAGCGATCTTTTAAGCAACATCCACTTTTGGGGATGGCAGCTAATTATTGTTGCTGCCGCCATAACCTTGCCCTTAGGTTATTCTACCAGTAAAGAATATGCGGAACTAGAGTGGCCTATTGATATTGCCATTGCATTAATCTGGGTGATTTTTGGTGTAAATATGATTTGGACCATCTTAAAAAGACGTGAACGCCACCTTTATGTGGCCATTTGGTTTTACCTGGCCACTTGGATAACCGTAGCTGTATTGCATATCTTTAATAGTATTGAGCTGCCCGTTACTTTTTGGAAAAGCTACAGCGTTTATTCTGGCGTACAAGATGCTTTAGTACAATGGTGGTATGGCCATAATGCTGTTGCATTTTTCTTAACCACGCCAATCTTGGGTTTAATGTATTATTTCGTTCCTAAAGCAGCTAATCGCCCCGTCTTTTCATATCGCTTATCAATCATCCACTTTTGGGCATTGATTTTTATATATATATGGGCAGGTCCTCATCACCTATTATATACTGCTTTACCTGATTGGGCTCAAAGCTTAGGTGTAGTTTTTAGTATCATGCTTATTTTCCCTAGCTGGGGTGGTATGATTAATGGATTGCTTACACTTCGTGGAGCCTGGGATAGAGTGAGAGACAGCGCGGTTCTTAAGTTTTTCGTTGTTGCTTTAACTGCTTATGGTATGAGCACTTTAGAAGGACCACTTCTATCTACAAAAACCTTAAACTCTATTGCACACTACACAGATTGGATTCCGGCTCACGTACACGTTGGTACTTTAGGGTGGAATGGTTTTATGGCTTTTGCCATCTTCTATTATATGTTTCCTAAAATTTACAATACCAAATTGTATAGCGAAAAATTGGCCAATGCCCATTTTTGGATAGGTACACTTGGTATTCTGTTTTGGGCATTACCCATGTACTTTGCTGGGTTTACACAAAGTTTAATGTGGAAAGAATTTAATCCAGACGGCACATTGGTTTACGGTAACTTCTTAGAAACTGTTATTGAGCTATTGCCACTATACTTAATGCGTGCTATTGGTGGTGCTTTATATTTAATTGGTGCTTTATTGTTTGTTTATAACATCATTAAAACAGCAACTAGTGGCAAATTGGTTGCCCAAGAAGAAGCAGAAGCTGCACCATTAGTAGGAGAATACAAAAAACATAAAGGAGAGCACTGGCATCGTATAATTGAACGCAAACCAATACAACTTGCCATTTGGAGTACAATAGTTATTTTAATAGGTGGTGCAATAGAAATTATACCAACCATATTTGTAGAGAGTAACATCCCCAAAATTAGTTCGGTTAAACCTTATACACCACTAGAATTAGAAGGAAGAGACCTCTATATTAGAGAAGGTTGCAACGCCTGTCATTCTCAAATGATTCGTCCGTTCCGTAGTGAAACCGCGCGCTATGGCGAGTATTCTAAAGCAGGTGAATTTGTGTATGACCATCCGTTTTTATGGGGAAGTAAACGTACAGGACCAGACTTGCACCGTATTGGTGGAAAATATCCAAACAGTTGGCATTACAACCACATGTGGGCACCAGAAAGCATGTCGCCAGGTTCTATTATGCCTAAGTACCCGTGGATGTTTAGCTTAGAAGGAAATGATGGTTCATTAGATATTTCTGCTACACAGAAAAAACTACAAGCCATGCAAACTTTAGGTGTACCCTATACTGATGAAGAAATAGCAAATTGGGAAAGCACTTTAAATAAGCAAGCCGAAAAAATAGCTGCAGATCTTAACAAAGATCCCAATATTGATGTAGAGCCAAATGAAGAAATTATAGCACTTATAGCATATTTACAGCGTTTGGGTACAGATATTAAAAACGAACCTACTTCTAACTAGTACTATTCTGTATCATGCTTAAATACATCAAACATCATATGATATCAAGTGGGATTGAAATATATCCCCTAATATCTTTCATATTATTTTTCACCTTTTTTATTTTGATGTTAGTATTCGTCTTCCGTCAAGATAAAAAGCATATCCAAGAAATGAGCAACTTGCCTTTTGAAGGCGATAAAAACCCACTGCAATGAAAATTAATTTCAAATCTAAATACGTTGTAACCGCAGTAGCTTTGTTTTCATCAACAAGCATATTTGCCGCATCTGGAGAAGCATTAAGGACCTTTTTAAAAGATCCTTTTGCCTATGGCTTTACAATAGCTGTTGTATTTATTTTAATTGCCCTTTTAGCCCTAAACAAAGCTTTAAACACACTTAAGTATTTAACAATTAAACAAACGCAAGGCGAAGAAGCAGCAGAAAAATTAAAAGAAAAAACCGTGCTTTCTTCAATGACCGAAGCTACTTCGGCAGAAGAAGAAGCAGAACTATTGTTAGACCATAACTATGATGGAATACATGAGTTAGACAATGATTTACCACCCTGGTGGAAATGGGGATTCTACATTACCATAGCTTGGGCCGTTGTGTATTCTGCACTTTATTTTGGAACTGGAGATATACCAACTACTGAGCAAGAATATGCAGCCGAAATGGAAGAAGCACAAACAGCCGTTGATGCATACTTAACAGCCTCTGGAGGTGCAATAGACGAGAGCAACGTTGTATACCTATCTGATGATGCAGATTTAATGGCTGGTAAAGAAATCTATTTAGCCAATTGCGCAGCCTGCCATTTAGCAGATGGTGGTGGTATTGTTGGACCCAATTTAACAGACGAATATTGGATACATGGAGGAGGAATTGTTGAAATTTTCTCTACTATTAAATATGGTGTTCCTGCCAAAGGAATGATACCTTGGGAAGACCAATTAGGGCCCGTAGCAATGCAACAAGTTGCCAGTTACGTACTAAGTTTAAAAGGCACAACTCCTGCAACACCTAAAGCTGCAGAAGGAGAAAAATGGATAGATGCTGATGCGCCCGCCAGCGATGAAGCACCCGCAGATGCCGAAAACGCAACTACCGAAGAGCCTGTAACCGAAGAAACTACCTAAACCGCCATTTTTTTAACCTGCCAACAATAATTAATAAAACACACTAAATGACTGGCGAGGAATTAAAAACGGATGGATCGTTTCGTGATAGCATTGGCACAATGGATGCTGATGGTAAACGTAAATTTGTATACCCCAAAAAACCAAAAGGAAAGTTTACAAACCAAAGAACCATATTGGCTACGGTTCTCTTGGTCTTTATGTTTGCCACGCCATGGATAAAAATTAATGGCCAACCGCTACTCTTACTAAACGTTTTAGAAAGAAAATTTGTAGTCTTTGGGAACATTTTTTGGCCTCAAGATTTTTATCTTCTAGTTTTCGCTCTGTTAACAGGTATTCTTTTTGTCATCCTGTTTACCGTAATATTTGGTAGGCTTTTTTGCGGATGGGTTTGTCCGCAAACCATTTTTATGGAACATGTTTTTAGGCGGATTGAATACTGGATTGAAGGTGATCGCGGCCAGCAAATACGCCTATCTAAACTACCTTGGAACAACCCAGAAAAACTTAGAAAAAAAGGGCTAAAGAGCTTCGTTTTTTGGGTAATCTCTTTTATTATTTCCAATGACTTTTTAATGATAATTGTGGGTACTGATGAGTGGCTTAAAGTTGTATCAGACGGCCCATTTGTGCACCTCGGAAACTTTATTGGGATTCTAGTTTTTACCACAATATTCTATTTTGTATTTGCTTGGTTTAGAGAGCAAGTATGCATCATTGTTTGCCCATATGGCAGGTTACAAGGTGTAATGTTAGACAGGCAATCTGTAGTTGTGGCGTATGATTATAAGCGAGGCGAAAATAGAGCGAAATTCAAGAAAAAAGAAAATAGGGCAGAAGCTAAAAAAGGCGATTGTATAGATTGCAACCAATGTGTAGATGTTTGCCCAACCGGCATAGATATTAGAAACGGTACACAACTAGAGTGTATTAATTGTACAGCTTGTATAGATGCCTGCGATGCCATTATGGATAAAGTTGAGCTACCAAGAGGCTTGATTAGATATGCGAGTGAAGAAAGTATTGCCGAAGAAAAACCGCACAAATATTCTTTACGCGCAAAAGCTTATACTGGCTTGCTAGTTGTACTACTTATAATCATGGGCTTTTTAACATCAAGTCGCTCTGCAGTAGAAGCCACCATTTTACGTGCAAGCGGAATGACTCACTTTGAAAAAGAAGGCAAAATTGTAAATCTTTACAATTATAAAATCTTAAATAAAAGTGCTGAAAACCAAGAGCTTGAATTACAGTTAATTTCGCCCGAAGGAGAAATTAATTTTGCAGGTACACCCGACATGTCTTTAGAAATTGGCAAATTAATACGAGGTTCTTTCTTTATTGCCATAGAACCAACCCAACTCAAATCTTCTGAAACAGAAATAAAAATTGGCATAATTGCAAACGGAAAATTAATAGAGACTACCACGACAAGCTTTAATGGACCCCGTGTAAAAACTAAAAATTAGCATCATGAAAATCAATTGGGGAACATCCATTGTAATAGCGTTTGTTCTATTTGCAGCCATGCTCACTTATTATATGATAAGAGGTGCTAACAATCAAGTAGAGTTGGTAACCGATGATTATTATGAGCAGGAAATTAAATATCAGGACTTGATAGATTCTAAAGCAAACGCTGCAAAATTGCTTCCTTTAAAAACCAAAAAAATTGGCACAGATCTTCATGTATTTTATCCAGAAGATTTACCACAAAACAATACTACGGGTACATTAGAGTTTTACAGACCTAACAATAAAAAACTAGACTTTACTATTCCTGTAGAATACACTCAAAATACCGCACAAGTAATACATTCTATTAATCTTGTTGCTGGGAGGTGGGTTCTAAAAATTTCCATTCAATCTCACGATCAAAATTTCTTCTGGGAAAGAAATATTAGAATTTAATGGAATGGGTTTGGGTTGGTTTTGGCATCGGATTAATGGGCAGTTTTCATTGCGCTGGCATGTGTGGTCCAATTGTATTAGCACTTCCGCTACAAAAACAAAATGCCCTAGCTAAAAATGTACTTTACCAACTTGGTCGTATTGTTTCCTATTCACTTATCGGATTGCTGTTTGGGTTTGTAGGCCGCGGATTTAGTTTAGCCGGATTGCAACAACCACTATCTATTGCCATTGGGGTATTTATGATTGCAAGTGTATTGCTTCCAAGAGTAATTAACACACATAAAACACCCGTTTTTTTACAAAAAATCATTCTACTATTGCGGAATAAGCTTGGCAAGCTCTTAAAACAAAATAGTTTTAAAGCCCTTTTTATTACTGGTATTTTAAATGGCTTTTTACCCTGCGGATTAGTTTATATGGCACTACTTGGTGCCATAGGTATAGGCAACCCTTTTTCTAGCGCCTTATTTATGGCATTTTTTGGACTAGGAACTTTCCCGATGATGTTTACCATAGCATTTAGTCAAAATATCATATCATTAAAATGGAGACGCGTTTTCACAAAAATGGTCCCTTATTTCATCGTAATTTTAGGTATTCTTTTTATTGCTAGAGGATTAGGTTACGGAATAAAATATATAAGTCCGTCTGATGAAGTACTACAAGTAAACACCTTAGAAAATTGCGATTAATTCTATAAAAATTTGCTTTGTAGATGCTTAAAATATCTAGCTAGATTGTATCTTTAAAGCATAGTTTTATGGTTATGAAAACAATAATATTACCCACAGATTTTAGTAAAAATGCAGATCGTGCAATGCTATATGCCGTTGCCGTTGCAAAATCTTTACAAGCCAGAATAATTGTTGTTAATGCGTTTGATTTGCCCTATTCTCAGAATGTAATGAGCACGTCTTTGTTAGACATTATGCGAGACACATCAGAAAAAGGGCTAAAAGAAATTGCTAAAAAATTAGCGCCAACAGGCTTAGAATTTGAAACACGTAGCTTAATGGGCAACCCTATACGGGTGGTAAAAGAATTAAGCAAATTCTACAACAACTGTATGGTTGTACTAGGAACCAAAGGTGCAAGTGGTATAGAAGAAGTATTAATCGGTTCTAATGCCGCGTCTATATTGCACAGTGTAAATGTGCCCGTACTGGCTATACCCTCAGGTGCTGCTTTTAAAGGCATAAAGCGCATTGTATATGCCACAGATTTTAAATCGGTTAAAAACGATATAGCTCTTCAACGATTAAGCAAAATTGCCTGCGCTGTAAAAGCAGAATTGCTCATTCTTCATGTAACACATCAAAAACCAGAAGAAAGCATTCCTCAAAAAGAAAAATTTAGCGAGTATTTGTCAGACTGTAAACATACTTTTCATTTTGTAGAGGCAAACGAAAAAAATATAGAGCAAGCTATTTTAGATTTTGCTGAAGAAAAAGATGCTGATATTGTTGCTTTGCTTGCAAAAAAATACGGCTTTTTAGAAGGCTTATTCCGCTCTAGCATGACAAGTAAGGTAGCGTTTCATACAACAAGACCATTTTTAGCTTTGCATGAGCAGTAGAGAGAATTTTGATTAAAAAAAGGGTGCTATAAAAATGATTTTATAGCACCCTTTTTTCTATTATAAAAGTAATTTACACCTTCATAATTTCTACTTCTTTCTTCTCTAAGTACGTATCTATATTTTTTATATAACGATTCGTAAGCTCTTGCACCTCGGCTTCATAATCTTTCAACAAATCTTCAGATATAGAATCTAATTTCTTTAGTTCATCATTTGCTTCTTTTCGCGCAATACGAATACCAATTCTTGCTTCTTCGGCATCTTGTTTGGCCATTTTTACTAAACCTATTCTTCGCTCTTCTGTTAATGGAGGAACATTAATGATAACTATATCTCCATTGTTCGTAGGGTTAAACCCAAGTCCTGAGTTTATTATTTCTTTTTCAATGGCACCAATCAACGTTCTTTCCCATGGCTGAATGGTAATTGTGCGTGCATCTGGCGTACTTATATTACTTACTTGAGATAAGGGCACATGACTGCCATAATACTCAACTCTAATTTCATCAAGCATAGAAGGGTTAGCTCTAGATGCTCTAATTTTTGCTAGTGCTTTTTCAAAATGCTCAACGGTTTTATCCATGTGCTCTTTGGCCGAGTCTTTTATAAATTGTATTTCTTCTTCCATCTATGTTGCCTTAATTAGTCTTGTACTAAAGTTCCAATTTCTTCTTTGCCCAAAACTACCTTTTTTAAATTTCCAGGTATATTCATATCAAAAACCAAGATGGGCAGATTGTTTTCTTTGCTTAAGGTAAAAGCCGTCATATCCATAATATTTAGGCCTTTTTTGTACACCTCATCAAAGCTTAAGTTGTTGTATTTGGTTGCCGTTTTATCTTTTTCTGGATCGGCAGTATATATACCATCAACCCTTGTTCCTTTTAAGATTACTTCGGCATCTATTTCTATGGCTCTAAGTGTTGCCGCTGTATCTGTAGTAAAATACGGGTTTCCGGTTCCTCCGCCAAATATCACTACTCGGCCTTTTTCTAAATGCCTAACCGCTCTTCTTCTTATAAAGGGTTCTGCAATTTTATCCATTTCTATGGCACTTTGCATGCGTGTTTTTACACCTAAATTCTCTAATGCCGATTGCAGTGCCAAACCATTTATTACGGTGGCCAACATGCCCATGTGATCTGCCTGCACCCTATCCATGCCTTTGCTTGCACCGCTTATTCCTCTAAAAATATTTCCGCCACCAATTACAATTCCTAGCTGCAAACCTTGGTCTACAACTTCTTTAATTTGGGTAGCATAGTCTAACAAGCGTTTTTGAGAAATACCAAATTCTTGGTCTCCCATTAATGCTTCTCCGCTTAGTTTTAGTAGTATTCTCGTGTATTTCATAAAGTGCCACAGTTTTTTTTAGAAGCCCTGCAAATATATACAGGACAAGACAAAAAAAGAGCGGCAATTCCATAAAATGAAATTGCCGCTCTTAAATATATTTAACTATTTTTCTTGTATTAAGAAGCTAAGCTTAAACGCTTAAAACCTTGTGCTTTTAAACCAGGTTTTACGCTGTTTAAATATTTAGCAACTGTCATAGAGCTGTCTTTAATATATTGCTGCTCTACAAGCGTACTTTCTTTGTAAAATTTACCCAATTTTCCTTGCGCAATTTTCTCAATCATTTCTGCTGGTTTACCTTCTTCTCTTGCTTGCTCACGTCCTACTTCTAATTCGCGCTCAATCAACTCTTGGCTAACACTGTCTTTATCTAAAGCAACTGGGTTCATAGCTGCAGCTTGCATAGCTATATCGCGTCCAGCTTCTTCTGCTACATCGCTTAAAGCAACTATAGTTCCTATTTTGTTACCCATGTGTATGTAAGAAGCAATGTATGGTGCAGATAATTTCTCATAACCACCTATTTCTACTTTCTCTCCAATTACACCTGTTTGCTCAGTAAGTTTCTCACCAATTGTCATTTTATCGTCAAAGCTAATCGCCAAAAGGTCTTCTAAACTATCAGGAGTATTTGCAAGAGCCAAGTCAGCAATTTTATTTGCAAGTGCAACAAAGTTCTCGTTTATCGCTACAAAATCAGTTTCGCAGTTTACACTTACTACAATACCTGTGGTATTATCACTATTCGTTAATGCAATTACCGCACCTTCTGTTGCGGCACGATCTGCACGTTTTGCTGCTATTTTCTGTCCTTTTTTACGTAATATGTCAACAGCTTTTTCAAAATCGCCATTGGCTTCTACTAATGCATTTTTACAGTCCATCATTCCAGAACCTGTTTGCTTTCTTAAGTTATTTACGTCTGAAGCAGTTATTGTTGCCATTTGTATTCTATTTTATTGTGTTAATAAAGAAAGGGATAAAGTTGCCTTTATCCCTTTTATCAATATGTTAAAAATGCTTTTTCATTTTATCTGCATAGAGAAAAAGAAATTATTCACCTACTTGTGCGGCTTTCTTTTCTAATTTTTCTTGCTTAGACTTATCTTTTTCTTGTTTGCGATTAGACAAACCTTCTTTTATAGCGTTTGTTACAAACTCCATAATTTTAGATACAGACTTAGAAGCATCGTCATTTGCAGGAATTGGGTAATCAATTAATTGAGGGTTAGAGTTTGTATCTACCATACCAAATAATGGAATACCTAATGTGCGCGCTTCTTCTACAGCAATGTGCTCACGCATAACGTCTACAACAAATACTGCAGCAGGTAAGCGGTTCATATCAGAAATAGAACCTAAGTTCATTTCTAATTTTTCGCGCTGACGGTTTACTTGTAAACGCTCACGCTTAGAAAGAGACAAGAATGTACCGTCTTCTTTCATTTTATCAATGTTTTGCATCTTTTTAACCGCCTTACGGATGGTTACAAAGTTGGTTAACATTCCACCTGGCCAGCGCTCTGTAATGTAAGGCATGTTTATGCTTGTTGCATATTCTGCTACAATATCTTTAGCTTGCTTTTTAGTAGCAACAAAAAGAATTTTTCTGCCAGAACCAGCAATCTTTTTTAATGCTTCTGCGGCAACATTCATTTTTGCTTGCGTTTTGTACAAGTCAATAATGTGAATACCGTTGCGCTCCATAAAAATGTAAGGAGCCATTGCTGGATTCCATTTGCGAGTTAGGTGACCGAAGTGAACACCTGCATCCAACAATCCTTTAATTTGATCTTTGTTTTCCATACTATAGTTTACTTTCCTTTGAGTTGAGCAACCATGCAGTAGTTCTTAAAAATTAAGAAGTCTGCACAGTTTGGATGCTAAACAATTATAAATACTAATATTAACGTTTCGAGAATTGGAAGCGTTTACGTGCTTTCTTCTGACCGAATTTTTTACGTTCAACCATACGAGGATCACGTGTCATCAATCCATCAACTTTAAGCGTAGGCTTATTTTCTGGATTAATTTGAACAAGTGCTCTTGCAATTCCTAAACGGATTGCTTCTGCTTGTCCTGTAATACCACCACCTTCTACATTAACTTTTACATCAAAACTTCCAGTTGTTTCTGTTAAAGCAAAAGCTTGTTCTACTTTGTAATGAAGTGCTCCAGTGTCAAAATATGCTTTGTAGTCAAGGCCATTAATTTTAATATCGCCTTTTCCTTCTTGCAAATAAACTCTGGCTACAGAGGTCTTTCTTCTACCTATTGCGTGAATTTGTGCCATTGTTATTTAATGTCGTTAAGATTAATTTCTTTTGGTTGTTGGCCTTCGTGCTTATGCTCATTTCCTGCATAAACATGTAAATTGCTATACAACACACTTCCCAATTTGTTTTTAGGTAGCATTCCTTTAATTGCCTTTTCAACAACCTTTACAGGATTGTCTTTCATTAAAGAACTAACCGGAGTGGTACGTTGCCCGCCAGGATACCCAGTATGTCTGATATATTCCTTTTGATCTAACTTATTTCCTGAAAGCTGTATCTTTTCTGCATTTAAAACAATAACATTATCTCCACAATCAACATGTGGTGTATAGTTTGTTTTGTGTTTTCCACGGATAAGTCTTGCAACCTTAGATGCAAATCTTCCCAAATTCTGTCCTTCAGCATTTACAATAATCCACTCTTTGGTAACAGTGGCGCTGTTTGCTGATTCTGTTTTATAGCTTAACGTATTCACTAGAGGCTAAACATTTAAATTCAATTACTAAATACCCT
Organism: Bacteroidia bacterium; assembly: GCA_030424545.1. Lineage (GTDB taxonomy): Bacteria > Bacteroidota > Bacteroidia > Flavobacteriales > Schleiferiaceae > JAUHWL01. The sequence continues at coordinate 267,704 of JAUHWL010000005.1, forward strand.
CACTTTAAGGGGCTGCGAATTTACAATTAATTCTGATTTCTAACCAAATAGGTTTAAAACAAATTTACAGAACTTATAAAAATCGCTATATTTGGCCTCTCTCCTTAGAAAACACGCCTTAAATATATTTGTTAATTAATTGAATTTTAGCCTGTAATGATGATAAAAAACTTATTAATCATGCTTGCTTTGGCGAGCTTCACGTTTGTTAATGCACAAAGTATAACCGATAGATGCGGAGAAAATTATACGATTCAAACATTCAATGATGCTGGAGGAAACTATCAGGAATCAAGAAATCAATTTTATGAATTAACAGATCTTCAAGATTCTAGGGCAGATAAACCGGAAGGCGTAGTTTATACCATTCCTGTGGTATTTCATGTTATTTACGAAAATGATGTTGATAATATATCTAGGGAGCAAATATTAGATCAATTACGCGTTATTAACAGAGATTACCGAAGACTTAACCCAGATACCGTTAATACAAGAGCCATTTTTAAAGGTGTTGCAGCCGATGCTGAAATTGAGTTCGCCATTGCCAATTTAGATCCCCAAGGAAATTGTACTGATGGAATTACTAGAACATATTCAACCTTGACTGGGCAAGCAAATAACAATGTAAAACCGCTAGTTAATTGGGACAATAAAAAATACCTAAACATTTGGGTTGTTAGAGCCATTAACTTACCCTCATCGCAAGGCACAACCTTAGGCTATGCTTATAAACCGTCTATAAACCAGTCTTATATTTTTGATGGTATTGTTATTAGACATGACCAAGTTGGCACAATAGGCACCTCTAATTCTTATGGAAGAACTTTAGTGCATGAAGCTGGCCATTACCTTGGATTAGACCACCCCTTTAACAATGGTTGTAATAATGGTGATAATTGTGGGGACACGCCACCCGTTGCAAACCCAAGTTTTGGTTGCGATTTAAACACAAACTCTTGTCATAACGACAGTCCAGACTTGGTGGACCAGATTGAAAATTATATGGATTATGCTGATGACGATTGCACCAATATGTTTACAGCGTGTCAGGTAAATAGAATGCGCAATTCGCTTGGGACTTCTTTTCTTAGAGGTTATTTAGTTACTGCGAGTAACGCATTGGCTACAGGTATTCAGCCAAACCAGAACTTACCTTGTGCGCCTAAAGCCGATTTTTACGCAGAACCCACTTTGCTCTGTGAAGGCAATACCGTTCAATTTAATGATTTAACCTATTACGGAAATGCTACCTCATATCAATGGAATTTTCCTGGAGGAACACCATCTAGCAGTACCCAACCAAACCCAACTGTCACCTATAATCAAAAGGGAATTTATGACGCAACATTAACGGTTTCTAATAGCCATGGCACAAATAATTTAACAAAATATAAATCTATCTCCATACGGTCCTTAACAAACACACCGTATATAAATGCCTTTGGAGATAACTTTGAAAACTATCCGATACCCAACGAAAATTGGGCGGTGAACAACAGTTTAGATACAATAGACTTTAGATACTTTACAAAAACAGCATTTGCTGGGCAAAGTTGCGTAACCCTTCAAAATTTTAATGCCATACAATCTGAAGTAGACGAAATGATTTCGCACACCATTAGTCTAGAAAACAGCAAAGAAGCCACATTGCTATATCAATATGCATTTGCCGAAAAATCTATAGGCAACAATGATAAATTACTTACTTACATTTCTGATGATTGTGGACAAACTTGGACATTGGTTAAAACCCAACTTGGACCTTTATTAAGAACTGTTTCCGCAAAAATCACCACATCATGGTGGCCAACATCTTCTTCGGACTGGAAACAAGGTACATTAGACTTATCTGCTTATGCACTAAGCCCAACGCCTATTATGATAAAATTTGAGTTTACTGGTGGTGGTGGCAACAATTTGTATCTGGATGAGATTTTGCTTGCAACCACAATTGGCACCAAAGAATTGTTTGCAGATGAAGCTGATTTGAAAATTTACCCTAATCCTGCACAAAGCTATATAACCATAGAAACAACGATAGATATAGACAAAATTGAAATCAAAGATCTATCAGGAAGAGTAATTTTAAATAAAGTCCCTAAATCTGGAGAGCGCACAAATGATGTTTCAATTGCTGATCTTTCTTCTGGAGTTTATCTAGTTACTGTTTATAGTGAAGGTGTAAGCAAAACCAAAAAGGTTGTGGTTCAGTAGAAAAACCAAAAAATAATAATCAAAAAAAAGGGGCTAACACAGCCCCTTTTTTTGTTTAATCATTTACCGGATCTGGCATTCTATGCAAAACATAAGACCAAAGTGCCGCAGACAACGAGCCGACTAAAAGATATCCTGCCATGTAAAGCTTTACATAGCTCCAATAGTTGTACTCCTGTTGTGCAGCCTCATACAAAGAGTACTCTCCATTACTTGTTGCGGCCAAAATCATTTGATTAAAAAAGCCTGGCTGTATGGCAAACATTAATAGCCCTATCATAATTGGGGCAGTTGCTACCATTATTAAACTAATAAACAACCCTGATAAAAATCCGTGTCTTTTATTTAGATAACCACCATTAGAAGCTCTTAAATCTGCTATAGCAAAATACATGGCCAAGGCATAAACAACAAAAAAAGAAATGCTTGTAATTTCATGGTAGACCGCTTTTTCAGCATAAAACCCCAGAAACCTTTCTGCAAAATGCCAAGCAATGTGCAGCACAAATATTATCGTTACCCATTTTAGCTCAGTTTTCATTTTCGTTTTTGTTTAGTTTCGTTCTACTGGTTCTTTTTCCTTAAACAAACTTATCGGATTTTCTTTAAAGTAAGATGTAAATATTGGCCAATCTATTGTAAAGAATTTGTTGGCCATTTTTAGGGTTTCATCGGTCTTTAGAGCAATTTTTTTAGCCAATAATTTTTCGTTATCACCAACTTTTCCGTGATTTCCAGACAATAGCCAAGTTGCATTTCCTGCTAATCCCATCCACGTATCAGGCTGTTCATAATATCCTTTTACGTCTTCTTTTCCCCAAATGGCCAACCGTACTTTTTCTAAAGAATCTTTAATAGCCGTAACTTTTTCTTTGGCTTCTTTCCATTCTTTTCCTTTTTTATCTTTAAGCTGTTCATCAATAAACCCAATTTCTTTTTTTGCGCTTCTTAAGTTTTCGGCCACCTTTTCTATGGCATCAAAATCTTTAAGTACCCCAACCATAAAGGCGCGGTGCTCTGCCAAATCAGTTTCACTAATGTTAATTCTCGGGTCAAACTTTACCTCAACCTTTGTAGAGTCCACATTTTTACCGTACCAAATTTTAACCAAGTACTCGCCTGGCAACACTGTTTCGCCAGATGGGTCATCTAGATATTTGCTTTTTCTAGGTTCACGCATACTCGGGTATCGTCCGCCTTTGGCGCACAAATCCCAATACGTTCTATTTAAACCATTGTTATATTTTGTGTAGAGCGTTCTAATCAGTTCCTTTTTGTTGTTAAAAATTTCAATTTTTAACTGCTCAACCTTTTTAAGTGCCGTATCATTTTCATCTTTATTTAACCAAAAGCAAATTCTGGCTTGCGCAGTTCTGTTGTCTCCCGCATAAACAGCATCTGCGGCAAATCTCATTCCGTCTGCTTGCAGCCATTCTACATCATAAGCTGTTGGTGCGCTAAACACAGAAATAGGCTGGCTTAGCACGTCTTCTTTATTAGCGGCTAACGCGCGAAGAGGACGAATATCATCTAAAACCCATGCGGCACAGCCAAATGTTCCTACTATTAAATCTGCTTCTCTTTTCTGTATAGCCAAATCGGCCACCTGTACCGTTGGGAAATCTTTGCCCCATTGCTGCCAATTTTTGCCCTTGTCTAAACTAAAATACAAGCCATATTCTGTGCCTAAAAACAAAAGGTTTTCTTCTTCTGGATCTTGTAAAACACTCATGGTATAGCCCCAAACATTTTCTTCGCTTACCAAGCTTGTAAAGCTTTTGCCGTAATTGGTTGTGTGGTATAAATATGGTTTCCAATTGTTTCTACGGTAATCATTAACCACTACAAATGCCTCGCCTGGATTAATTTCTGAGGGAGTTATTTGCGCCACCCAAGCTCCGGTTGGCACCCCTTTTAAGTTGTCAGCAACATTGTTCCAGCTTTTGCCTCCATCTTTGGTTATCTGCACTTTGCCATCATCTGTACCTACCCACAAAACATCCTTTTCTAGCGAACTTGGCGCAATGCTAATAATGGTGGTATAATTTTCTGCCCCGGTAACATCAAACGTTAAACCACCGCTTTCTAACTGTTTTTGATAGGCTGTATCGTTGGTGGTTAAATCGGGAGAAATAATTTGCCAAGCCGCACCTCTATTTGTGCTTTTGTGTACAAACTGAGAACCAAAATAAATCGTGGCCGCATCAAACGGATCTTGTGCAATGGCTGCATTCCAGTTAAACCGAAGCACTGTACTATCTGGACTTACAGGACGAACAGAGCGCGAATAACCCGTTTCTGTATCTACATAGGCAACAAAACCTTCTTGGCTTTGTGCATAAACATACCGGTTGTTTTCAGGATCAGGCATTACATCAAAACCATCTCCAAAAAACAGTTCGCGCCAATCGCTGTTGCGTATGCCGCCAGCATGCCAAACATAAGCTGGGCCTCGCCAACTGCCATTGTCTTGCATGCCTCCGTAAACATTGTATGGTAAATCATCATCTACCCTGATATGATAAAATTGAGCCAATGGAAGGTTTTCTACAAAACGCCAATTTTGGCCGCCATCTCTAGATATATTTAATCCACCATCATTCCCTTCTATAATATAGTTGGGGTCTTTACCTACCCAAAACGCATGATGATCTGGGTGAACACTACTATATGGCGCAATGTTATCCCAGGTTTTCCCTCCATCTTCGCTCATGGTAAGTATAGACCACAAAGAGTAAATTCTGTTCGGGTTTACTGGGTCTACATACAATTCCGAATAGTAAAATGGCCTGTTTCCAATCTGGTTATCATCGCTTATTCTATTCCATTTAAAACCGCCATCGGTAGATTTATAAAGTGCATTTTTTGCTTCGTTTTCTACAAGTGCATAAATAATTTTTGGTTGGCTTGGCGAAATCGCAACGCCAATTCGGCCTAAATCACCTTTGGGCAAACCGTCTTTATCGGTGCGTTTTTCCCAGGTTTCGCCACCATTGTGTGTTATGTACAAACCAGAACTTGGCCCGCCCGAGTTAAAAAACCACGGCCATCTGCGGTACTCCCACATGGCCGCAATAATTTTATCCGGATTTGCTGGATCCATCACCAAATCTGCTGCGCCTGTTTTTTCATCAACATATAAGGTTTTGCTCCAGGTTTTTCCACCATCGGTGCTTTTGTAAACGCCCCGATCTTCGCCTTCGCCCCAGGCAACGCCAATGGCGCCAACGTAAACCACGTTACTATTTCTGGGATCTACCAGAATACGGTGTATGTTTCTGGTTTTTTCTAATCCCATCAACTGCCAATTGCGCCCGCCATCTACAGATTTATAAATGCCATACCCAGATGTTTGCGAGTTTCTTGGGTTTCCCTCGCCCGTACCAACCCAAATAATTGAAGAATTAGAGGGATCAATTTTTACTACACCAATGCTCGCTACTTTTTCGTTGTTAAAGATGCACGTCCAACTCTGGCCACCGTTTTCGCTTAGCCACAACCCTCCTGCCGATGACCCTGCGTAAATTTTTTGATCGTTAAACGGGTCTACATCAATGCTAGAAATTCTTCCACTCATACCAGCTGGACCAATATTTCTAAACCTCATGTTCTCCAGCAATTCTGGTTTTACTTGCTCTTGTGCAAAAAGGATTAAGCTAAACAATGTTAAAACAAGGGTGTAAATTTTTTTCATAGGAATAATTTCAAATTGCCTTTTAATACGTGGTTAAGATTACATTTTTTTTTAGGATGAGAAAATCAATTAAAAATGAAATGACGACTTTAATAAAACTTTAAGATAAAAATGACATTATACAGCTATCTGATTTCAATGTCAGCTTATTTTCGCGCAAAATTTATTTTGATATGAATATTTGGAAAAAGCTAACGCATGACCAAGTTTGCGAACGTGTTTTTAGCGCGTTAAGAGGAAATGTGGATTACGAAGTAAATAACGTTTTAGGTGTTCCTGCCTCTCGCTTAGATGATAAAGTGTTTTTTACAGAACCAGGCGCATTGGCGCATGCACCGTTTCTTTCCAGTTTAATTCATAACCCCAATCATATTGGGTGCCACACCTTAGGCAACAGTGAGCCCTTTTTTAGCGGAACCCAAGAAATAGAGCGCGAATTAATTCGCCTTTGTGCAGAAGATATTTTGTTAGGAGAAAAAAATGCACAAGACGGGTACGTTGCAAGTGGTGGAACAGAAGCTAACATACAGGCCGTATGGGTATATCGCAATTTATTTATGCATGAACACAAAGCCAACCCCAGCCAGATTAGGTTGCTTTTTTCTGAAGATGCCCATTATAGCATGCACAAAGCAAGCAACTTGCTTTGCATACCCTATGTGCAAATACCGGTAACAGAAAAAGAAAGAACCGCAGATGTAGATGCGCTAAAAACTGAATTAGAAAAACTTGAAAAAGAAGGTGTAAAGCATATTATTTACGTAGCTAACATGATGACAACCATGTTTGGGTCTGTAGATGATTTGGATGAAATTGTAAAGGTTTTAGACGCTTCTGGCTTTGATTACAAAATTCACGTAGACGGTGCTTTTGGTGGATTTGTTTACCCCTTTATCTCTAAAAAACAAGCCCTAACATTTAAAAATCCGGCTGTAAGCTCTATTACCTTAGATGCCCATAAAATGGTACAAGCCCCATACGGAACAGGTATATTTTTGTGCAGAAAAAATTTAATTGAGTATGTAGAAACGGGCGCAGCGCAATATGTGCAAGGCCATGATTATACCCTTAGCGGCAGCCGAAGTGGTGCCAATGCCATTTCTGTTTGGATGATTTTACAAACATATGGCCCACATGGTTGGCATGAGAAAATTTTACTCTTGGCCAATAGAGCAGCTTGGTTGGGCAAACAATTACAGCAATTAAACGTGCCGTATTTTAGAGCTGGAAAATCCAACATAATTACTATGGATGCTTCTTTTATCTCTAAAGAAATTGCAATAAAGTATGGATTAGTGCCAGATACCCATGATAACAATCCAGATTGGTATAAAATTGTAGTAATGGATCATGTTACCGTAGATAGTTTAGAACCCTTTATAGAAGAACTAACCACTCATTTAACCGAAGTAAATGGATGATTTAATTCTAGACAACGACCATTTACCAGAAATTAAACTCTATGAGGCAGACCGAATAAAGCGTTTTATAAACTTTTGTTTAGATTACATCTTATACAATATTTCTGCAGCCGTAGTCTTGTTTATGATTGGGTTTAGCCTTGGGCTTTTTAACCTGTTTCCCAGGAATATTAACCCCTATTATATTTACCTGTTTTACGTTGTTTGGTATTTTTTATTCTACTTTTTGCAAGAGCATTATTTAAAAGGCAGAACCGTTGCCAAGTTTATTACGCAAACAAAAGCCGTAACCACCGAGGGTTTACCGCTAACACCTAAACACGCAGCGCTGCGCTCATTAGGAAGAATAATTCCGTTTGAAGGACTTAGTTACTTATTTGCAGATCGTGGTTTACACGACCAAATTTCTAACACCAAAGTAGTAGATTGGCCCAAAGAAATGCCATGACGTTATCCCAAAAAATACTTGCCTTTAACCATGCTTTAGAAATTACCGAAGAAATTCCCTCGCCTATTGAAGTATTAAACCCCTTTAAAGGCGAGCATTCCGAAATTATTAACGAGATAACCCAAAAGTTTTACGTTAAATATTACAACGATAATAACCCAAGAAAACTAATTCTTGGAATTAATCCAGGCAGATTAGGCGCTGGTAGTACCGGCATACCCTTTACCGATACCAAACGCTTAGTTGCCAATTGCAATATCCCATTTACACACTTTAATACCCACGAACCCAGCAGCGTGTTTATTTATGATGTTATAGATGCGTTTGGCGGACCAGAAAAATTTTACGCGCAATTCTACATAGGCTCGGTTAGTCCGCTAGGTTACGTTACACCGGGCAAAAGTGGCATGGTAAACATTAATTATTATGATAATAAAAACCTTGAAAAAGCCATTACACCGTTTATCATAAAAACCATAAACCAACAATTAGATTTTGGCCTAAGCCGAGAAAAAATATTTGTGTTGGGCACCGGCAAAAACTTTACGTTTTTAAACAAACTAAACCAAGAGCAAAAATTTGCCAAAGAAATTGTACCGCTAGAACACCCGCGCTTTGTCATGCAATATCGAAGCAAACGCAAGGAGGAATTTATTGATAAATATTTAAGGCGTTTTTGTTAAGGCCGATGGTTTAAAATGTAGAGTTCCCTTAAAAATTCCATTTTTGGTGAATTTCTGCAATTTTGACTTGAAACAATTTTTATCATTCCCTAATTGTTTGATTTCTATTTTTTTTAGTCCTATCAGATTCTCGCATTTAAGAAGGCCATAAAAAATAGGTTTGCTGCGCATCTCTGCGCTTTTCTTTTGTAACTGACTTGCGAAAAGTTAGGCGCGGGAGCGGGGCACACATTGCAAATGTGCGCCAGCAAGGGGGTTGTATTTTGTTTTTAATTTATTCATTCTTAAAAGCCAAATCAACGATTTGGCGGTGTTGGTCAATAGCACTGAACTGTCTTTGACTACCGAACGCCCTATTTGCTATACACAGTGTGCCTGTTGCACAACTTTTCAAATATACCCGTTAGTAACTAGCCAATCAAAGTTGCGCAGCAAAAAGTTAAGCTTATTAACTTGTAGT
>JAUHWL010000031.1 GCA_030424545.1 Bacteroidia bacterium
CGCTATACGTAGATGCCGATGGCGATGGCTACGATGCCGGAACCCAAGTAGTTTGCATGGGCAACACCGTACCCAACGGCTACAGCGCCACAACTCAAGGCACCGATTGCGATGACAACAACCCCAACGCAAGTATTGGTGAAACATGGTACTTAGATGCGGATGCCGATGGTTGGTACGTAACCAGCCAATACGCATGTGGCAGCCCGGGCGTAGGCTGGACTAACGTTTTACCCTCAGGCGGCCAAGGCGATTGCGATGATAGTGATGGCAATATCCACGAAGCGGTTAAATACTACGTAGATAGCGATGGTGATGGCGTAGGATCTATGTCCTCAACACTGCTATGTTCACTAACCGCGCCAAGCGGCTACAGCACAGACAGCACCGATTGCGATGACAACAACATCAACATCTGGCAAGACTCTACGCTATACGTAGATGCCGATGGCGATGGCTACGATGCCGGAACCCAAGTAGTTTGCATGGGCAACACCGTACCCAACGGCTACAGCGCCACAACTCAAGGCACCGATTGCGATGACAACAACCCCAATGCCAGCGTAGGCGAAACATGGTACTTAGATGCGGATGCCGATGGTTGGTACGTAACCAGCCAATACGCATGCGGTAGCCCGGGCGTAGGCTGGACTAACGTTTTACCCTCAGGCGGCCAAGGCGATTGCGATGATAGTGATGGCAACATCCACGAAGCGGTTAAATACTACGTAGATAGCGATGGCGATGGCGTAGGATCTATGTCCTCAACACTGCTATGTTCACTAACCGCACCAAGCGGCTACAGCACAGACAGCACCGATTGCGATGACAACAACAACACAATCTGGCAAATGGGGCTATTGTATGTAGATGCTGATGGTGATGGATATGACGCAGGGCAGGCAAATGTTTGCTACGGCCTAACGGCACCAACCGGTTATTCGTTTAGCACATTAGGATCAGATTGCGATGACAACAACCCGAATGTAAACCCAGGCGCAACAGAAATTTGCGGAAATGGAATAGACGATGATTGTACAGGCGGAGACCAACCATGTGGTGGTGGCGGAAACTGTGGCCTTTCTGTGAGTTGGCAATTAACAACGCCAAGCAGCAACTATGTAGCCGCAGGAGCCAACCGTACAGATGCCTATTATTGGGGACTATCGTTTAAAAAACCAATAGAAGTATCAGTGTCCGGAGGAGTAGGACCTTTTGTTTACAATTGGAGTAACTCGGGTGGTTACACGCTTAAAAACACAAACAACCCAACACAAGTAAGACTGTTTTATCCAACAGGCCCTACGTGGGTACAAGTAGATATTATAGATCAAGGCAATGGCAATTGTGTTACCAAAGACTCTGTGTATATAGACTGGGTAGATTATACATGTAACCAGCCATATGTTTGGTTTTATGAGCTATGCAACACCATTACCAACGTAAGCGTATGTGTGCCAACAACCAGATACATGAGAGATTCTATAGCCACAGGCAACTATACATTTGGGCCATGTATTGCCAAAAACAGAATGGCTGTAGAACAGAATGAACTATACGTATACCCGAACCCCAGTACAGGTTTGGTAACGGTAGCCTATAGAAAATCTGGACAAGAAGCCAGCATTGAAGTTTACAACATGAGTGGCAAGCAGATGCTCTATGAGCAACTAACTAAAAATGTAGGATTGATACAGAAAAACTTAGATTTAAGCAAGTTAAGTCCGGGTGTTTATTTAATCCAAGTAATAGACGGCCAGCAAGTGTTAAGAAAGAAACTTGTATTGCAACATTAATTGAATTAACCCAATCTAAAACGCCCCGCATTTTTGCGGGGCGTTTTTGCTTTGGCATATTAAAGCTGATAAATGCTAGAGTTGCTTTTCTTTTTTCTTCTTGGGCACAGGATCATGGCCATGTCCGCCCCAAGGGTGGCATGTTATGAGCCTTTTAAATCCTAACCAAGAACCCTTAAACGGCCCCCATTCTTTTATGGCTTGCCCCATATATTCTGAGCAAGTTGGTGTATATCTACAGCTAGGTGGAGTTAAGGGCGAAATTATATAGCGGTACAACCACACCAACAACAGCAGCGGAAGTCCAAGAATGTACTCAAGCGTTTTCCATATATGCGAAATCATTCTTCTTTAAATTCAAAAGGTTTGTAAATATCAATGTTGTTAAAACCAAGATTGTTTTCAATCATAGTGTTCCAATAATTCATTTTTACCTCGTTTTTGCCACGGTCAACACTCATTTCGTATTGGTATTTCATGCTGCTTAAATTGTCCAAAAGCAAATCATATTGTTTGTTTAGCCCATCTATGTTTTTGCTATAACTTTTAATTTTTTCGGCAAATTTTCTTCTTTCAATTTCGCATAAATCAAAATAGGTATTTATAAAGCAGTACGAAATGTTATTTAGCGGAGCATTGTAGTAACTCTCAAACGGGTCTAAAATGGTTTCGGTTATAATGTCTGATGAATCGCCATAGATATTTACATCCATAAATATTTTAACACTAAGGTTGTATTGGCCTACAGTAACCCCTGCATTGTTTGTTTTGCGGTCTGTTGCATTTGCAGATCGTTTTCCGAAAACCACTCTATTTTTATTCCACTTCAAATATGTGCTTTCAAAAAAACCAGATTGCATGTATTTATTTTTTTTGCCCAGCGTTTGGTTGGTAATGGCTTCATCATCTGTAAAAAACGCTTCGTTAGAGTTTTGTTTATCCTTAACTCTGTACTCATTGTTGTACTTCCAAAAAAACTCGTTAAAAGGCAAAGCATCTATTTTTCTATAATCGCTTAGGTTTTCGGCAAATTCAAATTTTGGAATAAAGAAACGTTCCTTATAATCGTACCCATAAAGTATGGCTTTGGTTAAAACTTTGTATTTGTGGTTATTTCCTCTGTTTTCTGAACTGATATAATTTATACCATATGTAAAATCTATTTGGCTAAACACAAAATGGCCATTTACTTCTTCAAAAGTTTTGGTAATGTTTAAATCTACCCCTCCAATTTTATCTGAATTAAAAAGCGGCAAAAACGGATGTCTGTTTGTGTTCTCACATGTATAAGTCATTTTTAAAATAGCGCTTTTGTCTTTATTTATCCAAATGGTGCCACTAAAAATGGTTTTGCTAGCTTTTATTGGTTGATAGTTGATGACATAAATGGAGTCGGCATTATCATTCACAAACTTTTTTTCTAAATCTAGGGCAAACGTTTTTTTCATTTTGCCTTTAGATAGGTTGAGCGGGTTTACAGGGAAAAACTCATTTTCTAAAAACATTTTTTGCAAGGCAATGGCTTCTGAACTTTCCATAGATGCAAAAAACTGATTGCCAAAAGGTTTTAATGCCAAGCGGCCTGCTTTTAGGTGGAGTGCAGTAAGCTCGTATCCCGTAACATCCATGTTGTAAAACCCTTCTACCAACTCTACCTGTTTATCATCTACAAAACTCTTTAATTCATAATACGCTTTTGAAGTTTCGGTGGCGCTAGATGCTTTTCTTTTTGCCGTTGCAACCAAGTTGTACAAATAGCTATTGTCTTTGGCAACAAGGGTTATTTCATCCAACTCCAAAATATCTTCTTTTAAGCGAATGAGGTACTCTTTTTTTTGTGCATTAAACGTGAGGAAGAATTTCTTAAAACCTATAAAAGAAATAATGGCTGTGTCTTGCCAAGACGTTAATTCAAGTTGAAAATATCCTTCGGCATTGCTAATTGTGCCTTTGTTGGTTGCCGTATTAATAACATGAGCATAGGGCACAGGCAAACCTGTTTTTTCTTCTACAATGGTTCCTTCAATTTGGTGTTGCCCACTATTTTGCGCAGAGATGCTACTTACAGAAAAAACCAGACTTGTAGCTAAAAAATAAAGGAGGGTGTGTAGATGGTTCAAGCGAAATTTGTTTTAAGAATAAAGAAACAAAAATGCTGTATTTAAACAAATAAATGCCCGTAGATATAAAAGAAGTATAGCGTAGAAAAAAATTATTCTACGCTATATGTTGTTCCGTCTTTGCCATCTTTTAGCACAATGCCGTTGGCTAGTAGCTCGTCTCTAATCGCATCAGAAAGAGCCCAGTTTTTATCGTTGCGTGCACGGTTGCGCATGGCAATTAAAACATTCATGGCGGCATCTAGCTTTTTAGAATCGCTATTGGTTTCTGCCGTATTGGCCAGCCCCAAAATATCAAATACAAAGCCGCTTAGTGTTTCTTTTAGCAGTGCTAAATCTTGTTTGTTAAACTGTTGTTTTCCGTCTGTTGCGGCATTTATTGCTTTTACAGCATCAAAAATATGGGCAATAAGAATGGGCGAGTTAAAATCGTCATTCATAGCATCGTAGCATTTTTGTCGCCATGCGGTCACATCAAAATTGCTGCTTTGTGCCGGAGTTATTTTGTCTAGATTTTTCAAGGCATCCATCAAGCGGAAGTAGCCTTTTTCGGCAGCCAAGAGTGCATCGTTGCTAAAATCTAGCATGCTGCTGTAATGTGCTTGCATCATAAAAAAGCGCACTACACTTGGTGCAAAACCTTTAACCAAAAGCTTGTTGTTGCCAGTAAATAGCTCGCCAGGCAAAACAGTATTGCCGGTGCTTTTACTCATGCGTTGCCCGTTTAACGTAAGCATGTTGGTGTGTAGCCAATATTTTACTGCGTGCTTGCCGTTTGCTGCATGGTTTTGTGCAATCTCACATTCGTGGTGCGGAAATTTTAAATCCATACCGCCACCATGAATATCAAATTCTTGGCCCAAATATTTGCTGCTCATTACAGAACACTCTAAGTGCCAACCCGGAAAACCAACACTCCACGGGCTAGGCCAGCGCATAATGTGCATGGGCGAAGCTTTTTTCCACAGGGCAAAATCTATGGGACTTCGTTTTTCGCTTTGGCCATCTAAATCGCGCGTACCGCTAATTAACTCTTCTATATTTCGCCCAGAAAGAATGCCGTAATGGGTTTCTTTATTGTATTTGTTTACATCAAAGTACACAGAACCTTTTACCTCGTAGGCCAAACCTTTGTCCATAATTTCTTCTATCATGGCAATTTGCTCTACAATGTGGCCGGTTGCGGTAGGCTCTATGCTAGGAGGGAGGGCGTTAAAAGAGCTCATGATATTGCGGAAATCTACCGTGTAACGCTGTACAATTTCCATGGGCTCTAATTGCTCTAACCTTGCTTTTTTGGCAATTTTATCTTCGCCTTCATCGGCATCATTTTCCAAATGGCCAGCATCTGTAATGTTGCGTACGTAGCGCACTTTATATCCCAAATGGCTCAAGTATCTGTAGATCATATCAAAGCTGATAAAAGTGCGGCAGTTGCCCAAATGCACATCGCTATAAACGGTTGGCCCACAAACGTACATGCCCACATTGGGGCTGTTTAGCGGGACAAAAGTTTCTTTTTTGCCAGAGAGTGAATTTGTTACTTTAAGCTGTTGATCTTGATAAAGTGCCATTGGATGTGTTTAAAGTTCAACGTTCAACTAGGTTGAAAGGTTCAAGGTTTAAAGTTGAATGTTCAAGGTTGAATGTTCAAGGTTGAATGTTAAAAGTTATACGTTATATGGATTTGAGCTTATGGTTTACCTAAAACCTTATACTCATTAACCTGATTCTGTTAAGCTTCAAATTTAGTACGCATGTTTATGTACTCTAAAAACTCGCGTTTTTTGGTTTCGCTTTTAAACTGACCGCCAAAATCTGCGGTAACGGTGCTGCTGTCAATATCGCGAATGCCGCGGCTATTTACACACAAGTGTTTTGCATCTATAACACAGGCTACGTCTTCGCTACCTAAAGCCTCTTGCATGGCTTTTACAATTTGCTTTGTTAGGCGTTCTTGTACTTGTGGGCGCTTGGCATAAAAATCTACAATACGGTTCATTTTGCTAAGGCCAATTACGGTGCCGTTACTAATGTATGCCACGTGTGCTCTGCCCACAATGGGTAAAAAGTGGTGCTCGCAGGTAGAGTAAACAACAATGTTTTTTTCTACCAACATTTCGCCATAGCGGTATAAATTTTTAAACGTACTCATGTTTGGGCTGCGCTCTGGTTTTAAACCGCCAAACGTTTCTTTAACATACATTTTTGCCACGCGTTTTGGGGTGCCTTTTAAGCTATCATCGGTTAGGTCTAAACCTAATGTTTCCATGATGCCCGTCATGTGGTCTTGAATTTTTGCTATTTTTTCTTCGTCAGACAAAACAAAAGCGTCATCGCGCAATGGTGTTTCTGTAGAAAAAGTTTCATGTGCATCTCCTATAGCTTCTGCTAAATCTTCGCTGTTTAATTGGTGCTTTTTTTCAGCCATTATTACAATCTTAAGTAAGCCAAACACGAGGCCTTTATAAAAGTTTGCGAAAGTACGTTTTTATTGAAATTTTTTGGAATCTGATTTCATCTGATTACGGGTTTTTGACAGTTAGACTTCGGTCTCCTTCCTACTCCACTAAAGCCCATCTTCCCCCCCCAACCCACTAACTCCTCGCTTGTTACCTCAACACTTTTATTTACCTTAGTCAAACCAAAATTTAAAATCTTATCATATGAAAACAGCATTACAAAACCGTAACCCGTTGAGGGGGGGGCATTAGCTCTAAAAAGAGAAGAAATATCTTTCAATAATTTGATGCTTTTCTACTCAGAATTACGTCAGGAAAAATATCAAATCAACATGGAAAATTATATTCCACAATTTTATAACCCATA